>DASXTC010000026.1:0-112333 GCA_036505635.1 Candidatus Polarisedimenticolia bacterium
CAGATCGATTCCGCAGTAGTACCGGTGCTGCCTGGTGTAGAATCGCATCGGGCTTCCCTCCTGTGAGGATGCGGTTTGGTCGCTGCGTCCAGCCTACCCGCGATCGGGCAGGCTCAGGAGGGGGCCTTGATGAGTATCAACACGCTGCAGCAGCCGGTGGGCGTGGGGCTCGGCGCGGACTTCGTCCGCACTCTCGCCCACCGCGGGTTATGGTGAGCGTTAGGCCCGCTGCAGTACGCTTTGACTTCTAATCACATATTCCGGGAGCCGCAGATGACGAGGGTCACGGGAATTGGCGGAATCTTCTTCAAGGCAAAGGACCCTGCGGCACTCGGGGCCTGGTACAAAAAACACCTCGGCATTGACGTGCAGGAGTGGGGGGGCGCGGCATTTCGCTGGACTGATGAGAACGGCAAACCCACAGGCGGCACAACCATATGGTCCGTGGGCAGCGTTGATGGGGACCAATTTGCGCCGAGCAAGTCGTCTTTCATGGTCAACTATCGAGTTGCAGACCTCAAAGGTCTTTTACAGACCTTGCGAGACGAGGGCTGCAACGTGCTCGAGAAAACCGACGACTCCGAGTATGGAAAGTTTGGGTGGGTCATGGACCCAGAGGGGAACAAGGTAGAACTCTGGCAACCTCCGGAAGGCCAATGAACGGGAACGCGGCGAGCCTAACAACGGCCTCCACTCGGACGCCCTCGCCCTGCGGGCTCGGGTTCCCTCGTTCGCTGCGCTCACTCGGCGCCGGTGAGCGTGGGCGTTAGCCACACATGAAAGAAGTCGACAGTCTGGTGTAGAATGCCAGCAGAGGTTATCCCATGGCAACGATGTCTTCGGTTGTTGACGTCAACCCTGAGATCTTGAGCGGCACGCCCGTGTTCGTCGGCACTCGCGTGCCTGCGCAGACGCTTATCGACTACCTTGAGGCCGGCGACCGGCTCGACGATTTCCTGCAGGACTTTCCTACTGTCAGCCGCGAGCAGGCAGTCGCCGCGCTCGAGCTAGCCCGCGACGCTCTGAGGCCCCATGCGAGTTCTCCTCGATGAGTGTCTGCCGAAGCGTCTGAAGCGATCGCTGTTCGGTCACGACGTTCAGACGGTCCCGGAGGCAGGGTGGGCAGGTAAGAAGAACGAAGACCTCATTCGTCTTGCCGCTGGCAGGTTCGACGCCTTCATCACGATCGACAAGAACCTGGTGTTTCAGCAGAACCTGAAGGACTTGCCATTCGGTGTCGAGGTGTTGAGCGCGCGCAGTAATCGCCTGGCCGACCTGGAGCCCCTTGTTCCGCGAATCCTCGAGGCACTCGCGGTGGTGCAGCCAAGCCATCTGATCCACGTGGGTGGCTAACTACATATCTGGACTCCTCCCGCAAGTGGCTGCCCTCGATCTGCGAGGGGCGAGCGGATCTGACTGCAGTCGTATCTTCGGCCCTTGAGTGGAGCGACTCTCGCTCCAGGCCATGATGGAAAGTCGCGCACGGGAAACCAATCGATGCAATCGGCCTCGATGGGCCAGCGTTGTTATCGGTTTTCCCTCGCGCCGGTCAGGACCGGTTCGCCATCACTGCGTCAGTCTCAAGCAGCCAACGGTGAGCTTTTGATGTCCTTGCCGGGGACGATGTCAGGCGGGCGTGACCTCCGTCCTCTTGAAGTCGGTGTCGTACTTCCAGACCGCCCAGGCGATGCGATGCGAGCCATCTTGTTGGCCAGAGCGACGGTAGCCTTGTTGTGGCCACGGGCCCCGTCCAGCTTGAGCACCCAGCCGCGGAGCCGGTCGGGGTTTTTGAGTGAACGGGCGGTGCAGACGACGGCTCGGGCTCCGTGGATGAGGAGCATCCTGATGTATGTGTCGCCACGTTTGCTGATGGCGCCGAGGCGTCTGGCAAGACCACTGGAGCGTTCCCGGGGAGTCAGGCCGAGATAGCTGGCGAAGTGACGGGCCGTGGGGAACCGCTGGACGTCACCTACGAATGCCACCAGGACCGAGGCTGTCAGGAGCCCCACACCGGGGATCGTGAGCAGTCGGGTGACGACCGGTGTCTGTCTGGCCACCTCTTTGAGCTGGCGCTCGACGCCGGCGATGAGATCTTCGAGCGTTCGTATCTCCGTGCATGCGGCATCCAGGACGGGTCGCAGCGTGTCGGGTAACTCGGCGTCGGCGTTCTCGATGATCTCCTGGGCCCTGGGCACGACAAGATGGGAACCCACCGGGATGACGAACCCAAACTCACGCAGCAGCCCCCGGACGGTGTTGATCCGGGCGGTGCGTGTTGAGAGCCACCCGGAGCGGAGCCGGTGAAGACCCATGAGGGCCTGCTGGGAGAGAGACTTCAGCGGTACGGGGTGAATCTCCTGGTTGCGGGCTGCCTCCAGCAGAGCCTTCGCGTCGGTGCGGTCGGTCTTGTTGCGTGGCACGTACGGTCTGACGGCGTGAACCGGAAGCAGCCGGACACTGTGGCCGAGAGCCTGGAGCTGTCGTCCCCAGTGGTGGGACGACCCGCAGGCCTCCAGCAGAATAGTGGCGGGCTGGCGCTGGGCGAAGAACTTAAGGAACTGCGCCCGTGTGAGACGATGTCGCTCGGAGACATGGCCTTCGTGCTCCGACACGGCTACCTCGAAAACCGACTTCGCGAGATCGACGGCAATCGTTGTATCATTCATCGTGGACTCCTCCTCGGGGCACATGATGCCGCAGTCTGACTCTGGCCCACGAGGCCGACTGAGTCGCGGGAGGAGTCCATTCCATCAATGCAGCTGAAGGGCTGACGCCGGGCGTTGGACATTCAACAGAAGTAAGGACAAGCCGTGATCCGTGCAGCTGAGGCTGACGCGAGGGCGTATGCGCGCGGTAGACATCGGAATCCTTCAACCCGATGGAGGGCGTCGGGCTCGGCGCGGACTTCGTCTGCACCTTCGCCCGCCGCGGGTGAGCGTGAGCGTTGGGCGTAAACGATCGAGGGGCCCACATGACACAAGCACAGATCTCCCGCATCTCACCCTTTTTCATAGTAGGCGACGCACCGTCAGCGCTTTCGTTCTACCGGGACCGACTTGGGTTTGAAATCACCTTTCAGGAGCCTGCTGACGAGCCCTTCTTCGGCATCGTATGCAGAGGCGGTGCGATGATCATGCTTAAGGACGTTGGTGTAGATCCACTGCCCAACTACAAGCGAGAGCCTGCGGCCCGCTGGGACGCTTACCTTTATGTTCCAGACCCTGATGCACTGGCGGCCGAATTTGCTTCGCGCAATGTCGAGTTTTCCGAGCCACTGAAGGATACCCATGACGGCTTGCGTGGTTTCGAGCTCAAGGACGCGGACGGCTACGTCTTGTTCTTCGGCCGTCCTCGGTGATGAGCGTCAGTCCGTATGAGGCACATGAGCGTTTCCCGCGGCAGATCCCGCCCAGCAACCCGCTGCAGCCGACGTGCGAAAGACGCACGCGGCTGAGCGCAGACGTCGGGGGGACTCGGATCGAACATGCCTATTGAAATCGGACATGTAGAGGCGATCTTCCGGTATCCCGTGAAGTCCATGGGCGGCGAACGACTCGAGGTCGCCAACCTGGGCTGGCACGGCCTCGATGGTGACAGACGCCTGGCATTCCGGCAGATCGATGACCGCAGCGGGTTGCCGTGGCTAACAGCATGCAAGCTTCCCGACCTGCTCCTGTTTGCTCCGCACCGCCGTCAAGACGATGCTCAGGGAGACCTTCCTACCCACGTTCGCACGCCGGATGGCGAAGAGTTGCCTGTTTTCGGGGAGGATTTGGCCACGGAGGTCGGACGCCGGTACGGGGCTCCCGTGCAGATGATGCAGTTGAATCATGGCATCTTCGATGAAGCGTGCATCTCCGTGATCGCCTTCGATACGGTGCGCGAGATCGAACGACTCGCAGGGCGGAGCCCGGACGTGCGACGATTTCGCCCGAATGTTGTCGTTCGTCTGCTGCGATCGGTTCCCTTCCAGGAGGACGAGTGGCTGGGCGGTGTGCTCTCATTCGGCGAGGGGGACGACGCCCCCGCCATTACCGTCACGATGCGCGACCTTCGCTGCTCGATGGTGAACCTTGATCCCGACTCGGCGACTTCTGCGCCAGAAGTGCTGAAGGCGGTCGTTCGTGCGAACCAGAACAACGCGGGAATCTATGGCGCGGTCACTAGCACCGGTCGACTGGCGGTCGGACAGACCATGTTCCTCCGTGCGGCGACCGAGAAAAGAGAACGTGCGTGATCGAAACACAACGTCCGGGAACGCCGCTCAACCCGACGTTGCAGCCGATGAGCTCCTCGTTGTCGCTCGGACTTCACATCAGGAAACGCGAGGATCCATCCATGAGACATCGTTTCATTGCAGCCAGCATTGCAGCAGCGCTCATACCTTCGTTACCTGCGGTTTCCGCGAGGGCTGTGCAAACCGAGCACAGCGCCGAGCCGCTTGAAAGCCGGATCCAGGTGGGCAGCGCCTCGCTTTACTGCCGGGCAATCGGGCGGGGCCAGCCGGTCATCGTCCTCCACGGCGGGCCGGACTTCGACCACGGTTATCTCCTGCCGGACATGGATCGATTGAAGGATGCGTTCCATCTCATCTACTACGATCAGCGGGGGCGTGGGAGATCCGCGGATCACGTTCATCCAGAGGACGTTACGCTCACGTCTGATGTGGATGACCTCGACAAGGTGAGGCAGCACTTTCGACTGGACGCACCGGCGTTGCTCGGACACTCCTGGGGCGCGGTGCTGGCATTGGAGTACGCACTTCGCCACCCGACACTCGTGTCTCACCTGATCCTGATGAATCCTGCGCCGGTCTCTGCAAGCGACGTCGCTGTGCTGCGAAAGGCGTACCTTGAGAAACTCGGGGCCGATATGGATCGACAGAAAGAGATCGTGGCCAGCGCGGCATACCAAGCGGGCGATCCTGAAGCGGTTACTGCGCGCTATCGAATCCACTTCAAACCAGCTCTGAAGCGCCTCGAGGACTACGAGAGGCTGATGGCGACGATGAAGGCGGGATTCATCAGCCAGGGGAGGGAGGGCATCGTGAAGGCGCGGGCGGTCGAAGACCAGCTCTATCGCGACACCTGGCAGGTGGCCGGCTACGATCTGCTCCCCAAGCTGCGTGGCCTGAGTATCCCGACCCTGGTCATAACTGGCGATCACGACTTCATCCCGGCCGAGGTCGCCGAACACATCGCGCGGGCCATTCCAAACGCGACGCTGGTCACGATCAGGGACTGCGGGCATTTCGCCTATCTCGAACGCGCTGGCGACGTCCGCAATGCGCTCGACGACTTCTTTCGGCGCACGACGAGGTCAACGCAACGGCAACGGTAATCACGAGCCTGAGGAGATCCCGCGTTGTTGTCCTGACTCTCCGGCGCAAGCGCCAGGAGTAGGATCATTGCGACCTTGATGTTCGCTCCAGGGAGCAGAGCCATGATGACCGAGGGAAGGACAAAACGACTTCTCGTGACGTCATTCAGCCTCTGCCTGTCGCTGGGAGCCTGCCAGCATGCGATGACCGTGGACCTCGCCGATTTCAAGAGCGACGGGTGCAGTATGTTTCCCGATGGAAGCTACTTTAGCTGTTGCTACGTCCACGACGTCGCCTATTGGCCCGGCGGCACAGCCGAAGCGCGTGAGCTCGCGGACAAATCGCTTCGGACTTGCGTATTAGGAATCACGGGCAATGAAACCTTGGCCGAAGCGATGTACAAGGGTGTGCGTCTGGGAGGCGGCCCTGAGCTGCCCACTCATTACCGATGGGGTTATGGCTGGCGCTTCCCCTACCGCAAGGAATACTCTCCTCTCACGCCCGAGGAGCAGAACCAGGTGACTGAGAAGACACAGATGCTGTGCACGACAATTCGCGTGAATCCTTCCACGACGGGGTTCATGGTATCGATGGCCGACGTCAATCGAGAGATCAGTGTTGGGCAAGCGAGACAGATCTGCCCCGGGCTATGAAGCGGCATAACAAGACGTTCGACGGGACCCCTGTCAACCGGGGATGCTGACAGACGGATGGAGGAATCATGGCGACGATGCGCGTAGCGCAGGTCTCTCGCCCGAACGGGCCCTTTGAGATCGTCGAACGACAGATCCCGCATCCGGGCTCCGGGGCGGTACGGATCAAGGTGCAGGCTTGCGGCATATGCCACAGCGATTCCCTGGTCAAGGAGGGAGCTTTTCCGGGAATTGAATACCCACGGGTCCCAGGCCATGAGGTGGCCGGGGTGATCGATGCGGTTGGCCCCGGCGTCGCCGGATTGGCGCCAGGCCAGCGGGCGGGCGTCGGGTGGCACGGCGGGTATTGCGGCATCTGCGACCACTGCCGTCGCGGAGAGTTCTTTGCCTGCGTGACGGGCCAGGTCACCGGACTCACCTTCGACGGCGGCTACGGGGAGTACATGATCGCGCCCGCCAACGCGGTCGCGCGCATGCCTTCCGAACTGAAGCCCGTCGAGGCGGCTCCTCTGATGTGTGCCGGCATCACGACCTTCAACGTGCTGCGAAACAGCGGCGCACGGCCGGGCGATGTCGTCGCCGTGCTCGGCCTGGGCGGGCTCGGCCACCTGGGGGTTCAGTACGCCGCGAAGATGGGCTTTCATACGGTCGGCATTGCTCGCGGCAAGGACAAGGGGCCGCTCGCGCTTCAGCTGGGTGCGTCGGTCTATATTGATAGCCAAGCTCAGGACCCCGCGGCAGAACTTCTCAAACTGGGCGGCGCCAGGGTCATTCTGGCGACCGCGACCAGTGGCGAGGCGATGAGCGCCGTGCAGGGCGGCCTGGCCGTCAACGGCACGTTGCTCATCGTCGGCGCGGCAATGTCGATGCAAGTGTCGCCCTTACTTCTGCTCGGCGGACGCCGTTCCATCAAGGGCTGGTATTCCGGGACGTCGATCGACTCGGAGGATACGCTCGCGTTCAGTGCGCGCACCGGCGTGCGGTCGATGAATGAGATCTTCTCCCTTGCGCGCGTCACCGAAGCGTATGATCGCATGATGAGCGGCAAGGCGCGTTTTCGAGTTGTGCTAACGACCGGGAGTTAGCTGGACCGGGCGCCGCATTACCGTTTCTCGCGACATCCAGCTCCTGCAGTGGCCCCGGCAGGTGAGCGTGGGGGTTCGACAGACGGGTCCGGAGCTGACGCGGAGGTGGGGTGGTAACTCGACAGCGCTCAACGATGCACGCAATCCGCTACGGGCCATCCGCTGACCAGGAGGCGGACCTGCACCTTCCCGCGACGCCACGGCCGCCCGTCGTCTGCTTGCTGCACGGCGGGTTTTGGCGGACGCCCCACGGACGCGATCAGATGACCGCCATCGCCGACGATTTGGCCTGCCGCGGCCTCGCCGTCTGGAACCTGGAATACCGTCGGTTGGGAACCCCCCGGGCTGAGTGGCCGGCAACGATGGACGATGTCGCCGCGGGCATCGACCATCTCGCGCAGCTTTCGGTCCAGGGCGTCGATCTCGATCTTGACCGAGTCACAGTCATCGGCCACTCCGCCGGCGGGCAACTTGCTTTGTGGATCGCTGGGCAGAATCGTTCTCGAAGCGCCCAATCACCACGGGTTCGTGTGCTGGCCGCCGTCGGGTTGGCGCCGATAGCTGACCTCGCGCACGCGTATGAGATCAAGACTGGAGGTGAAGCGGTGGCGGAGCTGATCGGGGGGACTCCGAGCCAGCAGCCGGAGAGATGTCGGGCAACCTCACCGATAGAGATGCTCCCGCTGCGCGTCAGGCAGCTTATACTCCATGGCACCGCCGATGATGTGGTTCCCATCGATCTCTCGCGCCGCTACTTGCGGGCAGCGGAGGCAGCCGGCGACACCGTTGAGCTCATCGAATTGTCGGGCACCGGGCACATGGAGTACCTCGACCCAGGCAGCGAGGCCCATGCGACCCTCTGTCGCTGGCTGTTGGCATCCACGAGCGAGCGCACAATCGATGAGCCGCGGTACTCGTAGACCTCAATCGTCGGAAGGAAGCATGTTGTTTCGCTGCCTCATGGCAGGCATCGTCCTTGTTCTGACCCCGCTCACCCCCAGTCGGCTCGTCGCCGAGCAAGGCGGCCAGTTGCTCCGCGTTCCTTCAAAGGACGGGACGCTCATAGCTGTTGAGTGCGCAGGCTCGGGTCCCAGCCTCGTGATCGTCCACGGCGGCATCGGCGACCGCACTCGGTGGACGCCGATGTTTCCACTGCTTTCGTCGCGCTTCACAGTCTGCGCGATGGACCGCCGCGGTCATGGCGCAAGCGGCGACTCGCCGGGTTACACGATCCAGAAGGAAGCCGAGGACATTGCTGCGGTCGTCGACGCCCGACCAGACCCGGTATTCCTGCTAGGACATTCATACGGTGGCGTCTGCGCCCTGGAGGCTGCGTTTCTCACGAAGAGGATCTCGAAGCTGCTGTTGTACGAGCCGCCGCTACAGGAGCGCGTCGATCTGGCCCTTGTCGACAGGATCGAAAAGATGATCCAGGCGGGCGAGCGAGATCACGCGGTCGAGACATTCTTGCAGGAGGTCGTGAGAGTCTCGCCCGGCGAGGTGGCCGCGATGCGTAATCGACCGGCCTGGAGTGGCTTGGTGGATTCGATCGAGTCGCATCCTCGTCAGATGCGTGCGCTTGCCGGCTACCGATTCGATGCCGCCCGTGTGAGCACGCTGATCGTGCCCACACTGCTCATCAGGGGCGGCGGCACCTCGATGCCGGATGTAAAGCGGGCGTTCGACAGCTTGATGGCATCCCTGCCAAACCGGACGGAAGTAGTCCTCCAGGGTCGGCACCACAATGCGATGGACACCGGTCGCGAGCAACTGGCTGAGGCAATCACGAGTTTTCTGCTCGGCACCAGATGAGATCCCTCGAAGCTGCGATCGAGATTCGCGCGAGCCCCGAGGCGGTGTTTGATCTCATTCACGATTACGCGCGACGGCTCGAGTGGGACCCTTTTCTGAAGGAGGCATGTCTTCTCGAGGGAGCGGTGTTGGCCGGTCTCGGGGTCACAACTCGATGCACTGCCCGGAATGGGTTCGCCGGCCTTGCCATGGAGACGGTTTACGTCTCTTTTGATCGGCCGAAGGTCGCTGCGGTGAGAATGACGAAGGGACCTGCAGTGCTCGAGACCTTCGCCGCCAGCCTCCGTCAGGAGGACATCGGGTTCGGAATGACTCGCGTAACTTATCGGTTCAATTTCTCCACCAGGCCTCGCTGGCTCCGGGCGATCGCAGGCCCAATCACGTCGGTTCTTTTCCGGCGGGAGGTGCGGCAGAGGCTCGAGGCGCTCAAGTCCTACCTGGAGCGCTCACGATGACCCGCGTTTCCCGTCTCGCCGAGCCTGATGCTGAGTGCTAGTCGCCTTCCGACCGTTCCGAAGAGGCTGTTCACACTGCTTGTGTCCTTTGTGTTTACTGCCGGCGGCATCTGGATGATCGCCTCCGGCGAGTCGTCGGGTTGGTTCGTTGCAGGTTTCTTTGGTCTGTGCCTCCTGGTCCTCATCCTTGAACCGTGGTTGCCAAAGCCTCAGGTTTCCTGCAATTACAAGTTATTGATCACGGCAGGCGAGATCGCATGCGAGCACCCGAAGAGAAAGCGTGAGTCGATCAGATGGGAGGAGGTGAACCGGATCTGGTACGTAACGACATCCGATGGCCCACGGTTCCCCGACGAGTGGATTCTCCTCGAAGGAGATCAGGAAGGTTGCTCGTTCCCAACCGAGGTAGCGAACATCGATGCCTTCTGGGATGAACTGGAAAAGCGGTTTCCGGGCTTCGATTATGGACCCGTGATACGTGGTGGCACAGACTATGCCAAGCACCTCTGTTGGGAGAGGCAGCGGCCAACCATTGCAGGAGAAGACTAAGGAGCCCCTATTCGGGGTGAAGCTCGAGGACCTGAAGAAGATCCACCAGCAGCCGAACCGTGTGCGCTATGTGCGGCGCCTCGCGTTGCCAGAACCCGGCTGAAGTAAGACCCACGACGAACTGGAGAATTCAGATGCCACCTAAGCTCGGAAACGGCAAGATCTGCAACCTGGAGATCCCCGCGATTGACGTCGCTCGTTCGTCCGCGTTCTACGAGGCCGTCTTTGGCTGACATGTCAGGCGGCGAGGTGACGGGCAGCTCGCCTTCGACGACGCTGTTGGTGAGGTCAGCGGGGCCTGGGTGACCGGCCGGCCGCCGTCGCCACAACCCGGACTCTTGATTTACATCATGGTCGACAACGTGGCCGCGACGGTGAGCGCGGTCGCCGCAAACGGTGGCGAGATCGTCCAACCCATAGGCGTGGACGCTCCGGAGGTTACAGCCCGGTTCCGGGATCCGGCCGGGAACGTCATAGGTCTCTATCAGGATCCAAGTCGCACGACTTAGGCGCGATCCGTGAGGCCACACGCATGGATGACTCTGGCCGCCAAGGATGGCTCAGCGCCGCGATGCTCGTCGGCGTGCTCTACCTCGCCGTTGGTATCACAGCCTCCACACTTGCCGGGCCGGCCGCGTCCGATCAGGAGCGATTCTTCTGGCGGTTTTCCGCCTATGTCATCAGCGCTGTGCTGTTCGCGGCCCACATAGCCCATGAGCGCTTCCGAATCCGTAACACGGCGCGACCAACGGCATGGCACGCGTCCGTGGCCGTCGCTTTCGGTGCCTTCGGGCTTGCGCTCGTGGCCAACATTCATGACCTGGGGTCAGCATCGGGATATCGACCTCGAATGCTCATCGCCCTGGTAGCCTGGCCGCTTCTGACCGCCGCGCCGGCGTTCATCGTAGCGCTGGTGGCAGCCGCTGGCCTTGGCGTGAGGCGGCGGCGCGTCTAGGCGAGCAGACTGGCGCGTGTGTCCTACCTACGCGCGTTGGAGCTGACGGGCGCGGCTACCCAGTGATGACGGCTGCTGGTTACGGTCGGCAGGGACCACAACTCGACGCTGTTCGCCAGACGACTCCTGAGGAATTATGAGACTTGCCCATAACGCTCTCGTGCTCGCCCTTACATGCTCGGTCCTTTTCGCGGGGAAGAAGGCAGATACAAAGCAGAAGGAGCTGGAAGCATGGGCGAAGTCATTAGACAAAGAATCTGTGCACAAGGCCGTCATGGCAGCAGAGCTGGACCTCCTCGGTGAAGTGGCTGATAAGACTCGCCCTGTGCTCGTCGTGTACTTCGAAGACCTGGACTACGATGTGTGTCTCGACCTCGTGGGATCGCTTCTCGACGCCAAGGACAAGCTGTCCCGTGCCGTTTTCTGGCAGTTCGTTTTCGCAAGCGGCGACTTCGTGGTCCAACATCCGGATCAGGCGACCGAGAAGTACGCATACATGCTTGCGGGGCTTGAGAGCGCACTTCGAGGGTACGAGCATGTCCTCGATAGGAAACCGAGGGAGAAGCGTCAGTTCCTAGACGAACTTCTGGCTCTGCGGACTGAGGGGCGCCTTGGCGAGCACATCCGCGCGAACATGTGCGCGAAGAACTAGGTTGTCTTCCAAGTAGACGCTGCTCCCGGCAGTGGCCGTCGGGTCCCGCACGGACCCCGACTGCATCCTCGCCCATCGTGGGTTATGCTGGTCGCTGAACAGGACGAGCGAACGCGAACCCGACGAGGAGGCCCATGACCACGCGCGCTACCCCGGACGTCGATTGCGAGCAACAGCACCCGGGCCTGCCGGTCAGCGACATCCTTGACGCCGTTGACTTCTACACGAACAAGCTCGGCTTCAAGCTGGCCTTCACCTGGGGCGATCCGCCCGAGATGGCGGGCGTGAACCTGGGCCATGTGCAGGTGTTTCTGGAAAAGGGCACGCCCAATCCCAAAGGGTGCTCGGTGTACTTCGTCATCGGCGACGCCGACGAGCTCTACGAGTTCCAGCGCGCCAACGGCGTCGAGATCGTGGTGCCGCCGGAGGACAGGCTCTATGGATTGCGCGACTACAGGGTCCGAGATCTGTACGGGTACGAGCTCTCGTTCGGACATCACCAACTCACCTGCGGCCCACCGCTCGAAATCGAGCGGGTGGACGTCCCGGTACGCCTGGAGAAGCGTCTCGCCGCTCTGCTCCACGATCTGGCCGGGCACAAGCGCATGAGCCTGAATAGCTGTCTCGAAGAAATACTGCTGCACACCTGCGAGCCACTCGGCGATGGCGTCGCCAGCCCGCACACGAAGAAAACGCTCAACCTCATTCAAGAGCTGAAGAGGAAGCACGGCATCGACTACGACAGCCACGCGAGCTATCGCTTCGTCGAGCCGTAAGAGGAAGCGAGCCTGTCGTGGTGTTGACGTGGTGGGCCCTGGGTGATTCGAACACCCGACCTTCTGATTCGTAGTCAGACGCTCTATCCAGCTGAGCTAAGGGCCCTGCCGACCGAAAACCCGGACAACCGCTTGAACGAAGGCGCGAACCTTACCATAGCCCCGCCCGCGGCCGCAACGCGCTCATGGCCCGGCCAGGCTCGCCGCATTATCTTCCACCCGATGGCCCAGCCCGAACGGACGAACGACCACGCCGGTCCGACCGACGTCCTCATCGTCGGCGGAGGCCCCACGGGACTCTTCGCGGCCTACTACACGGGATTTCGCGGACTCACGGTCAGGATCGTCGACAGCCTCGAGGAGCTCGGCGGTCAGGTCGCCGCCATGTACCCCGAGAAGCTCATCTACGACGTGGCCGGCTTTCCGAAGGTGACGGGCCGCGACCTGGTGGAGCGTCTCGTCGAGCAGGCGTGCCGCTATGGCCCCGCCATCTGCCTCGGCGAGAAGGTGAGCCTCATGCGCAGCAAGCCCGAGGGCGCCTTCACCGTCGTCACGGACCGCGCCGAGCACAGGGCCCGCGCCATCATCATCACGGCCGGCATCGGGATGTTCCAGCCCAGGCGCTTCACGGGGTTCGCCCGTTTCGAGGGCCGCGGGCTCGCCTACTTCGTCAGGCAGCTCGAGCCCTACCGGGGCCGGCACGTGCTGATCGTCGGCGGGGGAGACTCGGCCGTCGACTGGGCGCTCAACCTCGAGCCGCTGGCGGCCTCCGTCACGCTGATCCACCGCCGCGATCGGTTTCGCGCCCACGAGGACAGCGTGCGCCAGCTTCGGGCCTCGAGTGTCGCGGTCCGGACCCCCTACGAGCTGCGGGACGTCCAGGGGAACGGGTCCGTCGAGCGCGCCGTCATCCGCCACAACGAGACGAGCCGGGACGAGACTCTCGAGGTGGACACCGTCGTGGCCTGCGTGGGCTTCGTGGCCGACGTGGGAACGCTCGCCCAGTGGGGCCTCGACATGGACGAGCACTCGATCGTGGTGAACACGAGGATGGAGACGTCGATCCCCGGCATCTACGCCGCCGGGGACGTGACGTCCTATCCAGGCAAGGTCCGGCTCATCGCCACCGACTTCGGCGAGGCGGCCACCGCCGTGTGCAACGCCGCCCACTTCCTGGATCCATCGGCAGGCGTCTTCCCCGGCCACAGCACCAACAAGGGGTAGGGCGCGCCCGCGGCGGCGAGAGCTCTCCCTTCAGCGCGTCTCCACGACGTCGCCCGACTGCACGGCTCGCGTGCCGTCGCTGAGCGGGATCTCGATGTTGACGAAGCGCACCGGGATGCCGGCCGAGAGGATCGGGTCGGGCCCGTCCGTGACCTGGAAGTGCAGGTGGGGCTCGGTGGAGTTGCCCGAGTTGCCGAGCCGGGCGATCGGCTGGCCCCGGAGCACGCGATCCCCCTTGGCCACGCGCAGGCTGCCCGGAAGCAGGTGGCCATAGAAGGAGAACTCGCCCCCCTCGTGCTCGATCACCACGTGGTTGCCCGCGGCGTGCAGGTACCCCTTGGCGAGAAGCCCGGCCTGCATCTCCATCATCCGTTTCTCGTAGGCCTCCGCCGCCTCGCCGGGCTGACGCAGCATCGCCGCCGCCTCGGGGATCGAACCCTCGACGGAGACGACCACGCCATCGGCCGCCGCGAGCACCTCCTGCCCGTAGGCGTGGTACTCGGAAAGCTTCGAGCCGTCCCCGCGGTGAGTGGCACCCGAGTCGCCGAGGCGCGCGATGTCCAGCGCGAACTCCTCCGGCACGACCCACCGGCGGTGATGGTGCATCGCCGGGTCGGCCCCGATGAACCACCGGCCGGCCAGAGGAAAGCCGTACTCGACCTTCGAGGCCTGGACCGCGATGGGGAGCGAACCCTCCGCCTCGATGGCGGTTCCGTCGTCGAAGTGGCCGAAGGCGCGCAGGCGAAGCTTCTCCGGTGCTCCGGTGAACGCGAAGAACCGGTGGCCGATGAGGAGCGCGGTGCCGGGGGTCAGCCGGGCCGTCGGAGAGAGGGTCACGCCTTTGCCCAGCAGCAGGTCGGGCTGGAACTGGAATGCGTACTGCTCGAGAAGGCCCCCTTGCTGGAGCGCGGCCCCCTTCTTCGCCGCCTTCTCAAGGTCGGCCGCGCCGAGCCGGCGAGTCTGGACGGCGGCATCGCCCGCGATGAGGTCGAACTCGACCCGATCGAGCGTGACGGCGCCGCCGGAGCCGTTCACGATCGCCGCGTTCTGCAGCAGCGCGTCGCCCAGCCCGCGCCGCGCATCCATCTCGTAGGTCCTGAGAGTCCGTTGGGGATAGAAGCGAACGACGACGGACGGCGCCGCGCCCGCCGCCATCGTCGAGGACAACGCCAGGCAGACCACCAGCCGGATGAAGGTCCGATGCATCATGACACCTCCGTTCGGGGATGCTCGATCACGCGTCTTTAACGGAGGAGATCCTGGATGGATGCGCGAGCGGGGCGATTCAGGGGTAGATCCTCTCGCCGGTGGTCTCGTCGAAGAGCTGGATGGCCTCCGTGGGGCACGATTCGGCCGCCTCGATGAGGGTGGCGTCGTCCGCCCCCTTCGCGTTGCGTACGAAGGCCTTCCTCGATCCGTCCAGCACGAAGACCTCGGGCGCCATCCCGATGCAGTTGGACGCCGCGATACACCGGGACCGATCGACCGTGATCTTCATGCTGCAACCTACCACAAGAAGAGCGCAGTGTGAACGGCCCGTCCCTCCACGGCGAGCGCCTCGCCGCGGACGCCGCCGCCGGTCAGCTCGACCCGGCTTCCCAGTCCAGCCGAACCGAAATAGGCGGCCCGCGCCTGCCTCGCGGCTTGCAGGAACCCCATCACGTCGGGCTCCGCGGGCGCCTTGAAGTAGAGGACCTGCTCGGGAGCGCCGATCATGGCCGCGCGAACGATCTTCTCGCGGTACTTCTCGAAGAGAGGCGCGCTGCAGAACAGATCGAAGGAATAGATCGTCCCGTTGGCCACCGCGATCATCCCCACCGCGTCGGCCGGAAGCGATTCCTTCACGCTCTCGATGCGCGGCGCGGCCCGCGCCTCCACCTTCGGGTCCTTCATGACGTCATGAAGGCTCTGGGTGGGGGAGGCCGGGGCTCCGGCCTCAGACGCCACCTGACCGATCGCCCTCCAGACATCCGACTGGGCCTCGGCCGACCTGCGCGCGGCGGATTGCCTGACGCCGGCGGGGGCCATCGCCCCCGCGACCCCAAACGAGCTCTCGCCCGCCGTCCAGCGGCCATGCTCCACGCAGAAGGCGGTCACGTCCCGCCGGCCGCTGTGTGGGGGTAGTAGGAGATCCGACTGGAGGATCCGATTCTGCTTGCCTCCCACGAGGATCTCCCCGGCCAGGATGAGGACCGGGCGCTCCCCGATGTTCTCCACGTCGAGGCCGGGCACCGTCGGGGAGGGCTTCTCGCTCACGAGGAGGGCGCCACGCCCCAGCGCCTCGTCCAGCGACAGGTAGCCCGGATCCTGGAACAGGTAGCCTGGGGCTCCCGCTCGCCCCGCCATGGGGATCAGAGGGTAGACGCGGACGTGCCCCATCCCGTGCGGAGTGATCGGAGCTCCCGGCGCGACCCGGTCCAGCAGCGCGCGCAGCTCGGCGGAGCCGCCCGAGCCTCCCGCCGGCAATTCTCCCGCCGAACCCAGGACCCGGATGGGGGGGCGCCCCGTCTGGGCGAAGGGGAGTGGAGCCGCCGCCAGCAGGGACAGAAGGGCCGCCCCCGCGTGCGACAGGATGCCGGCCAGCCGGCCGGCGGTGATGCGTCGAGCCTTCGTTTCCATGGGTGCCTCCTCGTGCGGCCTTTCAGGTGGGCCGCCGACCACTGAGACACCCTCGCGCCCCGCGAGTTCCATGGCGGGTTCCATCTGGCGGGCCCGCGGAGCGTCTGGTACCCTCGTGCCATGCTGAGCTGCCAGGTCGAGTCATTCATCAGGTTCGACGAGACGAAGCCCGCGGTGCACGCCATCGCCGACTCCGGGCACGCCCGGCTGATGCTCGTCTGCCTGAAAGCAGGGCAGATCCTGAAGGATCACCGCTCGGGAAGCCAGGTGATCGCTCACTTCCTGAGCGGCAGGGGGACCTTCTATGCCGACGGGGTCCCGCAGGAGGCCGGCGCGGGGACGATCGTCCTGATCGAGCCCGGGCGATTCCACCGGATCGAGGCGATCGAGGAGTGCGTCGTCCTCGTCACCATGGCGCCTCATCCGGCCCGCGAGGGGTATCCCCGCGATCAACTGGATCGCATCATCCCGCGCGCCGGATCTCCGGCCTGAGCCCGGCTCAGGGGACCGGACAGGCGGGGGAAGCCGCCGGAAGCGGCGCCTCGTTGCTGTCCACCCCCGTGATCCCTTCGCCCGCGTTGTTGTAGGCGGTGATGAGGTAGTACCTGTCGATCGGGTCGAGCGCCTCGTTCTTCAACGACGCATACGAGCCGGTGATGTTGCAGAGCCCGTTGGGGTTTCCCCCGATCATCTGGTGGTCGTAGGTTCCCTGGGCCACCGAGGCGAGGGTCCCACGGTAGACGTGATAGCCGTAGGCGCCCGGCTCGTCGTCCCACTCGATGTCCAGATCGGCGCCCCTCAGCGTCAGCTCCACCGGGTTCTCCCCCGCGAGAACCCCCGCGTTGACCTCCCCCGGCGAGGCGTTGTAGACCCCCGGAGAGACCCCGCTCATGGAGATGCCGGCCGGGTAGATCTCCACGGCCCCGGTGGCGTACGTGCGCCCCTGCGTGCCGCGGCTGACGCGAATGCTCCTCAGGCCCGGCGCGGCGTTTACGTCGATCGTGAAGGACTTGACGATGGAAGGCTCTCCGCCCGCGCTTCCATTTGCGACGACCCCGTTGTCGGTGATGCCCGGCCCCGCGATATCGAAAAGGGCCGACGCATCGAGGTTCGGCCCCGCCACGCCGAGCAGGATGTTCGTGTCCCCCTGGAAGACCAAAGTCGGGGCGGTGCTGAAGAGCATCCCCGCCACAGTCGCGGCCCGCCCGCCGATCTTGGAGATGTTCACGAGAGGAGCCGCGGTGCCGACGAGGAAGGAGACTCCGGGGGTCGTGGCAGGCGGTGTCACGCTCGTGGCCGCCGTCAGGGTGGCGAAGAAGTTCGGATCGGCCGCGGCGTAGAAATCGCCCAGATCGTTAAGGTCGAAGAGGTTCGTGGTGGAGGGGGGGACCTTGTCGATCGGGTCCACGTAGACGTCATAGGTGTCCGCCGTCAGCCCGGGGGCCCTGTATGTCCCATTGGTTGCTGTGATCGACTGCTCGATGACGCGTCCGGACGAGTCGATGGCGGTCACCAGCGCGCCGAAGACGGCGGCGGGGCGGCCTATCGACCCGGAGATGGCCCCGGTCCCCACTCCGTAGTAGCCGTCCGGGTAGATGTCCGAGGCGCCGATCTGGTCGTCCTTCTCGAGCACCCGCCCGCGAGCTTCCCCGGAGTTGTAGCGGGGAGACATGGTCGCGGCGAGGACTCCGCTATGGTCCAGACCGATGAAGTGTCCGATCTCGTGTGTGATATGGGCCTCCACGTCGAAAGCGGCCGGGTTGGTCTCCGGGTGGACGGTCCAGGTGTAATCGTTGAGGTTGAGGATGATGTTGGCGTCGAGGATCAGCCCCTTGTTGGCTCCCGAGCTGACATAGAAGACCGGCGTCATGCTGACCCAACCGTCTACGGCTGTATTCGTGCCGCCAACCTTCGTTTGCGCCCCGGCTGCCCAGTAGACGCCATTGATGCCGTCGTTGTTTGCGACCTGGATCGCCTGATCGGTCCCATGGCTGAAGGCGACTCGCGAGGTTCCGATTCCCTCCCAGTGCTGGAAGGCCCGCATGACGGCGGCGTTCTCCTCCGTGCCTGGGATATTGGGGTCCCCCGCCGTGTCGATGACGAAGATCACCTCCCCGCCCGCTACGCTGGAAAGGGGCATGAGGGCCTCCTCCAGGTCCCATCGGATCGGCGTGGCGTCGGTCGCGCTCACCGTTTGCCGGATGAAGGCCGCGGCGGGGGTGCAGAAGAACAGGCAGAGCGCGGCTGCCATTGCCAGGGAGCCGGGACGCGGGGCCAGAGCCTTTCCGAGCGCGCTCATCGCGGGCCTCCCGCCGGGCGTACGCGCCGGCTCAGCTCTTCGAGGCTCACCAGATCGCGGCGCGGGGCAGGGCCAATCGGCTCATCTCCTTCGATGAAGGGCGCGTCGAGGACCCCCACGAGGTCCCGCTCGACCATCATCTCTGAGCCCCCATTGGGGTCGCTCACCACACGCATGCGTCCCTGCTTGCCCCCCACCACGAGGAGGCGTGGGTCGGCCTGGTTCGTCTCATCGTAGGGCCGGAGGAAGAGGACGAGATCCTCGCCGGGGGAGAAGGTCGGGCGTCCGGACCAGTCGAGGGAGACTCCGTCAATCTCACCCCCCGCCTGGATGATCGTCACGCGGCGTCCGGCCCCGCCGGGGGCCGCGGGGCGCCCGGGCGCCCCTTTGATATCCCCCGTCACCACGGCATTCACCTCGGTGTAGATCCCTTCGTGGTTCGCCGTCCAGTGGACCGTCTGGCCGGTGATTCGCGCCCGAACGACCTCGGTGGAGCGCCCTCCCAGCTCCTCGATCGACAGGAATCGCATGATCGAGGCGGAAGCGGGCAGGCTCAGGAGGACGACTGAAGACACCACGGCCAGGCCGCAGGCGAACGCGGCCCTGACGGTTCTCGGCAACCGCATGGAGGACCTCCCCGACATCGGAAATGGATGAGGCTTGCTCTGGTCTTTCGTGAATTTACGGCCTTTCGAGGGACAGTAAAGAGGGAATCTCCGGTTTTTCCGTTCCTGCGGGAGCGACTCGTGAGTCGTCGTTCAGGTTCCGAATATTCCTCTATTGTCGGTTTGACTGGAGGTTTGGGCGGGACCATATTTGCGCCGCCCGGAAATCAGGTACTTACACAAAAACCACGAATCCTGGGGCACCTCTCGGGCCAGAGGGACCGGGACCGTCCGCTGCGAGGCATGAACTCCATGAATGACAGGCTTCTCACCACCTCCGAGGTCGCAGCATATTGCCAGGTCACCAACGACGGTGTCGTGAAATGGATCAAGGCCAAGAAGCTTCGCGCCTACTCGACTCCGGGAGGCCACTACCGGATCAGGAAGAGCGACTTCAGGGAGTTCCTCGAGAGATACGGCATGCCGGTCGACTCGGAGTTCTTCTCGGAGGAGCGCAAGAAGATCCTGGTTGTCGATGACCACCAGGAGATGCTCGAATCCATCACGCGCGCGCTCGGCGGAGACGGTTCGGCCTTCAGCATCGTGTCGGCGAAGGACGGCTACGAAGCGGGCCTCAGGATCGGCTCCTTCAAGCCCGACCTGATCATCCTGGACGTCGCCGCCGCCGGCATGAACGGCGTGGACGTCTGCCAGCGGGTCAAGCTCGATCCCGACACCGAGGGGATCAAGGTCCTCGCGATCACGGGTCAGACCGAGCAGGGCTCGATGGAGAAAGCCTACAAGGTCGGCGCCGACCTCTGCCTGGTCAAGCCGCTGCAGATGGAGAGCCTCAAGAAAGAGGTGTCGCGCCTTCTCGACGCGACCCAGTAAGAACCTCCGCTCACCCTGCCAGCCGATCCGGAGACGCTGACGTGGACTCCAGCGAGCGGAAGGAAAAGACTGTCACCGAGGGCTCGGGTGCGGCCCTCTACCACGCGCTCGTCCGCTGCTCCTCCGACGGGCTGATCCTCCTCGACGGGGATTCCGACAGGATCCTCGAGGCCAACGCCGCCGCGGGCGTGATGGCCGGCAAGACCCCCGAGGCGCTCGCCGGCGTCCATCTGGTGGACCTGGTCGAGCCCCAGGACGCCGAGCGCGTCGACTCGGCGCTGCGCTCGGCCCGTGAGGCCGGCAGCAGTCTCCTTGAAGTCTCCCTCGTGCGTGCGGGCCACTCCGGCAGCCGCCCGGTCTCGGTCCACCTCGAAGCGCTGCCCTGCGGGCTTCTCGCGCTGCTGCACGACGTCACCGAGAAGGCCAGGATGCTCGGCATGGTGCGCCGGGAAAAGGAGATGTCGCGCAGCCTGCTCGAGACGGTCAACGCCTGCGTGCTGGGCGTCGATCTCAAGGGACGCGTGACGCTGCTGAACCGCCGGTTCCGCGAGACCGCCGGAGTGTCCCCCTCGGACGTGCTCGGCCGGGATGCCATCGAGATGCTGGTGGCCGAGCACGATCGGCCGGCCGCGCGGCGCGCGCTGGCCGAGGTCATCGCGGGACGCAGCGTGGACGAGCTGGACCTGACGGTGGCCGGAGACCAGGTCCTCTCCTTCAGCGGGGCGCTGGTCGAGGACGGAGACAACCAGCCGCGCGGCGTGGTCTGGGTGGCCATGGAGGTCACGCGCAAGCGTCGTCTGATGGAGGAGGTCCGCCGGGGCGAGGAGCGGACCCAGAGGAGCCTCCAGCAGCTCAAGGAGTTCTCCCGCGTCAGCAGCATGATCCTCCAGGAGAAGGACCTGGATCGCGTCTGCAAGATGTTCGTCGAGACGATCCGGGACGTCTCCAACTTCAACCGCGCGATCCTCACGCTGTGCGACGACGAGTTCCGTGGATACCAGTGGTACTTCGCCGGGCTCAGCGAGGAGGAGATCGCCACCTTCCACCGCAACAAGCTGACCTCGCGCGAGCGGGTCACCATCTTCCAGGAGCGGTTCCGGCTCGGCAACTCCTATTACATCCCGCACGACGCGGGGTGGTACTACGAGGGGGTGCGCAGCCAGAAGGAGGCGCTGGGGATGTTGGACTGGCACCCCGACGACTTCCTCTTCATCCCGCTGTTCGGGACCAACCGGAAGATCGTCGGCATCGTGTCGGTCGACGACCCGGCCGATGGACGGCGCCCCTCGGCGGAGAGCATCTCGCCCCTCGAGCTGTTCGCGAACCAGGTGGCCCACGCCATCGAGGAGAAAAAGCTCGACCTGGAGGTCAAGAAGACCACCAGGCGCTACCGCACCCTGGTCGAGACGATGAACGACGGGCTGCTCACCGTAGATCTGGGCGAACGCGTCACCTTCGTGAACCAGGCCCTGGCCGAGCTGACCGGGTATCGCGAGGACGAGATGGTCGGCCGATCCCTGTCGTCCTTCCTGACTCCCGAGGCCCTCGAGGCGTTTCGCCGCGGCAGCGGGCCCAGCTCCGGGGGGCGGGGCTCGCGGTTCGAGCTGGAGGTGACGGCCAAAGGGGGCGATCGGCTGCCGGTTCTGGTGAGCGCCACCCGTCACATCGAAAACAGCGAGACCATCGGTTCGGTCGTGATCGTCTCGGACCTGCGCGAGCAGAAGAAGGCGGAGGAGGAGCGCCGCCGGATGCACGAGGAGGTCGTGGACGCCAACGTCAAGTTGCGTGACTCGATGGCGCGGCTTCAGGCGGCGCAGGAGCAGCTCATCCAGGCGGAGAAGCTGTCGGCCCTCGGCGAGCTGATCTCGGGGGTGGCCCACGAGCTGAACAACCCCCTGACGGGCGTCATGGGCTACTCGCAGCTGATGATGAACGCGAACACGCCGCCCGAGCTTCGCCGGAACCTGGAGCGGATCAACAAGGAGGCCGTCCGGTGCCAGAAGATCGTGCAGAACCTCCTGGCCTTCGCGAGACGCCATCACCCCGAGCGGAAGCTGGCGGACATGAACGAGGTCCTGAGGAGCACCATCGACCTGCGAGCCTACCAGCTCAAGGTGGACAACATCGAGCTGGTGATCGATCTCCAGGAACCCCTGGCGCCCGTCTTGGCCGACTCCTATCAGATGCAGCAGGTCTTCATCAACATCATCAACAACGCCCATCAGGCCCTCATGGAGACGGGCCGCATGGGCAGTCTCGCCATCCGGTCCCGTCATGAGAACGACGTGGTCAGGGTGGAGTTCATCGACAACGGGCCGGGGATCCCCGAGGACAAGATCGGCAGGATCTTCGATCCGTTCTTCACGACCAAGGGAATCGGCCGGGGCACGGGCCTCGGTCTGTCCCTCTCGTACGGAATCGTGAAGGAGCACGAGGGGCAGATCTACGCGAAGAGCGAGCCAGGCCAGGGGGCCACCTTCGTCATAGAGCTGCCCGCGCAACGGGAGGGAATCGCCGTGGTGGAGAAGCAGGATACCGCAACCGTCGCGGGGTCCAAGGTGACGGGAGGCAGGTCGATACTGGTCGTGGACGACGAGGAGACGATCGTGGAGCTGCTCTGCTCGCTCTTCGAAGGCAACGGGCACCACGTCGAGACGGCCGCCAACGGCCGGCAGGCCCTCGAGAAGATACAGACCTCCGATTATGACGTCATCATCTCCGACCTCAAGATGCCCGACATGGGGGGCCAGAAGCTCTACGAATCGGTGAGCCAGATCAAGCCGCACCTGCTCAAGAGGATGATCTTTTCCACCGGCGACACCGTGAGTCCGGGCACGCAGGCCTTCTTCCGGCAGACGGGGAGCCCCTACCTCTCCAAGCCGTTCAGGCTGGAGGACGTCGATCAGCTCGTCGCGCAGGTGATCGCCTCGCTGTCGTAGGACGCCCCGCCCCGGCGCTCCCGCGGGCCGTCCGGCGGGCGCCCTCCCCGTTTCGTCCCGCGCCCGCGCCGATCCTCAAGGCGTTGTGGTCCTCTCACCCCTGGTATAGGATGGGCGTCATGGTGGGATCCCATCACTTGAGGAGGGGTTATCGATGAAACGTATCGTCGTGGCGGCGTTGGTGGTTGTCTTCGCGGCGTCTCTCGGAGCGCTCCTCGCGGCCGAGGGCAAGGAAGGAACGTGGCACGGCCTCATCACCGATGATGGGTGCGGCAAGCAGCACATGGAGAAGAGTGCCGCCGAGGCGAAAAAGTGCACCCTCTCGTGCGCCGAGAAGGGAGCGAAGCTTGCGCTGTATGACCCCAAGGCGGACATGATCTACGCGTTGAGCGACCAGACGAAGGCGAAGGAGTTCGCCGGCGAGCACGTGGTCGTCAAGGGGACAATGAGCGCGGACGGCAAGAGCATCACCGTCGCCGAGATCCAGAAGGGCGAGGGGATGAAGGAAGGCAAGAAGCCGGGCAAGTAGTCGCCGGCCGAAGAAGGGGGGGGAGAGCCGCGGGCCCTCCCCCAGCGTCATCCTTCACGCGTCGGGCGCGGCATCCCGGCGCAGGGTGGCGCCCAGATCAACGGCCTTCTCCCTGGCCCGCCGCGCGAGGTCCGCGACCTGTTCGCGCGTCTCCTTTCCGGTCTGGGGCGCGAACAGGAGCCCGAGGCCGACGCCAACCACCGCTCCTGCCACGAAAGCCAGCAGGACCGCGGTCCCATCGCTGCCCGAGTCACTCATGGCTTGTCCCTCCTGCGGGAGCCGGCGAGGGGGCTCCCCGCGGTTTCGACAGTGACGCCCAGGCCTGCACGGCGCCCGCGACGAGCGTCGAGAGAGTGGAGATCGCCTGAGCGCCGGCCTTCCAGCCGGCGACGGCCTGACCCGCCGCTCCCAGGATCGTGCTCACCGCCGCCCCCCCTTCCTCCGCGGCCGCAAGAATATGGTCCGCGCGGCTCATCACGGAGCGTAGCTGGTCGGCGGCCGACTCGATCCTTGGGCGGGTCCCGGTGAGGAACTGCTCCAGCGCGAGAGCTGTGGCCCGCGTCTGCTTGAGGGTCTGGACCAGGTACCAGCTCACCACGCACGACAGCAGCAGGATGATACCCACGGCCGCGGCGGCGAGGATCATGTTGGGGGTCACGCGTGCCTCCTTTCCAGGGACGACGCTCCGCCGCCCGGCGGGAACCGTCCACGTGGGACTGCGAGGATCTCAGAATGTGCGTGAAGTATCGTGGACCGGTCGCGGCAGAGTCAAGGAAAGGGGCCGCAGGCAGGCGGGAAGGCCGATATCGGCCGTGCCCCCGCCGAGCCCTCCCCCTCCATACGGCTCGCCGTGACGAGGTAGTAGGTCGAGGTCGAGGGCTCCGGCAGATCGGTGAAGAGCGACCCCAGTCCATCGGGGGAGCCCGCGACGTGGCAGAGCGACGGCACGTGGGAGTAGTAGTCGCCGATGGCTCCGGCGTAGACGTTGTACGAGGCGCCGGGGCCGCCGTCCTCCCAGGAGATCCGCAGCATCCCCGCCGTGGGTGAGAAGGTCAGATCGAGCTGCCTGGCCGCCCGGGGAGGCGAGACCTCGGCCGGCAGGCGCGGGATCGCGGCGTGGGTGGTGAAGCCCAAGAAATCGAGGCACCGGGTCTGGTAGAAGGGAGGCAAGGAGGGCTGTGCGGGATCCCACGCGACCACGCCTCCGTTCTTGCCGAAGGCCCAGATCATGCCGTCGTTGTCCACCACGACAGCGGCCGGATCGGGGATGACCGAAGGGGGCAGCGTGGCGACCGCGGCGTGGAAGATCCCCCTCACGGTGTCGATGCTGTCGATGAACGCGGTCCCCGAGCTGAGGCGAATCAGGTAGATCAGGCCGCTGTAGGGGTCCGCCGTCCCCTTGACGTTGTCCCCCGGCAGGTTCGGGATCTGCTGGGCGAACGCGTGGATCGCCCCGGTGACCGGGTCCACGCTGTGAAAGGCGTCGCCGATTCCCAGCCCGTAGAGGATGCCGTCGGTTCCCGCGATGATGTCCACCGGGTGGGGAAGCAGGTCCGTTGGAAAGACCGCGAAGTTGGGAGTGAAGACCCCGGTGACGGTGTCGTAGGTGTCCACGAAGGCGTCCTCGGCGGCGGGGTAGCTGGTCTGCCTCAGAATGAAGAGGCGGCTGTCCCCTCTGAGCGCGGCCATCCTCACATTGACCCCGGGTTGAGCCGGATAGGAGATGGGCGTCACGACGCCCGTGTTGGGATCCGCCATGGCCAGGCCGGTCGGGTCGTCCACCATGTAGAGCATCCCGTCGAGGCCGAAGACCACCGCGCGCGGATGCGCGATCTGCGACGAGGACGCCTGGATCATGGAGGGGACCGAGGCATCGAGCCCGACTTCCATGCCGTCGATCCTGGGGCCGCTGGAGGTCTCGCGCGACAGGTAGATCATGTCGCGCCCGGAGGCCGGCGGTGCCACGCCGGCCACGGGCGGGTCCGAGGTCGTCAGGGGAATCCCGACGAGGTGGGTCACCTCTCCAAAGTCGCCGTTCCCCGGCTCCGCGCCGCCTGTGGCATCTCCGATGCGGATCCCGGTCGACGCGGTGACGTTGCCGAGCCTCTCCTCGAAGAGGTTGACCTGGAGGCTGTTGCCGGGAGCGAAGCTGGTGCCATAGTCCACGATTACCCTGAAGTCGTCCATCCCGCCCTTGACGTCGAGGCCGAATACGAAGCTGCGCTCGTCGGTCTGGCAGATGAACTCGGCGCTTCCGGCCCCCGTGCCGGGGGGCTCGAAGCCGCGCAGCGCGGTGGAGTAATCGCTCGGGTTGGAGCTCACGGCGAAGTACGCGTCGCTGCCCGTGTAGACACCGGAGGGAGACGAGCTGCCCAGGTCGTCAGGATCGGTGATGAACCCGAGGATCGTCGTGCCCGCGGGGAAGGTGACCGTGCCGAGCACCGCGTCCTCGGTGGTGCCAGTCCCGCCCACGTAAAGCCTGAAGTAGATCGACTGGACGAAATCGTCCGACCCCGTGCCGATGCCGAAGGGGGTCAGGTCGACTCCCGCGGCTCCGTAGGTCCTCTCGCGCACAATGACCAGGTCGGGGTCGGGCCGGGGCGTGCTGACCGTCAGCCCGGTGTCCACGACCGGATCGGCGAGCGTGGCCGCGGTGGCCCCCCCCTCCGCAATCACGAGGGCGCAGAGCCATATAAGGAGCGATTGTCTGAATCCCGGCATCCGGATCAAACTCCTGCGCGGTCCTCCCGCGAGGCGCACGGGAAGCGGCCGCGGATAGCTGACTTATACGGGGCGAACTGCCGGCGGTCAACCATTGAGCACCGGCGGCGAGGATTCCTCGATCAGATGGAATAACCGCACCCCCGTGCATCACGACATTCCGTCAGAATTTGACGTTCGGCGCGGTTTTCTTGTCGGCCTCCGCCTCGAAGTAGTCGCGCGGCTTCTTGTTGAAGAAGCCGGCCACCAGGTTCGCCGGGACGCGCACGATCAGTGTGTTGTATTGTCGGACCTGTTCGTTATAGTCGCGCCGCGAAACCGCCAGCCTGTTCTCGGTTCCCGCCAGCTCGTCCTGCAGTCTGATGAAATTCTCGTTGGCCTTCAGCAGGGGATAGTTCTCGGCGATCGCGAGCAGACGTCCCAGGGCGGAAGTGAGCCCCGCGTTGGCGGCCGCGGCCTCCTGGGGCGAGGTCGCCCCGGCGAGGCGGCCGCGGGCCTCGGCAACCTTCTCGAAGACTTCCTTCTCGTGAGCGGCGTACCCCTTCACCGTCTCGACGAGGTTCGGGATCAGGTCTCCGCGTCGCTGGAGGTTGTTCTCGACCTGCGCCCAGGCGCCGTCGATCCCCTGCTCCGCGGTCACGATCGAGTTGTAGGTCGACCAGAGGTACAGACCCGCCGCGAGGAGGACCACGCCGATCACCAGGAGAAATCCGCACCCTCCCGCCAGCACGAGCTTTTTCATCGTTTGGCTCCATTCGCGGGGAGGCCGGCGTCAACCGCTCGGGCCATCGCCTCCACCTGCGCGCAATAATTCTTGAAGAGAGCTTTCATTCCCAATGAAGCGGCGGCCGGACCGCCGCGTTTGACGGCCGCCACATCGTCAAACGGCGCCGGGTCGAAGCCGCACAGCTCGGCCCCCAGCCGGATCACCTCGTGGGCCGTCGACGGAACCTCGCGTCCCGCCAGCCGGAGCACGCCGCGGCATAGGGTGACAATCGGCGCGAAGCTGGCAGCCATGAGCCGGGCGAGCTGACCCGCGTCCTCGTGAAATGCGATGTAGCCCGTTCGAAGATGGATGAGCTTGGTCTTGATCTCGCTCTCGCATTGCAGCCTGAGGTTCTCGGAGGAGACCACCAGCCCTGCGAACGGATCGGGCCCGTGGATGACGCGATGCCAGGCCACGATGTCGAGGAACTCCAGCGGGAAGACGTCGCAGGAGCGGCTGATCCACTCGGGCGAGAAGAAAAGAAGCGGGCGGTTCCCTTTCGCCTCCCAGGCCCGAGTCGGGCGGGTGCCCCGCTCGAGGCTCTCGAGGCCGATGTCGCGCAGCACCACCACGATGTTGAGATCGGAGCCGCTCCCCTGATGGTCGGACCGGGCCGCCGAGCCGTAAAGGACCACCGAGAGAAGGTCCTCCCCGAAGGCCTCCCGCAGCTCCCCGGTCAGACCGGTCATCTGTCCTGTCAGATCGTCCGTGGTCATCTGATTCCCCCTACCAGCCTCGCGAGGCCCCGCCGCCACCGAAGGAGCCGCCGCCGAACCCGCCGAATCCTCCACCACCCAGGGAGCCGCCACCGCCGAACCCGCCCCCGAAGCCACCCGATCCACCCGGCCCACCAAGATACCAGGGAGGCCCGCCGCGGCGCCCACGCCGGCCCCCTCTGGCGCCTCCGAGGAGGAACAACCAGAGGAGCGAAGGGAGCCCTCCTGACATCAGGAGGATGATCAGGATAAGGAGCGCCAGCTTGACGCCGCCGCTGACGAGACGTCGCGGCACGCGCGGCGCGAGCTCCCCGGTGAGCTGAAACCCGTACTCCTTCGCCGTCAGGAGCGCCAGGCGCCCGACCGTCCTGCGGATCCCGGTGGCGTAATCGCCGTCCTTGAAATGAGGGATCGCCTCCTCGTCGAGGATGGCGCCGGCCAGACCATCGGGCAGGTATCCCTCCGCCCCGTAGCCGTTCTCGATGCGCGCCTTGCGGTCCGCCACCGCCACGAGAAAGAGGATGCCCCGGTTCTCGCCGGCGCCCCCGATCCCCCACTCGCGCCCCCATCGCAGCGTCAGTTCCTCGATGGCCTCCCCTTCGAGCGACTTGATGGTGACGACGACGATGGAGACTTTGCCCCGTCCCCAGACCTCGCGCGAGAGGGCCTCGATCGCCAGCGCGTCGTCGCGCGGGAGGACTCCCGCGAAGTCATGGACCGACCGGTCCTTCTTCGCGGGGATGGTGTAGGCCGCCCATACGGGCAGGAACGAGGCCAGGGACAGCGCCATGGCCAGCGAGGCGAGGAGCCGTGGATTCCAAAGGCGCGCGGGGGCTAGGAGTGTGTCCGAGTAATGGCTTGGGCCGCGTTGCGAGCGCCGCGGGGGTGGACCCGAGCCATTACTCGGACACACTCCCAGGTTCACAGTGGAAGGCGCACGCCGCGCCCCGTCTCGCGGGCCCGTCGCAGCACCTCGACCCCCATCGAGACATCGTCGATCGCCAGGCCCAGGTTCGCGCACACGATCCGCTCCGCCTCGTTCTCGCGCCCCGGCTTGAGCCCGGCGACGACCTCACCGAGATCCCCGTAGAGCCGCGGCATCTCGGGGAAGTAGCAGCTCGAGCGCGGATCGAGGATCTGCTCCGCGTCGTCGGTCAGGAACTTGTTGGCCTTGTGAAAGACCTCCGGCTTGAGGTACGAGCCGTAGTCGAGCGGACAGAGGAAGGCTCCCGGCTTGATCCAGGCCGCCTCCAGCATGGGCCTGGGCTCGCGCATGATCGGTCCGGCGGTGACGATGATGTCGGCGCCGTCGACGGCCTCCCTCGGGGATCCGGCCGCCAGGAACTCCACGTCGGGGCAGCTTCGCGACATCTCGCGGATGTATTCCGAGGTGCGCTCGGGGTGAATGTCGTAGGCTCGGACCTTTCGCAGGGCCGGCCTCACGCAACGCAACGCCCTGAGGTTCGACCGTCCCTGCACGCCGCACCCCAGGATCGCCAGCGACGCGGAGTCGGCGCGGGACAGGTGGCGCGCGGCGAGCGCCGTCGCCGCGCCGGTCCGCTCCGCCGTGATCCACGTGGCGTCCATGATGGCTTCCGGGATCCCGGTCTCCGGATCGTTGAGGATCAGGAGCCCCGTGATATAGGGCAGATCGCGCTCCCGGTTGGACGGGTAGCCGCTGATCCACTTGACTCCGGCCGCGCGCAGGGCCGGCACGAAGGCCGGCATCGAGTGGATGAAGGCGTCCTCGCGGGGATGGATGTCCATCTTCGGGGGCATCTGGGTGCGCCCCAGGCCCTTCTCTCTGAAGGCCACAGTCAGGATGTCGATGACACGTTCCATCGAGGGAGAGGCCGATTCGACGTCCTGTCGGGACAGGTACAACAGCTCCATCGTGCTCCTCAGGGTCCGATCCCTTCCACCAGGATCATCTCGGTCCGGGCACACGCGTGCCGAAGGTCCCTGGCGGGACGATAAGCGTCCGAATCCCACCAGAGTCTGGCGTCCTGAAATGTCGGAAACTCCAGCACGACGATGCGGCCGGGCCGCCGCGTCCCTTCGAGGGTCTCGGCCCGGCCTCCCCGGGCCACGTACCTTCCCCCGTGCGCCGCCACCGTCGGGGCCGCGAGCTTCTTGTATTGCTCGTAGCGCACCGGATCGGTGATCTCGATGTCCACGATCACGAAAGCCGCCATGGATTCCTTCCTCGCGGGCTCATCGGGCCCCCGGACCGGTCACTCGTAACGGAGAGCCTCGATCGGGTCGAGCGAGGCCGCCTTGCTGGCCGGGTAGTATCCGAAGAGCATACCGACAACGCCCGAAAAGATCACGGAGACGGCGATGGAGGCGGGTGAGATGAGCATCGGCCAGTTGAACTGCCAGGCCAGAAGGTATGAGATTCCCACGCCGACCAGGATGCCCATCAGACCGCCCATCGTGCTCAGCATGATCGACTCCAGGAGGAACTGGAGCTTCACCTGACCGCGGCGCGCGCCCACGGCCACGCGAAGGCCGATCTCCCGCGTGCGCTCGGTCACGCTCACCAGCATGATGTTCATGATCCCGATCCCTCCCACCAGCAGGGAGACGCCGGCGATGCTGCCCAGCAGCGTGGCCATCGTCTTCTGGGTCTGTTCGGCGGCTTCCGCGATGTCGCTCATGTTGCGGACGAAGAAGTCATCCTCCCTGTCGGGCGTGATCCGGTGCCGCTGGCGCAGAAGCTGGGTCACCTGCTCCTGCGCGGCGAAGGTGGCGGCGGGCGAGAGGGCCGAGATGATCGCGCCGTCGAGGTGGGAGATCGCGCGCAACTTCCTCTGCACCGTGGTGTAGGGGAGGATCATCGTGTCGTCCTGGTCCTGGCCCCACTGGTTCTGTCCCTTCGGCCCCAGGACTCCGAGGACCTGGAAGGGAAGGTTTCGGATCCGGATCGTCTGGCCGACCGGATCGATGCCCGGAAAGAGCCGCTCGACGACCGTCTTGCCGAGCACCGCGACCCGCGCGCCGGTTCGGACTTCGGCCTCCGAGAAGAAACCGCCCGCGGCCAGAGGCCAGTTGCGGATCAACGGGAACTTCTCATTGGCCCCCTCGGCTCTCGTGTTCCAGTTCTGGTTGCCGAAGACGACGGGAGCTCCCGTGCGCACCGAGGGGCTCACCAGCCTGACGGCGGGGCATTCCTGCTCGATTGCCGTGACGTCTTCGGCCGTGAGGGTCGTGATGGTCCCCGCGCCACCGCGCATCCCCATCGTCCGCTGGCTGCCGGGCCAGACGTAGAGGATGTTCGATCCCATGGCGGCGATCTCCGCCTGGACCTGGGCCTGGGCCCCCTGGCCGAGACTCACCATCGCGATGACCGACGCCACGCCGATGATGACCCCCAGCATCGTGAGCAGGGAGCGGACACGGTGGCGTCCCAGCGCGCTGGCGGCCATCCGGGCCGTGGAGTCGAACGACATGCTCATGGACGCCTGCCGGTGCTGGCGCCGCCCGCCTTCATGCCGGGCCGGGCGCCAAGCGGGCTGCCAAAGGGGTTGTTGGGACGATCGGCGGCGGAGGCGGCCTGCATCGCGCCGATGATCACCTGATCCCCCTCCTTCAGATCTCCATCCATGACCTCCGAGGAGGATCCATCGGTAATCCCCACGCGCACGACGCGCGGCTGCGCGGCGCCCCCGTCCCCTTTGATCCAGACGATGCGAGGGTGCCAGCGGACCTTCCTGATCTGGGGGAACCGGAGGACTCCTTCCGTGCTGGCGATGGGAGAGGACGAACCGTCGGCCTGCCGGCGATCCTCACCGTGAGGGGGCTGCGCGGCGGTCTCGGGAGTCTCCGGTTCATCGGGCGCGGATGCCAGAAGCTCGCGCTCCCGTTCCCTGGACACCTCCATCGGCCAGAAGCGCATCGCCGCGTTGGGCATCTTCAGGGCGTTCCTGGACTCGGCCACCGTGAAGGTGGTGTTGGCGGTCATCCCGGGACGGAGCTTCAGCTCGGGATTCGCCACGTTGATGATCACGGAGTAGGTCACGACGTTCTGCGTCACGACGGGATTGAGCCGGATCTGGTCGATCGATCCGCGGAAGAACTCTCCTGGAAACGAATCGACGGTGAAGACGACCCTCGCATCGGGCCCGATGTGGCCGATGTCGGCCTCGTCCACGTTGGCCAGCACCTGCATCCGCGTGAGGTCGTTCGCAATCACGAAGAGGGTGGGCGCCTGGAGGCTGGCCGCGACCGTCTGGCCGACGTCGACGTTGCGGGAGACCACCACACCGTCAACCGGCGAGGTGATGACCGTGTAGTTGAGGTTCACCTCGGCCAGGGTGACCTCCGCCTCGGTCTGCTTGACCCGGGCGGTCGCCTGCTCGATCGCGGCCTCGGCCGACTCGACCTGGGCCTGCGCCTGCTTGTGCCGCGCCTGGGCCGTCTCCCAGGTCGCCTGAGTCGCCTGGAGGTCCTGCTCGGAGGCAACCCCCTCCTTGGCGAGCTCCTCGGTGCGGCGGTAGTTCCGCCCGGCCTCGTTGAGGGTGGCGACCGCCGCTTCGAAGTTCGCGTTCTGGTTCGACAACGCCGCGCGGGCCGTGGTGATCCCCGCCCGGGCGTCCTCCCGGTCGGCCTTGGCCCGGATCAGGGCCGCCTCGAAGGTGGCCGGGTCGATCCGCGCGATCACCTGCCCCTGCTTCACGATGGAGTTGAAGTCGGCGTGCAGCGACCGGATCCGGCCGGTGACCTGGCTCCCGACCTGCACGGTGAGGACGGCCTGGAGCGTCCCGGTGGCCGAGATTGCTGTCCGCAGGTCGCCGCGCTCGACCGTCGCCATCGTGTACGCGTCGGCGTCCGCCGAGGCCGGCCGCAGGAACAGATACCCGGAGCCCGCGATGAGGACCGCTCCGAGGAGCCAGAGCCACCGGCGGCCGCCGGCGATCCCCATCAGTCGTGAGGGCACCATGCTCATGAAGTGACCTTTCCCGTGCTCTCGGAGACCAGGGCGTCGATCCGCCCCGCCAGCGCGAAGTCCCGCGCGGTGATGCCGCCGGCATCGTGCGAGTAAAGGGTCAGCGTCACGCGGCGCCAGGAGATCAGGATGTCGGGATGATGATCGATCTCCTCGGCCTGACTCGCCACCCGGTTGATGAACTCGATCCCATTCATGAACGTGGTGAACTCGAGGCGTCGCACGATGCAGCCGTCCTCGCGTCTCCAGGCGGGATGCCCCAGGAGCCGCCGCGCCACCTCGGCGTCCGGCATCGGCTCGGGCTTGCTGCGGGCCATCTCAGTCCCCCTCGCCGAACGCGGGCGCGAAGAGGACGCTGTTGAGGAACATCCTGTTGAGCGCCTCCCAGTAGCCCCGGAAGTTGGGATCATCGGCGAACAGGACGACGCGGCCGCGGCCGCGCGTCTCCTCCACCACGCAGGCGGTCCCCGCGAGCAGGTCGAGCGACTCCTGCCATACGAACCCCGCCAGCCGGAGCCTGTCCTTCGGCGCGAACGTCACGACGTTGCGCCCCTCCTTGCTCAGCGAGAACGCCAGGTTCGAGTTGACCATCACCGCCCCTTCCTTTTCGTATCCGAAGCCGATGTATCGGCTCGGCTCGATTGCGACCCTAAGGATAGCTCCCGGCACCGGGTCGGGAGGTTCCGTCTTCTCGGCGCTCTCCGGCGCACCCGCCTGGGGGGCCGCCGCGTCGCCGGACCCTTTCTCCGGCTTGAGGAGGCGCCGCACGGTGACGAGCCCCGCTTCCTTCTGCGCGGCGAAGGCCGAGGCCCTCTTGAGCGTCACCAGGGTCCCACCCCCTCTCACCCACTCCTTGAGCCTCTCGACCCCCGCGCTGCCGAGGTACTCGAGGTATCCGGGGGTTGCGGAGGCGTCCGGAAGAATGATGACATTGTAGCGTGAGAGGTCGGCCTTCGACACCGACCCCATCCGCAGCGGTGTGAAGGGGAGCCCGTAGACATCCTCGAAGAGGTAGGCGATGGCGCCGTAGGAGGTGGGGGAGACCGGATCGCCGAAAGCCACGGCGACCCGCGGAGCCTTGAGGCTCACGACGCGGCTGCTCCCCAGGTCGGGCCCTTCGTCGGTCAGTCCCGAAGGGACCGCGTGGAACGTCACCCCGAAGGTCTCGGCCAGCCGGTGGACGATGTCGGGCAGGGCCGCCGGATTGGCGTGGGTCTTGAGGATGACGCTCCCCGCGGGGAACGACTCGGCGCCCACCCGAAATGGCCTGCCGGCGGCATGCACCATCAGACCGGCGCTCGAGGGCGCCGAGAGATTCAGGAGGCTCACGAGCGCCATGGCGGCCGCGTTGCTGTCGTACTTGAGTAGATACGCGTAGGGGAGAGCCCCGCCGGGATCGGCGGTCCCCTCCACCCGCGCCTGCGCGGACCTCTCCCCCTGCAGACGCGCGACCTCTCCCCGCGGGGCCATCCCGGCCGGCTCAACCACGGAGGCCCGGGCGCGAATCGTCTCGCCGGTGGCGTAGACCCGGGCCCCCATCACGATCGGCAGGCTCCACGAAGTCACGTCGTAAAACCCGGAGTCCTCCTTGAGCCGCCGGCGCTCTTTCTCCTCGCCGACGAAGCCCTGGTCCAGGGCGGGGTCCACCTCCATCAGCGCGGTGACCAGGCGGCCCGCGGGCTGTCCCACGGGGACGATCCAGGTGCCCGCCGGGAATCCGCGCGCCCGCGCCTCGGCGCCGTCGTAGGAGGTGGCGCGCGCCTGGAACGCCTCCTCTGCCCTGAGGACCTCCACCCCCTGGCGGGCCAGCAGGGAGGCGAGCCGGGCGGCCGTGGCCGGGACCTCGGGCGGAATGATGTAGGCGCGCGTGGACGCGCCCGCGGCGGCCGCCGCCTCCTTGCGGAAGGCATGGAAGTCCCGCAGGAGCGACTCGCGGTGCGCGGCGGCCGTCGCAATCGTCGCAAGCGAGGAGGTCACGTGATGGCGGATAGCGTCGCGCAGCGTCAGCACCGTTCCGTCCTTCCTCTCGACGGCCATCCCGCGCGGCGAGGCCTGCTCGTAGGTCATCCCGATGGCTCCCTGGAGCGTGGGCCACGAATCGCCGTATCCCGGGTAGTACTCGTCGAACGTCTCCCCGGTGTAGTACTCGAAGCCGGCCCGGTCGAAGGCCGCAGCGTTGGCCTGCCCGAAGATCTTCCACCACTTCCTGACGGTCTCGGGGATGTTTGGATTGATCGGCTCGGCAGGAGGCGCGAAGTAGTAGGTGGCGTTAGAGCCCATCTCGTGCAGGTCCACGTAGACCTGCGGGCTCCATTCGAGGAACGCCGCCACCATGCCCTTCGTCTCGGGCTGGGTCTGGACGAACCAGTCGCGATTCAGATCGAACAGATGGTGGTTGTACCGCCCGCCGGGCCAGGGCTGGTCATGGTCGGCAGCCAGAGGGTCGGTCCGGGGCGCGGGGCCGGCGATCTGCCGCTCATAGGAGATGAACCGTTCCCTCCCGTCGGGATTCTGCACGGGGACGATGATCACGACAACCTCGCGCAGCATCGCGAGGGTCCGCTCGTCGCGCGCGGCGGCCAGATGGTAGGCCACGGCCAGGGCCGCCTCGGTGGAGGAGTGCTCGTCTCCGTGCACGCTGTAGGAGAGCCAGACGATGACCGGGTTGGTGCGGATGATCTCCTCGGTGGCCTGCGGGTCCAGCCCGCGCGGATCCGACAGGCGCACCGAGCGGGAACGGATCTCCTCGAGACGCGACATGTTGTCCGGATGCGAGAGGATCAGGTAGCGCAGCGCGCGCGTCTCGTGGGTCAGCCCGTAGGTGCGCTGAAAGACCCGTCCCGGATCGCGCGCGAGGGCCTGCATATACGTCTGCAACGCCGCGTGGTCGGTCATCCTGTCGCCAATCGCGTAGCCGAGGACCTTCTCCGTGGTGGGGACGGCCGGGTCGTGATCGACTGCCACTGGGTATAGGGGAGGCTTCTCCCCGGGGCCGGCCGTAAGGGATCGGGTCGGGGCCGAGAGGATCAGCGTGACGAGGACCAGCGGCAGGAGGGCGCGCCGGACTGGACGGGGCTCCATCGGTGGGGTCTCCGGCAATGAGCCTCTTCAAAAAGAAAAGGAGCGGTAGGCCCGCTCCTTCCGGTTTCCTCGAATCTGGTCGATCCTGTGTTCCGGCCCCGGCTCAGGTCCGCTCGAGGTCCCTCTTGAGCTCCTTGCCCGGAGTGAACCGAGCGACGGTGCGGGCTGGGATGTTGATCGGCTCGCCGGTCTGGGGGTTCCTGCCCACGCGCGCTTTCCTCTTGCTGGCGGAGAAGGTCCCGAACCCGGAGATTGTCACCCGCTCGCCCTTCTTGAGGGCTGCCGTGATTCCGCTGATGACCGACTCCAACGCCCTGGCGGACTGCGCCTTCGAGACCCTTGGACCCTGCTCTTTGTAGATCTTTTCGATCAGGTCCGCTTTATTCATTAGCCACCTCCCTGTCTGGAAACTGGCCTATCCCCACTACAGCAGTCGCGCGGGGCGTCGCACCATCGACTGCACCAATCGCAAGCTATTTGATTCGCGCTTGTGTGTCAAGGACTCGAGGGGCATCGCCGAAAAAGCCCCGTGGGATGGCATCGATCACGCGAATCGGGAAGCCTCGGGTTATCGCGGGCTAAATAAAGTAAAGAAAGCGATTACAGTGATAGCACTTGAGGACCTTCTGATCAGAGACGCTGTACTTTGTCGGCTGTTTCAGGAAGCAGGCCAGGCAGATGCCGTTCCTAATTGGGACAATTGCTCTCTGGTACCTCTGCATCAGCCGCTCGTAGATCGCGAGGTACTCCGAGTCGATCTTGCCCGCCATGTCGGAGCGCGCCTGAGTGAGGTTCTCGATGGCCTCCACGTCAAAGCCGATACGGCTCATCTGGCTCGCCGTCTTCTGATCGCTCATCTCCTTGATCATGAGGTCGAGGTCCTGCAGCATGATGAGCGCCTCGAGTTGGGGATTCATTTGGCCTTGGCCTTCTCCAGTGCCTCGACCACCCCTGCCATGTCCGGCACTTTCAGGAGCCTCTTCCTGACGTTGGCGTCCTTGGTCACCTCGACAAGCTTGCCGAGAAGCGGAAGGTACTCGCTCGTCTTCTCCTGATGCGGCGCCAGGATCATGAAGAAGAGGTGGACCGGCTTCTCGTCGATCGCCTCGAACTCGATCCCTTCGTGGGAGCGCGCCATGAGCAGGGTGAGCGAGTCGGTGACCGTGGAGCGGCTGTGGGGGAGCGCCACTCCCTTGCCGATACCGGTGGAGCCGAGCTTCTCGCGGGTCTTGAGCGCCTCGAGCACGATCCGGCCGTCCTTGACACGCCCCTTCTCGACGAGGTGGCCCACCATCCTGGAGATTGCGTCGTTCTTGTTGCTGGCCTTCAGGTCGGGGATGAAGAGATCCTGCTGCAGGTAGGAGATGAGCTGCTTGTTGGTCATAGAGAGGGCGGGCCTTGCCTCCGCGAAGTGCATGATGGACTACCGCACCGATGGAGCGCCGGTGGGCGACCCTCCGGCCCTTCCACCGAGCCGGCTTCGGCGGCCGTCGGAGAGACCCTGCCCACGCGTAACGGGGCGATTCTAGCACAAGATGATTAAGGAGATAGGCCTTTGTTCCCGGCCGGTATGAGGGTATAATACGGCGACTTCTGTCCGCGTCGATCTGACAAACGAACGAGAACAATCGTGTCGCCCGGCCGGCCCATCGGGCGGCCTGGATGTCGTTTTTCCGGGCTCCACGGCCCCGTGCCGGGGCGGTAACCAGGAGGGACCAGATGCTTAACGTCAGGAGAATCTCCGGGATAGGTGCACTCCTCATCCTGGCGGCCGTCGGCACGGCCGCGGCCGAAGTCTACGTCACCAGCCCGACCACGGGCCGCATACTCGTGCTCAACAGCAGTGGCGCCCTCGTCCGATCGATCGGCGGGGCCGGCGGCCTCGCGGAGCCATACGCCATCGTCCTCGATTCCCAGCGCAACCTGCTCGTCACGGACTACGCCGCGGGGCGCATCGTGAGCTACACGACCGATGGCAGCAACGCGTCTGTCGTGGCCTCCAACATCCCGAAGGCCGACGGGCTCTCCGTCGGGCCGGGAGGCGATCTCTTTCTCGTGAGCCGGGACAACAGCCGGACACAGCTGACCAAGCTGCGCGACGGGGAGGAGTCGTCCGGGTACCTGCATCAGGTCTGGATGGTGCCGGCAGGGAGCACCCTGCCGCTCAAGATCGGCGACGTCGAGGAGTCGTTCCGCCTCGCCCAGACCCTCGTGCTCTCGGCCGGCCCCTACAAGGGGGATCTGCTGGTGCTGTCGACCCGCCCGGGGCTCATCGCGCGGTACCGCATGGTGGGTCCGGCGACCTTCGACCGGAGCGCCGATCTGGTCAGCTACGTCCCGGGGGAGCCGACCTCGATGGCCGCCACTCGCACTGGTGACCTGCTGGTCAGCACGAGCGACGGCCGGATCCTGAGGTTCTCCAACACGGGCGTCAGGCTGCAGGGCGATTTCGCGTCCGGGCTCCCCGCGGGACCGACCAGGATCTCCGTGAACGGAGACGGCGTCGTCCATCTCACGCGGCAGGGGAGCTCGTCGGTGGTGCGTTTCGATCCCTACGCGGCGCGGCTGCCCGATCTGAACGGCGCGACCTCTCCGGTGGCCGCGGCGATCACCAACGGCTGCGTCCCGACCCCCACCGGCTCCGCCGTCAGCGTGTCTCCCGCGGCGGGGGTGACCGTGACCTTCGACCACGTCGTCGTCGGCGGGGAGACCTGCCTTCAGACCACGGCGCTGGGAGCGGGCGTGATGACGTCGCCCGGCGGCAACACGATCCCGAGCTTCGCGAGGAAGCTCTGGGAGGACGCGGGGTTCGTGGTTTATGACGTAACGACGACGGCCGCCTTCACCGACAGCGCGGCGGTCGATCTCTTCTCGAACAACCCGGATGCGCGCGTGCTGGTAGCGCATGGGACGGGGCAGGTGTTCGGGGACGCGACCACGCTTGTGACCCCAACGGATCCACGGGCGCGCACGGGCACGTTCTCCGAGTTCATCGTCTACCTCGACACCCGGATAAACACCGACGTCGTCGCCCTGAAGCTCCACGCCCTGGACGAGTATGTGAGCGTCAAGGCTTGCCAGATCGCGGACATACAGCTCGCGGCCTTGCGGTCGATGGTCGGGGACATCACGAACCTGATCGAATCGGCCGAATGGAGATCGGGCACCGACAAGGCCGGCACCATCGCCGCGCTGCAGGAGTTCAAGAGCTACGTTCGCGCGCACAGCGGCGACGGGATCAGCAACACGCCCGGAAGTCAGGGGCAGTGCAACGACGCGGGCAATCTGCTCTCGCTGGCCGACACGCTGGTCTTCCAGGTCAGCCTGCTGTAGGCGGGCAAGAGTTACTTCGAGCGTGACGCCAGGGCGGCGGCGTCGCGCTCGATTTGTTTCAAGCCCATCCTGCGCGCCTCCTCCATCGTTAGCTTCGCCCTCGCTGCGGCCTGGTCGGTCTTTCCCGCGCGCTGGTAGGCCTCAGCCAGGGCGAGATCTGCTTCGGCCCGATGAATCGCCAGACCGCTGTCGGCGGATCGGGTGGAGGCCGTTAACGCCTGGGTCACGGCCTCGTCGGCGGGCAGGACGAGGCTTCTGGCGATCCCACATTGCACTGCCGGGATGACAGCCTTTGTTCTATCGGCCGCGCGGCAGGTCGCGTCCGCGGCTTCTCTGGCGCCGGCGGTGCCGCGTTGCGCCAGCACTCGTGTCTTCAGCAGCGCACACTGGGCGACTAGGACGGGGTTATCCAGTGTCGTCAGGGACTCGGTAACGGTTTCCAGGAGGGCGAGCGCCTGATCCGCACTTCCGGAGGCGAAGGCGGTCTCCGCGATGGCAAGTCGAACCCGCGACTCGTTCGTCCTGTCTTCGAGATGGGAGTAGGTCTTCAGGGCCGCCTCGAGTGACTGCGACGCTGTCGGGTGAAGGCCCATTGCTTGCTGTATCAGACCCAGACGGTAAGTAGATTCCGCAACACCCTCCGGTCGATCGAGCTTGCGCCAGGAGGCCACCGCCCGTTCCTCCTTCTCCTGCGCTGCCTTCAGATCTCCTCGGAGTGTATCGATATACCCCTTCTCGGAGAGGATTTCAGCGAGATGATCCTCGTCGGCGATTTCCTGGGCGATCCGCTCCCCCTCGGCGAGCGTTTCCTCAGCTTGAGTCAGTCTACCCAACGCAGACTGGCTGCGGCTCAGACCCAGGAGGCATGTCGCTTGTTCGGCCCGGTTCTTCTCCAGGCGCCGCAACTCCAGCGCTTCTGAGTAATACTTGCTCATACTCTCGGGATCACCACCGTCCTCCCGAAGACTGCCGAGACTCGTCAGGAGCGCCGCGGTCATCGCTGTGGTGCCGATCTCGCGGCTGAGCGCCAGAGCTTCCTCGGTAATCTTGGTGGATTCGTCGATCCGTCCCTTGATCTGCAGAATCCCGGCCTTGTTGTTGAGCGTGGACGCCAAGCCGCGCTTATCGCCGATGCGGCGCTTGATGGCCTCGGAGCGGCTGTAGTAGTCGAGGGCTTCGTCGAAGCGTCCCAGCGTGTCGTTGGCCCGCCCGATCGCGTTGAGGATCAGCCCCTGGCCCTCCTCGCTCCCCATCTGCGTGTAGAGCTCGAGCGCCTTCTGGAGATCGGGCAGCGCCGCCTGAGAATCTCCGGCCTTGATCCTCACGCGGCCCAGTGCGAACTGCAGCGATGGGTTCTTCGCGTCGTGCTTGAGCGCCTCGATGAACCGCTGCTCGGCCCCGGGGTAGTCGCCCGTTTCCTCCAGGACCTCACCCAAGGCAAAGCCGGCGGCAGGGTCGTCGGGATCCGTCTTGAGGATCTCGGCGTAGGCTCTCACGGAGTCCTCGGGCCGGTGCATGATCCGGCCGTCGAGCGCCCGGATGAAGGTCCGGTCCGCCTGGGGGAGCTTCTCGGTTCCGGCCAGCAGCCGGTCCATCGCCTTCTGTATCGCTTCGGTCGCCTCCCGGTCGTGCCCCGTCCTCATGTGCGCCTCGGCGAGGCGCGCGTGCGCCATCGCGTAGTCGGCGTCGGCCCGGATCGCCTCCTGCAGCGGCTCGATCGCCTCGAGGTTCTTGCCCGCGTAGATCAGGTCCACTCCCTTCTGGTAAAGGCTGGCCGACTCCACCGAGGAGGTTCGGGCCGAGGCGATCGTCAGGTCGGCGTCCGCCTTGGCCCGCTCCGGAGCCAGCTCGAACATCTCCTTGGTGGCGCGGGTCAGGTCGTCGATCATCGCGAGGACCTCCTTCTCGTGCCCGTTGACCGCCTTGGTCTTGAGGTTCTCGCCGGTCTGGGGGTCCTGCGTCCTGAGGTTGACCCGGATCTGATCCCCCTGGCTCAGAAACGAGCCGGTGACCACCGCCTCCACCGCCCCGTACTCGGCGATCCGCTTGAGCATCGCGGAGGTCATCTTCGCCTCCTCGCCGAGCCCCAGCTCGTGGTAGATCTGCGTCAGCCTCTCGCGCGACAGCACGCGGAAGTACTTCGACTCACCCAGGTCGGTCGTCAGGTTGTCGGCCAGCCCGGTGCGCAGCCAGTCCAGCTCGGCGCGCCCCGACTGGTTCTCGAACGGAAGGATCGCCACCGAGACGCGCGCCCCGCCGCCCGCGACCGGCCCGCGCGGCTTCAGATAGAACGTGATGCCGGCTGCGGCCAGCACGAGCGCGAGGGCCGCACCGCCGAGCCCGAGGGCGCGGCGCGACGGCAGGTAGTGCCTCGCCGACAGGTGAGCCTCCTGCCGATCCAGATCGAGAAGGATCTCTCCGACCGACTGGTACCGCAGCGCCGGGTCCTTCTCGAGACACTTGAGCACCAGCGTATCGAGCCACTCGGGGACCTCGGGCCGTGTTCGGCGGATCGAGTGGGCGCGCTCCTCGATCTGTTTGCGGATCACCTCCCACGGCGTGCCGCCCCTGAAAGGCGCGTCGCCTGTCAGGATCTCGTACATGGTCACGCCCAGCGAGTAGATGTCGGTGCGGTGATCCACCTTCTTGCCCTCGGCCTGCTCCGGGGACATATAGTCGGGGGTGCCGATGAGCGCGCCGGTGCGGGTGAATCCCTGCACGTCGGCTGACATCGCGATGCCGAAGTCCATCAGGTGGACACTCCCCTGGGGGTCGAGCATGATGTTGTGCGGCTTCAGGTCGCGGTGCACCACGCCGGACGCGTGGGCCTCCTTGAGGGCCGAGCAGACCTGTCTGAGCACCGAGATCCCGCGCTCGACGGAGACCGGGCCCCCCTTCTCCACGATATGGGAGAAGTCCTGCCCCTCGATGTACTCCATTGTGAGATAGCGTAACCCCTCGCTCTCTCCGAGGTCGTAGATCCGCGCGACGTTGCGGTGCGTCACCCGTCGCGCGATGTTGATCTCCTGCTTGAAGCGTGTGATGACCTGCTCGTTGCTCGCGTACTCGCCGCGGATCAGCTTGAGGGCGACCGGAACCCCCAGATCGACGTCGCGCGCCCGGTACACCATCCCCATGCCCCCCATTCCCAGCGGCTCCTCGATCTCGTAGCGGTTGGCGAGCTTGAAGCCTTTCGGGAGGATCCCCATCAGCATCCCGGGGGCGCTGCCCGCAAAGGTGCCGGCTGTGGTGGAGCCCATCGAGTCGGAGGCGTTGAAAGGCTTCCGGCCGGGCACCGGGGCGCCAGTGCCCGGCGCGATGGTGGCGCTATCCTCGCTCGACGGGACGAGGGTCATCACCTCGCCGCACTGGCTGCAGAAGCGGCTCGTCTCAGGGTTGGGGGTCTGGCACTGCACGCAGATCATGGGGACACATCCCTGAAGGGGCAACGCAGCGCGGTTTACGACGCCGGCCGGATGCGAGTCGGAGCATAGCAGAGGGAGTGGCGGCGAGGAAATCACTCTCATTCTCATCAAGATGTGGTATAAGCGTCACCCCGAGCCCGTGCCGATGGGAGGGATGATGTCAGACGTCGAGAGTCGCATGCTGGCCCGCGCCCTGATCGCCGCCGCCGTGATCGCGTGCGCCGCCCCGCCCGCGACGGCGCAGGATGGAGCCCGCGATGGCGCCGAGAAGGTCGCCGGCTACCGGATCGCGGTGACGCTGGACCCCGCCGATCACACGCTGGCCGGCCGCGAGACGCTCACCTGGCGCAACGTCACCGGCGCCGCGACCGGCGAGCTGCGATTTCACCTCTACCTCAACGCCTTCAAGAACGACCGGACCACCTTCATGAAGGAGTCGCGAGGGTCGAGCCGCGGCAACCGCCTGAGGGAAGGGGAGTGGGGCTACATCGACATCGTCTCGATAAAGCTGGCGGGCGGCGCCGACCTTCTCGCCGGGGCCCGCTTCATCCGTCCCGACGAGGGCAACCCTGACGACGAGACGGTCCTCGTCGTGCCACTGCCTGCCCCGGTCGAGCCGGGCGGGTCGCTAGCCGTCGAGATCGAGTTTGCCGCGCGCCTGCCCCGCGTCTTCGCCCGCACCGGATACAAGAACGACTTCTACTTCGTGGCACAGTGGTTTCCCAAGGCCGGCGTGCTGGAGACGTCGGGATGGAACTGCCACCAGTTTCACGGCCAGAGCGAGTTCTTCTCTGATTTCGGAACCTACGACGTCGCCATCACGGTCCCATCGGACTACGTGGTGGGGGCCACAGGCTCGCAGACGGAGGCGACCGCCGGCGTCGACGGCACGACCACCTACCGCTTCGTCCAGGACGGGGTGCACGACTTCGCCTGGACGGCCGATCCGGACTACATCAAGGAGACGCGCTGGTTCCGCTTCGAGGAGCAGCGCGATCCGATCGAGGAAGAGCGCGTGGCGCGCGCGCTGGGGCTCCAGCCGGGCGCTCCAGAGCTGACGCTGGAAGACGTCGAGGTCACGCTGCTCATCCATCCCGAGCATCGCTCGCAGATCGACCGGCACTTCGCGGCGGCCTTTCACGCAATCCGCTACTTCGGGTACTGGTACGGCCGCTATCCCTACCGCACCCTGACGGTGGTGGACCCGGCCTACCTGGCCCGCGGCGCCGGCGGCATGGAATACCCGACCCTGATCACGGCCGGCACCGGCTACTTCGCGCCCCCCGGCCGGCATTCGCCCGAGAGCGTCACGATCCACGAGTTCGGCCATCAATACTGGTACGGGATGGTGGCCACCAACGAGTTCGAGGCCGCCTTCCTGGACGAGGGGTTCAACACCTACTCCACCGGGCTCGTGCTCGACAAGGCGTACGGACCGAACAGGGACGCGCTCGACATCGCGCCGGGGATCCCGTACCTCGCGGTGCCCCTCATGGAGATCCCGAGGGGGCCCGAGCCGTGGAGCGAGCAGGCCCCACCCCGCGGGGCCACGGCGCAGCTGACCCACCTCCTCCTGATGCGCCCCTTCGGCCCCTCCGACGACCTCGCGCTCAACTCATTTCGCGACCTGCCCTTCCTCAACTACGTGACGGACGCCCCCATTGACGAGGTGACGGCCCAGCGCCGGCGGTACCTTCGAGCGCCCAAAGCCGACGAGCTGGCGCGCCGGTCCTGGGAGTACTTCGACACCGAGTCGTACGGGCTCAACAGCTACGCGAAGACGGCCCTCGTGCTGCGGACGCTGGAGGGGGTCCTGGGCCGCGACGTGATGCTGAAGGTGATGCGCGCGTGGTTCACGAGGTACCGCTTCAAGCACCCCACCTTCGGCGATTTCGTCGCGACCGTCAACGAGGTTTCGGGCCGCCCGATGGATGGCTTCTTCCTCCAGGCGGTCTCCGGGAGCAACGTGCTCGACTACGCGGCGGCGGATGTTTCGAGCCGGGAGCCGGCGGTGGGGCGAGGCGTCTTCGGGCCGCGGGGGGAGCGGCGGGTTGTGACGCGCAAGGAGGCCGAACGCGCGGCGAAGGAGAAGAAGGAGGCCGCCGCGGGCGAGGCCGGTGCCGGGACTCCGCGAGACAACGAGATCCTGATCCGGCGATACGGAGAGTTCATCTGGCCGCAGTGGATCCATTTGCGCTACGGCGACGGGACGTTGACGACGAGGGCATGGGACGGAGCCTACCGCTGGGTCCGGTACAAGGAGGAGGGCTCGAAGCTGGCCTCCGTGCGGGTCGACCCGGACGGGACGATGGCGCTCGACGTCAACCAATCGAACAACAGCCGCACGGTGGAGAGCCGTCCCCTGGCCGGCCTGAAATGGTGGAGCCGGCTGCTCCAGTGGACGCAGCACGTCCTCTACTTCTATTCGGGGCTCTCGTGAGCGCGTTGCGAACCGGGCTGAGGACGGCCGCCGGCAACGCGCGGCTCCTCTGGTGGCTCCTGGCCGCGAACCTGGCGCTTGCCTTCGTCGCGGCGTCCCCGCTGATGGGCCCCTTCGAGGAGTCCCTCTCGCGTCACGAGGCCGCCGCCGAGATGACCCGCCGCTTTGACATGTCCTGGTGGGTCGATCTCACCACCTCTCGGGCCGAATCGTTCTCCCGCGCGCTCGACGCCGTGGCGGCCGCGGCGTTCCTGTCGGCGATCCTCGGGTGCTTCTTCGCAGGGGGGTTGCTCCAGGCCTACCACGACACGATGGGGGAGCTGCCGCTGGATCGTTTCATGACCTCGTGCCGGCGGTGGTTCGGCCGCTTCGTGTGGCTCTTCGCCCTCTCGCTTCCTCTTTACTGGCTGGTCCACCGCCTCGTCAACACGCACCTCGCTCTGGCCATCGACGACGCGCTCGAGCACGTCAAGAGGGAGGAGGCGGGCCTGCTCATCAACCTGGGCCGGGCGGCGCTCTTCCTGATCCTGTTCGACCTGGTGACCCTCATGGCCGACTACGCGCGCGTCCACGCCATCGTGAGAGCCGAGCGCTCGATGCTGACCTGTCTCTCCTCTGGAATGCGCTTCGTCCTGCGCCACCCCCTGCGCGTCGGATCGCTGGAGGCGGCCGCGCTCGGCGCGCAGGCGCTCGCGCTGGGGCTCTACGTGCCGGTCGATCGCCTCCTCACGCGCGAGTCGGCGACCGGGCTGGTCGCGGGGCTCATCGCCACAGAGTCGTTCCTCCTGCTGAGACTGTTCCTGAGGGAGACCACCCGCGCCGGCCAGGTCGCGCTCTACCGGAGCGTCGCCGCCGGATAGCGCATTCGCCACCACTGAAATCATGGTTGCCGCGGGGCCGCTTCGCGGTATCATCAAGCAAACTGGAGGAGGACATATGAGCATCAAACGTATCGCGCTGGCCATCGCGTTTGCAGTCGCCGTGAGCTTCTGCCTCGTGCCTATGACGTCCCATGCGAGCGTGGCGACACTCGATTCCTGCGCGCACCACGCAGACTCGGCTGCCGCGTCGCTGAATCCGGGAGCGCAGTGCATCCCGTGCTCGCCCAGCAGGCCGTGCCAGAACCCTCTGACAATCTGCTCCTATAAGGGCGGTTCACTTCACGGGTGCTGCCTGGGGTACGCGGGCCGGAGCTAAGTCGACCCACGGGAGCAAGGAACAGATCTGATCGCCGGGTTCCGGCCGCGCACACGCGCTCCTCATAGCTTCTATGAGCGGGGGCCCTTCCATTCATAGATCCCCCGATCGGGGGAGGCTCAAACCACCCCAGAAGGGCCGTTGCCGCTGGAATGCTCCTTGCTCAGCCCCCTTCAGTCATCAGAACCGGGGCCTCACGCCCGGGATCCTCTGAGAGGATCCCACGGACGTTGTGGACCTCGGGACGCTGGGGTCGTGGAGGCGGCATCGGATGGGCATCAGGGGGAGATCATCAGGGAGAGTCCGGCCCCTCGCGTGCGCGCTCGGCCTGGCGCTCGGATGCGCGGCCAGCGCCTCCGCCGCCGGGAAAGTCGACCCCGAAACCCGGAGGTTCGAGTCTCCGGGGCGACCGAAGGTGGAGTTCATCGCGGAGGGGGATCGGGTCTTCCGCCTGCTCCCCGAGGACGCCATCGCGGCCATCGACGACCCCGAAATGATCTCGGCATTCGAGGCCGCGGGGATCATGCAGGACAACGAGCCGGTCCTGGGGGTCTTCGACGGCAATCAGGCCCGCGCCTACCCGACCTGGTATCTGGACGCCCACGAGGTGGTCAACGACAGGCTGGGTGATACGCCCATCGCGGCCACCTGGTGCCCGCTCGCCAACACGGGAGTCGTATACGTCCGCCAGGTCGACGGCGAGGAGACGACCTTCGGCGTGAGCGGGGCGCTCTGGCGCGACTCGCTCGTCCTGTTCGACCGCAAGACCAGCAGCTACTGGAGCCAGGTCACGGGCAAGGCCATCCGCGGGCCCCAGCAGGACACGATTCTCACCGAGGTCCCGTCGGTGACCACCACCTGGGACGCCTGGAAGCGCCTGCACCCGGAGACTCGGGTTCTGCGTCCCGACGAGGGCTCTCGGAGCGGCAGCCCGTTCGCCGGTTACTTCGAGGATTCGGGCAGGCTGGGGATCACGCGGGGCATCAAGGCCGACCGGCGATTGCCGGGCAAGAGTCTGGTGGTCGGGATCCACGAGGATGACGCGGCGACGGCCGTCCTGCTGGACAGCCTGTCGGACCTGGCCGTGGTTCAGGGCTCGGTCAACAAGACTCCCGTGGCGGTCGTCTCGGTGGCCTCGCGCGGTGGGTTCGGCTACGACCGAAGGCTCTCGGGGCGGACGCTCGACTTCGAGGCGGGCGAGAAGGGCAGGCTGAGGGATCTCCAGACAGGTTCAACGTGGGATCCGGAGAGCGGAAGGGCGCTGGAGGGCCCGCTGGCGGGCCAGACGCTCAGGCGGATCGCTTCCCGCCCCGCATACTGGTTCATCTGGGTGACCTTCCATCCCGCCACGGACATCCTCGGGCAGGCCGCCACCCGGCGTTAGCGCCGGCTCGCCGCGGCCTCCTTCACCGACTCCATGTAGGTCGCGATGTCGGCGACCTGAGTGGCCGTGAGACGGTCCACCTGGAAGAAGGGCATCGTCCCCTTGCCCACGCGGATCACCTGGGCGATCTGGGCCGGGGAGAGCGCCTCGGCCATCTTCCTGAGCTCGGCGTCCGCCCTGTCAGAGTCCTCCGCCGCGTGGCATGCGAGGCACGCCCTCCGGTAGAGATCCTTTCCGCGGCCGGCGTTGCCGTCGCGCAGATCGACGTCGCCGGCGTCCCGTCTCAGGAGCGTCAGCGGGCTGATGCCGTAGTCCGACCCGAGCTCCTGCATGAAGAGCACGAGGGCCTTGCGCTCCGGCGTCGTGAAGCCTTCGTCGTTGTTGGGATCCAGGAAGGTCCTGCGGCAGAAGTCCGACGCCTCGGCCGCGTCGGTGGTGATCCTGCCGTTCCACCAGGTGCCGCGATAGGCGGCCCCCTCGAGAGGATGCCCGGCGCGCACGGGCCCGCCTTCTGACCTGTCCTCGGCGATCGAGGCGGCATGGCATCTCACGCAACCGGACTTGTCGTAGATCTCGCGTCCGTGGGAGGCCGAGCCGGTCTCCACCTCTCCGGCGCGCACCATGACGATCAGAAGGGCGCCGGCGGCCGCCGCGAGAGTGGACAGGCTTGCACGATTCATGGGATCACCATAGCCGATCCGGTCGGTTCAGCCAGCATAGATTCCGGGGTGAAGCAGCCAGAGCACGAGCGCGAAGGCGGGCATGAAGACCTGGGGGAAGACCTGCCAGGCGAGCACCAGCCCCAGCAGGCTCATCATGGGATTGCGGCTCAGCATCTCGATGACTCGACCGACGCTGTCGGGAAAGAGACCGTGGAGGACTCCGCTGCCATCCAGCGGCGGCAGCGGCAGCAGGTTGAAGATGAACAGGAGCAGATTGAGGCTCAAGCCGACCGATAGCACGGCGGCCAGCGGGTGCAGGATCGAGCCGGGCGCGAAGCGGGAGGCCGGCTGCGCCAGGGAGGAGAAGGTCAGTTGGTCCGGCTCGGGAGAGACGAAGACGCCCGAGGAGAGGAGCGCCGCCAGCGCCCCGAAGGCCGCCGCCGCGATGATCAGGTTCGCGATCGGCCCGGCGGCCGACATCAGCGCCTGCCGGCCCGGGTACCGCTGCGCCCAGCGCGGGTCGTAGGGCGTGCTGGCCCAGCCCATCATCCATCCCATCATGAAGAAGGTGATGACCGGCACCAGGATCATGCCGAACGGCTCGCGCCGGATGTGAGGCATCGGATTGAGAGACACCTGCCCTCCCAGATAGGCGGTGTCGTCGCCTCCCATCCGCGCGAGCAACGCGTGACCCGCCTCGTGCAGCGTGGAGGAGAAGAGAAAGACGATGAACCATACGCCGAACTCGGCCAGCTTTGCGGGAGTGAAATTGTCCATCGAGCGGCATTCTGCACGCGCGCCGAATTGAAGTCCAGCCGGACGGCCACTATAATCGCCTCCCACACAGGGAGACCGCGAAGTGCGCAAGACCTTCCTCGAGTACCTCACCGACAATATCGTGGTGTTCGACGGCGCGATGGGCACCGAGCTGTACAACCGGGGTGTCTTCATCAACCGCTGTTTCGACGAGCTGAACCTGTCGAATCCCGATCTGGTTCGGGAGGTCCATCGCGGATACCGCAAGGCGGGCGCCGACGTGCTGGAGACCAACACCTTCGGCGCCAACCGCCACAAGCTGCACGCGCATGGCTTCGACGAGAAGCTCGCACAGATCAACGCGGCGGGGGCGCGTCTCGCGCGCGAGATCGCGGGCGAGGATCTCTACGTCGCGGGCTCCATCGGGCCGATCGGTCTGAAGATCGAGCCGTGGGGGCCCACCTCGCTGGAGGAGGCGCGCGAGATCTTCCGCGAGCAGGCCGCCGCGATCTTCGCGGGAGGAGTCGATCTCATCTCTCTCGAGACCTTCTCCGATCTGAACGAGATCCAGCAGGCGATGCTGGCGGTGCGCGGCGTCTGCGACCTGCCCATCGCGGCGCAGATGACGCTGGAGGAGGACGGCAACAGCCTCTACGGCACCGCGCCGGAGATCTTCACGCGCCGCCTGGACGAGTGGGGGGCCGACGTCATCGGTGTGAACTGCAGCGTGGGACCGCACGTCATGCTGTCGGCCGTCGAGAGGGTGATCAAGGCGACGAGCCGCCCGGTGATCGTGCAGCCCAACGCGGGTGTCCCGCGCAACATCGAGGGACGCAACATCTATCTCTGCTCGCCCGAGTACATGGGGACCTACGCCAAGCGCTACATCCAGGCTGGGGCGAAGTTGGTGGGCGGCTGCTGCGGCTCGACGCCCGACCACCTCAGGTCGATCGTCAAGTCGGTGAGGATGTTGAGGCCGGCGCAGCGGCGCGTGGAAATCTTCGTGCCGTCCGAGCAGAGGGCGGAGGTCCAGCCGATCCCTCGCGCACACAAATCCCCCCTGGCGGCGAAGATCGAGGCCGGCGGCTTCGTCACGTCGGTGGAGCTGAATCCGCCCCGGGGGATCGACACGGCGAAGGTGATGGCCGGCGCGAAGTTCCTCAAGGAGCGCGGCGTGGACGCCGTCAACATCCCCGACGGCGCGCGCGCCTCGGCCCGGATGGGTCCGATGTTCCTCGCGCTGATGATGGAGCGGGAGGTCGGGATCCAGACGATCCTCCATTACTGCTGCCGCGACAGGAACCTGCTCGGGATGCAGGCCGACCTGCTGGGCGCCTATGCCGCCGGTCTGCGCAATATCCTGATCATCACGGGCGACCCGCCCAAGCTGGGCGACTACCCCGATGCCACCGCCGTGTTCGACGTGGACGCGATCGGTCTGACCAACATGGTGACGCGGCTCAACCACGGGTTCGACCTGGGCGGCAACCCGGTCGGGCGCCCCACGGGGTACCACATCGGGGTGGGGGCCAACCCAGGGGCCGTGGACGTGGAGTTCGAGCTGAAGCGCTTCCAATACAAGGTGGAGGCTGGGGCCGAGTTCGCCATCACGCAGCCTGTCTTCGACGTCGAGCAGCTCAAGACCTTCCTGAGGCGGATCGAGCACTGCCGCATCCCGATCATCGCGGGGATATGGCCGCTCGCCTCCCTGCGCAACGCCGAGTTCATGAACAACGAGGTCCCCGGCGTCCACGTGCCCGACGAGATCATGGAGCGGATGCGCCGGGCCGAGGAGCTCGCCGAGGGGGCCTCCAGGGAAGAGGGGATCCAGATCGCCCGCGAGACTCTCCGGCAGGTCAAGGACCTGGTGCAGGGAGTGCAGGTCTCGGCCCCATTCGGCAAGGTCGAGCGGGCCCTCGACGTCATCTCCGCCATCGGTAGCTGAAGCCTCCATGCAAGGCCTCGATCTCCTGAGGGACCTGGTCGTCATCTTCGGCGTCTCGGTCCTTGTGGTCCTGCTGCTGCACCGGCTCCGCCTGCCCACCATCACGGGGTTCCTCGTCGCGGGAATGCTGCTCGGGCCCCACGGCCTGAGCCTCATCTCCGATCTGAAGCGGATCGAGGTGCTGGCCGACGCGGGGGTGGTGCTCCTCCTTTTCACCGTCGGCATCGAGTTCTCGCTGGCCACGCTCAGGCGGCTCTGGGGGTCGGCGCTGGCCGGCGGCCTCGTGCCGCTGGGGGTCACCGTCGCGCTGGGGGCGGGGATTGTCCCTCTGGCGGGCGGCTGGCTCCTGCCCGGCGGCGGGGGGATGAGCGTGGGGCAAGGGATCTTCCTGGGCTTTCTCGTCTCGCTCAGCAGCACGGTCATCCCGCTCAAGGCGCTCGCCGACCGCGGGCAGATCGACTCGCCGCACGGCCGCGCGACGATCGGCGTCGCGGTCCTCCAGGACCTGATGGTGATCCCGATGATGCTGCTCGTGCCCCACCTGGGTCCGGGGAGCGCCTCGGGAGGGATGATGGGCCTCGTGAGTCCGGCCCTCGCGCTGGTACAGGCCGCCGCGGTGGTGGCCGGCATCCTCGTGGTGGCGCTCTGGGCCGTGCCCCGGCTGCTGCTGCTCCTGGCGTCCCTCAAGAGCCGTGAGGTCTTCGTCATCAGCATCTTCTGCGTCTGCCTGGGCACCGCCTGGGCGACCTCCTCGATGGGGCTCTCGCTCGCGCTGGGAGCCTTCCTGGCGGGGCTCGCGGTTTCCGAGTCGGAGTTCGGCCACCAGGCGCTGGCCGACGTCGTGCCCTTCCGCGACAGCCTCAACTGCCTCTTCTTCGTGTCGATCGGCATGCTCATGGATCCCGGCTTCGCGCTGAGGATGCCGCTGGCCGTGGCCGGGTGGGCCGGAGCGATCATCGTCTTCAAGCTCGCGCTGATCGGCGGCGCGTTGCTGATTGCGGGCCAGAGGCCCACCGTCGCCCTCCAGGCCGGCCTGGCGCTGTGCCAGGTGGGGGAGTTCGCCTTCGTCCTGATGCGGTTCGCGTCCGGCTCCCACCTGCTCCCGGACGCGCCGGGCCAGGTCTTCCTGACGGCATCGGTCGCCACGATGATCGTCACGCCTCTGCTCTACGCGGGCTCGTCTCCGATCCTGGCGATCGCGCGGCGTTGGGAGGATAAAGGGTGGTGGCGTCCCGCGAAGGATCTGAGGGAGCCGCCCGATCGGATCGAGGCCCTGTCGGATCACGTCGTCATCGTGGGGTACGGCTTCAACGGCAGGAACCTCGCGCGCGTGCTCGGCGAGATCGGGATCCAGCACGTCGTCCTGGAGATGAACCCCGAGACGGTGCGTTCGGCTCGCCGGGAAGGGGAGCCGATCCTCTACGGGGACGCGTCGTCCCCCGGAATCCTCGAGAGGCTCGGCGCCGCCCGGGCTCGCGTCCTGGTGCTGGCGATCTCGGATCCCGTCTCCACCCGCCGCGCCGTCGCGGTGGCGCGCCGTTCGTTTCCGGCGCTGCACATCGTCGTGCGCACGAGGTATCTCACCGAGGTGGACGAGCTGTACAGACTGGGGGCCGAGGTGGTGATCCCGGAGGAGGTCGAGACCTCGATGGAGATCTTCTCGCGCGTGCTCCAGCAGTACGGCGTGCCGCCCGAGATCCTCGTCAAGCACGCGCGCCGGATCCGCACCGAGAGGTACGGCGTCTTCATCTCGGAGCGTCCGGCGGCGGCGGGCGACGCCGAGCCGGGCAGTCTGCCGAAGCTGGCGCCCCTCATCGCCCACGCCCAGGTGCAGGTCTGCACGATCCCCTCCGACTCGGCGGCGGTGGGAAAGGAGCTGGGCGAGGTGGACCTGCCCGGCACGACCGGCGCCGCCGTCCTCGCGCTGATGCGGGGCCGGGAGATCATCCCGGGGCCCTCACCCCGGACGTTGCTGGCCGCGGAGGACCTGCTGGTGCTGGCCGGAACTCCGGAGCAGATCGGGCCGGCGGTCGATGCCCTGGCGGCGACGGCGCCCCCCGCGGGCTGAACGGCCTCGTCAGCGCTCGGGGACGTTTGGATCGGGCGGGGTCTCTCCGGTCCGCTTGACCTCCTCCCCCGTCTCCACGCCGAAGAAGCGGTATTCCTCGTAACGGAAGGATGTCTTCTCTTCGGTGTTCATCTTGCCATCCTGGGACAGCGAGGTCTTGGCGAGGGACTGCTCGGTCGGGTAGGAGAGATCCTCGACATCCATGCCGAAGTTGACGTTGAGCTTCCAGCCGTGCGGGCGCGTGGCCAGCGGCACGCCGGCGATCGCGAAGGCCTTTCGGTACCTGAGGATCTCGACGTCGAGCCGCACATCCTGACCGGTGGGGGCCGCCTCCACCGACCAGAGGTTGAGGGAACGGTTCTCGAGAGCCACCTGTCCGCTCCATCCCGCGATGTCATCGCCGCCGGGGTTGGGTGAGGTGCCGATGAAGGTGATCAGCGTGAGGAGGCGGCCGGCTTTGACCACCTGCCCGGCCGGCCGGAAATGGAAGCGCCACTGGTTCTCCTTGGCGAAGATGCTGGCCCAGGCATAGGCCGGCGGCACCGGTGGATCAAAGTCGGTGCCGCGGCGCTTGACGCCGTTCTTCTCCTCGATCAGCTCCTCCCTCACCTCGCGGAGAGCTCCCTCGGGACGTTCCTCGAACAGGTAGTCGTAGACCGATTTGGTGCTCTTCCGGAAGCTGGTGGAGGAGACATCGTACTTTGCGACGGTGACCACCTCGCGGCAGCTGAACCCGAGCGCGCGCTTGCGATAGAGTGCGGCGCGGTCGGCCAGCATGTCCAGCAGCGCGATGAAGTTGGGGTCCTCCTCGGGGAGCGCGACCCTCTTTCGGGCCGGCGGCGCATCGGGAGCGGCAGGCGCCGCCGCGGGACCGACCGGACCGAGCGCGGAGAGGACGGTAAGAAGAAGTCCCGGCACCAGCGAGCTTTTCGGCATCCGCGAATGCTAGCACACGCTCAGGCGGCGCCTTGACACCCCTCGGAAACGGCGCCTATCATCACCCTGTTAACCTCCCTTCCGGTGGACAGGACACCTCCCCTGCCATGAAGAAAGACTATTTCGCGATCCTCGGATTGAAGCCCACCGCCACGGACAAGGAGATCCGCTCGGCCTACAAGCGGCTCGCGAAGAAGTTCCACCCCGACGTGAATCCCAACAACAAGAAGTCCGAAGAGAAGTTCAAGGAGATCGGGGAGGCCTACGAGGTCCTCAGCGATCCGGAGAAGCGCCGCAAGTGGGAGACCGGGGACCTCGACTACGAGTCGTACTTCCGTAGCCGCTCGGGGCGGGCCGGTGGCCCCACCGGGCAGCAACCTCCCTTCACCGCTTTCGAGTTCGGCGACGCGGCGGACCTCGGGGGGATCTTCAGCGAGCTGTTCCGGGGGATGGGAGGCGCAGCCGGGGGACGCGGCGCGTCAGCCCGGGGCGCGGGCGCCCGCGCCAGGCGGGCTTTCGCCGGGAGCGATCTGGAGTACGAGACGAGCGTCAGTTTCGAGGATGCGGTGCGAGGCGCCACGCTGAAGATCCCGCTGGCCCGCACGGTGACCTGTCCTGTCTGCGGCGGCTTGGGCGAGGTCCGCAGAGGCGCCGCCTCCGGCAAAATGGTCATGGAGCCCTGCTCCGCATGCTCGGGGGTGGGGCGCCAGCGCGTGACCGAGACCATCCAGGTCCGGATCCCTCCCGGGGTGGAGGATGGCGGCAGGGTCAAGGTGGCGGGCAAGGGAGAGGCCGGGGAAGGGGGCGGGCCCGACGGCGACCTGTACGTCGTGCTCCGTGTGACCCCCCACCCCTGGTTCCGCCGCGAGGGCAGGGAGATCATCCTCGACCTGCCGCTCAGCGTGGCGGAGGCGGCGCTGGGGACCCGCCTCGAGGTGCCCACCATCGGGGGGAGGGTGACGCTCACGATTCCGCCGGGCACGAGCAGCGGTCAGAAGCTGCGTCTGAAGGGGCGCGGCATCGCCAGCCGTGATGGGGCCGCGAAGGGAGACCAGATCGTGATACCGCAGATCGTCACCCCCAAGACCCTCGACCCGAAGTCGCGCCAGCTCCTGGAGGAATTCGACCGGCTCAACCCGACCAGGCCGCGCGAAGGGCTGGGGTGGTAGCGGAGGACTGAAAGGAACCTACCGAAACCCCGGAAAGACGGGCTTTCCGGGGGTTCGATCGATTGACGGATCGCAGGCTCCGCCGTACCATTACCCTTGTCAGCTACCCCCACCCTCGCCGGGCCTGACTCCGAAAGCCGAGATGTCGGCCATGCCTCGCAGCTCACTTGTTCCGTCACGTTCAAGGCGGCTCCTTCTGACGCTCGCCACGCTGGTCTGCCTCGCCCCCGGCGCCCTGTTCGCCGACCCGAGGCCGGCACGCCGGGGCAAGGCACTCCTGCTCCCCGTGCCGGGGACGGTCTTTCAGCACGGGCAGGCGCTCAACGTCGATGCCGTGCAGCGCCGGGATCCCTCGCAAGGGAGGCTCAAGCCGGAGGAGGTCCTCGTCGGGATGGGGCTTCTCTCCCGGTACCAGCTCGCCCTCGAGCGCGAGTCCCGCAGGACCCTCGACAGGGATCCATTCATTTTTCTCGCCGGCTCCCGTGACGAGGACGGCTACCTGTTGAGGCGCGCCCGGCGCGAGGCGCAGCGGGTCTTCGACGGCGCCAACGGCCGGCTCATCTCGGACATCGCCGAGGACCTGATCCAGGAGGCCGTGGCCCTGCGCACGGCGCGCGCCTGGGTCGAGGGAGTCCGCTTCGACGTGATGAGCGCGGGGGGGGTCCGCGTCAGGGCGGGCCACGACGAAGGATCGCCCCGCGGCCGCGAGGAGGATGCGGGTTCTAACGGCCTGGGGGTGAAGGCGAGCCTCGGCCTGGTCGCCCTGGGCGCGCCGCGGCTGGAGATCCGAACGACGATTCCCGGCGACATCCGTACGCGCATCGAGGTGCCTCTCTCGTCCCCCGGGATCCGGGCTGCCTTCAGCCGTCGCGTCACGTCGAGCCTTCGGGGTACACTGAGCCTCGGGGTGGAAGATGCCGGCGCGGATCTATGGGTGACCGCAGGTCTGGGCGTGAGGTTCTGATACCAGGGCGCACCATGTGCGCCCTGCTCGTGATCCTCCTGCTGCCTTCGCCGGCCCGCGCTGAGCAAGCGCCTGACCCGCCCGGCAAGATCCGACGCTTCTTCGAGGAGCACGGCGCGAGGCTCGCGACCTCCTTCGGGCTCTTCTCCACCTCGCGCGTCTACAACCGCACCTGGGGCCCGTCCACGCGCCCGCTGATACTCGGCGAGCCCCCCGCACCCGACCGCTTCGCCCACGACCAATGGTCCCGGAGGCGCGGCGCGCGCGGGTTCGTCGAGAACTACGGCGCGCAGGCGCTGCACTTCGGCGCGCCGCTGGCCCTGATCGCGTTGGACGCCCGCGACCGCGCCCTGATGGCGCGGGATCTCCTGGGGTTCGTCGAGACCACGTGGACGAACGGGGGACTCACGCTCCTGCTCAAGGACATCGTCGGGCGCGAGCGCCCCGAGCTGGAGTACGCGGAGAGGGACGGTCTCGATCCCAACGCGCGCGCCGAGCTCGAGGACAAACCCGACAGCCACAGGTCGTTTCCCTCCGGGCACGCGAGCGCCTCGTTCGCCGTGGCGTCATACCTGGAGAGGGCGCTGGCGCGCAAGACAGGGATGCGGGGGGCGAAGCGGGCTCTCTCTTTCGCGGCACTCTACGGCCTGGCCGGCTACATCAGCTACTCGCGCGTGGCCACCGACAAGCACTACCTCTCGGACATCACGGCGGGAGCCGCGCTCGGGATCACGGTCAGCCGGACCTTCTACAGGCTGAATCATCCGGAGGAGTTCGCCGCAGGGAGGGAATCGCGCCTGCGCGGCTCGCCGATCCACGCCACTCTTGCGCCGGCGCCGATCTTCGGGGGGCCGTTGGTGATGGTCAGCCTCTCAACCGAGCAGGCCCGTCAGCTCCGCCAGTGAGCCCAGCGTCCGGCAGGCCGGCGCTCCACGGGGCAGGGTCGCCGGATCGTGCTGTCCGAGAGGATCGAAGAGCATCGCGTGCATGCCGGCCCCGGCGGCCTCCAGCACGTCGATGGCGTAGACATCCCCGACGTACAGGGCGCGGTCGGCCGCTACACCTCCCGCCCGCTCCAGCGTCATCCGGAAGATCTCCGGATGCGGCTTCTCCACACCGACTTCGGACGAATCGATGATCATCTCGAACCGCTTGGCCATCCCCAGTCGCCGCATCTGGTGCGCCAGCGTCCCATTCGAGTTGGAGATAATTCCAAGCCGGTAGCCGCGCGAGGCGAGCGTCTCGAGCGTCGGCATCGTCGAGGAATCGACGCGGTCCCAGGAGGAGGCGGGACGCGTCACGTTCAACACCGTGCCAACGAGCGACTCGACGTCGCCGGGGCCTGCTCCACACAGCGCGAGCACGTCTCTCCAGAAGCCGAGCCACACCTTCTCTTCGACCCAGCCCCTCAACGGCACGGAGCCCTCGCTCCACCGTTTCAGGATCGCGCGGTCCAGATCGCGTCGCGCCGACATCTCCGCGCGTCGCAACGCCATCTCCGTCACGCGGAATCCCTCGCCGGCCAGAGCGTCGAGCAGGGTCCGGTAGTTCAGGCCGAGAAGAGTGTTGCCGGCGTCGAAGAAGACCCAGTCGATCTTCAAGGGATTATCTGGTCCGCCTCATCTCGAGCAGGAGGCCCGGCGTCGAGCCCTCGGGCTGGGCCGGAGTGTCGGCGCCGAGGTAGGGGGGCGGCTGCACGCCGCGCTCGACGCACTTGATGTTGAGATGTCCCTGGAAGCAGTCGACACACCCCGGGTAGGTCTGGTTCCTCCCCCGGAAGACGCAGTCGTCGACCTGGTACCAGACCTGGTACTTGTGGCAGTAGAAGTCGTCGTGCGGTCCCCTGGTGCCGCCTGGGATCGCCGCGGACTCGGAACGCTTGCTCATGGCCCGCTTACGTTGCGCCAGCCTCCGCAAAATGTCAAGAGTCACGTTCCCTCCCATGATAAGCTCCGCCAGCTTGGCGGATCCCTATTCCAGAGGCGAACGGCGGTGGCGGAACTCTACTGCGCGAGATGCGGGGCGGCCAACGACGACAACGCTTTCAAGTGTGTCGGATGCGGGCAGAAGCTCTTCCACCCGCCCGACCAGTCGGGGCCCGGGGTCGTCAACATCGCGAGCTACCTCGTGTTGTCTATCATCGTGACCGTCCTGTGCTGCATGCCGCTCGGCATACCCGCCATCATCTACGCGGCGCGCGTCGATCCCAAGATCGCGGGGGGCGACATCGATGGCGCCAAGGAAAGCTCCAGGAAGGCGATGATCTGGATCTGGATCGCCTTCGTGGTGGGGCTCATCGTGCTCATCGCATACGTGGTTTTCCTGTTCCTCGCCGCAAGCATGCCCAACCTCGGCGGCCTCCTGGGGGAGTGAGGATGCGGGCGCGAATCTCCTCGATGGGGGGCGTGATCCCCGCGGCTCTGATGGCCACCTTGGTCGTGGCGGCAGCCGGCGCGCTCTACGCGCTGGATCCGGCGACCTCCCCGCTCTTTCCACCCTGCCCGTTCCGGCTGATCACGGGGCTCGCCTGCCCTGGGTGCGGCACGCTGCGCGCCCTGCATCACCTGATGCACGGCCGCCTGGCGGAGGCGGTCCGGCTCAACGCGCTGACGGTCGCCCTGATCCCGCTGCTTTTTTCCTACGAGCTCTCGAAAGCGGGATGGCTCGGGCGGATCACGGGGCGGGCGGGGCGCCCGCATCGGGCCTGGGGCTGGGCGCTGCTCGGGCTCATCCTGACCTTCTGGGTCGCGCGAAACATCCTTTAGTCGCCTCGCGTCGAGTCTTCCGCGCCGGGATCTCCGCCTTCTGGAGGCCCGGAGCCTTCGGTCGGCGATGCGGGGGGCATCACGTCGGACGGGGGAGCGGTCGGTGGAAGCTCGGCGCGCTTCTCGAAGAGAGCTCGTCCGAGGACACCGCCCAGCGCGCCGAATGGGGCGTCGATGAACACGCTGATAATCATGGTGGCGATCAGGAAGATCGACGACGGAATCCGGGCCATGATCTCGGCGGCCTCGGCGGCGGCGGGGATCATCTGCGAGGCTCGATCCACCGACTCCTGGAGGTTCTGCTCGAAGCTCCTGCCCAGGGCAGCCATCACGAGGATGCCCGTCATGGAGGAGACGAGCGCCGCGATGGCTCCGGACATCGCTCCGGCCAGCGCCGCCCGACCCCACGTGACCGGAGCGGCGCCGGACCTTACCATCAGGAAGCAGGCGAGGACCCCCGAGCCCACGATCAGCGAGCAGCAGGCGCAGTTCGGAAGGTTGAGAATGGGGATCCCCGACCAGGTACCGAAGATCGCGCCGGCGATGAGGGCCGGTTTGTAGATATCAGCAGGTTCCCGCACGTTTCCTCCCTCCTGCCAGGCGCGACAGGCGCCTGACCTCCCCGGCCGCCTCCGCGGGCAGATCCCGCGTCGCCGCGACGGCGTATGGAGCGATCGCGAACCCGGCCATCGTTCCGGTGAGGGCGCGCGCCCAGATCGAGCCTGCCCACGCGCCGGATTGCTCCAGCGCGGCCTCGAGGATCATCGGGGCGAAGGCGGCGAGCAGAAATGCGCGGGGCGGGGTGGGAAGCCGCCGGGCACACAAGCCCGCGCGCGACGCGACCAGCAGACATCCCAGCAGGAGGCCGGAAGCCAGCCCGGTGCAGCGCGCGCAGAGGGCCATCGGCGCACCATCGATCCAGAACGATCTTCCGGGGATCTGGTGGCAGACCGGGGAGAAGACCGCGCGGGCGAGGAGGGCCGGCAGGGCGTGACCGCCGGCCTGAAGCAGCGGCGCCGACAGGGCCGTCGAGAGCCAGAGCACCGCCGCCGCGGAGAGGATGAGGCTGATTCGCAGGTCGGCTCCGGTCGGCGCCGTTCTCACCGCGCCAGCATCCTGTGGTAGGCGAAGAGGCCCGGTGTCCCACCGGTGTGGATGAAGAGGACCTGCTCGCCCCCGGCGATTTCCTTCTTGCGGCACAGATCGATCAGGCCCGCCATGGCCTTGGCCGTGTAGACCGGCTCCAGGAAGATCCCCTCGGTGCGCGCAAGGGCCCGGATCGCCTCCATCCCCTCGGTGGTGGGCGCGGCATAGGCGTCTCCCGCGTAGTCGTAGAGGACCTCGATCCCCCGCTCATCGATGACGACGTCACGCCCCATGAGCGCCGCGGCCTGAGACACCAGGCTCCACGCCGGCTGGACGCCGAGCGCCTCGGGCATCCCGGCCGGCGCCACCGAGATCCCCGTGACCTTTACCGGCCGATCCGCAAGCATGTTGCCCAGGACCAGCCCGGCCAGCGTCCCGCCCGTGCCGAAGGCGACGATCACCCTGGAGAATCGGGCTCCCGCGCGCGCCGCCTGGCCCATCACCTCCTCGAACCCGGCGTGATAGCCGAGCACCCCCAGCGGCGTGCTTCCACCCGGGCCGATCCGGAAGGGCCGCCGCCCCTTGATCCTCAGGTGCTCCTCGGCCGCCATGAACGCGTCCTCGACGCGCTTCGCGGTGAGCTCGGGAGGGGTCAGCGACATGAAGCTCAGGGTGGCGCCGAGCAGCCGGTTCAGAAGGAGGTTTCCCGTCGTCTCCTCCGGGGGCGAGCCGGCCAGGATGAGGTGGCAGTCGAGCCCCAGCCGGCGAGCCGCGGCCGCGGCCATGCGGGTGTGATTGGACTGCACTCCGCCGAAGGTGACGACGGTGTCGGCGCCCGCCTCACGGGCCGAGGCCATCAGGAACTCGAGCTTGCGCGCCTTGTTGCCTCCGAAGGCCAGACCCGTGCAATCGTCGCGCTTGATCCAGACTTGAACCCCGGGCGTCATCTCGGAGGAGAAGCGCGGCGCCGGCTCCAGCGGCGTCGGCAGGTGCGCGAGGCTCAGGCGTGGGGGTGCGGCCATGGGTCAGACGGGGCTCTGGCAGTAACGGCACTTCCTGGCGGCGACCGGGACTGTTTCCGTGCACTGCGGGCAGGCCTTGGAGGGGGGCGCAGGCGGCTCCGGGGCCGGCTTCATGATCGTCTTGGTCACCATGAAAACCACGAACCCGATGATGGCGAAATCGACCACCGTGCCGATGAATGTTCCCAGATTCAATGTGTTGGCCGCCTTCCCCTCGGCATCGGTGGTCAGGACGACCTGCCACGTCCGCCACTCTCCGCCCGGGATCAGGAGGCCGATGACAGGCATGAGGAGGTCCGACACGATGGAGGAGACGACCTTGCCGACCGCCGCGCCGATGATCACGCCGATCGCCAGCGCGAAGGCGTTCGTCTTGAGGAGGAACTCCTTGAACTCACCCACCATGCGCATCGGCCACCTCCTTGAGTTGTCCCGGCTCGGTCGCTTTGGTCCGGGGGCTTCACCTTAACCGGCCCCTGCCGGCGAGTCAATCGTCTTGGGGCGCGCCGGGGGCGTGTGCTATTTTAGAAACCTCCATTCGGATCAATACGTATACCCCCCGCGGGATTCTCGTGGGGAGGACCGCTTCAGGAGCAGACCCGACCATGTCCAAATCAGGCAAACGCCGGTGGATCCTCATCATCGTCACACTGCTGGTGGCCGTCGCGGCCATCAGCGCGCTTTCCTTCCGCGACTCCCTGTTCGCCCGGGATCGCAAGAGCCTCAGCGCGGACGACCTCGACTTGAGGATCGGCAAGGCGGAGATCGCCGATGTCCAGATCGCCGTCAGCGAGGTGGGCACGATCGAGCCGGTCGTGAAGGTGGACGTCAAGTCGACCCTGTCCGGAACCCTCAGGGAGATCCTCGTCCGGGAAGGGGACCGGGTCCGCCCGGGCCAGACCCTCGCGCGGGTCGTGCCCGACGTCAACCAGGCCAAGACGCTGTCGGCCGTCAAGTCGGATCTGACGGTCGCCGAGATCAACGTCGAGAAGGCCAAGAAAGACCTCGAGACCAACGAGGAGCTCTTCCAGGAAGGCTACATGGCCGAGCAGCAGATGCGCGACCTGCGCCAGCGCTTCGACACCGCCCAGGAGCAGTACAACCAGGCCCGCACCGAATACACGATCGTCGTGGACAGCGGGATCCCGCTCGACCAGCAGGCGATCTCCACGGGCCGCACCGTGAACGTGGTCTCGCCCATGGACGGCTACGTGATCAAGAAGAACGTCGAGATCGGCCAGACGGTCATGAGCGGCGTGTCGTCCTTCAACGAAGGGACCTCCCTGTTCACCGTGGCCGACCTGAGCGCGATGCTGATCAAGGCGTCCATCAACGAGGTCGAGATCGGAAAGGTGACGCAGGGCCAGACGGTGGAGATCACCGTGGACGCCTTCCCGTACCGCCGCTTCAAGGGCAAGGTCTCCCACATCTCGCCGGCCGCGCGCCTCAAGGACAAGGTCAAGGTCTTCGACATCGAGATCGTCCTTGGCGCGCAGGACGCCGCCTTCCGATCCGGGATGACCGCCAACATCGAGATCAAGGGGGACAAGGTCGACGACACCCTCAGCGTGCCAGTCGAGTCGATCCTCAAGAAGTCCGACGGCGAGGTGGTCTACGTGCTCAAGAAGTCGTTCGACGAGCCGAAGGCCGGGGAAAAGCCCCTGCGCAAGAACAACGCCGGCAAACTCGACGTGTCGGACGCCTGGCAGCGCTTCTTCGAAGAGCGCAAGGTCAAGGTGGGGCTCGCCAGCCTCGAGCGCGTCCAGATCCTCGACGGACTTGTCGAGGCCGAGCAGGTGGCTCTCGAGGATCCGACCAAGCCGCGCCAGATCTCCGAGCGGTAAGGGGCCCTTCGCATGAGCGCGGGCAACGGAGACGACGTCATCCAGTTGAAGGAGATCCGCAAGATCTACGATTCCGATGCGGGCGAGAGCTCCGTCCAGGCGCTGCGCGGCGTCACCCTGGGCATCAAGCAGGGAGATTACGTCGCCATCATGGGGCCGTCGGGGTCCGGCAAGTCTACCCTGATGCACATCGTGGGGTGCCTCGACACGCCCACGAGCGGCGACTACGTGCTGGCGGGCCGGAAGGTCTCCGACCTGACCTCGGGGTCGCTGGCGCGGGTCCGCAACAAGTACATCGGGTTCGTCTTCCAGACCTACAACCTGCTGCCGCGCGCGTCGATCCTGCGCAACGTCGAGCTGCCGATGATGTACGCGGGTGTCTCGCGCTCCAAACGGCGCGAGCGCGCGGGCGAGCTGCTCGCGCGTCTCGGGCTCGACGGCCGCTTCAAGCACCTGCCGTCCCAGCTTTCCGGCGGACAGCGCCAGAGGGTGGCGATCGCCCGGGCCCTGGTGAACGAACCCAGGATCATCCTGGCGGACGAGCCCACGGGTAACCTCGACCAGAAAACGGGCGAGGAGATCCTCGGGATCTTCGACGAGCTGAACCGTCAGGGGCACACGCTCATCCTGGTCACCCATGACCACGCGGTGGCCGGCCGGGCCCACCGGGTCATCACGCTCGTGGACGGGCAGGTCGTCACCCCCGAGGCGGCATGACTCTCATCGAGTCGGTCATCGACGGAGTCGTCGACATCAAGGCGCACAAGGGGCGCACTCTCCTGCAGACGGTGGGGGTGATCCTGGGGGTCGCCTCGGTGGTGACCGTCATGGCGCTCGTGGATTCGGGACGCCGCCGGATGACCGAGTTCTTCTCAGAGGTCGGCGGCCTGCGCAAGCTCCTGGTGGTCAACCGTCCCCTTCAGGATGTCACCCGAACGGCTCTGCAGGTCTCCAACGTCGGTCTCACCTACGACGATGCGATGGCGATGCGATCGGTCCCCAACATCATCTACGTGGACCCGATCGCCCCCAACCGGCTGCTGCTGACGCACGGAAGCTTCCAGGAGGAGTGGGACGTCGACGGGGTCACTTCGGACTATCCGATGGTTTACAAGTTCCATCCCGCGAGGGGCCGCTTCATCAGCCCGGACGATCTGGCGGCGACCTCGCGCGTCTGCGTCCTGGGGGACACGACGTCGCGCCGGATCTTCGGAAACGACGAACCGATCGGCCAGACGTTGTTCATCAACGGCGTGGGGATGACGGTGGTCGGGGTCATGACGCGTAAGGAGTACTTCTTCGACGACTCGGGTCGCAACGCGCTGGAGTGGATGAACGAGAAGATCTTCGTCCCGATCACCGCGATGCACAAGCGATTCATGGGCGACGAGGAGCGCAAGGTCGGCTACATCAACGCCATCGTCGACGACGACAAGAACAACCAGAAGGCCACGGCAGAGATCCATGCGCTGCTGCGGCGGCGCCACCGGGGCGTGGAGGACTTCGAGGTCATGGACCGCTCGCAGCGTCTCGCGCAGCAGGCCCAGCGGAACCAGATGCTCAACGCCGTGTTCCTGGCGGCCGGCGCGACCTCGCTCCTCGTGGGCGGCATCGTCATCATGAACATCCTGCTGGCTTCGTTCCAGGAGCGCGTTCGGGAGGTTGGCGTCCGAAAGGCGCTGGGCGCCAGCGGCCTGCAGATCACGGCCCAGTTCCTCGTCGAATCGGTGCTGGTGACGTTCCTGGGCGGGGGCGCCGGCATCCTGCTCGGGTTCGTCTTCACGCAGGCGGTCACGAGTCTCATCAACCAGCCGGCCGTCATCACGCCGCGCATGGCGGTGGTGGGTTTCGTCACCTCCACGGCCGTGGGGGTCTTCTTCGGGTTCTACCCGGCGGTGAAGGCGGCGCGCCTCGATCCCGTCGAGGCGCTGAGGTACGAGTAGATGAACATCCCCGAGATCATGACGGGCGGGATTACGGAGATCCGCCATCACAAGCTCAGGGCGTTCCTGACCCTCATCGGGATGATCCTCGGCACGATGTCGATCGTCTTCATGACCTCGATGCTCAACGGGATCATCATCTCGGTCTGGTCCGGGTTCGAGCAACTCGGCTACGACGGGGTCCTTTACGTGGTCGCGAGGCAGCCCAGGAACACCATGGAGCGGGCGCGCTTCAACCAGTCCGAAGGGTTGCGTCCCGAGGACGCCGATATCCTCCTGGCCCGCCGCGAGCTGGTGAGAGACGCCGCGCCGGTCCAGCAGGCCGAGCTGATCTTCTCGGCTGGCGGCGTGCGCCGCGAAGTGCGGGTGATGGGAGTGACGCCCCCGTATGCGGCCGTGAGAAAGAGGTTCTCGGCCGTCGGGAGGTTCTTCAACGACAACGACCTGAGGACCTTCGGCAAGGTCTGCATCCTGGGACACCGGCTCAACAAACGGCTGTTCGGCTCAGAGGACCCGCTCGGCAAGGAGGTCACGGTGGGCGGCGCGCGCTTCATCGTCGTGGGTGTCGGCGCCGAGCTGGGCAACACCTTCGTCAACGACAGCGAGTTCATCCGCGAGATGGAGGGGGCGATGATCCCGCTGACGACATTGAGGAGGTACTTCGCGGGCGAGGAGTCGCCTCTGTCCTACATCGCCGTCAAGACCACGGCCGTCAAGTCGCTTGGCTCGGTGCAGGCGGAGGTCGAGGCCGCGCTGTCGGTCGCGCACCACGGTATCGGGGACTTCCAGGTCGAGAACATCGCTCAGGATATGCTGCGGGAGCGCGACCAGGTGGACGAGATCGTCACCAACTGGCAGATCGTGCTCGGCACCATCGCCGGCATCTCGCTCCTGGTGGGCGGGATCGGGCTGCTGTCGGTCATGATCATCTCGATCAATGAGAGACTCTACGAGATCGGGATGCGCAAGGCGATCGGCGCGAGCGATCTGGAGATATTCCTCCAGTTCATGGTCGAGTCGATCACCCTGGCGCTCACCGGCGCGGGCATCGGGGTCGGGCTGGGGGTGGGTCTGACAACGTCGCTCTCGGGCTTTTTCCCCTCGGGACTTCCGATCGACTGGGGCGGGGCGGCGTGGGCGGTCGGACTCGCGATCTCGCTGGGGATCCTGTTCGGGCTCTATCCCGCCATCAAGGCTTCGCGCATGGATCCCGTCGAGGCGATGCGGGCGGTCTGAAGTCGCCGGAGGATTCCCCGTCGCTCCGTGTCTCGAGACCTGGGGCCGCTCGGGGAATCCTCCTACGGGCACCGCTCGCGCTCGCCTGGGCGTCGCGCGGGAACTCCATCGCAGGGCCGTCGACAGCGAGCCTGATTGGCGGAGCGGCTTTTCAGGTGCGGAGCGAGGGAACCCCACCCGAGGGCCCTCTTGAGCGAGGTCGATCGCCCGAGCCGGGCGAGGGCACCGAGCGAAAGGGAGGCGCGCCCACAGCCGGGCGAGGACGCGCCGTGCCCGATGGTGGGGTTCCCTCGCTCCGCGTCTGGAGGTCGAACGTCGCCGGGGGAATCCTTTCCGTATCTCGGGCTAGCGAGGTGCAGCCTGCAGCAGCGGTGTCACCGCCGCTTTGAGCTGAACGAAGGAGGTGGGGCCGATGATCCTCTTCACGAGACGCCCCTCGCGGTCGTACACGAAGGTCGCTGGCAGGGAACCCGACCACTCCTTGTCGACGGCGTTGATGAAGTCCTCGTCGTTCTCCGCGCTCGCGTCCCGAATGTAGGCCGGGAAGCTCGCGCCCTGCGCGTCGAGAAACGGGATGACGGCGCCCTCGAGCGCCGAGGCCATATCCATGGAGATGGCGATGACCCGGAGGCCGCGGCCCCCCAGCTCTCGATGCAGCTTCACCAGATCGGGGAACTCCTCGCGGCACGGGTCGCACCAGGTGGCCCACATGTTGACCACCACCGGCCGGCCCTTGTGCGATGCCAGCATCGCGGCGAAGCCCCGCCGGTCGATGCCGGCCACCCGGGGCGTAGACGCGGCCCCCGCCGCCGCGACGGCGAGCGCCGCCGCGGCAAGCAGAAGCCCCCACTTCGACCGCATGTCTCAGCCCCGCTTGATCGTGCAGCCGAAGGCCTTGGACTCCCTCTTCGCGATCTCCTGGCCGGTGATGAGCGCGTCGAGCGCGGCCTTGAGATCCCGGGTCTTGACTCCCGATGGGTCCTGGGAGTCGTCGATGCGCCCGTGGTAGCGCAGGATCCCCGCGGCGTCCACGAGGTAGACCTCGGGGGTGACCGACGCGGCCACCTTGTCGGCGTAAGCGTTGCCCGAGTCCTTCAGCACGGGGAAATTCCAGCCATGGCCCTTCGCGTGCGACGCCATCTCGGCGGGGTCCTCCATCTTGTTGGCGTTGATGCCGAGGAACTGGAACCCTTTGGGCTGGTACTCCGCCGCCAGCTCGATCATCCTCTCGTTGTAGGCGTTGGAGACGGGGCACTTGGTCGAGACGAAGATGAGGACGACTCCCTTGCCGCCGTGATACCGGGCCAGCGTGTGCTCCACGCCCGCGAAGTCCGACAACTTGAAGTCGGGCATCGGGTTGCCCAGGAGCGCGCTGGGAGTTCCCTCACCGGCGTAGCAGGTCGGGGCGGCCGAAAGGGCTGTGGCCGCGCAGGCGGCGAGGATCAGGACGGACAGCCCCGGAGAACGAAAGAAGTCATGCAGACGCATCGAGACCTCCTGAAGGACGTGATTGGGTCAGGACGGATGATGGTGACCGCTGATTATAGCTCGGCACGGGCGTACATGACGGGAGGCGGGAACGAAACCCCCGCCTCGATGGCCCGTAAGACCCTCCTGAGAGCTTCGGCGAGCCCGGCGATGTCGACTCCGGGCCGGCAGGAAGGGGAGGCGGCCTCCAGCTTGGCCAGCCCCTTTCCGAGCAGCGTGCGGGCCGAGGCCGGCTCGCAGCGCTGGTGCTTGACCAGCCCCGCGCAGGCCTGGACGATCCCCTGGTAGACGAGCCGGCGGTCTCCCGCCGAGGCCCGCCAGAGATCCTCGAAGACCTCGTGAGCTTCGAAGTAGAGTCCGGTGTTGAACAGCGCAATGCCGCGCTCCAGCGAGTCGCTCATGTGGGCTTTGCCCCCCGGATCTGGTAAGGTTTGCGCCTGACGACATTGATGATAGCTGCAAGGTCCAAGACGCGGAGGCATGAGTCATGACCAGGGGAGCCAGGGGTTGCCTTCTCATCGCGGCGGCGATGCTTTTCGTCATCGGGGTGGTTGCCCTTGCCGTCATGCTCGCGGGCGGCGTGCGGAAGGGCACCGTCCTGCAGGTGACGATCGCGGGCGACGTCGTCGAGGACAAGGATGACTCCCTGGAGGCCCGTCTCTTCCAGGGGGACGTGACCCTTCTTCGCGACATCACGCATGCCGTGGACCGCGCGCGCAAGGACGATCGGATCACCGGCATCATGGCGGTCATCAAGCCCTACTCGATGGGGCTGGCCAAGGTCCAGGAGATCCGCGACAGCATCCAGGCGTTCCGGGCCTCCGGCAAATGGGCCGTCGTCTACATGGACACGGCCGGCGAGTTCGGCGGCGGCAACTCGCCCTACTACCTCGCGACGGCCTTCGACGAGATCTGGCTGTCGCCTCCCGGCGACCTCAACCTCTACGGTCTGTTCGGCGCGGTGACCTTCATCCGCGGGACGCTCGACAAGCTCGGGATCTATCCGGACTTCGACAGCATCGGAAAATACAAGAACGCCAAGGACATCTACACCGAGAAGAAGATGACCGAGGCGCACCGCGAAGCCACGATGATGTACCTGCAGGACTGGTACGACCAGATCGTCGCCGGCGTCGCCGAGGGGCGCAAGCTGGACGCCGCCCGGGTCAGCGCGCTGATCAACGAAGGGCCCTTCATCAGCAAGGAGGCGCTCGACAAAGGGCTGGTGGATCATCTCGGCTACTTCGACGAGTTCGAGGACGCGGTCAAGGAGAAGGCCGGCGGCGACCTCAACACGATGAAGTTCCGGGACTATCTCGACTCGCGGGGAGGCTCGGTGGGGCACCGGAAGATCGCCGTCATCACCGGGATGGGGATCATCGTGACGGGCAAGAGCCAGAACAACCCGCTCGCCGGGGCCATCATGGGATCCGACACAATCACGGAGGCGTTCCGGCGGGCGCGCCGTGACAAGAGCGTCAAGGCGATCGTCTTCCGCGTCGACTCACCGGGCGGATCGGCGGTGGCATCCGACCTGATCTGGCGCGAGACGCAGCTCGCCAGGAAGGAGAAGCCGGTCGTCATTTCGATGTCCGACGTGGCCGCTTCGGGGGGCTACTACGTCTCGGCCGGCGCCACGAAGGTCGTGACCCAGCCGGGCACCATCACGGGATCGATCGGGGTCGTGGCGGGCAAGATGGTGACGACGGGCCTGTACGACTGGATCGGGCTCACCCGCGAGACGCTGGGGATCGGAGACCACGCGGGCTTCTACTACACCGGCCAGAAGTTCTCGGCCGAGGAGAAGGTGATCTACTGGAAGTTCATGAACAAGATCTACGACAATTTCACCGGGATGGTGGCCACGGGCCGGGGCATGACCAGAGAGGCCGTCGACAAGATCGGCCAGGGGCACGTCTGGTCCGGCACGCGCGCCAAGGGGCTCGGCCTCGTCGACGAGCTGGGGGGCATGTCGAAGGCGATCGAGCTCGCCAAGAAAGAGGCGGGCATCCCGGACGACGAGGAGGTGCGCCTCGTCTACCTGCCGGAGAAGAAGACCCTGCTCCAGAACCTCCTGTGGCCCGAGGAGGACGCGCGGGCCCGCACGGTGCTGGCCGGTCTGCCGCGCGAGGTGCGCGCCGGCATGCGCGATCTCTACGGTCTGAGCCTGCTCGGAAACGAGCGCGTCCTGCTCCTGTCGGAGCCGGCGGTCTCAGCGCCCTAGTGTGTCCGAGTAATGGCTCGGGCCCAAGCCATTACTCGGACACACTAGGCCTTCCGGTGCCGGGTCACATCAGATACTGGCCGGAAGGCCCGCTGCCTGTGTCGGGCCCTTCGGGGGAGCCTTTCCAGTAGTCGTCGATCGCCTTGAGGATCGATTCTTCCTCGGGGACCGGCAGGTTGTTGATCGCGCCCACCAGCAGCAGGGCGTGACCCACCATGGCGGGGCTCCGGCCGAGCCAGCGCCGGAGGTGGGGGAAGAGATCCGGATGGCCGAGCAGGGCGACCGCCTCGGCGCCGGACTCGGGCCCCACGGTCTCGAAGATCTCGTCGAAGTGTTCGATCACGACCTTCAGGCATTCCTCGCGCGAGATCTCGCAGGTGATCCGCACGAGGCTCAGCACCGCTTCGGGATTCGCCCCGCCGCGTCCCAGCAGCATTCGCGTGTGCTCGACCACCGGCTCGCCGATCCGGGCCAGAGCGCGCTCGGCCGCTCCGTAGATGTACGGGTTGTCGTCGGCGAGGTGCGCGGCGACCTCGGGCACCAGGTCGACCGTGCCGAAGTGGCCCAGCGTGTCGAGCGCCATCGCCTTGGAGAAGAAGGGCCCGCGCGCCTCGAGGGTGCGCAGGCACCAGTCGATGACGCGGAACCGGCCCGGGCCCGAGCCGGCGACCCGCGCGATGCGGGCGGGCAGCGACTTGAGCAGACAGGAAGTCTCCACACCGGCCAGCGCCATCAGCGATTCGAGATCCTCGCCGGCCTCCTCGAACTCCAGCAGGAAATTGCGGTAGATCGACGCCTTGACGGTGGCCGCGATCAGGACCCCGATCAGCCACTGCTGCATCGCGGGCTCGAGGCGGTCGGCCAGGTCGAGGATCTGCGGGGTCTGGAAGGCCCGGCCCAGCGCGTCGAGCCGCCGGGGCAGCGCGTCGTCCGCCTTGGCCGTCAGGGAACCGGCGCGCGTGCGGACGTAGCCGCCCAGGGCCGCCGCGATCTCGGAGAACTGCCCCTCCTGCAGCCGGCGGGCCAGCTCCGCGCGCGCCTCCGCGGAGATGGCCGCCCGGACGTCGATGTCGTAGGCGCTCTCTATGGCCCGCAGCGTCCGGTCGAGATCGATTCTGCCGCTGCGGTCGGTGCGCACACACCATCCGCAATCCTCGAGCTGCAGCTCTTCGATCAGGACACGGATGCACGACTCGAGCTGATCCAGACCGCGGAAGTGAAGCGCCGTGATCCACTTCTGGATCAGCTCGCCGAAGTCGGAGGGCGCGAGCAGCGAGATGGCGCCCCGGAGCGCCGCGGGCTCGGCGAACAGCTCGGGGCGTCGCAGGAGGAACTCCCGCGCCCTCTCGCCGGCCGCCTCCCAACCAGGGCTCTGCTTCCTTGCGGCCATGGCGGCCAGCGCCGCCACCATCAGAGCGAGGCACCCTTCGGGGACGTCGCGCTGGTGGAGGGCGGCGGCCGCGACTTCAGGTGTCCCTTCATAGCCGAGCGTCGCCAGCGCCTCCACGCATCGGCCCGGCGTCATCCCGCTTCCCCGCCTGAACCCCTTGAGCAGGGCCGGGATGTGGTGTTGGGTGCCGTGCTGGCCGAGGTGCTCGGCCACGAGATCCGGTGTGGCGTCGTGGTCGTCCAGGATCAGGTCGGCGATGGTATCGGGGGCCTCGGCAGGGAAGAGCATCGCCAGCCGATCCGCGGCCCAGTAGCGCACCTCGGGGTCTTCGTACCGGGTGAACCGGGCGAGCTGATCAAACGACCAGAGAAGGTGGGACATCGATTCCCCGAGGCGACTCCTGGTGCGGGCCGGAGGCGGCTCGCGCGCCGGCGTTGAGCCGGCTCATCCCCAAGCACAGCGGAGAGTCTATATCAAATGTCCGCACAGTGTAAGGGACGAGCCGGAGAACGCCCCGACGACGGTTCGCGCGCCCGCATGTGTTAGACTGGCGCCCTTGCTCAGGGAGGTATCCTGCCACTGTCGGGACCCGCGACAACATTCAGATTCACCGAGCTCGGCCTCAAGCCCGAGCTTCAGGCCGCGATCGACGCGGCCGGCTACGTCGAGTGCACTCCGATCCAGGCCCAGGTCATCCCCGAGGCGCTCCTGCGCAAGGACGTCACCGGGATGGCCCAGACCGGCACCGGCAAGACCGCGGCGTTTCTCATCCCGATCCTCCAGCAGATCGAGCCGAGCGGCGATGTGCAGGCCCTCGTCGTCACGCCGACCCGCGAGCTGGCGATCCAGGTGTGCGGCGAGGCCGAGAAGCTCGCCCGCAACCTGCCCGTGCGCGCCGCGGCGATCTACGGCGGCACATCCCACGGCCACCAGCGGCGAGAGATCTTCTCAGGCGTGGACATCGTGGTGGGCACCCCCGGCCGCTTGATCGACTTCGTCAAGAACGCCATCCTGAGGATGCGGTTCCTCAAGTGGCTCGTTCTCGACGAGGCGGACCGGATGCTCGACATGGGGTTCATCGACGACATCGACTTTCTCTGCCGCCGGGCGCCGCCGTCGCGCCAGACAATGCTCTTCTCGGCGACCCTGCCGCCGCCGATCCTGAAAATAGCCGAGGCCTACATGATGAACCCCGTTCAGGTGCAGGTGTCCCCCTCCACTATGGTCGCCGACCGGGTCCGTCAGGACATCTATCGTGTCAGCGAGAGGGGGAAGATGCCGCTCCTGCTCGACATCCTGAGAAAGGAGTCGCCCGGACGCTGCCTCATCTTCACCGCGCGGCGCGAATCGACCGGCGAGATCATGAGATGGCTGCGCGAGCAGGGGTTCGAGGCGGCGAGGCTCTCGAGCCTGCAGGAGCAGCGCCACCGCGAGGGCATCATGGACATGTTCCGCCGGGGCGAGATACACATTCTGGTGGCGACGGACGTGGCGGGCCGCGGCATCGACATCGGGGGGATCACGCATGTCATCAACTTCGACATCCCGATGGAAGCCGACGACTACGTGCACCGCATCGGCCGGACGGCGAGGGCCGGGGCGGAAGGGCACGCCATCACCTTCGTCACCGCGAAGGACCTCAAGAAGCTGGCCATGATTCGCCGGCTGACCGGAATGGATCTGCCCCTGGAGGCCCACGGACCGGACGGCACGGTCGTCCCCATCGAGGACGAGTCGGACGAACGGGCGGGTGGGACGGGCGCCCGCGATGGGCGGCGTCGCGGTACGGGACGTCGTCCCGCGGCACGATCCTCCCCGCCGTCCCGCGGGACACGTGCGGGGCGCCCGGCGCGCGCTTCCCATGAGGGACATGCCGGCCACGCCGGCCACGCCGGACAGGCTGGCCATACTGGCCACGCAAACCGCGCCGCCCACGCCTCTCACGCTCCCCGCGCCGCCGAAGCTCCTCGGGCCGAAGGAGGGGGCGCGCGGTCGGAGGCGGCTCCCAAGGCAGCCGGCGGCGGGAGGCGCCGCCGCCGCGGTGGGCGCGGCAGAAAGCGCGGCGGTGGTGGCGGCGGAGGCCACGGGCACGGCCCATGACCTCGACCGGATCCACGAACGGCATCCCCCCCGCAGAGATCTCCAGGCGCTTCGAGGACAGCGGATTCATCTGCTCCGCCCAGGTCGCCACGGCCCTGTTTCTCTCGGACGCGCTCGGCAAGCCGCTCCTGCTGGAAGGACCGCCGGGGGTCGGCAAGACCGAGATCGCCAAGCTCTGGGCGCTCTTCCACGGCTCGGAGCTGATCCGCCTGCAGTGCTACGAAGGGCTCGACGAGGCCCGCGCCCTTTACGAGTGGTCGTACGGCAAGCAGATGCTCTACGCGCAGCTCCTGCGCGAGAAGGTCGGCGACCTGCTCGCCGGCGCCCCCGACCTGAGGGCCTCGCTCGGAATCCTCAAGGGCCAGGCCGACGAGTTCTTCTCGCGCGACTTCCTGCTCGCGCGGCCGCTGCTGGCGGCGATCACCTCCGACAGCCCCGTGGTGCTGCTGATCGACGAGGTCGACCGCAGCGACGAGGAGTTCGAAGCCTTCCTTCTCGAGGTCCTGAGCGATTATCAGGTCTCGATCCCCGAGCTGGGGACGATCGTGGCGCGCTCGCATCCCCGCGTGATCCTGACCAGCAACGACACTCGCGAGCTGTCCGACGCGCTTCGCCGGCGCTGCCTCTACCTCTACATCGACTTTCCGCCTTTCGAGGACGAGGTCCGGATCGTGACGGCGCGCGTGCCGGGCATCTCTGAAGACCTCGCGCGGCGCATCGTGCGTTTCGTCCAGCACCTGCGCAAGTCGGACATCAGGCGCTCCCCCGGGATCGCCGAAGTGGTCGACTGGGCGAAGGCCCTGGTCGCCGTGGGGGCCGACGCGTTGAGCGCGGAGGCGCTGCGCTCCACGCTCGGAGCGCTCCTCAAGAACCGGGACGATCTCGATCGCGCGCTGTCGGACCCGGGCAAGTATCGCTGAACGGCGTGGCTCATGATCGAAGCCCTCCAGCGCTTCGTGGCGGCCCTGAGAAAGGCCGGCCTTCGCGTCTCGCCGGCCGAGGCGATCGACGCGGCGCGCGCCGTGCGGGCCGCCGGCCTGGAGGAGCGCGAGACCTTCCGTCTCGCGCTGCGCGCCACCCTGGCCAAGACGCGCGACAATGGGCGTGCTTTTGACCGCGTCTTTGACGGCTTCTTCGCCGCTCCGGAGCCGCCGAGGAAGGAGGGGCGCCGTGGCAAGGGAGTCGAGCCACCGGCAGGCGGGGAGGGGAAGCGTTCCCGCCCGCTGCCGGACCCGGAGCCCGAGGCGACCGGTGATCGCGGCAGCCGGCCCTCTCGCGTGGCGCCGCCGCGCCGGCTTCGCCCTGGCCGCCTGATCGTGTTGCGCCGCCCGCGGGAAGGGGTGCCGGCGGCGCCCGTGGACCGGCCCTGGAGACCGCGGGCAACACTGCCCCGGGGACCGAGGGTCCCGCGGCAGTTCGACCCGCGTGCGCGTCGCGCCGTGGCGCCCCCTCCCGCCGCCGGCAACCCGCGTCATTTCGATCTGCGGTCCCCGCTCACCGGCGAGCAGGAGGCGCTTCTGGTCCGGGAGATCCCGCGTCTGATTCAGGAGATCCGCCTCCGCGCGGGGCGCCGCCGCCGGCCCGGCCGCGCGGGCCGTCTTTGGATCGCTAGCATGATGCGTTCAAGCGTGGCGACCGGCGGCGTCCCCTTCATCATCCCATACCGGGAGCGCCGGCCCCGGCGGCCGCGTCTCATCGTGCTGGCCGATGTCTCCTGGTCCGTGACGCGCGCCTCGTCGTTGTTTCTCCACCTGGCCTCCGCCTTCGTGATGCGTCCCCATTCCCGCTGCCGAGCCTCGATCCATCTCTTCGTGGACCGGTGCGTGGAGGCGACCGAGACGCTCGCGCGGTGGAAGGGCCCCGCGCGGATGCCCCTCTCCCGGCTGATCGAGTCGCTGCCGGGTCTCAACCTCAAGGCGCCCAGCGATTACGGCAATGCGTTCTATCAGGCTGCCCGGTCGGGCGAGGGGACGCGGCGGGCCGGGCCTCTCGGGCGCCCGGGGCGCGATGCCGTGCTGGTCGTGCTGGGTGACGCCCGAAGCAACTTCGGCGATCCGCAGAGCTGGGCCTTCGAGGACCTCGCGGCGAGGTGCCGGCGGGTCATCTGGTTGAACCCGGAGCCGGCCTCGCTGTGGAACACCGGCGACTCGGTGCTCGGCCAATACGTCGCAAGCTGCGACCTGCTCTGCGAGGCGCGCGACCTGGATGGGATCGCGCGCGGCGTGGCGGAGATCGTCAGGGATCTCTAGTCCGGGTACGTCCCCACCTGCTCTGGAAAAAGATCCGGAAACAGCGGACACTGTCGCCCTCATGGCGACATCACGGGAGATCGCCTTCCGCATGGGAGATCTCGTCGACCTCTATGACGAGGGGGGGCTCGTGTGCGCCGTCGTCCTTGGCGAGGAGAAGGGGCGCCTCAAGATCGTGACCGAGGCGGGCAAGGAGATGAGGGTCACCGTCTCCCGCATCGCCCACCGCGCCGGCGCCGTCTCGGTGATCCCGGCCCAGGCCGCGGCCGCGGCGCGGCGCCACGGAGAGGCGGCCGCCGCCCGCGCCCGGGAGATCGATCTACCCTCCCTCTGGGACGTCCTCGTGGACGAGCCGAAGCGCCAGCCTCTCGGCGGTCTCGCCGCCCTCGCGCTGGGCAGCGACGACCCGCTTTCGCGATCCGCGCTGCTGCGTCGCCTGCACGAGGATCGGATCTACTTCGCGCGCAAAGGGGATGATTTCGAGCCGCGCTCGCGTGAGCACATCGAGGAGGTGTGCAAGCGCGAGGCGGCCGAGCGGGCGCGGGCCGAACGCCGGGCGGCCTTCCTCGCGCTCTGCCGCGCCGCGCTCGCGGCGAACCGGTCCGCCGGCGCCGCGGCCCTGCCGGGGCCGGAGCACCGTGAGACGATCGCCGATCTCGTCGAGGTGGCCCTGGTGGGCGACGAGGCGGGCTCGCGCAAGGCCGCGGTCCCCTTGATGGACGAAGTGGGCGTGCAGGAGGGTCCGGTGGCCGAGCGGGCCTTCCATCTCCTGCGCGCGCTCGGTATCTTCCAGGAGGACGAGAACCTCTTCATCCACCGCTTCCAGCTCAAGAGGGCCTTTCCGCCCGAGATCGATCAGAGCGCCGAGCGCGCGGTCGCGGCGGCCACCGGCGCCGCGCTCGCCGGGCGCCGTGACCTGAGGGCCCTGCACGCCTTCACGATCGACGACGAGCAGACCACCGAGATGGACGATGCGCTCAGCGTGGAGGCGTCGGGCGCGTCGCTCCGGCTCGGGGTGCACATCGCCGACCCGGGCTCCTTCGTGTCGATCGGCGACCCGGTGGACGAGGAGGCGATGTCGCGGGCCGCCACCTATTACTTCCCGGACTGCAAGCTGCCGATGCTGCCGGCGGTCGTGGCGGAGAGGGCCGCCAGCCTCGTCGCCGGGGAGGACCGTCCTGCGCTCTCCTTCCTGGTCACCCTGTCGCCCCTGGGGGAAGTGCTGGACCACGAGATCGTCTCCTCGACGATCCGCTCGCGCGCGCGCCTCACCTACGAGCAGGCCGATGCGCTGCTCGGCGACGCCGACGCCGCAGGCGAGACGGCCCTGGCCCTGAGGAGCCTGCGCCCGATCTGCGACGCGCTGGAAGCCGAGAGGATCGGCGCGGGGGCGGTGGTGATACGCGCGGCCGAGGTTGAGATCCGCGTAGGAGCCGACGGCGAGGTCCTCATCCGCAGGATCGACGAGCGAGGCGCGTCCCGCCGGATGGTGGCCGAGGCGATGATCCTGGCGAACCGTATCGCGGCGCGGTTCTGCGTGACGCGAGGCCTCCCCGCCATCTACCGGCGGCAGGCCCCGCCGCACGAGGAGGCCGCGTCGGCCGTGGCGCAGGCCGCCCCGCTCGAGCCCATCGAGGCCGACGGCTACGATCCGGTGGCGGTGCGGGCGCTGCGGCGGCGGATGCGCCGTGGCGAGGTCAGTCTCGCGCCAGCGCCGCACAGCGGGCTGGGACTTGACACCTACACGCAGGCCACCTCGCCGATCCGGCGATATCAGGATCTCGTCGTGCACCGCCAGATCAAGGCGTCGCTCGCGGGGCGGCCGCTGCCCTACGACGCGGAGGCGCTGGCGCGGATCGCGGCCACCACCGACGAGGCTGAGCGGGCGGCACGCGAGGCGGAGCGCGGCACCGACGAGTACTGGATCCTCAAGCACTACGAGAGGCGGATCGGGCAGGAGGTCCAAGGAGTCGTGGTGGCATCCGACGCGCGTCGCGTCGAGGTGGAGCTGACCGACACCCTCTACAACGTGCACATGCCGGCCCGGCCTGACTGGGGTCCCGGTCGTCGCGTGCGCCTGACGATCGAAGCCGCGAGACCGCGCGCGGGACGACTCACGCTGCGGGCGCTCGATCCATGATCCTCATCGTTGGCGGCGGCTACGCGGGAGCCGCCACCGCCTGGGCCCTGGCCCGGCGGGGCCTTGGCCGCGACGTGGTCCTGCTCGACGCCGAGCCGCGCCCGGGCGCCCATGCCTCGGGGCGCAACGCAGGGCTGCTCGCCGCGCTCCTGGAGGAGGACCCGGCGATGGCCGCCATGTCGGCGCGCGGCGCCCAGCTCCTGCACGAGTCGTTCGGCACGACTCGGTGCGGTTCGATCCTGCTGGTCCCGGACGCCCGCGCGGCGCAGACCCTGCTCGATCGGGCGGCGGAGCTCGGCGTCAAGGCCGAGGCGTCGCAGACTTCGACTCTGGCGCGGGAGATACCGGTCCTGGCCGGCACGCCTTCGCCGCTCGGGGTCCGTTGTCCGGCCGACGCGAAGCTCGAACCGGCGGCCCTGCTGGAGAGTTACCTCGACGCAGCGAGGCGCGCGGGAGCGCGCGTTGTCGCGGGGGCTCGCGTCACGGCGGTTGTCACCCGCGGCGGGCGCGCGGCGGGCGTCGAGACCACATCGGGGAGGTTCGACGCCGACCGGGTCGTCAACGCCGCAGGTGCCTGGGCCGGCCCGCTGGGAACCATGGCGGGGCTCACCGACCTGGGGCTCGTCCCATACCGAAGGCACTTGTTCATCTCGGCGCCAATGGCGGCCGTGGGACCCTCCTGGCCCTTCGTCTGGGACCTGGAGCGCCAGACCTACTTCCGTCCCGACGCACCCCGTCTCATGCTCTGCATGTGCGACGAGGAGCCGCATCCTCCCTCGCCGCCGGAGGTCGTCGCGCAGGCCCGCACGCGGATGGAGGAATCGATCCGGGTCTCCTTTCCCGCCCTGACGAACGTCACGATCGAGGACCAGCGGGCCTGTCTGCGGACCTTCGCCCCGGACCGTCGCTACGTCATCGGCCCCGATCCCCGGATGCCCGGCTTCTTCTGGGTCGCGGGTCTGGGAGGCTCGGGGGTGGTCGCGGGGGCGGCGATAGGGGAGATGGCGGCCGACCTGCTGCTGGACAGGGACGCGGGAGGGCCCGGCCCCGGGCGGGCGCGCGACTTCGACCCCTCCCGTCTGATCGGTTTCGGAGGCTGACGCGTGCCCGGGTCATACCTGCACCGCTGCCTCGCGCTGTTCGCGGAGACGATGGAATCGCGCCACGGGTGGCGTCCCGACTACGCGGGCCTCGAGCGGGCGCTCGAGCCGGTGCGTCTCCGCCGCCGGGACCTCACCGGCGCCGATCTCGAGACGATCCAGAACGGACGCTATTGGGACTTCAAGCAGTTCTGGAGGTTCCCCGACGCCGGCGATCTCGGCCGGGAGATCGATCTGGCGGAGATGTCGCGCCTGATCGGACGCTTGCCGCTCGACGAGGAGCGGGCGATCACGCGGCTCCACGCCGCCTTCAAGTACATCGAGAACGTCTCGGTGCTGCTCCGATTCCTGCACCCCGGGAATTACGGCATCATCAGCCCGCCGGTGGAGAAGGTGCTGGAGGTGCGCCGCGGGCGCACCGAGGTGGAGACCTACCTCAACTACCTGCGAGACCTGCGCGACGTGAGGGACCATCACGGCCTGGCGCGCGCGGCCGATGCCGACATGGCGCTCTGGGTCCTCCAGGAGCGGGTCCTCTCCTCGTACCGCGACCACGATCTGCTGCGCGAGTTCCGCGACGACTCCTGGCTGCTGCGGCGCCGAGCGGTCAACCTGATGGCGGAGCTGGGGGAGCTGAGCGACGCCGGCGACCACCTGGATCTGGCGCGCGCCCTGGCCGACGTGGACGTGGACCTGGCGGCGATCCTCGCGACGCACGAGCTGGAGAGGCGGTTGCGCGCGTGGAGTCGGGGCGCGCCGGCCGAACGGGAGGGGATGGCCGGACGAGTCGCGGCGATCCGGGAGCGTCTGCTCGAGCCGGGCGGGAGGGTCACCCGCGCCGAGGTCTTCGATCTGATCGAGGAGGCCGGCCGCCTGCCCGCCGCGCCGTGAGAGCCGCGACCTACCCTTTCTCCTCCTCGATCCTCCCGAGCAGTCGCAGCAGCCCGTCGAGGATCGTGAGAGGGTGAGGCGGGCAGCCCGGGATGTAAAGGTCCACCGGGAGCACCTGGTCCGCGCCGCCGCGCACCTGGGGCAGCCCGGCGAAGAGTCCGCCGCTGATCGCGCACGCCCCCACCGCGATCAGGATGCGGGGCGAGGGAACCGCCTCCCACGTCTTCTCCAGCGCGAGCTGCATGTTGGCGCTCACGGGCCCCGTGACCACGAGGCCGTCGGCGTGGCGTGGCGAGGCCACGAACTGCACGCCGAAACGGGAGAGATCGAAGACGACGTTGCCCAGGGCGGTCAGCTCCGCCGAGCAGGCGCTGCAATCGCCTGCCGACACGTGACGCAACCTCAGCGAGCGGCCGAATAGTCTCCTCATCCTCGCGTCCAGGGCCTCGGCCAGCTTCAGGCCGTCGTCGGCGGCCAGATCCTCGCGCGTCCTTGACGCCATCCTGTGGTCCTGCGTGTATCGGATAGCCCCCTCGGGGCAGGCGCGCACGCAGTCCTCGCAGAAGACGCACCGGCCCAAATCGATTCGCGTCGCGCCGTCGACCAGGATTGCGCCGGTGGGGCAGCTCTCGGCGCACTGGCGGCAACCGTCGGGACAGCGGCTGGCGTCTATGATCGGCCGGCCGCGAAAGCGGCCGGTCAGGATCGCCTGCTCGGAAGGGAAGGGGAGCGTGCGCTGTCCCTGCCGCCACCTGATCTTCAGCAGCCCCGTCACCGATCGGCCCTCCTCACAGGTCGTGTCCCGCGTATGAGAGGTTGAAGCTCTTGTTGCAGAGAGGAAAGTCGGAGATCGGCACGTCGCGTAGCGCCATGGCGAGGCCGGTCCAGTTCTGGAAAGACGGGTCCTTGATCTTGTACCGGTCGAACCGACCGCGCCCATCCGCCACCGCGACGTGGACGATCTCGCCGCGCCATCCCTCCACCATCGATACGGCGAGGGACTCGGGCCGCGGCGCCGCGCACGCGCGCATCAAGTCGCCGCCGGGCAGCGACCTGATCGTCGTGGCGATGAATTCGAGGGAACGCTCGATCTCGACCCAGCGGACCCGGGCTCGGGCGAGGACGTCGCCGGTATGAGCGACCGCCGCGGCCGGTGCTCCGGATCGGTAGAGGCCGATGGGGTGATCGCGGCGCACGTCCCGGCTCGAGCCGCACGCCCGCGCGGCCACGCCCACCAGCCCCAGCTCGTCGCAGGCGGCTCGTGACAGGACGCCGGTCCCCTCCAGGCGCGAGCGCACCGAGGGGGTTTCAAAGAAGAGCCCGGCCACCTGGCGAAGCTCCGACGCTGCTGTCTCCAGGCGACGCAGGAACGAGTCGGCCATCGGTGGGGTCAGATCGAAGAGGACTCCGCCGGGCCGCACGAGCCCGCGGCCGTACCGGCTCCCCGAGAGGTCCATCAGCAGGTTAAGGAACTCGCCGCGCAGCCGGCCGAACCACGCCGACGTGGGAAGAAAGCCGATGTCGGTGCCCAGCCCGCCGAGATCCCCGACGTGATTGGCGATCCTCTCCAGCTCCAGGGCGACACACCGGATCGCATCGGCTCGGGCCGGGACCTCGCATCCGGCCGCCGCCTCCACGGCCTGGCACCAGGCGAGCACGTGGCCGAGTGTCGTGTCGCCGGCGGCGCACTCCGCCAGAAGCGCCGAGCGTCCGTCCGGCCCGCCGACAAGGGCCTCCTCCACGCCGCGGTGCTGGTACCCGAGCCGGATCTCCAGGTGAAGCACGGTCTCGCCGTGGCACTGCAGGCGGAAGTGCCCCGGGTCGATGATCCCCGCATGCACGGGCCCCACCGCCACTTCGTGCACCTCCTCGCTTTCGATCCGGAAGAAGGGATACCCGGTGTCGTGGCGCCTCACCGGCTTGAGCCAGGGATGCCCCACCGGACGGACCCCGTGTTGCTCGAAGATTTCGCGTTCGAAGTAGTGGGCCTGGGGGAAGTCGGGCGTGAGGGCCTCGTAGCTGTCCCTCACGTCGCTTGCGAGAATCGAGAGCCTCCCCGCGGCGTCGTCGGCCAGCATGCCGTAGATCCGCACCGCGCCGCCGGGTAGGTCGCGCCCGAACAGGGCGGCAAGACGCCCCCCCGCGGCGCCGCCATCAATGACCGATCGACGGAACCGCGCCGCCGGCGCGCGCTCGATCGAGCCCTCCGTGACCGCCTCGCCATTGCGCAGCGTCACTGGTAGGCCTCCAGGAGCAGTCCCGCCTCGTGGAGCAACCCGCTCAGCGCGGGCGGGACATAGAGCCCCAGGACCAGCACGGCGGCGCCGAGCGCCAGGGGAGGCAGGATCGCCGAGGCCGCCTCGCCGCCCGCGGCCGCCGGGAGGTCGACTCCCGCCTCCGCAGGCTGGGCCATCCGCATGACGATCGCCGACATCCCCACGAAGATGATCGCGAGCAATGCCACGTAGACCGCGGCCACCCAGTTCCGGCCCGTGTCCAGGGCTGCCCTCAGGATCACCAGCTCGCTCAGGAATGGACCGAAGGGAGGCGAGCCCGCGATGGCGAGAAACCCTGCCACCCAGAGCGCCCCCGAGACAGGCAGCACGCGAAGCAGACCGTGGACTTCCCGGGCCGACTTGGTCCTGTAAGTGTGAAGCACGTTGCCCGCCACGAGAAAGAGGCACCCCTTGGTGAGGGAGTGGTTCACCGAGTGCAGCATCGCGCCGAAGCTCCCGGCGCCGCCGAGCCCCACGCCCAGTGCCAGGATCCCCATGTGCTCGACGCTGGAATAGGCGAGCATCCGCTTGAAGTCGGCCTGCCCCAGGATGAAGGCTGCCGCAACGGTCATGGAGATAAGCCCGAAGACCACGAGCAGGCCTGAGATGAAGGCGCGGTCGGAGGCCGCCGCGCTGACCTGCACCACCCGCAGTATCCCAAGGAAGGCGCAGTTGAGCAGGGCCCCGGACAGGAGGGCCGACACGAGCGAGGGGGACTCGCTGTGAGCGTCGGGCAGCCACGTATGCATAGGGGCGAGCCCCATCTTGGTGCCGTAGCCCACCAGCAGGAAAATGATCGCGACGCGCAGCCAGAGTCGATTGAGCGAAGGCCCCGCGGCGATCAGGTCGCCCAGCACCAGGGGGAGCTGCTCCTGGCCGGAGTTGGAGCCGGCCACCGCGAGAAAGAAGGTCCCCAGGAGGGCCAGCGCGATGCCGACGGAGCAGATCAGCAGGTATTTCCAGGTGGCCTCCAGTGATCGGTGGTGGCGGTGGAAATAGATGAGCGGGGCGCTGGCCAGCGTCGTGGCCTCCACCGCCACCCAGAGCAGCCCCAGATGGTGGCTCACGGTCACCAGAGTCATCGCCGCGAGGAAAAGGAGGAGGCAACCGGTAAAGACCCGCTCGGGCGCGTCGGCGAAGAGGGTCCCCTCCTCGAAATCGCGCCGCGGTCCGCGACCTTCCCTCTCGAGGTACCCCGCCGCGTAGACGGATGAGGCGAGAAACAGCCCACTCGCGATCGTGAGGGTGACCAGTCCCAGCGCGTCGAGCTTGAGCCAGCCGCCAATCGCCGCCGGGGAGAGCAGCCAGGCGAAGACCACCATGCCCGCGTGCCCCGCCGCGGATGCCACCATCAGGACGCGTCTCGCCCGGTTGGAGGCCAGGGCGAAGGCCAGCGCTCCCGCCAGCGCGGGCAACAGCACGAGGGCCAGGATCATCGGCGTCCCCTCATGGCTCGTCCTTGAGGCTGGTCAGTTCGCTCGTGTCGATCGAGTCGAAATTCCGGTGGATGTGGTGGAGTGCGATCCCCATCACGAAGACGCCGATGAAGACATCGAGCAGGACCCCCATCTCGACCAGCGTCGGCATCTTGACCGCAAGCGTGAGACCGAAGACGAAGATCCCGTTCTCCAGGACGAGGTACCCGAGAACCTGCGTGGCGGCTTTCCTCCGGCTCACGATCAGGAACAGGCCGATCATCGTGGTGGAGAGGGCCACCGGCACCAGCAGGCTGGAGACCGCCGGAAACGGCAGAGGCAGCCGCGCGCCCAGCACGAACGATCCGCCGATCATCACCGTACCCACCAGCAGCGAGAGGCTGTAGCCGACGTAGGGGCGCGCCTCGCGCCGGACCGCCTCGTCGCGGGTGGCGCGAAAGAGGAGCCACGGAAAGACGAATCCCTTGAGTGCAAGGCTCCCGGTGGCGAGCATGACCGTGCGCACGGTCAACTCGCCCGGATGGGCCACCAGAGGCAGGACACCGAGCACCATCCCCTGCAGCGCCACGGTGCGGATGAGGGTGCCCAGCCGGCTCGAGGCCAGTGTGAACAGATCGACGAGCACCACGAGGATCAGCAGGTCATCCGCGATCTGGGCCGCCGTCATGGGTCACCGCACCGTAAGGATCAGGCCGAAGGCGGCCAGCGCCCCCGCGCCGATCAGGAGCTGCGGGACCCGGGAGAGCTGCAGTCGGGCCATGATCGACTCAACCACGCCGATGACCATGGAGAGGATGATCATCCCCATCAGGAAGGCCGCCGCATCGGCAAGGAGCCCCCCGGTGCGGACCGGAAGGGTCAATCCCACCAGCAGCGCCTGAAAGACCCAGAGCTTGAGGGCCGCGCCGTACTGGATGAAGGCCAGGTCGGGCCCGCCGTGATCCAGAACCATCACCTCGTGGATCATCGTCAGCTCGAGGTGCGTGGCGGGATCATCCACCGGGATCCGCGCGTTCTCAGCCAGCAGGACCACGAAGAGACACACGGCCGTTAGCGCCAGCGAGGAGCCGGCCGCGCCCCAGGCGTGCGTCATCCGGCCCCCCAGCATCCCCGACAGCGAGGTGGCGCCGGTGGCCCGGGCGAGCGTGGCCAGCGCGAGGAAGAGCGCCGGCTCCGTGAGAGCCGAAAACGTGATCTCGCGGCTGGCCCCCATCCCCTCGAAGCTGGAGCCGGTGTCGAGAGCCGCCAACACCGTGAGAAACCGCGACAGTCCCAGGAGGCAGACAAAGAGGACGAGGTCGCCGGCGAACGACAGCGGGGCGGACACGCCCCACGACGGAAGCAGGCACCATGCCGTGACGACGGAGGCCAGACCCGCCACAGGACCGGCCCGGAAGAGCCACGACGTGACGTCGCTGTAGACGGCCCCCTTGCCCATGAGCTTCCACAGGTCGGAGTAACCCTGGAGCAGCGGCGGACCAGTCCGCCCCGCGATCAACGCCTTGGTCCGTACGATCAGGCCGGGCAGCAGGGGAGCGGCCGCGAGCGACAGCGCGTGAAGAAGGAGAAGCTCAGGACGCACCAGTGTCCCCATCAGAAGGCCATGAACCAGGCCAGGAGCGCGATCAGGGTCGCGACGATGTAGAGAACGTAGAGCTGCACCCGCCCATGCTGGAGCCATCGCAGCCGGGACATTCCCCGCTGGATTCTGTCGAACGCCGGGCGGTAGAGCCACTCCTGGAACGGATTGGCGATCACCACGCGCAGAGACGCGGCGGCGGGGAAGTGTCCCTCCGGAGGGGCGGTCTGCCTGCGTCCCGGCATCACGAACGGGAAGACCTCCGCGAAAGGACGCGCAAGAGACGAACCTGTGTGCTGCATGCGCGGCGTGGGGCTTTCGTAGCCGCAGTCCCAGGTCACGGCGTCCCTCGTCTCGCGGCCGCGCAGGAGCCCGCGGCGCAACAGGGCCAGCGCCGCGATAAGCGCGAGCAGGATCATCGAGACATGTGTGACTCCGGCGACCTGGGCGGCGGCGGGTCCCAGCGCCGTGGCGCCGGTCAAGTCGGAATGGGAGGCGAGCAGGCCCGCCGCGGGCGCAACGACCGATAGGGCAAGCCCAGGGGACAGCCCGAAAATGACGCACAGGGCCGCCAGGGCGAGCAGCGATGCCAGAGTGGCCGGGCCCGCCTCGGACGCGCGCGCCGGCTCGTCCGAGCGGGGAGTTCCGAGAAAGCAGACTCCGAAGACCCGGGCGAAGCAGGCGGCCGCCAGCCCCGAGACGAGCGCCAATCCCACCAGCGCGGCAATGGGCAGGAGCACGCGGGCCCCTTCAAGACGTCCAGCCCCCTCCAGTGCGCCGATGTAGATCAGCATCTCTCCGAAGAAGCCGTTGAGCGGCGGCAGCCCGGCGATGGCCCAGACGCCGGCCAGGATCGCCAGCGCCGCGATCGGCATCTTTCTGATCAGTCCGCCGAGCTGATCGATCCGCCCCGTCCCCGCGCCGTGGATGGCCACCCCGGCCCCCATGAATAGCAGGCCCTTGAAGATCGCGTGGTTCATGACGTGCAGCAGGGCCCCCGTCATCCCGAAGAGGACCAGCGCAGGCTCGCCGTAGCTGATCCCCAGCAAGCCCAGCCCGATCCCGAGCAGGATGACGCCGACGTTCTCGACGCTGGAGTAGGCGAGCACTCTCTTGAGATCGGGCTGCGCCACCGCGAAGAGGACGCCGAGGAGGCCCGACGTGACGCCGATCCCCATGAGGACCATCGCCCACCAGGCGGGGGGCGTCCCCAGGAACGACACGACGCGCAACAGGCCGTAGATGCCAGTCTTGATCATGACGCCGGACATCACCGCGGAGACGTGAGCCGGCGCGGCGGGGTGCGCCTCGGGGAGCCACACGTGAAACGGCACGATCCCCGCCTTGGTGCCGAACCCGACCACCGCCAGCAGGAACAGGAGGCCAGCGGTGACGGGGGGCAGGCCCGGCAGCCCGCTCCATCGGTTGAAGTCCATCGAGCCGCTCTCGCGCCCCAGCAGCATGAAAAGGACGATGACGAAGACGGTGCCCACGTGGGTGGCGACCAGGTAGACCCACCCGGCCCGACGCGTCGACTCCTTCTCATCCTCGAAGTTCACGAGGAAGTAGGAGGAGAGAGCCATCACCTCCCAGGCCATGAGAAAGAGGATCCCGTCGGCGGCCATCACCACGACCGCCATGCTCGCCGCGAGCACGTTGAAGAAGAACCAGGGCGGGCCAAGCCACTTGCGGTCGGCGTGGGCGCGCAGGTACTCCGACCCGAAGAGGGCCGCCATCAGGCAGAGACCGAAGATCAGCAGAAGAAAGAAGGAGGCCAGCGCGTCGATCTCGAGGTGCAGCTCCCCGCCGGGGACGCTCCAGGGGATTCGCAACGACGGGGCCTCGCCGAGCATGCGGCTCATCGCGGTTCCGGCGAGTCCCAGGGCGCAGCCGGCCAGGGCGCCCAGCGATCCGACGCGGTTGGCGAGGGGATGACGGCCTCCGGCGGCCAGCGCTCCCAGACCGCTGGCCACCAGCACCCCGAGTGCAACCAGGATGATGATCAATTCCCCCCGCCGCGCCTCCGTGACCGCGAGCCGGTCCGTGGTGAGCCGACAGAGTGTGCGATCATGTCCGCGTTGTCAAACCCGCGCACGCGAAATCGATGGAGGCAAGCCCATGAGTGAGCTCGGCAAGCTGAGGACGGCCCCGGTCTCCCGGCCGATCAACGCACTGATCGCGGGACGCTGGAGCTCGCGATCGTTCAGCGACGCGAGGATCGAGATCGAGAAAATCGCGTCGGTGTTCGAGGCGGCCCGGTGGGCCCCTTCGTGCTTCAACGAGCAGCCGTGGCGGTATGTGTTCGCGACGCGGGAGGACCCCGAGGCGTTCGGCAGGCTCGCGTCGTGGCTCGTGGAGGGGAACGCCTGGGCGAGGAGCGCCTGGCTGCTGGCCTTGTCGGTGGCGAAGCTGGCGTTCGAACGCAACGGCAAGCCGAACCCGCACGCGTGGCACGACGTGGGGGCGGCGTCCGAGAACATGTTCCTCCAGGCGGCCGAGCTGGGGCTGCACATGCACGAGATGGCCGGGTTCGACCGCCAGCGGGCGAGGGAGAGCCTCGGGCTGGACGCCAACCACGACCCGGTGGCCATGATCGCGATCGGCTATCCGGGGGATCCGGCGGCGATGCCGGAGGCGCTGCGCCTCAGGGAGGAGGCTCCACGCGCCCGGATCCCGGTGGAGAGTTTCGCCTTCCGAGGAGGGTGGGGGAACCCGGCGCGGCTCTGACCCTAGTCGGATGAAACCCTCCGGTCTCATCGCCCCCGGCGCGCCGCTGCCGCCGCCGCATCGCGCGGCGCTCGTCCTTCTCTTCGCGCTGGTCGCGGTCCTTTCGCTCCGGCAGGTCGGCAGCATCGATACCGGGTTTCACCTAAAGGCGGGCGAGCACCTCCTTTCGGGAGGAGGCTGGCCGCGCACCGACCCATTCACCTTCACGATCAACGACCACCCTTACATCGACACGAGCTGGGGATACCAGGTCGTTCTGGCCCTGATCCAGGGACGCTTCGATGCGCCCGGCCTGGTCCTGTTTCACGCCGCACTCGCGCTGGCGGTTTTTCTCGTGCTATACCGCACGGCGCGCCTGGCACCGGTCGACTCGACGACTCTCGTGACGCTCTTCGCGCTGGGGGCCGTCGCCTGCGAGATGCGCTTCGAGGCGCGCCCCGAGCTGGCCTCGTGGCTCTTCCTCGCCCTCACCCTTCACATCCTCCACCGGCGCGCGGTGGGGCTCGCCGCGTCGCTCCCCGCGCTTGCCGCCCTCCACCTCGTCTGGGCCAACACGCACGGCCTCTTCGTCCTCGGCTGGGGGGCGATCGCATGCTTCGTCATCGGGGATTGGATCAGGCAGCGCCGGTTCGACCGGCACCTCATGGCATGGGGGCTCGCGTCCGTCGCCGTCACGCTGGTGAATCCGTACGGTTGGCGCGGCGCGCTCTTCCCCTTCACGCTGGCGACGCGCCTGCGGGGTGAGAACCTCTTCGGTCAGTCGATCGGCGAGTTCGTCTCTCCCTTCGATCTGGGGCTGTCGAGCCAGTTTCCCTTTTACCCGCGCCTGCCGATCCACGCGTTCCAGCTTCTGGCGGTGCTGGCCGTCGTCGCGCTGGTGCCGCTCCTTCGGCGGAAGCGCTACGAGTGCGCGCTGGTCCTCATTCCGTTCTGGGCGCTGGCCTCGATGATGATCCGCAACATCCCGCTGCTGGTCGTCGCCGGCCTGGCGCCCCTGGCCTGGGGCGCGCCGCTCTCGGGCCTGATGGCGGCCATGCGCCTGCGGGCGCGCACGCGGGAGATCGCGGCCCGGTTCGCGGCATCGGCCGTCGCGCTCGCGGCGATCGTGCTGGGGCTGCGCGTCTATCACGACGCCTATTACATCGCCAGCCGCCGCGCGGACCGGTTCGGCGTCTCGTGGAACCACCTGATCCTCCCAATCGACGCCGCCCGTTACGCGGACAAGGTCGGACTCGACGGCCCGATGCTCAACCACCTCAACTTCGGGGGCTACCTCATGTGGGCGCGCCCGCAGCGCGTCTTCATCGACGGGCGTCTCGAGGTCGCCGGGGAGGAGTTCTACAAGGATTACCAGAACGTGCTCGCGAACGAGGGCGACATGGAAGCCTGCGTCGCGCGCTTCGGTATCGAGTGGATCGTCTTTCCGTACGACACGAATCCGAAGCTGCTGGGCCGCCTCAGCAAGGACGCGCGCTGGCGCCTGGCCTACGCCGATCACCTCGCCGCCATCTTCGTGCGCGACGGGCCCCTCGCCGGCCGGTTCGTCGACCCTGCGCTCGCGCTCGAGGCCGGCGCCCCGCCGCCGGACGACCTCCTCCCTGGCATTGGCGCCCTCCCGCGCGTCTCAAGGCTCACGAGGTGGGCGAGGGGTCTGGTACGGGTCGAGGAGTTCCCCTTCGACGACTTTCACCGAGGTCTCTTCCATTTCTTCCGCGGTGACCTGGCGCGGGCCCAGAGGAGCTTCGCCAGCGCGGCGCTCGCCAGCTCGGGCGCCTACTACGAGATATACAGCGATCTGGGCGCCGTCTATTATAGACAGGGCCGTTTCGCACAGGCCGCCGGCTGCTACAGGGTCGTGCTGCGGGACGACCCGGGCAACAAGGTCGCAAAGGAGCGGCTGGCCTCGATGCCGGCCCCGCCCCCGGGAGGACCGACGAGATGAGCGACTGGCCCATCACCTTCGAGGATGTCCTGGCGGCGCGCGACCGGATTCGTCCTTTCCTGCCTCCCACGCCGCTCCGCTCCTATGCGCCGCTCGACGCCGCGGCCGGCTCCGGTATCCGCGTGCTCGTCAAGCACGAGAATCACAACCCCACGAACGCCTTCAAGGTGCGCAACGCTCTGTCGGTCATGACGTCGCTGACGGACGACGAGAAACGCCGTGGCGTGATGGCCGCCACCCGTGGCAACCATGGCCTCGGGCTCGCCTGGGCGGGTGCCCGTCTCGACGTGCCCGTGGCGCTCTGCGTTCCGCTGGGGAACAATCCCGAGAAGAACGAGGCGATCCGCGGCCTCGGCGCCGATCTGATCGAGGAAGGCAGGGACTACGACGAGGCGGTCGCCGTGGCGGCCCGGCTCGCCCGGCAGCGGGGGATGAGGATCGTTCATTCCACCAATGACCCGATGGTGATCGCCGGAGCGGGCACCTTCGCCCTGGAGATCGTCGAGGCGATCCCGCCATACGCGAAGCTCGACGCGATGGTCGTGGCAATCGGGGGCGGCTCGCAGGCCGTGGGGGCGCTCACGGTGATGCGCCGCCTCCTCCCCGGCGTGAAAGTCCACGGCGTGCAGGCGGAGCGGGCGGCCGCCATCCACGATTCGTGGCACGCGGGGCGGGCCACGCAGGCCCCCTCGGCCGACACATTCGCCGACGGGCTGGCCACGCGTCAGACCTGCGAGCTGACCTTCGAGCCTCTACGCGCGGGGCTCGCTGGCTTCGTGAAGGTGAGCGAGGCGGAGATCGCCTCGGCTCTGCGCTTGCTGGTGCGCACCACGCACAACCTCGTCGAGGGGGCGGGGGCCGCCGGCCTCGCAGGGCTGTTGAAGCTCGGGCCGGCCCTGGCCGGCCGGACCGTCGCGATCGTCCTATCTGGCGCCAACATCGACGCCGAGACGCTGCGGCGCGTCCTCACCCGCGAGCTCTGAGCCCCACTCCCCTCGATCCTGTCCCGCACCGGGACACTCCACGCGGACGTCCCACAGGCTCAAGTTCTTCCGGCGACCTGACGATTAGGAGTATGTCATCGGCGGGCGAGTGAATCCTCCGTCTCCGCGTGGAGACGCCGGCCGGTTCGTGAGTACCGTCCAGATGAATGGAATCCACGACGAGAAGCCGGTCGGCCTGCTCCTGGTGGGAGACAGACCGGAAAACCTCGGGGTCCTGGAGGTCGCGCTGCGCGATCTCGGGGAGCCTCTCGTCCTGTCGGACCCGGGCAGGGGGACGCTCGAGCCCCTCCTTGACCGCGACTACGCCGCGGTCCTCCTGGATGTGCGGGACCAGCGCATCGATGGCCGCGAGCTGGCCTCCTTGATCCGGGCGGGTGGCCGGACCCGGACCACGCCCATCCTCTTCGTGACACCGGAGGTTGGCGCAAACCGCGTCGCCGGCAGCTTCAGGATCGAGGGGGTCGACTGCATCCCCAGGCCCATCGATCCGGACCTCCTGCGGGCGAAGATCTCGGTCCTGGTGGACCTGTCCCGCAAGTCCAGGCGGGTCGAGCGCCAGAGCCTGGAGCTGAAGGCGGCCGGCGAGAAGCTCGATCTGGAGAGTCGGGAGCGAAGGCGGATCGAGGAAGCGCTGCAATGCGCCAGGGAGGAGGCTCGGGGCGCGAGCCGCTTCAAGGACGAGTTTCTCTCGATCATGAGCCACGAGCTTCGCACCCCGCTCAACGCGGTGCTCGGATTCTCGGAGCTCCTGACCGACGAGACGACCGGCGCGCTCACCGAGAGGCAGCGTCGCTACGTGAACCACGTCCTGACCGGCGGGCGCCACCTGCTGGCCCTCGTCAACGACATCCTGGAGCTGTCCCGGATCGAGGCCGGCCGCGTCGACCTGAGGCTCGAGGATGTCCGGATCGAGAATGTCGCCGCCGACGTGGTCGAAACGTTGCGGCCGCTCGCCGACCGGAAGTCACAGGAGCTGCTCGTGAAGGTGGAGCCGGGACAGAGCGTGCGCGCCGACGTCCGGAGGCTCAAACAGATCCTGATGCACCTGGTCGGCAACGCGGTCATGTACACGCAGGCGGGAGGCCGGATCGAGCTCGTCGCGCGCCGTGCGGAGGGCGGGGTCCGCCTCGAGGTGCGCGACACGGGTCCGGGGATCCCTCCCGAGGAGCGCAACCGGATCTTCGATCCTTTCTACCGCATCAGGAAGCCCGGTGGAGAGTCAACAGAAGGCACCGGCCTCGGACTCACCATCTGCACGCGGCTGGTGGGGCTGCACGGCGCCCGTCTCCACCTCGAGAGCGAACCCGGAAAGGGGAGCGTTTTCTCCTTCGAGCTGGAGGAGGCGTGGGCCGGGATCGACGGGCTCGCGCCGGGAGTTCCGGCGGCGCCGTAGGGCAACCTGGGTGCGCCCTCAGGTCCCTTCCGCCCGCACCACGGAGGCCCTGCCCGGCGCGGCCGCGGCGCCATGGCCCAGGGGCAGGGTCACGCAGAAGACGCTCCCGGCCGGGTGGTTATCCTCCACCCAGATGCGGCCGCCGTGGGCCTCGGCCGCGTACCGACAATAGGTCAGCCCCATGGCGCGCCCCTCCCGGACCTGCGCCTCCTGGTCGCGATCGAGCTTGCCGTACTTGTCGAAGATCTTCCGCCGGTATGATTCGGGGATCCCCTCGCCCTCGTCGCCGACCCTGACCTCGACGAAGGCGTCCCCCGAGGCGCGCGCCTCGATCCCGATCCGTCCGCCGGCCGGAGAGTACTTCAGCGAGTTGTCGAGCAGGTTCTCGAGGATCCGGCGCACGAGGTCCCTGTCCGCCCTCAACGTCCCGGCCTCCGGCGCCACATCGATCGCCAGGGTCTGGTTCCTGGACTCGGCGCGCCGGTTAACCGTGCGCGCGACCTCCTCGATGAGCCCGCGCAGGTCGAGGTCGCTCATCGAAGGAACCAGCGCCCCGCTCTCGCTGCGGCTGATGTCCACCAGGTTCATGACCATCCGGTGCAGCGTCTGGGCGCCCGTCAGGATATCGCGCACGGACGCCCTCGAGCGCTCCGCGAGCGATTTGTCCCTGTCGAGCAGCTGCGCGTTGGCCAGGATCCCGGTCAGAGGGTTCTTCAGATCGTGCACGACGAAGGAGGTCAGCTCCTCCTTCTGCCGCTCCACGTAGAGCAGCGTGTCGCGCTGCGAGGCGATGAGCTGGTGGCTGCTCGTGACCTCGTCGTGCATGTGTTTGAGACGCAGCAGCGAGCGGACGCGCATCAACAGCTCGGTGCGGTTGAGCGGCTTTGTCAGGAAATCATCGGCTCCCGACTCGAGGGCCGTCTGGTGAGTGCCCAGGTCGCCCAGCGCGGTCAGGAAGACGATCGGCGTCCCGGCCCCCCCTAGCATCGTCCTGAGCCTGCGGCACGTCTCGAAGCCGTCCATCCCCGGCATCAGTATGTCGAGCAGCACCAGGTCGGGCGGCTGCCGCTCGAACATTTCGATGGCCTTCTCACCCGTGTCGGCCGGGATCACGTTATAACCTTCCGTGACGAGGTTGGCCTCCACGAGCTGGATGTTCTGAAGGGTGTCGTCCACCACGAGGATGCTCTCGATCCGATTCGCCGGCTCAGCGGACATCCTGGACTCCTTTCCTGTTCAGGTACGACTCGATCTGCGCCCCGAAGGTCCTGACGTCGATGGGCTTGCTCACGTACGCGTCAAATCCTCTCTCGAGGATGCGCTCCCGGTCCCCCTCCATGGCGAAGGCGGTCAGGGCGACCACGAAGAGGCTCGACAGGGCCGGATCCATTCTGATCTCCTTGAGGAGGAGCTCGCCGCCGCCGCCCGGGATCTGGAGATCCATGAGGACCAGGTCGGGCGCGCCGTCGCGAAGCCGGGTTCGCCCCTCCTGCACCGAGGCCGCTTCGAGGACCTCGTGTCCGCGGTACTCCAGCACATCGCGCACGAGCTGCCGGTTGAGGGTGTTGTCCTCCACCACCAGGATCCGGGCGCTCATCGCGTCATACCCCCACGCCCTGGCTGTCGATCGCTCTTCGTACCGCGCGGACGAGGTCGTCGTGTCTCAATGCGGTCACCCGGGCGAGCGGCTGGACCTGTCTCGAGGTGTGAGGATCGACGCCTTCCGGAGACTCCATCATCCCGAGGATCGGAATTCCGGTCCAGCCAGACTCTTCGCGGGTCCTGACCAGCATTTTGATCGCCGCCGCAGGGTCGTCGCGCAAATCGATGAGGGCGAGCTGGATGGGGCCATCCTCCCCGGTGGGATCGATCGGGACCTCATGGGTTCGCCGGACGCTGCACCCTGCCGCGCGCAGATGCTGCTCGATGAGATCCATGTCGGCGCCGTCCCCCACGAGAAGGACCTTGAGGCCCGACACGCGGTGAACGGGCAGACCGGCCGCCGATAGGGCATCGAGCAGGTCGGTGCGTGTGACCGGCTTGACGAGGCAGTCGGCCGCCCCGAGGATCAGGCCACGTTTCGGCTCGTCCACCACCGAGATGATGACGACCGGAATCGTGACCGTCTCGGGCGAATCCTTCAGCCGGGAGAGCACGGTCCACCCATTGGTGCGCGGAAGGAGGATGTCGAGCGTGATGGCGGCCGGGTGGAGCTTCGCCGCCACGCTGAGGGCTTCCTCGGCGTTACGGGCGAAGCAGACCGCCAGCCCACCGGCGCGCAGGTGGCCCGAGATGAGCTCGGCGGCCTGCGGGTCGTCCTCGACCACCAGGACGAGCGCTTCGGCGGGACCCGTGTCCCCGGGCACGGGCGGGCGTGTCACCGCGGCGTTCGAGCCGACCGGCAGGTCGAGCGTGAACGTGCTCCCCTTGCCCGGCTCGCTCTCGGCCAGGATCGACCCGCCGTGCAGCTCCGCGAGCCTCCGGCTCAGCACGAGCCCGAGCCCGGTCCCCTCGGGCTTCTCTCCCGAGGCCGACTCGATCCGCTCGAACTCACGGAAGAGGCGCGTCATGTCCTCGGAGCGGATCCCGATCCCGTTGTCCTGGACGACGACCCGGATGCGGCCCTCCCGCTCGTACGCCGTCAGCTTGATGGCGCCTCCCTCCGCCGTGAACTTGACCGCGTTGGAAAGCAGGTTGTTGAGGACCTGGCGGATCCGGACCGGGTCGATGTGCAGGTCCGGGAGTCCTGCCGCGACGTCCACCTCGAGGGTCTGCAGGCGCTTGGCCGCCAGCGGAGCGATGATTTCCTGCGCGGCCTCAACCACCGAGGCAAGGGGCGTCCACTCGCGCGAGAGCTCCATTCTCCCCGCCTCCACCTTCGAGATGTCGAGGATGTCGTTGACCAGATCGAGCAGGTGCCTGCCGCTGGCCAGCACGTTGCCGACGTACGTTTTCTGGCGCGCCGTCAGGGTCCCGAAGAGCTCCTGGTCCAGCAGCTCGGAGAATCCGATGATCCCGTTCAGGGGGGTGCGCAACTCGTGGGACATGCTGGCAAGAAAGCGCGACTTGAACCGGCTCTCCTTCTCGGCCTGCACCCGGGCCCGCGCCAGCTCGATGTTCTTCCCCTTCAGGGCCTCCTCGGCGCGCCGCTGCGCGGTGATGTCCAGCTCGACGGCGATGGCGCCCGTCATCGAGTGGTCCGGGCCGATGACCGGGAACGCGGAGTTGTGGATGACCTTGCGCGTGCCGTCGAAGCACTCGATCTCGACGATCTGATCCGTCACGGCTTCCCCGCCCTTGAGCACCAGGGACGCGGCCCACTCCTCCGCATCGAGAGGCCTCCCTGTGTCGGCCCAGCAGGCCTTTTTCTGGCAGAAATCTTCCCTGCCGACAAACCGGATTCCCTCCCAGATGCGCCGGGCCGCCGGGTTCACGTGGATGATCTCCCCATTGCCGTCGAGGATGAAGACGCCGACCGGCAGCGTGTCGAGCACGCGCTGGAGCAGGTCCTTCGCCTCCCTGGTCCGGTACGCCTCGAGTGACTCGTGCTCCCTCCTGAGGAGCTCCTCGCGGATCCGCCGGTTCTCCTCCTCGTAATGGCTCCGGCGAAGCTGGGCCCTCAGGCGCCCCGCCAGGATCGCGAAGTCGTCCGACTTGGCGATGTAGTCGTCGGCGCCGGCGTTGAATCCCTCCAGCATCGCCTCGCGGTCCTCGCGCGCCGTGAGCATCAGCAGCGGGATCGCCCTCCACTTCGCCTCGCTCTTGATGCGGCGGCAGGTCTCGTGCCCCGAGAGGCCAGGCATCATGAGGTCCAGGAGGATTCCATCGACCCCCTGCGCGCCGAGAAGCTCGATGGCTTCCTCACCGGATCCTGCGGTCACGACCTCGTAGCCCTCCTCACGCAACATCTCCGCGAGCTCGTTCAGATAGGTCATGCTGTCGTCCACCGCGAGGATCCGCTGGGGTCCGACGAGACTCGATGTCGGCTCGATGGCCTGGGGCGCACCGGTCCCGCGCAGAAGGGCGGCCAGCCTGGCCAGGAGCACCGCCGGATCCCCGCCCTTGAGGACGTGTACGTCGGCGCCGGCCTGGAGCCCCTCGACCTCCACCCTGTCCCCCATGGCGGCGCTAATCAGCATGCAGCGCATCCGCCTCAGAGCCGCGTCCGACTTGAACCGGTGTATCAGCGCCAGACCGTCGATCCCGGGCAGGCGCCCGTCGATGATCGAAGCCGCGGGCCTGCGCAGCGCGGCGAGCCTGAGCGCCTCCTCGCCCGACCCGGCCGTGACCACGCCGTAGCCGGCGCCCTCCAGCAGATCCCTCAGCACCCGCCGATCGGTCTCGCTGTCGTCCACCACCATCACCGTGACGCCGGCGTCGGCCTGAGCGCTGGACGAAGCGAATGGGGCGGTGGCGCGGATCAGTTCCCTGGCCCGCGCCACGACGTGGGCCGCGTCGTAGGGCTTACCCACGTACTCGTCGGCGCCGGTGGCGAGCCCCCGGATCCGGTCGCGTACCTCTGATTCCGTGGACAGGAGCATCACGGGGGTCGCGGCGCACCGGGGATGGGATTTGAACTCCTTGAGCAGCTCGATGCCGTCACCGTCGGGAAGCAGCAGATCGAGCACGATGACGGCGAAGTCCTCTGCTGCGACCGCGTCGCGCGCCGCGGCCGCCGTCTCGCACAGCGCCGTTTCGTATCCCGCGGCTTCGAAAGACTCCTTGAGATCCATCCGGACGGTAAGGCTGTCGTCCACGACCAGGATGCGAAGAGTCATGGTGCCCTCCGCGCGGCCAGACTGCCGGCGGTCATCTCGACGATCGCCGGCGCCATGCCGTCCAGCGGGAGAGTCCGGCAGGCGGCGCCCAGGAGGATCGCCTCGCGCGGCATGCCGAAGACGATCGAGCTTTCCTCGTCCTGGGCGATCGTCATCGCCCCGGCGTGGCGCAGAGCGAGCAGACCCAGCGCGCCGTCCTTGCCCATCCCCGTCAGAAGACAGGCGACGGTGCCGGGACCATGCTCGACCGCCAGCGATTCGAAGAGGACGTCGACGGCGGGCCGGCACTGGTGACGCGGCGGGTCGGCGGTGAGCCTGAGCCGGCCGCGCTCCACCACGAGGTGGCGGTCGGGAGGCGCCAGAACGACACGCGCCTGTCCTGAGGAAGGGAGCGGCTCCGCGTCGACCGCGTTGGTGACTCGGAAGGAGGTCTGGGCGCCGAGCCACTCCGCGAAGGCGCTGGCGAACGGCTCGCCGATGTGGAGCACGATCAGGATCGGGAGGCTGAAACGCGGACGCAGACCTCGCAGCAGCTCCGTGATCGCGCCGGGACCCCCTGTGGAGGCGCCGATGGCCAGGAGGCTGCGGGGGACGTCGGCCGGTCCGGCGCCTGCGGTGAAGGCCTCACCGGACGGTCCCGGCGTTTCGGGCCGGCCGGCCGCGAGCTTCGCGCGTGGGTGCGTGACCGCTCTGACCCGTGCCGCGATCTTGATGGTCGCGAGAAACCGGCGTTCCCAGGCCTCATCGAGGCCGTCCGCCGGCGGTTTGTCCAGGACGTCCACAGCTCCGGCCGCCAGCGCGTCGTAGGTGTGGAAGAGGTCCCCCCGGTTCATGGACGCCGAGACGATCACGATCGGCGTGGGGCAGTAAGCCATGATGTACTCCGTTGCGGCCAGACCGCTCATGGCCGGCATCGCCATGTCCATCGTGAGGACGTCGGGGCGCAGCTCCCGGCACAGCTCGATCCCCCGCCTTCCGTCCGCGGCTTCCCCGACAACCTCGACTCCCTGATCCCGGGAGAGGACTTCGGTGAGCTTCTTGCGGACGGTCAGCGAGTCGTCCACGATCAGCACCCGCACCGACGCTTCCCTGTTCATGTCGTCAGCCCGCGAATCGTGCTGAGGAGCTGCGCCTGGTCGAACTGGCTCTTGACGATGAAGGCCTTCGCGCCGACTTCGACGCCGCGGCGGCGATCCTCCTCGGAGGAGCGCGAGGTCAGCAGGATCGCCGGGACCCGGGAGAGCGCCGCGTCGGCGCGCGCGCTGGTGATGAACTCGAAGCCGTCCATCCCCGGCATCTCGACGTCCACGACGAAGAGGCCGTACTCGCGCCGGTGCGCCATATCCAGCGCTTCCTGGCCCGACGTGGCCAGATCCACCTCGTAGCCCGCCGATTCGAGGATGCTCTGCTCGAGCATCCGCGTCGTGAGCGAATCATCCACCACCAGCACGGAGCGGGGCGCGGTCTGGATGACTTCGAGGCGACGTCCGGTTTCCGCACCCGCGGCCCGCACCAGCGCCTCCGGATCGAGGACCAACCGGGGGTTCCCCTCCTCGTCGAGGCACGCGCCGGCCACCCCGGGCACGTCGCCGACGATCTCCGGCAGCCGCATGACGACGACCTCGGCCACGCCGGCGAACCGGTCGACCGCCAGCGCGGCGACGCTCTCCCCCGAACGCAGCAGGACGGCGAGATGAGCCGGCCCCGCGACCGCCTCTCCGTCGCGCTTCCAGAGGGCCCTGCCCAGCGAGGTGAACGGGATCGCCCGGCCGTCGTAGAGGATCGTGTCGCCCGACGGTGTGCGGGCGATGGCCGATTCCGAGACGCACAACGTGCCGGCCACCGCGTCCAGCGGCAGCGAGGCGACGCCGCCCGCATCCTCCACCAGGAGCGCCCTGACGGAGGAGAGCGAGATCGGCACCTCGATCCCCACCGTGGTCCCGAGGCCCGGACGACTGCGGACGGAGACGCTCCCCTTGAGGCGGTCGGCGGCCTCGCGCACGACGTCCATTCCGACTCCCCGTCCCGACACCGCGGTCACCGTTTTCGAAGTGCTGAGCCCGCCATGGAGGATCAGGCGCGCGACCTCTTCGGGTCCGAGCGCCGCCCCCTGGTCGGGCGTCACGAGCCCTCGCCCGATGGCCGCCAGGCGCACCGCTTCCACGTCGATGCCGCGCCCGTCATCGGTACAGGTGAAGGCGAGGCGGTGGCCGCGCCGCTCCACGCGGACCTGCACGCGCCCCTCGGGGGGCTTGCCGGCGGCGCTCCGGTCCGCCTCGTCCTCGATGCCGTGGTCTACGGCATTGCGCACCGCGTGCAGCAGGGCGTCGCGCAGGATCGACAGGACGTGTCCATCCACGCGGATCTCCTGGCCGCCGGCTCCGAACGCGATCCTCCTGCCCGAGGAGCCCGCCGCGTCGCGCGCCGCGCGCTCCAGCGAGCCGAAGATCCCTCCCGCCGGAATGAGGCGGACCCTGGTCGCCTTGCTCTGCACCAGCCTGAGATCCGTTTCGGCGCGATCCAGACTCACCGCGAGGTCGCGCCGGGCTCGCTGAATCGACTCCAGCAGCTCCTCGGCTATGAGGCGCACGCGGTGCGGGGGAGTGCCGGCGGCGGGGACGTCGGAGCGCGCCCCCCGCCGGGGGCCGAGGTTGTCCACCAGGGACGCCGCGATGCGGCCGCTGCTCTCGAGCGTCCCGGCGCACTGGCGCACCGCTCTCATCTCGACCACGGCGTGCGAGATCTCCTGCAGCAGTGAATCGACCTCGGCCAGGTCCACGCGAACCGTCTCCAACGGGCGCAGGGCGGAGCGCGGCGAGGCGGTGGGGGTCCCGCCCGGCGCGGCCGGTTCCGGGGCGACCTGTGGCGCGCCATCGAGGGCGGCCACCGCCGCCGCGATCTGATCGACCAGCCGCAGGAGTGAGTCGACCGTCGGGCGGGACAGGGGAGCCACCGCCTCGCGGTGAGGACCGAAGAGGTCCTCGATGGCGTGGGCCAGGCCGGCGATCGAGGGCTGTTTGACGACCTGCGCCGCGCCCTTCAGGGTGTGCGTGAGCCTGAGCATCTGCGCGACCCGTTCGTGATCGATCGCGCCCTTCTCCAGGTCGAGCGCCCCGCGAGTGAGCCCTTCGAGGATCTCCCTCGCCTCCACGAGGAAGTACCTGTAGGGGTCCTTCTTCATGTTCAGGCCGCCGCCCTGGTCTGGATGATCCGGGACAGGTCGCGAGAGAGAGACGCCAGCTCGGACGAGGTGTCGAGAGTCTGGCGAGCGCTGGCCTCGGACTCCTTGGCCGCCTGGGCGACGCTGGTGATCGCCAGGCTCACCTGCTCCACCGCGGTGGTCTGCTGGCGCGTGCCCAGCTCGATCTCCTTGAGCGCCTCCATGGTCGACTCGACCAGCCCCACGATCTGCCGGAACGTGTCGGCCACCTCGGAGAACTGGCGCGTGCCGGCGTCCACCGCCTTGGAGCCGTCCTCGGTCGCCATCACGGTTGTGTTGGCCGCGGCGCGGGTCTCGTCGATGAGGGTCCGGATCTCCCGCGTCGAGCGGCCGACCCGGTCCGCGAGGTTGCGGATCTCGTCCGCCACGACGGAGAATCGCTTGCCCGCTTCTCCGGCGCCAGCCGATTCGATGGTCGCGTTGATGGCGAGGATGTTGGTCTGCTCGGCCATCTCGTTGATAATCTCGAGGATGCCGCCGATCTGCTGGGACCTCTTGCCCAGATCGAGCATGTGCGTGACGATGGCATCGACCTGGCGTCTGATTCCCTCGACCGCATCGCGTCCCTTCTGCAGGGTCTGGTCCCCGCCACGGGCGGCGGTGGAGGCCTCCTCGGCCATGCGCGTGACCCGCTGAGCGCCCTCCGCGATCTGGCGCGCGGTGGAGACGAGCTCCTTGATGGTGGTGGTGACTTCGGTGGTGGCCGTGGCCTGCTGCCTCGACCCGGAGGCCTGCTGGCTCGCGGCGGCCTGCAGCTCTGCCGACGAGCTCTGGACTCGGTGCACGGCGGCCCCGATCTGCCGTGTCAGGGAGCGCGTGAGGAAGAAAGCGAGCACCCCGGCGAAGAGGACCGTGACGGAGGCGATCGCGACGAGCGCGCCCGTCGTGGAGGAGGCTCTTTCGGACGAGAGGCGTTTGTCCTCTTCGAGGATCCGCTGCTCCTGCGACGAGAAATCGATGAGCGCCTCCCGCACCAGGGGACGCTTCAGCCTGACCTCCTCGTGCCACAGGCGGTTGGACGTCTCCAGGCCGCCGGCCGAACCCCGTGCCGCGAGCAGCCGATCCTCCGCAGCGCGGAGGTCCGCCTGGGTCTGCGTGATCCTCTCCAGAAGGTGTATCCCCTCCGGTGAGCGGACCTTCGCCTGCAGGCGCTCGAAGGTCGTCTGGAACTCCTGGTTGGAGGTTCGGTGCTGTTCCCTGTAGGTTTCGTCATTGGTCATGAGGAGCCCCCGGAGGCTGGCCGCCGCCTGGCTCGACTCGGCCTCCATCCGGGCGGCGTCGATCATGTTGTCGGCGTTGACCGTGATGATGTGGTCCTTGCTCGCCACGACCTGTCGCAGGGCGCGGACGGCGACGATGGAGACCACGATCGAGAGCGCCACCATCGCGGCGAACCCCGCGGCGATCTTCTTGCCGAAGCTCCAGCTTTCGAACATCTTGGATCACTCCTTTCCTGTGAAAGGGGCGCCCCGTGGAGCCCCGAGAGAAGCACAGATCGACTTGATGGACACCACTCCGTAGACAGGGGCCTCGGGGGATGCCACGCGCAGGACCTCCGGCACGTGCGCCTGGAGCACCCCGTCGCGGGAGACGGCGTGGATCTCCGAGCGGGAGGCCTGGATGAGCCCCTCGATCGCCTCGAATGCGAAGCCGGCCGGCTCGGCGGACTCGTCGGCGCGGCACAGAGCGAGCCAGCGCCACTCCTGCCGCGCCGGGCCGTAGCCCAGCAGCGCGTCCAGACTGTAGACCGGCACCAGGCGGCCCCTGATCGCCGCAAGGCCCAGAAACCCAGGCGTGACTCCGGGGAGCGGGGCGATCTTCGTGCGTCGCTCCAGACCGGCCAGATCGCGAAGCCGCACGACATAGGGATCACCGGCCACCCGGATCGCAAGGAAGCTCTCGCGGCCCTGCGCCGGGGCCACCGGGGGCAGGGCGAAGGTCCGGTCGAACGACTCCCTGAGGATGCGGAGGCGCTCCTCCATCATGGAGGGCCTCCGCAGGCCCGCAGCTCGGACTGGCACGCCTGCGCCAGGGCCGCGCGACGGAACCCGCCCCCGAACAGCAGGATCCGCGATGCGTCCTCGCGCGCGAGCAGGTGGAGGGCCCGCCCCAGCTCGCGCCGCGCGGCCTCCACCTGTCCCGCGCGCCGCGCCAGCCTGCCGAGCTGCAGGTGCGGCATCGCGAAGGTTGGATCGAGGTACGCGGCGGCCCCGGAGTGGTGGCGCGCGCCGGCCATGTCCCCCGCCTGCTCCCGGCAGAGTGCGAGAAGGTAGTGGGCGCCGGCGTCCATCTCATCGAGCGCGAGAACCTGCCGGCAGATCCTTTCGGACTCCTCGAGCTCCCCCCCGCCGGCCAGGGACGCGGCCACCAGGAGCAACGCATCCGGGTCGGCCCCTGTCTCGGCGGGCGTGGCGCGCAGCAGATCGAGGGCTTCCCCGTACCGCTCCTGTCGGAACATCTCGGTCGCGCGGGAGAGATCCGGCGAGGGCGCCGGCGACACCGGTATCTCCTTCGCTCGATGCCCTCCCGCGTTCGCTGCGCCTCCCACCGGTGCGACGGGGCCGCCGCCGGGCCAATCCTCCACGTCCGGCTCCGGGGAGGCGGGCCGCGGAAAGGAGGCCCGTGTGAGGACCGAATCCGCCGCCGGGATTCCGACTACCGCGGTCGCCTGGCGTTTCTGGTAGTAGAAGGCGTCGTGCGTGTGAACCAGGTGAAAATCGTTGCTGAGTCCACGGAGGGTCTCTGAGTGACCCATGAAGAGGTACCCGCCGATCGCGAGCGAACGGGACAGCCGTGAGATGACCGTCTGGATCGCCTCGGGCGAGAAATAGATGATGACGTTGCGGCAGAGGATGATGTCGAAGGACTCCGGTCGCCAGAAGGCAGGACCATCGTCCAGGAGGTTGCGCTCCTCGAAGGAGACCATCTCTCTGATCCTTGGTTCGAGGAGGAAGGAGCCTCCCGACGGCGCGAAGCAGCGTCCGAGGATCTCCGGCGGAGTCTCGCGCAGCGACCAGGAGGCGTAGCGACCATCGCGGGCCCTGCGGATCGCATCGGGGTTGAAGTCGATGGCCTCGATCGTCACCCGCCACGGATCCGCGTCGCCGATCTGCTCGCTCAGGAGGATCGCGATGCTGTACGCCTCCTCTCCGCTGGCGCATCCGGCCGACAGGACGCGGAGGGCCCGGTCCTCCTCCCGCGCCTTCATCCGGGCGGGCAGGGCGACCTCGGCCAGCGCGCGGAAGTGGGCTGGATACCGGAAGAAGGAGGTTTCCCCGACCGACAGGAGCGAGGCGAGCGCGCGAAGCTCCTCCTTCGATTTCTCGCGCGACTCCAGGTGCGTCAGGTAGGAGGAGGCGCCGCTCGAGCGGGTGGCCCGAACCCTCGCGCTCAAAGCGTCCGCCAGCTCCTGGGTCTTCGAGTCGTCGAAGGACAGACCCAGGGAGGCACCCAGTATCCCCTTGAAGCGCTCCAGATCGTCGTGGTCGAGCGGGGCTCTCAAGCGCCCCTCCCCGCCGAGAGCATCTCGCCCCAGACCATCTCCGGCAGAATCCGGCCGGCGCGAAGCACCATCAGGAGGCGGCCCGCCATCGTGCCCGTCGATTGGATCAGGCCGGGGTGGGCGTTCTCGATCAGCGGAAGAGGAGTGCCCGCAGCCGGGTCGTCGAGTGGGCCGACGCCCAGGACCTCGGGTACGGCGAGCGCCACGACGCGCGAGCCCGCCCGGATCGTGACGAAGCGCGTGACGTCCCCGGACCCGGCGCCCCCCATCAACGACACGAGGTCCACGACGGCGACAGGCGACCCGCGAATGACCGACAGGCCCCGCACGTAGGGAGGCATCCCTGGAACCCTCTCCGCCGCCAGTGGCCTCATGGTCTCGACGATCTCCTCGATGGGGATGGCGCAGACGTACGCGCCGGCTCCGATCATCAGGTACTGTTTCATGCGCCGGCCCGTGCGGGCGCCGGACCGCGCGCCCGGCGCCCGGGCCCTACCACGTGGGCTCCACGAAGGCCCGGCCCGGCCGGGCGAACAGGTGCCCTTGCAGCAGGTCGCATCCGAGCGCGACCAGGGAGTCGCGCTCCTGGGTCGTCTCGACCCCTTCGGCGACCACCAGCATCCCCATGTCGCGGCAGAGGGCCGCCAGCGAGGCGACCAGCTTGCGTCGCGTGGGATCCACGTCGACCCGCCTCACCAGCGACATGTCAATCTTGATGACCTCGGGCTGGAGCTGCGCGAAGCTCGAGAGCCCTGCATAGCCCGCGCCGAGATCGTCTATCGCGATCTGGTACCCGAGGCTCCGGAGAGCCGTGATGCGACCCGTCACGTCGTCGACCTTCTCGAGCGAAGCCCGCTCCGTGACCTCCAGCACGACGCGGTCGGCGATCCGGGAGAGGGGGGATGACGGCAGATAGAGCTCCTCGTCGAGGAGGTCCTGGGGATGCAAGTTGACGAAGAGACGCGGGCGGGACGGGTGCGTGTCCGCCGAGCCCGCGACTCTCCGGCGGATCGCCCCCCCCAGGTCGTGGATCCGGCCAAGCCTCTCGGCGGCGCCGAGGAAGGCCCCCGGGTGTGGGATGCTGGGCTCCGTGCAGCGCAGCAGCGCCTCGTAGCTGTAGACGCTCTTCTCCGACCAGGAGACAATTGGCTGGTAGGCCATCCAGAGCGATCGGAGGCCACGCTCGAAGCTCACCTCGAGGCCCGCGCGGTCTCCCCCCGCCAGCGCCTGGTCTCCCGCGAGCTGGAGAGCCTCCCGTTTGAGGGAGGCCACGCGCCTCAGTTGCGCCGCCTGCGCGACGGCGTCCTCGAGATCTCCCAGACTCACAGGTTTGACGAGATACTTCAGGGCGCCGTGCTCCACCGCCTTCATGGCTGTCTCCACTGATGGCGTGCCGGTGATCAGGACCACTGGTAGATCGAGGTCGTGCTCGCGGGCTACGCGGAGGAGCTGGATGCCGCCACCGCCGGGCATCGACAGATCCGCGACGAGGACATCGAAGGGCCGGAGCGCAAGCAGGGCGGCCGCCTCGCCGACGTCCAGGGCCGTCTCCACCGTGTAGCCGGCCTCCGTCAGCATGCGCTCGTAGGCGCCCAGGAGGGTCGGCTCATCGTCCGCTAGCAGCACGCGACGTCCGGTCGCCGCATCCATCGGCGATGGCGCCGGGCAGGACACGGCCCCGGCCTCGGGACGCCCCGGAGGAAACGGGAGCAAGGTTTGAACCTCCCCGGCTCAAAGAGTGGCTCGCAGGGACCGCCCGGCGGTACCCGCGGTGAAAGTCGGTACTTCCTATTCGGCCTATTCATTGATCGGGTTTAGAGGATCTTCACGCACCATCGCGCGCTCACACTGTCTGAACGATGGGAAGCCCCTAGCTTGACTTCGCCGCGGGGCGCGGTTAGCGTGCTTCCCGAACAACCGCGAAAAGGAGAACCGACCCGTGGCTTCCCCCACAGCGCCGATCGTTCGTGAAGAGGAGGTTCTGGCCGCGCTACGCGCGGTGAAGGACCCCGATCTGCACCGCGACATCGTTTCTCTCGGATTCGTCAAGAACCTGAAGATTCGGGATGGGTCCGTCGCGCTGGACATCGAGCTCACCACCCCTGCCTGCCCGGTCAAGGAGACGATGAAGGCGGAGGCGGTCAAGGCGCTCGGCTCGCTTCCAGGCGTGAATTCCGTCTCGATAAACATGACCGCGCAGGTGCGCGCCGCCGGCATCGCGCCGTCGGAAGGGGGCATGAAGCGCGTCAAGAACGCCATCGCCATCGCCAGCGGCAAAGGTGGAGTGGGCAAGTCCACCGTCGCCACCAACCTCGCGCTGGCCCTCGCGCGCACCGGCGCGAAGGTCGGACTGATGGACGCCGATGTCTATGGCCCGTCGGTGCCAATGATGCTCGGCGGCGCCGGGGCGAAGCCCGAGATGGGAGAGCAGCGCGACTGGATCCGTCCGGTCGAGAGGCATGGGGTCAGGTTCATGTCGATGGGGCTGCTGACCGGCAAGGACACGCCGGTCATCTGGCGCGGGCCGATGGCCACGAAGTTGATCCAGCAGTTCCTCGGGCAGGTCGACTGGGGCGACCTGGACTACCTGCTGATCGATCTGCCGCCCGGCACCGGAGACGTGCAGCTCACGCTGACCCAGTCATGCCCGCTGACCGGAGCGGTGATCGTCACCACGCCCCAGGACGTCGCTGTGGGCGTCACGATGCGCGGTCTGAGGATGTTCGAGCAGGTGCAGGTCCCGATCCTCGGCATCGTCGAGAACATGAGCGGATTCGTCTGCTCCCACTGCAACCAGACGACCCACATCTTCCGCAGCGGCGGCGGCAGGCGCGCCGCCGCGGAGTTCGGGGTCCCTTTCCTCGGGGAGATCCCCCTCGACGAGACGATCGCGGCGGCGGGCGACGCGGGGAGGCCCGTGGTGGCGCCGCCGGTGGGAGCGGATCCGGACCTGGCGCCGGGGCCCGCGGCCGCCGCCATCCTGGCCCTCGCGGGCCGGCTCGCTCAGGAAATAAGCATCGTCAACGAGAAGACGGGCGCCGTGAGGCACCGGCCCGCCGAGGCGAGGCTGGCCGATGGTCAGGTGGAGATCCGCTGGAGCGACGCTCATCAGAGCCGCTACCCGAGCCGCGATCTGAGATTGGCCTGCCCCTGCGCGATGTGCGTCGACGAGTGGACAGGTCAGCCACGTCTCGACCCGAAGCTCGTCCCGCAGGACGTCCGAGCCCTCGAGATCCATCCGGTGGGGCGCTACGCGCTGCAGTTCACCTGGTCGGACGGGCACGCCACGGGTATCTACACCTACGACAGGCTGCGCTCTCTCGACCGCACCGCGCCACCGGCCTGAGCTCGGACACACTCCTGACTAGACGCCCATCTTCAGCTCGCGCACCAGGAAGGACCAGCGGTCGGCCGTCTCCTCGATCTGCTTGGTTGTCGGCTTGCCGGCTCCGTGCCCCGCCTTCGTCTCGATCCGGATCAGGACGGGGGCCGGACCGGCCTGCGCCGCCTGAATCGCCGCCGCGAACTTGAAGCTGTGCGCGGGGACGACGCGGTCGTCATGATCGGCAGTCGTGATGAGGGTGGCTGGATACGAGACCCCCGGCTTGATGTTGTGCAGCGGCGAGTAGGCGTAGAGCGCCTTGAACTCGTCGGGGTTGTCCGCGGAGCCGTAATCGGAGGTCCAGGCCCATCCGATCGTGAACTTGTGGAAGCGCAGCATGTCCATCACCCCCACGGCCGGCAGCGCGGCCCCGTACAGGTCGGGTCGCTGCGTGATGCACGCGCCCACCAGCAGCCCACCGTTGCTTCCCCCGCCGATCGCCAGCTTCGCCGTCGAAGTGTACTTGTTGGCGATCAGCCATTCGGCCGCGGCGATGAAGTCGTCAAAGACGTTCTGCTTGTGCAGCTTCGTGCCCGCCTGGTGCCAGTTCTCGCCATACTCGGAGCCGCCCCGAAGGTTGGCCACGGCGTAGATACCGCCCATCTCCAACCACACCAGGCTCGCCACCGAGAAGGAGGGAGTCATGGGGATGGCGAAGCCGCCATAGCCGTACAGGTAGGTGGGGTTGCCGCCGTCCTGTTTGAGCCCCTTCTTGTAGGTCAGGAATATCGGCACGCGCGTGCCGTCCTTGCTCGTGTAGAAGAGCTGCCTGGTCTCGTAGTCGTCCGGGTTGAAGTCCACCGTGGGCCGCCGGAAGACGGTGCTCTTGCCCGAGACCATGTCGTAGCGGTAGACGGTGCTCGGCGTGGTAAATCCGCTGAACGAGTAAAAAGTCTCCGTGTCCTTTCGTTTCCCATCGAACCCGCCGACGCTCCCGATGCCGGGAAGCTCCACGTCGCGCACCCAGGTGCCGTCCAGGCGGAACATCTTCACCTGCGAGTGGGCGTCCTTGAGGTAGCTCGCGACGAACATGTCGTTGATCAGCCCGGCGCTCAGCAGCGTCTCCGCGGTCTGGGGGATGATCTCCTTCCAGCGGTCGCGGGCGGGGGCGTTCGTGTCGATGGCGATCACCCGGCCGCGTGGCGCCTTCAGATCGGTCTGGAACCAGAAGACCGGCCCGTCGTTGCCGATGAAGTTGTAGGAGGCGTCGAAATCGGCCAGCAGCTCGACCACCTTCGCGTCTCGGGTCTTCAGGTCCTTGTAGAAGACGCGGTTCCTGGGGTCAGTCCCCTCCGAGACGTTGATGACGAGGTAGCGGCCGTCCTCGGTCACGCCGCCGCTGAACCCCCAGTCCTTGTGGTCGCGGCGCTCGTAGACGAGCTGGTCCTCGGCCTGGGGAGCGCCGAGACGGTGGTAGTAGAGCTTCTGGTAGTAGTTGGTCCCGACCATCCGGGTCTCCTCGGTCGGCTCGTCGTAGCGGCTGTAGAAAAACCCCTTGCCGTCCAGCGTCCAGGAGGCCCCGGAGAACTTGACCCATTTGAGAAGGTCGGGGAGATCGGCCCCCGTCTCCACGTCGCGCACCTTCCAGTCCTGCCAGTCCGAGCCTGCGCTGGAGAGGCCGTAGGCCATGAGCCTGCCGTCGTCGCTGATCGCGATGCCGGTCAACGCCACCGTGCCGTCGCTGGAGAGCTTGTTGGGATCGAGCAGGATCTTCGGCTCGCCGTCCAGAGCGGTCATCGTGTAGTAGACGCTCTGGTTCTGCAGGCCGTCGTTGCGCGCGAAGAAGTAGCGCCCGCCCCGCTTGAAGGGGGAGGAGTACCGCTCGTAGTTCCATAGCCTGGTGAGCCGCTCCTTGATACGCGCCCGCTGCGGGATCTCCTCGAGGTAGGCGAAGGTGACCTTGTTCTCCGCCTCGACCCATGCCTTGGTCTGGTCCGAGTCGAGATCCTCCAGCCACCGGTACGGATCGGCCACCTGGGTTCCGTGATAGTTGTCCACCTGGATCACCTTTTTCGATTCCGGATAGGAGATCCGGCCGCCACCGGCCGCGTCGACCGCCCCGGCCAGTGCCGCCAGCAGGAGCGCCGGCAGAACCGCGCGGGTGAGACGAGGGTGAGGCATGAACGAGGACATGGCAGTCTCCTTAAAAAGTCATGCTGCGGCCGGCTCCGACTCCAACATCTATGAATGCGCGTCGCCGCGCCACACCGGGCGCAGCGGAAGATCGAGAAGCGTCAACAGGCCCGGTCTGGGCGGGGCGAGCACATGCATCATCCCGTTGATGAGGCAGGCCACCGTCGCCGAATCGCCCGGGATCCCTCCCTGGATCCAGAGGTTCAGGTCGGGCTCGCCGGCGATCGTGATGGTGTCATGAGGCCCCTCGGTTCCCGCGACCATCACCATCTCCATCCGAATCCTGACGCCCGCCGGGTCCGAGAGGGTGACCGATTGGGTGAGCCCGATCACCTCAGCGCCCGGCCGCGGGGTCTTGCGGGAACGGCGCGTGGGCGAGTCGCCAGCGCACACGATCCTCAGGTCCTCGACGCAAGAGGAGACGGTCCAACCCATGCCGCGCGCGACGAGCAGCGCCGAGAGGCGCAGGCCGACGTGCCCCAGCCGGCCCTCCGCCGCCAGATGGCTGGCCTCCTGGTAGTCCAGGCCGATCCCAACCTTCCTCTGGAATTCGCGTCGCCTCGACAGCGGGTCAAGCGTCCTCTCGACGGTGATGAGAGAGACGTTGTGCGTGGCGCCCGACAGGGCCAGCACGAGGCCGTCCATCACGAATCCGGGATTGACCCCCGCCCCCAGCAACGCCACACCGCTGCCGCGGGCGGACTCGTCCAGTCGCCCCGCCCGCGCCACCGCCTCCGGACCGGAACCATCCGGGAAGGCCAGCTCCTCGCAGGAGGAGACGCAGGGGATGCCTGCCTGGAGGATCATCTCGAGCTGTGGGGAGACCTCGGCGATGTGGGACCCGGTGCAATGGATTACCGCATGTGGGGCGGCGCGCTTCAGCTCCGCGGCGGGATCGTCGGAGATCGTCAGGGAGGGGGCGTTCTTGAGCCTCAGGTAGGCGCGCAGGTCGCGCCCGGCCTTGGCCGGGTCGGTGTCGATGGCGCCGGTGATCTCCACGCCGGGCGTGGACACAAGCGCCCGGGCGACCGCTCCACCGATCGCGCCCAGGCCGTAGAGGCAGAGCCTCACGGGAGGGGTGGGGAGGCGTGGGGGGCTCGTCACTTCGCCGAGACCCTCTTGACGAACTCGCCGGTCCCGGTGGCGACCAGGATCCTTTCGCCCGGCTCCATGTAGAGCGGGACCTTGACGAGGGCGCCGGTGGCGATCGTGGCCTCCTTCATGACGCGCCCCGAGGCGGTGTCGCCGCGCACCGCCGGCTCCGTCTCCACGATCTCGAACTCCATGAACTGGGGCAGCTCGATGCCGGCCACGTTGCCGTTGAAGATGACCGACCGCACGGTGACGCCGTCGGTAAGCCATCGAGCCTGGTCGCCGAGCTGATCCTCCGAGAGCTGGAACTGCTCGAAGCTGTCGGCGTCCATGAAGTGGTGGTCGGCGCCGTCACGGTAGAGGAACTGGACGGGGCGGAGCTGGAGGTCGGGCTCGGAGAACTTCTCGCCCGATTTGTAGGTCCGGTCGAAGACGGCACCGGTGAGCAGGTTGCGTATCTTCGCCCTCACGAGGGTCGCGGAGCCGCGGGCCGTGGGCGAGGAGACGGTGTAGTCCATCACCTCGTACGGGTCCGCGTCCACGAGGATGCGGATCCCTTTCTTGAAGTCGCCCGTGGTGATCACGAAGCCTGCCTTTCCGGGGATGATCGGGCACGGATTCTAGCAGACATGAGGTCCCGGGGGACACACTCCTGGATGGAGGTTTGGTCAGGCCGAGGCGGTGAGCAGCCCGGCGGTGCGGCCGTCGATGAGGGCCTCGGCGGCCTGGACGCAGTCTCCCACGTCCTTCGAGTAGCCGTCGGCGCCGATCTCGGTGGCGAAGCGAGGGGTCACCACGGCCCCGCCCACGAGCACCTTGTAGGGGAGCCGTCGCTCGCGGACCGCGTCTGTGACCCCTTTCATCTGCATCATCGTGGTGGTCATGAGGGCCGACAGACCGAGGATATCGGCTTTGTGCTCCTGCGCGGCCGAGAGGATCGTCTCCATGGGGACGTTGCGCCCCAGATCGTGGACCTTGAAGCCGAAGTTGCGCAGCATGATGGCGCAGACGCTCTTGCCGATGTCGTGGATGTCCCCCTTCACGGTTGCCATCACGATCGTGCCCTTGTGCTGGACCTGCCCGCTCGCCTCCAGCAGCGGCGTCAGGATCGCCACGCCCCGCTTCATGGTGTCGGCGGCCGCCACCAGGTGCGGGATGAACTTCCGCCGCGCGCCGAAGAGATCTCCCAGGTGCCTGATCGCCGGGGTCATCACGTCCACGAAGAGATGGAACGGGTCGGATCCCTCCGACAGCGCCTGGTTCACCAGCCTGTCGATGCTGTCCCGGTCCCCCTCGACGACCGCCTCGTAAATCCTCTCATCGGACGTCCGAGGTTTCGCGGCATCGGCGGCCGCCGACGCGGCCGACTTCTGCTCCTCCTCCAGCGCCATCTGGACGTCGATGTACCGCCGGCAGTCGGGGTCGCGTCCGGCGAAGAGCCCCGCGGCGGACAGCGCCAGCCTCAGCTCCGGGTCGTAGGGGCTCATGATCGCCGCGTCGAGCCCCGCCGCCACGGCCATCGAGAGGAAGGTCTGATTGATGAGGTGACGGTTGGGCAGCCCGAAGGACACGTTGCTGAGCCCCAGCGAGGTGGGGCTGCCGAGATCGCGCGCGATGATGCGGATCGTCTCGAGCGTCTGGGCCGACCCGGTCTGCATCGCCGACACGACGAGCGCCAGCGGGTCGAACATGATGTTCTCCCTCGCCACGCCGTACCGCTCGGCGTGCCGGAGGATCTTCTCGGCGTTCTTCACCCTGTCGGCGGCCCGCTCCGGGATCTCGTCCTCGGCGCACAGGGCGATGACGGCGGCGCCGTAGCGCTTCACCAGGGGGAAGATCTGCTCGATACGCTCGAGCTCGGCGTTGATGCTGTTGACCAGGGCCTTGCCCGGATAGTTGATCAGCCCCTGCTCGAGGGCCTCCACGTAGGACGAGTCGATGACCAGAGGCAGATCGACCACGTTCTGGATGGCGGTGATCGCCTTGCCCATCAGCGCCGGTTCGTCGGTGAGAGGCACGCCGACGTTGACGTCAAGGGCGGTGGCGCCGGCCTCGAGCTGCTTGCGCGCCTCGGCCACGACCAGATCCATCCGGCCCTCAGCGATCGCGCCGGCGAACTTCTTGCGGCCCGTGGGGTTGATCTTCTCCCCGATCAGGCAGAAGGGCTGGCCGGGCCCGATGATCACCGTCTTCATCCGGCTGGTGATCCGCAGCCCCGGTGTGTACGTGCGGGCGGCGGGGGCCTTCCCCTTGAGCTCACGGGCGATCATCCCGACGTACTCCGGAGTCGTGCCGCAGCAGCCCCCCACGATCCCGGCGCCCGCCGCGTGGAACTTCGGCGCGAAGGCGGCCATCTCGGCGGCGCCCATCGGGAAGATGGTCCGCCCCTCCTTCTGGATCGGAAGGCCCGCGTTGGGCTGGACGGCGATCGGCAGGAGCGTGGACTTCGCCAGGCGCTCGACCACGGGCAGCATGTGCTCGGGCCCCGTCGAGCAGTTGGCCCCGATGACGTCCACG
>DASXTC010000027.1:0-22378 GCA_036505635.1 Candidatus Polarisedimenticolia bacterium
GCTGATCTGTCTTCCGGCGCGCCATCTCGGGCTAGGATCACTTCGTTCGCGATCATCGTTCTCTGGAGGACCCGGAGGGTCATCTCCGCGTCGCTCCCGTTGTCCTCGACAAGAAGGATGCTTCCATAATCCACATCATGATGAGGCGGCCGTCCATGAGCGGCATCTGCCGGGCTAGAATTATCATGGTCCGTTGCGACGGAGCACCGGACCTCTCGGGTATGCTGAGCTGTAGCGCACAGTCGAGGAGGAGGGAGGAGATGTCGCTTTGGATCTATCTCGTCGGATACGCCATCCTGATCACCGGGCTGGCGATCGGAGCACATCTGTTGAACGTGCCTCAGAAGTGGATCGGGGTGGGTGTTCTCTGTCTGATCGGCCTGGCGGTCATCCATGGGGTGACGGCGACTCGGCAGAAGGACTCTCCCTCGTAGACGCCGGTCCTACTGACTGGGGGTTCAGCCACTCGTGCGGCGACGCTGCTCGATCTCCCTGGCGAGGGAGAGGAAGACCTCGGTCAGCGTCGGGTGATACCAGGGCATGGAGAGCATGTCGGCGGCCGTGCCTCGATAGTAGAGGACCGCGGCCAGCGTGTGGATCAGATCGTCGGCCCGCGGGCCGAGGATTTGCGCTCCGAGGATCTCCCCGCGCCCGGCGTCGGCGACGAGCTTGCAGAGACCATGCTGCACGTCCTGCGTGATCGCGCGGCCGGTCTCTGGAAAGTAGATCTGTGACGTGACGATGGACCGGCCCAGCTCTCCAGCCTGCCGCTCGGTCATGCCGAGGGTCGCCAGGGGAGGGTCGGTGAAGACCACCCGCATATCCAGGCGCCGGTCGACGCGCTCGACGGATCCTCCGGCGGCCGCATTCTTTCCGGCGACTTGGCCTTCCTGGCTTGCGACGTGGAGGATCATCTCCTCACCGGTGGCGTCGCCGGCGACGAAGATGCGGGGGTTGGTGGTTCGCATGTCGTCACCGCAGACCACCTTGTCGTCCTTTGTCTCGACACCCGCGGCCGAAAGCCCCAGTCCTTCCAGCGCGGCGCTTCGCCCGGTGGCAAGAAAGAGCGCGTCGGCGACGATCCGCCGCCCATCCTCCAACGCGCACTCCACCTTGCCGGCCTGACGGCTGATGCTGGCCGGGTGGATTGGCTGGATCAACTCGAGACCCGGCTCCGCGCCGAGGATTCTCTCCATCTCGTCGGCCAGCACCGGGTCGAACTTCTCAAATACGCGATGCCGGCTCACCAGCGTCACGCGGGTCCCCATACGAGCGAGGAACTGGCCCCACTCAAGTCCGACAGCGCCCGTACCCAGCGCCAGGATCGAGTCGGGACGTTCGGTCAGACGCACCAGATCGTCGCTGGTCAGGTACGGCACGTCTTCGATGCCCGGAATCTGGGGGACGGACGGTATGGAGCCTGCGGCGATCACCGCTCCTGAGGTGAACCGGTAGGTCTCGTCACCGGCCTTGATGGTACACGGGTCGGTGAAGCAAGCGCGGGCGTCGATCAGGTCGTATCCGCCGTCTCTTATCGAGGCGATCTTGAACTGCCTGAACCGCTCCACCTTGGCGTCTTTGTTGGCCATCACCGCGGCGAAATCGACCTGGGCTCCTTTGACGCGGATCCCGCTGGTGTTCGAGTGCCTGGCGTGATGGGCGAGGCAGGCCGCGTGGAGCAGCGTCTTGGTAGGCATGCAGCCCCGCAGGATGCAGAGCCCGCCCAGCTCGCCATCGTTGAACATGGCGACCCGTGCGCCGGTCTCGTGAGCCGCCTGGGCGGCGGCGCTACCCGCCGTGCCACCGCCCAGGACGAGGACGTCGTAGCTCTGCACCTTGCTGGCTACCCCGGGATGTCGGTGGCGCCGGTGACCAGATGGGTGATAATCGTCTTGCTCTCGTGGAGCGGCTTGCCGCCCACCACGAAGCAGGGCGCCTGATCCTTGCCTGCGACCTTCACCAGCGCGTCGCGCGCGGCGGGATCCTCGCTGACGTTTCGCACCGTGAGACGGGTGTCGAGGTGGAGGTTCTGCCGCGCCAGCATGACGGCGCGGGAGGCGCCGCAGTGGCTCTTGACGTACAGGATCGCGCCGGCCTCGATTCCTGACGGCTCGGGGAAGGCGCGCAGTCCACCGCCATGCTCGCGGTCAACCGACGCGCACAGCGCCGCCAAATCCTCGATGTTTCGCTGACCCGCCGGCGTCACGGAGGAAGCATGTCTGATCACGCCCTTGGGATCGATGATCACGGTCGCCCGGTCGGTGATCCCCTTGTCGGCCAGGTAGGTTCCGTAGCTGGTCGCCATCGCCCCCTTGGGGTTGAAGTCGGCCAGCAGCGGGAAGGAGATCCCTTCCATGCTTCGAGCCCAGTTGGCGTGGCAGAAGACGCTATCAACGCTGACACCCAGGACCTGGGTGTGTGCCGACCGGAAGCGAGCCAGAAGCTTCTCCACGGCCGGGACTTCCTGCGTTCAGGTAGGCGTGAAATCGAGCGGGTAGAACAGCAGCATGACATTGCGTTTGCCGGAAAACTGGCCCAACGTAATGGTCCTGCCGAGATGGTCGGGGAGGCTGAATTGCGGCGCCGCCTCTCCGATCGCGATCATCTTGCTCATGGCGTTATGCTCCCTTCTGTCTCGAGGACTCCCGTCGACCACGTGTAGGGTACTTCAAGGGTCCATCGATAATCCTGATTCTCTGCATGCACCGTCGGGCGGAGTGATTCTCGCTCCCGGGCGCCCCTGAGGACAGCAAGCAGAATAGAATAATTCAAGCCGACAAGTTGGGGCCCCGCGCCGGGGCTTGGCGCGGGGCTCCCTGGGCGGGAACTGATTGTGGAGCGGGGAGCGTCGAGCGGGGAAACCCTCCAGGATGCGTGGAAACGACCCGATCCAGCTCTCAGCGACGGGGGTTTACGCTGCGAGTCTGAATGACCGATCTCGCAAAGCTGGGGGAAGAGAACGCTCATCTCGGACCTGCCTGTAAGTGGAGGGCAAACGCACCCCCCTGCAATGGATCCCTGCGATGCCAACCTCGGTCGCGATCGCATGTAATAGTCACCCAAACCCTGCGAACCGCACAATCGGCCGTTCTCTGAATTCGTCGTCAGGAAAGCCCGGACAGCAGATTGCCTGATCGAAAGGGGCGCCACTTCCAAGATCCGACGTCAGGTGTCAGGGATTCTTACCCGCGGATTCAGTTGCGGCCGGATGTCTCGCCTCCGCGTTCTGTGCGATGGTGCAAGACACAGCAACCTTGTAGAACTCCCATGAACGAGATGCAGCATTCAGAGATGCTAGAGGAGAAGTCATGCAGGTAGCGACCAGACAGCCAGCGGAGATGTACGGTGTCGTTTCAGCATCCAGAATCATCGGCGAGCCAGTCGTCAATCGCCAGAATGAAAACCTGGGCAAGATCCACGAACTGGTGATCGACGCCAGGGAGGGTCGGCTTGCCTACGCGGTTCTCTCCTTCGGCGGCTTCATGGGCATGGGGAACAAGCTGTTCGCCCTGCCCTGGGGGTCATTCGAGTTCGCCAGCACCGAGAACAAGCTCATCCTCAACGTGGACAAGGAGAAGCTCAAGGCCGCTCCCGGCTTTGACCAGGACGCCAAGTGGCCGGATTTCGCGGACAGGTCCTGGGGGACCACCATTCACGAGTACTACGGCTACAACCCCTACTGGAAGCAGTAGGGTAGACGATACGAGCGCTCGCTGATTCCCGTGCTTTTGATCGGCGAGCGCCTTCCAGGCGTGGAGGCAATCAAGATGGGACTGATACTCTTGGTGGTGGTGTTGGTGCTTCTCTTCGGTGGTGGCGGCGGCTATTATTGGAGGAGGAACAGGCGGTAGGGAGTCGTTCGGGATGTCTCCGGAAGGAGCTTCAGCGACCGCGGTGGGACCGGACGTCCTGCACGCCGAGAACCGCGGTCGCGGGGGGACGGCCGGACAGCCGTGACTGCGCCCGAGTTTCGCCCGTGCGCCACCAGCTCGTGGAACAGCAGTTGGCGCGAGGCCAATAGGACGTCATCTTCGCCATCGCTGTTCCGTGCCTTCCGACTTCCCTGATTGACGATTCAGGTGTTTCCTGATTGGCGCCGGTCTTCGATTCCCCCAAACTAGGTGGACATGCGTGTGCGCAGAGCATTTCTTGACGGAGGTCACACCCGAGGAGGAGCTATGAGAGAGCAGAGAGCCATCCCACTCGTCGTTCTCGCCGTGATCGTTGTCCTGGCCGTTTCATGCGGGCAGGCCACCGATGCCGGGATCACGGGCATGATCAAGACCAAGCTCGCCGCTGACGATCGGGTCCGCGCGTCGGAGATCAACGTGGATACGACGAACGGGGTCGTGACGCTGACAGGGAACGTGGACAGCCAGGAGGCCCGGGACCAGGCCATCAAGCTGGCGAAAGAGACGAGCGGTGTGCACGAGGTGAAGGACATGATCTCGGTGAGGGAGGGATCCGCGGCGGGCGACGCTCCCGAGCCGAACCGCACGGTCGGCGAGCGCATCGACGACTCGGGGATCACGATGAGGGTGAAGTCGCGTCTCCTGAACGATCCCGCCGTGAAGGGCCTGAAGATCGATGTCGACACGCGGGATGGGGTGGTGTTTCTGACAGGTTCGGTGCCCAATGAAGCCGAGAGGAAGCAGGCGATTGAGCTCGCCAGGACGACCGAGGGCGTGAAAGACGTCAAGCCGAACTTCCAGTGAATCAACCGGGCGCAGCGAAGGCGATCTGAAAGGAGAGAGGACCATGAACAGCCTGAAATTCAAGGGTGAATGGAACGAAGTGAAGGGGAAGCTCAAACAGAAGTATGGCTTGCTCACGGACGACGACCTCGTCTATTCGGAAGGCAAGGCCGACGAGCTGCTCGGTCGTCTGCAACAGAAGCTGGGCAAGGCGAAGGACGAGATCCGGAAGATCATCAGCGAGATCTAGGTCGAGTCGATCCTGCTCTCACTGGCCTGCGGCCTCGTGGCGTGCATTCCAGAGTTGTTTCTGCTATGCTTGGGCTTCTCCATACAGAACTTCGACACCTTCCACCGACGTGACGTGGCGGTTGCGAGCCACCCAGGGCATCATCCTCTCGGGGCGCGCCATCGCAGTCGTCATGGGGTTGCTCGGCGGACTCATTCCCGCTGAGCGCGCCGCGCGGCCGCCGATCATCACCGCGCTTCGCGAGACCTGACGCCGCCACCGGTTCGGGGCCTCATCCGGTGATCTCCCAGGTGAACATCAGGTAAACACTGTAACGCTCCCGCCTGCTCCCGATCCTTATCATCGTAAGGGATCGGGTGGGACGACAAGGGGTAGCAAGCCAGCGGAGCCGGGGGGCCTCATGCCAGGGAAACGCATCTCCGATCGTCGCAGCCATTCCCTCACGCGATATCTCAAGGAGATCCCGGCTTACCGGTCGCCGTCCCCGGAGGCCGCAGACAGAGAAGAAGGCGAGATTAACTCCGACGAGGGCAAGAATCCCGAGGAGTTGATCCTCTCCAACCTTTTCTTCGTCGTCAAGATCGCCGGCGAATACAGGAACCGGGGCGTTCCCTTCGAGGACCTTCTCAACGAGGGCAATATCGGCCTGATGCAAGCGGCTTCCAGGTACGATCACAGCAAGGGCGTCAGGTTCAGGACCTACGCCGTCTGGTGGATCAGGAAATCACTACGGACCGCCCTGGACGATCAAGGCTCGACGATCCGCGTGCCCGACTACCAGCGGCGAAAGGCGGCGCGGCTCAAGGCGGATGACGAAGCTGACCAGGCAAAGCACGGCCACCACGCCCCGGATCGGCGTTGCGCCGATTGCGGCCCCCCACTTCAGCCTGCAGGTCTGCACCGCATCTCGCTCGACGATGATCGAGGCGACGACCGGCGCGGAGTCCTCCTGGATTCCCTCGCGGATCAACGGGCCCCGGACCCGATCCGGGAGATGATGAACCGTGAGGCCGCCGCTGGACTCCAGCAGGGCATCTCCCACCTGACACGGACCGAAAGGGAGGTAATCGAAAGACGCTTCGGGCTTAGCGGAGAGGAAGCCCGCACGCTCAAGGACATCGGCGCGATGCTCAGTCTGAGCCGTGAAAGGATCAGGCAGATCGAAGTGCAGGCCAAGGAGAAGCTGCGAACCTACCTGAGCCGCGCCCCCGCCAGGACGCAGCGTCGCCAGGCGGACTGAGCCCTCTTTTCAGGAGCGATGGCTGCGCGCCCGCTGCATCGCCTCATCGAGCAGATGCTTCACCCGTGAGGGCACCGCATCAAACGATAGACTGCGGATCCCCGCGATCGTCCGCCTCAGGCTCGCGACCAGGCCCCGGCAGGCGGGGCATTGCTCCTGGTGCTCCTCGAAGAGGCGGCGCTGTGGGTCCTGAAGCTCACCATCGAGGTACTCCGAAGCCCTCATCCCCAGATCGCGGCAGGTGAATCGCGGCGTCTGGCTGCTCATGCGGACCAGGCGCGCACGTACTGCGTCAGGCTATCGCGCACGGCAAGACGCGCCCGGTGCAGGCGCACCTTGACGAGCGGCTCGCCGATTTCGAGGATCTCGGCGGTCTCTCGTGTGCTGAGACCTTCCATGTCCCTCAACACGAGCACGACCTGGAACTCATCCGGCAGCTGGAGGATCGCATCTTCCAGCTTCTGCTTCAGCTCTCCCTGCAGCAGGCGATCGAGGGGCACCTCGGACGAGTCCGCGAAGGCATCGGCGCAGCCCTCACCACCGGCATCCTTCAGCGCGTCACCGAGGGACACTTCAATGCACTTGTCGCGGAAATCCCGCGCCCGGAGCTTGCGGCACTCGTTGACGGCGATGCGATAGATCCACGACTTCAGCGCCGCCGGCTCTCGGAGGTCCTTGATCGACTGATAGGCCTTGAGAAAGGTCTCCTGCATGACCTCCTCCGCATGCTCGCCGCAGGTGCGCCTGGAGAAGCTCAGTATCAGAGCGCCGTGCCGCTCCGCGAACGTCTCGAAGGCGCCCGGGTGGCCCGCGATCATCGCCTCCGCGAGCTCCGGGTCGAACATGTTCGTGGTCTGACTCATGCCCCAATCATAGTACGGTGAGCGGACGAACGCCGCGGAATCCTCATTATCGGCGCTCTCTCATGGAAAGAGATGAGGGACCGCGAAAGGTTACAGAGTTCCTCACCTTTTCAACGCGTGGGCGGTCTTGACCATGCCGTACCGGCTCACGACGTAATTGCGCGTGAAGTGGAGGGCCGCCCCGCCCGGATCGTTCCCCTCGCGCCGAAAGCGACGGATGATCCCGGCCAGGGAGTAGGCCTCGCGCAGAAAGTAGTAATACCCTTCCTGCAATTGTCTGACGGTCATGCCTTTGGGGCGGACCAGGACATGGGCGCCGTCGAACAGAGGCCAGTTGTAATCCATCGCCACGTCGGAATCGGCCTGAGCGGTCGCGCACGGAAGAAAATCCGAGCCGGCGACGGCGTCCCGGAAGGTCCCGGTCCCCGGGTAGGGTTGGATGATGTTGGCCACGACGAGGTCGATCCCCGTTTTGTTGACGAACTCCAGCGTGCGATCGAAGACCGTGGCGTCATCCCCATCCAGCCCGAACACGAAGGAGCCCATGATCCGGATTCCCGCATCGTGGACGCGTTTCACGAGATCGCCCATCGAGTTCGTGTCGTTCGACCACTTGTTGAGCCCATCGATGGCCGTCTGGTTGATCGACTCGATCCCCATGAAGAGATTGCGGCACCCGCTCTCGTACGCCAGCTTCAGCAGCTCCGGCTTTTCGGCGATGTCGATGGTCAGCTCCGCCGCCCAGGGGCGCCCGAGAGGGCGGATCGCCTCGAAGAGCGCCCGGGCGGAGCCGGCGGAGTTGTAGAGGTTGTCGTCCCAGAAGAACACCTGATCGCTGTAGCCCGGGCCCATCAGGGAGATCAGACGATCGCCCCATCGTTTCCCGACGATCGGCATTTTGACGAGGGCGCGCAGGATCGAGTTGTAGGCCCCCGGCCCGATCTGGTCGATCGACTCCCGCGTGATTGTCGGACCCTGGCTCCGGACCTCCTCCGCGATATCGGCCACATCCCGGTTCCTGACAGTCGGGCCGTTGGTCAGGAAGACGGCGCAAAAATGGCAGTCGAGCTTGCAACCCCGCGCGAAGTGCGTGGAGGCAAGGAGCTGATGCGGCGCCTTCTTCAGGCCCCGCCATATCCCCATGTCGAGCGCCAGCGTCCCGCGATCCCTGATGCGGTTGAAACCCGTCCGGTAGACGGGCTTGATCGATCTTCCCTGCATGACGTCCGTGAGAAGCTCGGACGCCGCCCACTCTCCCTCCCCCGCGACCGTCGCGTCGACATGACCCAGGCGCGTGGCCTCGTCAGGCAGGGCCGACGCGTGGGCGCCGCCGAGCACGACCGTCAAGCGCTTGCCCGCCAATGCGTACGCGGCGCGCGCCTCGCGCGCCCGCCTGTAGGCTTCCCGGACCGAGTCGGTGTAGGCGGTGATGAACAGGACATCGCAATCGCCGCGAGAGAGGTCCACCTTGTCGGCCAGGATCTCCTCGAAAGCCGTCGGCCCTTCGATCCGGTCGTGCTGCACCACGAGACGCGTGTCGCAGGTGAGCACGCCGTTCTTGCGCAGGAATCCGACCAGGTATGGGAAGGCGATGCCCGGGCTGCGCACGAAAGGCCCCGTCCGGTTTTCGAGCCGCCCGAGGATCCCCCTCCTCCTGATCGGCTCGTCGGCGACGTAGGAGTCGCGCGGGGTGAGACAGATCAGATTGCCGATGGTCAGGATGCCTCCTCCGCTACCGCTTCCGTAGTGCGGCGATCCGGGGCGCGCGACTCTTCGGACTGTCGAGACTGAACGAACGCGCGTCGCCGACCTGATCGCGGATGTAGGCTTCCGTCCGCGCGACGGCCTCGGTTACCGCCCGATCCTTGACCCACGCCGCCCAGGCGATGGTGCCGGCATCGGGATCGAACTCCCACAACCCGATGAGACGCCCGCGGTCGAGGATCGCGTGGCTGGGCAGGTCCATCAGGCCTCCGAGCTGGGCCATCGCCTTGTCGGCGAACACCTTTCGCGCGAGGTCCTTCGCCTCGATGAGCCCCTTGAGATCCCGGCGCAGCAGGACGAGCCCATCGATGCTGCTGACGAGCGCCACCTGTATCTCTTTTCCGGGCTGGAACTTCTCGTATGCCTCACGATCCTCGGGGAGCATGAGCCTCTCGGCGCCCTTCTCCACGGGGACCAGACCGAGCGGCTGAATGGCCGCCTGAGCGGCCTTCACGCCAAGCGCCGAGAACCACTGGAACTCGGCCGCGGTCGCCGGGCCGATCCAGCGGAAGAACCGCCGCGCCAGCTCCACGTAGGCTTCCTGGAGTGAGAGCTTGAGCTTCGCGAGAGGGTTCGGCTTCCAGAGCGCGTACCGGTAGCGCTGCTGGTCGAGGCGTCCGTTGGTGGGCACGCGGCGGATATCCCCTGACGTCTGCAGCCGGCCGAGCGCGATCGGCAGCGTCGTCGTCAACCCCTTCTTCTTGCCCGCCTCGCCCAGGCTTCGCGAGGCGCTCCCCGTCGCGCCGCGGATCTCCTCCGGCTCCAGGGGGCCCTTCGCGAGCGCCCCGAGCACCGCGTCGCAGAGCTTGTCGATCTCCTTTGGCGTGACGCCGAGCTTCTCGGCGGTCCGCAGGTCCCCGTTGAACCCCTCGCCGACCTTCAGACCCAGGGCGAACTCGCGGGCGGGCAGAACGTAGGTGCACCCGCGCACTGAGGGCAGCTCGTGGATCTCGAGCTTCGCCACCGCGGAGTCGGCGGCCTCGCGGCCCACGCCCCCTCGCGCGAAGAGGGTCAGGTAGGGACCGACCCCGGCGACCGAGCGCGCCCAACCGGTCCGCTCGAGGATCTCCGCCGGCGTCCCGCCCCGCAGCGACCCGTCCAACCCCTGCCGATGCCACCACCACGCCCGGAGCTTTGGCTGATCCATCTCGATCCTCCTCCCCGATTGGTGCCACATCATGCCACACTCGTCTTAACCGCCGGCGGCGGGTATGGGCCGGGGGAGTACGATTTTCGCTGGGGGCTAACCGCCCCCCCGGCGCCGGCGTCCATGTGAGAGCGCACCAGGCGGGGATGAGGGGGACGGGCGGGTATGGAACCGGACGACGCACAGATCGTCGCACGGGCGCGCGGCGGCGACGACGAAGCGTTCCGGGCGCTCGTGGAGCGCCACAGCCGGGCCCTCTTCCGGCTCGCGTGGCGGATCACCGGAAACGAACAGGACGCGGAGGACGTGGTGCAGGAGAGTTACATGAAGGCCTACAGGAGCCTGGGCTCCTTCGAGTCGCGGGCCAACTTCGGCACCTGGCTCCACAAGATCACCGCCAACTGCGCCCTCGATCTGGCCCGGTCCCGGCAGCGACGGCGCGAGCTGAACCTCGCGGCCGACGGTGACGACGACGCGCCCGATCCTCTGGAGCAGGTGGCGTCCGGCGGGCCGTCCCCCGATCGCGTCCTTCACCAGGAGGACGTGGGCAGGCGGGTCAACGCCGCCCTGGGGTTGCTGAGCGCCCAGGAGAGGGCCGCGTTCGTCCTGCGCCACTTCGAGGAGAGATCGATCGACGAGATTGGCAGGACCCTGGGCCTTCGCGAGAACGCCACCAAGCAGAGCATCTTCCGCGCGGTGAGAAAGCTCCGCCGCGCGCTCGAGCCGCTCGCGGCCCCGGCGAGGTCGGAATGAAGAGAGGAGCGCCATGAACGACGCGGGCGCGCGCGGCGCGCATCCCACCGAGGACGACCTGGTCCTCCACCACTACGGGGAGACGGGGGACGATGCGGCCATCGCCGCCCACCTCGCCGCCTGCGAGGCCTGCCGCGTCGAGTACGAGGCGCTCGCCCGGACGCTCGCGATGATCGGAAGCGCCCGGGAACCCCATCGCGGCGAGGAGTACGGCGCGCGAGTCTGGCGGCGTCTGGAGCCGCGCCTCGGGCACGCCCGGGCAAGCGGAGCCCCCGCGCGGGCCGGCGCGTTCCTGCCGCGGCGATGGGCGGTGGCCGCCGCCGTCGTCATGATGGCGGTGGCGGCGTTTCTCGCGGGACGGCTCTCACGGGCCCCGGTGGCAACGAGCGCCATCGCGACGCGCGAGATCCCCGAGCAGGTCCGCGAGAGGATCCTGCTGGTGGCGGTCGGCGATCATCTCGATCGGTCCCAGATGATGCTGGTCGAGCTGCTCAACGAAGACGGCGGCGGCACGGTGGACATCACCGGACGGCGCGAACGGGCCGGCGAGCTGGCCGCGGAGGGGCGCATCTACCGCCAGAGCGCCACCGGCGCGGGGGACACGGCGCTGGCCTCGGTCCTCGACGAGCTGGAGCGCGTCCTGCTGGACGTCGCGCATGGCCCGGGTGAGCTCACACACGCGGAGCTGGAGGAGATCCAGCGGCGCATCCGGGAGAAGGGGATCCTGCTGAAGGTCCGGCTGATCGGCTCGCAGGTGAGGGAACGGGAAAAAACAACGGCTGCAGGTCCGGTCAGGCAGCGCACATGACGGGAGGAACGATGCTCAGGATGAACCATGCCGCCGCGATTCTGATGGTGATGATGACGACGCTGATGGCCTCCGCCGGGCCCCGGGCCGGATCGGATCCGGAGCAGGCGGGTGAGGCGCAGACCCTCTACGACAAGGGGACCGATCTCATGGACGACGGCGAGTGGTCGGCCGCCATCAAGTCGTTCGCGAAGGTGATCGACATGGACGGGAAGCTGGCCGACGGCGCGCGCTACTGGAAGGCCTACTCCCTCAGGAAGCTGGCGCGCCTGCCCGAGGCGCTCTCGACGATCGACGAGCTGCGCCGCATCAGCCCCGACAGCTCCTGGCTCGATGACGCCCGCGCGCTGGAGCTGGAGATCCGGCAGGAGAGCGGACATCCGGCCTCGCCCGAGGCGGAGAGCGACGAGGAGCTCAAGCTGGTCGCGCTCAACGCGCTGCTCAACGTGGAGCCCGAACGCGCGCTGCCGCTGCTGGAGAAGTTCCTCAAGGCGGGCACGTCGCCCCGGCTCAGAGAGCAGGCGCTCTTCGTGCTGATGCAGACGGGCTCGCCCCGCGCGCGCGACCTGGTGTTGAAGACCGCCCGAGGGCAGGGGGACCCGTCGCTGCAGCGGAAGGCCATCGAGTATCTCGGGATCTTCGGCGACACGGAGACGCGGGCAATGCTCAAGGAGATCTTCGCCTCAACGATCGATCGGGAGGTGCGCCGCGCGATCCTCAACGCCTACATGGTCTCGGGCGAGACGGAGGCGTTGCTGGACGCGGCGCGGCGCGAGAAGGACCCCGGGCTGCGCGGCGAGGCGATCAACCTGCTCGGAGCCCAGGGGGCGCGCGACGAGCTCAGGCAGCTCTACCGCTCCACGGCCTCCGTGGAGGATCGCGAGCAGATCCTCCAGGCGTTCGGGATCTGCGGCGGCTCCGAGGACCTCATCGAAGCGGCCCGCAACGAGAAGGACCCGCGCCTGCGCCGGGCCGCCATCCAGGGTCTCGGCATCGGGGGAGGCGGGGAGTCGGGTCCGGCGCTGCTGGCGATCTACTCCGAGGAGAAGGACACCGAGGTCCGTATGGCCGTCATCGACGCGTTGATGATCCAGGGAAACGACCGGGCGCTCATCGGGATCGCGCGCAAGGAGACCAACCCGCAGCTCAAGAAGGAGGCCATCGAGCGTCTGGGCACCATGGGCTCGAAGGAGGCGACCGAGTTTCTCCTCGAGATCCTCAACAAGTAGGAGGGAAAAGGCCATGACAGCGGCGACGAAGATGATCGGAGCGGCCCTCCTGCTGGCCGTCTCGGTGCGTCCGGCCCCGGCCCCGGCCCCGGCGCCGGCCCCGGCACCAGTCCCGGCACCGGCTTCCAGTCAGACCCGGCCCAGGATCGAGTCCGGGTCGTTCGAGACGCGCGTCGTGGCGGGCGGAGCCCTCGCGCGCGAGGTCTCGGGGCTGCGGCGGCGGCAGGGGGGTCCGGTCTGGGCCGGCTACGCGGTCCCGGCCGTGGAGGGAGATCGCAGGATGTGCTGCTGGGAGTCGATCGACGCGCTCGAACGTTCGGGCGCAGCGTGCGGACGGTGCAACCTGGAGGGGAAACACGCATGGAGCTCGTCCACGAATGACGTGGATAAAAAAGCGAAGGTGCCCCTCGAGCCGCAATCCGACGAGTTCCTCGTCCTGTTCCGCGTGGACGGCGAGGGGGTCGACCAGATCCGGATCTTCTCGGTGGAATGCCAGCTGGACGCGGGCAAGCGCCCGTTCGTCTGGCTGACGGGGGTCGACCCCGGCGAGAGCCTCGATTGGCTCTCGGGCTTCATCAAGGAGGATCTTTCGGAGTCGGCCATCATGGCGATCGCCCACCACGCCGGCCAGCCGGCCGATCTCCTTCTGGCGAAGCTGGCCTCCCCGTCGCATCCCTCCTCCGTCCGGGAGCACGCGATCTTCTGGATGGGGCAGGCTCGCGGGCGGGCCGGCTACGAGGTCGTGCGCCGGATCGCCCGGGACGACGCGAGCACCGAGATCCGCAAGAAGGGAATCTTCGCGCTGTCGCAGAGCCCGGTGGCCGAGGCGACCGACGATCTCCTCCGTCTCGCCCACGTGGATCGCGAGAGCGAGGTGCGCGGCGAGGCGCTCTTCTGGCTGGCGCAGAAGGCCGGCGAGCGTGCGGTGCGCGCCCTGTCCGACGCCATCGACAACGACCCGGAGATCGAGGTCAAGAAGAAGGCGGTCTTCGGTCTGAGCCAGCTCGCGCCCGACGAAGGGATCCCTCTGCTGATCGGCATCGCGAAGAGCCACCGCAGCTCCGAGGTCCGCCGCGAGGCCATCTTCTGGCTGGGCCAGTCGGGGGACCCGCGCGCGCTGGACCTCATCGAGGAGATCCTCCGGTGACGTTCGGCGCTCGCCGGGCGGCCTCGCCCAGGATCCAGGAGAGCGAGATGGCGAGGGCGAGCGGCGCGTGGCCGGCTTCCAGCCCGAGGAGGAGAACCAGCGGCGACAGCGGGAGGAGCTGCCGGAGGCTCAGGCCGGTTCCCGGGATGAGACGCCAGACGAGAGGCCGGACCAGGACGAGGAGGGCGAGGATCCCCCAGAACGGGATCGTCCCGAACGGCTCAAGGCTCATCGGCAGGCTCATCGCCACGAGGATCAGCATGGCGATCCTGGCCGGAAGCTCGTACTCCCGCAGCAGCGAGAAGACCAGGTCACGCCGGGTCGGATCATCGGTCACGACGGTTCCCGCGACGAAGAGCGCCGCGAGCGGGGAGAGATCGAAATAACGGGCGAGCCCCCACCCCAGGATCGGCATCGCGAAGAGGAGAGTCAGGATCATCCCCCGGCCCTGCGCGAGGCGCAGGAGCCCCGCCAGAAGCAGGCCCATCAGCGCGCCGAGCGGGTAGGCAAGCAGCGAGCGGTAGGACCGATCCCCCGAGGAGGCCGCGCTCAGGATGAGAGCGAAGCCCAGGGCCAGCGTGGCGAGGGCCGGCGCCATCCGGGCGGTGGCGTCGGGACGGGTTGCCCGGCCAAGCAGATCGCGCACCGCGTCAGGGTCGAGCGCGATTGACGCGCATCCGACCAGAACGGCGACGACCATCCTGTCGGACGCGTTCCAGGCCGCGGCGGCGGCGCCTCCGATCACCAGGGCCGGAATCAGGATGAGAGGGAGCCGGCGCACCGCCCGCACGCGGCGCAGCGTGGCGGTGTCCCAGGCCTCGGCCGCCAGGAGCACGAGCCACCCGGAGACAAGGGCCTTGAGCGGCTCGAGCTCGATCAGCAGGGAGCTGAGCATCTCACCTCATCCGCGCGCGCCATGCCTCCGGATCCTCCACGGCTCCGGCCGCCTCCGCCGACCGGACCAGGGCCCATCGCGTGGCGAGCATGCCGAAGCATTCCGACAGGAACCCGGCGACGAGCAGGAGCTCCAGGCCATCGGAGCGCGGCGTGATGACGGCCACCCCGGCCATGGGAACGAGCCCCGCCTGGCCCACGCCGAAGGACCGGCCACGCGCGCCCATCCCCGCGAGCACCAGCGCGAGGCCGCGGGCGATCACGAGCGCGAGGGCCGCGGGCAACAGGTAGGTCAGGGTCGAAGGATCGATCCGGGCCCCCGCCATGGCGAAGAGCGCGACCGCGCCTGGGAGCGCGAGCCCCCTGAGGGCGTCGCGAATCACCTCCCGGTTCTGCGCGAGGGTGCCCGCCATGAAGCCCGCGAGGATCGAGACGGCCATGAAGCTCGTCCCTCCCGAGGAGACCCGTCCCGTGGCGATCGCCGTCAGGGTCAGCCCGGCGCAGACGCAGGCGACGATCGCGCCCCGGCTCGACATCCGCGAGAGGATCATCAGGAGGATGAAGCCGCCGAGGAGGCCCACGAAGAGGCCCGCCCCCGCCCACGCGAGAGATGCTGGCGTGTCCCGCACCAGCTCCACCAGCGCCACTGCCGCAAGGAAGCTGGCCGATGACGCCAGTAGGAGGCGCTGGGTGAAGTCGCCACGCGCGCGCGACTCCGAGACGACCGCGATGATCGCGGCGGGAGAGGCCGCGACCGCCGCGAGAGCCACCGCCATCGAGACGCCGCCCGGAAGACCCAGTGCCAGGCACGCGAGGAATACCAGGCCGATCACGGCCACGGCCTGAAGCGCGATGACCGCCATCGCAGACCGCCCGATCCGGAGCAGCCGCGGCAGCTCGAGCTCCGCTCCCAGCAGGAACGCCAGGAAGGCGGGAAGGAGCCCCTGAATCAACGCCGGGACGTGGGATCCGCCGTCCCCCATCAGCGCCGCGAGCGCGAACCCGCCGGCCATCGCCCCGCACGCCGCCGGCGCCTTCACCGAGCGCGCCGCCATCGCCCCGAGCGCTCCGGCCATCAGCACCAGCCCCGTCCAGAGCACCGGATCGAGCGTCATCTCACTCATCGCGCGACTCTAACATGCCCGCCCCCGTCCTTGACATCGCCGGGCGTGGCGGGACACGATCCCGTCACACACCCCGTCCCAGTTGAAGCCTCCTCGGGAGGCTCAGGAGGGTTCGATGGCCCGACACGAACCGAAGAAGGTCTCGCGCATGCCCGCGAGGCATCCCAAAGCGGCCCCCCCTCCCCCCGGCCCCGTCGCGGTGGAGGATCTCAACCCCTTCCACATCGCGGAGAGCCAGTTCCACACCGCCGCCCATTACCTCAAGCTCAAGCCCTGGCTTCGCGAGATCCTCATGAAGCCCAAGCGCCAGCTCATCGTCTCGGTCCCGACCAGAATGGACGACGGCACCTACCGCGTCTTCGAGGGGTACCGGGTCCAGCACAACGTCGCGCGCGGGCCGGCGAAGGGAGGGATCCGCTACCACCCCAACGTCACGCTCGACGAGGTGAAGGCGCTGGCCTCGTGGATGACCTGGAAGTGCGCCACGGTGAACATCCCCTACGGCGGCGCCAAGGGGGGCATCGTCTGCAACCCCAAGGAGATGTCCGCGAGCGAGCTGGAGGGGATGACGCGCCGCTACACCGCCGAGATCAGCATGATCATCGGCCCCGAGCAGGACATCCCCGCCCCCGACGTCTACACCAACGCCCAGACGATGGCCTGGATCATGGACACCTACTCGATGACCGTCGGCAGGACGGCCCTGGGGGTGGTCACCGGCAAGCCGCTCGCGGTGGGAGGCTCCCTCGGACGCAACGAGGCGACGGCCCGAGGCTGCAGCTACATCATCCGGGAGGCGTGCAAGGAGAGGAAGATCAGCCTCAAGGGAGCGAAGGTCGCGGTGCAGGGATACGGCAACGCCGGGTCCATCGCGGCGAGGCTGCTGCACCAGATGGGGGCGAGGATCATCGCCCTGTCCGACTCCCGGGGCGGCATCATGAACTCCGACGGCGGGATCGACCCGGCGAGGGCCGAGGAGCGCAAGGGGAGGAAGGGGACCGTCGTGGGGCTCCCGGACACGCAGAAGATCAGCAACGAGGATCTGCTCCGCCTCCCCTGCGACATCCTGGTGCCGGCGGCCCTCGAGAACCAGATCACCCTGGCCAACGCCCACGCGATACAGGCGAAGATCGTGGCCGAGGCGGCCAACGGGCCGACCACGCCTGGAGCCGACAAGGTGCTGCACAGGAACGGCATCATGGTGCTGCCCGACATCCTGGCCAACGCGGGAGGGGTGACCGTCTCCTACTTCGAGTGGGTTCAGGGGCTCCAGTCCTTCTTCTGGACGGAGGAGGAGGTCAACAAGAAGCTCGAGACGATCATGGTGAAGGCCTTCGGCGAGGTCCTCAGGCGCTCCAGGGAGTTCAAGGTCGACATGAGGACCGCGGCCTACATCCTGGCGGTGGGACGCGTGGCCGAGAGCACCATGATTCGCGGAATCTACCCGTGAAGAGATGGACGAAGGTGGCGATCGGAGCGGCGGTGGGCGCCGCGGCCCTCGCCGGGGGGGCCGCGTTCTACGGCCGGAAGGACGCCGGCCTGCTTCGCGTCACCGTCGAGGAGGCCCGGGTGAAGGATCTGAGGTCTCGCGTCACCTGCAACGGCAAGATCCAGGCGAAGAAGAAGGTCGACCTGTCGGCCACGATGTCGGGACAGATCGTCAACCTCGCCGTGCGCGAGGGGGACCGGGTGACCAAGGGGGAGTTCCTGCTGCAGATCGACCGCACGACGCTCCAGGCGCAGGCCGACTCGACCCGGGCGGCGCTCGAGGCGCTGCTGTCGGACCGCGACGCCGCGCGCGCCAACGCCGAGCGGACCCGGCTGGAGTACGAGCAGACCAAACGCTCTTACGAGAGCGGGATCGTCTCCGAGCTGGAGAACACCCGCGCCCGCACCCAGTACGAGGCTCAGAAGGCGACCCACGAGGCGGTCGAGCGCCGGATCGAGCAGGCGCGCGCGTCGTTCGTGGGGGCCCGTGACACGCTGCTCAAGACCACGATCACCTCCCCCATGGACGGCGTCATCACGCGGCTCCAGATCGAGGAAGGGGAGGTGGCGATGATCGGGACGATGAACAATCCCGGCACCGCGCTGATGACGATCTCCGATCTGTCGGTCATCGAGGCCGAGATGGAGGTCGACGAGACCGAGATCCCCTCGGTGAAGGTGGGCCAGACGGCCACGATGAAGATCGACGCCTACGGGGAGCGCGAGTTCGGCGGCGTGGTGACCGAGATCGCGAGCTCCCCGCTGGTGGTGCCGACCCCCAGCGGGCCGGCCGTCACGGCGGTCGACTTCAAGGTCAAGGTCCGCGTGGAGGACCCGCCCCCGGACCTGCGCCCCGGCCTCTCCTGCACGGCGGACATCCTGACGGCGACGCGCAGCCAGGTCCTGGCGGTGCCGATACAGGCTCTGGTGCTGCGCGAGAAGCCGGGAGCCGACTCGCGGGGGGGGCGGGAGTCCGAGGAGGAGGGGGTCTTCGTGCTTGCCGCGGGGGCGGCCGCGTTCCGTCCGGTCAAGACCGGGATCACGGGGGACCTGGAGATCGAGGTGATCGAGGGCGTGTCGTCCGGCGAGCAGGTGATCACCGGCCCGTTCAAGACGCTGCGGGTCCTCAAGGAGGGGGACCGGGCCTCGGTGCAGAAGGAGGCCGGGACACCGCCGTGATCTTCTACGAGACCTTCCGCGTGGCGTTGCGCTCGCTGCGGACCCACCCGCTGAGGACCTTCCTCACGCTGCTGGGAGTCATCATCGGCGTGATGACCGTCGTGACCGTCGTCTCGATCATCGGGGGCCTGAACCGCTACGTGCGCGAGAAGGTCCTCACGCTGGGGGTCGACGTCTTCATCGTCTCGAAGATGGGGATCATCACCAGCCGCGACCAGCTCCTCCAGGCGATCCGCCGCAAGGAGATCTCCCTGGAGGAGTACGAGGCGATCGCCCGGCTCTGCGGGGATTGCGGGATGGTGGGGGGCAGCGTCACGTCGCGCAAGGCGGTCCGGCACGAGGCCGAGAGGCTCCCCGACGTCACCGTCACCGGGGCCACCGCCAACATGCTGGAGCTGGGCGCCCTGGACGTCGAGCTGGGGCGGTTCCTTTCGGAGCCCGAGGTGGGCCATTCGCGCCCGGTGGCCGTCATCGGCTCGGACGTGCGCGATGAGCTCTTCCCGGGGGTCGACCCGATCGGTCGGAGGATCAAGATCGACGACACCCCCTACAAGGTCGTGGGGCTGCTGGCCAAGAAGGGGAGCGTCTTCGGCGAGACGCAGGACAAGCTGGTCTACGTGCCTCTGACCACCTTCATCAAGAACTTCGGCCCGCGCCGCAGCGTGGAGATCTACGTCAAGTCGGGTTCCGGGACCCGGATGGAGCGTGTGCAGGACGAGGTGCGCGCGATCCTTCGCGGGCTGCGCCACACCTCCTACCACGACAAGGACCCGTTCGACTTCGTCACCTCGGAGGCGATGCAGGGGCTCTGGAGCAGCATCAGCGTGGGGGCCTTCTCCCTGATGATCTTCATCTCGGCCATCTCCCTCGTCGTGGGCGGCATCGTCATCATGAACATCATGCTGGTGTCGGTGGCCGAGCGGACGCACGAGATCGGCGTGCGGATGGCGCTGGGGGCGCGCCGCGCGACGATCCGGCTGCAGTTTCTGCTGGAGGCCGCGCTGATGGCGCTGGCCGGCGGGGCCGTGGGGGTCGGGATCGGGGCCGCAATAGGCGCCGCCATCGAGGCCTTCTCTCCTCTTCCGGTCTCGATCACACTCCCCGTCGTGTTCGGCTCGCTGGGGCTGGCCGCCACGGTGGGGATCGTGTCCGGCGTGGTCCCCTCGGTGAAGGCGTCGCGCCTCTCTCCCGTCGAGGCGCTGAGGCAGGAGAAATGAGGCTGCCGGGGCTCAAGGAGAACATGCTCTTCGCCGTCCGCGGCGTGGCGGATCACAGGCTTCGGTCCTTCCTGACGATCCTGGGGATCATCGTGGGGGTGGCCACCATCATCGGGATGGTCTCTCTCATCCAGGGGTTCAACGACCAGGTCCTCGGGTCCTTCCAGAAGTTCGGCTCCACCCTGGTGCAGTACCAGAAGATGGAGCCTCGTTTCGGCGACCCGAGCATGGCGCCCGAGGCCCAGCGCACCCGCAGGAACCTCACGCTGGAGGACGCGAGGGCGATCAAGGAGCTCTGCCCGTCGGTGGGCGCGGTCTCCCCCGAGCGGTACCAGTGGCTCACGGGCAAGGTGCGCTATGGCTCGCACGAGGCCAACAACCCGACCATCGGCGGCACCAACGAGGAGTATCCCGACGCCAACAACAGCTTCATCTCCGAGGGGCGTTTCTTCACGCGGTCGGAGGTGGAGCGCTCGGCCCCCGTGGCGGTGCTGGGGATGGATCTCGTCGAGTCCCTCTTCCCGCACACCGACCCGATCGGGCGGATCATCTCGATCGAAGGAAGGCCCTTCACCGTGATCGGGACGCTGGAGCGCAAGGGGGCCTTTCTCTTCCACGCGCTCGACAATGTCCTGTTCATGCCGATCACCACGTTCGATGCCTTCTTCCCCTCCGTGCAGAAGGAGTGGGGGCTCTTCATCGCGACGGTGCCCAGGACGCCCGAGCTGATGGAGCGGGCGATGGAGGAGGGGGTCGAGGTGCTGCGGCACAGGCGTGGCGTCCGGTTCGATCAGGAGAACGACTTCGCCATCCGCACGCCCGACGTCTTCATCAACACCTACCGGCAGGTGACGGGCGGCATCAGCGTGGTGCTCATCTTCATCTCCGCGGTGGGGCTGGTCGTGGGGGGCGTGGGCGTGATGAACATCATGCTGGTGTCGGTGAAGGAGCGCACGCGCGAGATCGGGGTCCGCAAGGCCGTGGGCGCGATGCGTCACGACATCGTGCAGCAGTTCCTCACCGAGGCCATGACGCTGACCGCCATCGGCGGCCTCGCCGGCGTCGCGCTGGGGTTCGCCATCTCGGTGGGGGTCGCCCGCTTCTCGCCGATCCCCGCGAGCACCCCCTGGTGGGCGGTCGTCGTGGGGCTCGTGGTGTCGGTCTCGGTCGGCCTCTTCTTCGGCATCTACCCCGCCTACAAGGCCGCCCGCCTCGACCCGATCGACTCGCTGAGGTACGAGTAGGGGGTGGGGGCACGCGGGGGACTTCACTATGCGCGCGCTGACGATCAGAATCCCGGACGCCCTGTACCGGGAGCTCAAGAAATACGCGGCAGCCCACCGCCGGAGCATCAACAGTGAGGTCATCGTCTGCATCGAGCGGTCGCTCCGCAGCAGGAAGGTGAACCCAGAGGAGTTCCTCGCTCGCGCGAACACCCTCACGAAGCGCCTCAAGGTCCCTTGGATGACCGACGCGCGCCTGCGAAAGGCAAAGAACTCCGGCAGACCGTAAGCGTGCCGGAACCCCATGGTGGCAATGAATGCGCGACTGTGAGTGCCTCCACAGAACCGAGGCCTACCAGTTGGCTAGTCAGGGAGAATGGTGGCTCTTTCAATGCGACACTGTACAGATTCCATGCTTCTCGATCCGCGGATGTAGTTGGAAAGGAAGGATTTGTCTTCGTCGTGGACAACCTGCTTGACTGGGGCCTCGTTGCTAGTATGATTCAAGGCAAGCGACTGGGTTGAGACGCGTACGCGCCTCGCGTGGGGCTTAGGCCCCGCCCCAGACGCTTTTTTTTTGGATATGCAGCATGTACATCTGCTACCTGGACGAGTCTGGGACGAGGGAATCCCAGGCGAATTCCTCCCACTTTGTGCTGCTTGGCCTTGCTATCCCCGCGGACACGTGGAAGGTGAAGGACCTAAGAGTCGTCGAGGCCAAGGCCAAGTACGGACTACAGAAAGAGGAGGTCCACACGGCTTGGATGGCCCGCGATTATCCTGAACAAGCGACAGTCCCTGGTTTCGATCATTTGCCCTGGCCCGACCGCCGGCGCGCCGTCTTGGGTGTACGGGCCTTGAATCTCTCGCGTCCCCGGACCAGAGAAAAGCAGGGAGCTCTGCTGAAGAACTACCGAAAGACGGAAGCCTATGTCCACCTGACTCGTGTCGAGCGCAGGAACTGTCTGGAGGATCTCGCGACTCTGATCGGCTCCCGGAAGGATGCACGAGCGTTCGCGGACGCTCAGGACAAGCGCCGCACGGCGGGCGTTCCCGGTTTCGACTTTGCGTTCGAGCAGGTAGTAACACGCTTCAACACGTTCCTCGCTTCCACGAAGGGGCTCTACGGACTCCTGGTTCAGGACAATAACCAAACTGTAGCGCAGCGTCTCACCGATGCGATGCGCAAGTATCATCGTGACGGAACGATGTGGCGGAGACTGGATCGAGTGGTTGAGACTCCGCTCTTCGTGGATAGCGCACTCACGTCGATGATTCAACTCGCCGATCTCTGTGCTTATGCGACTCGACGGTTTTTCGAGCATGAGGAGTCAGACCTCTTTCTCAGAATCTACTCC
>DASXTC010000028.1:0-77139 GCA_036505635.1 Candidatus Polarisedimenticolia bacterium
CCCGGAGTGAGCTTCCCTAGGAGTGTGTCCGAGTAATGGCTTGGGCCGCGCGCACGGGGCTCGCGAGCCGCAGCCAAGGAGCGAGGAGGAAGTCGACCCGAGTGGTCGTCGACGACGAGCGACGATGGATGAGGCCGCGACCCCGGTGCGCCCACAGGGTTGCGGCGGCGCGGGGCCATCTCCTTCGTCAGCGCTCCTCGACGATGTCTCGCATCGACTTCGTCGCGCTTCCTCGGATCCGACCCCGCGGCGCTCGCAACGCGACCCGAGCCATTACTCGGACACACTCCTAGGACGGTCGGCGCTCCGACCGCCGCGGCGAGCGGCGCGAGTCGGGTGTGATTCCGGCGGCGCGCGCCACCCCATCCCGGTAGGCCTGCCACAGCTCGAGACTGCGCTCGAGAGCCTCGACGCAGAGCATCTGGTCGCCGCCGGTCTTCGCGTGCTCCAGGACGGTCCGCCAGGCGGCGCGGCGATGGCCGTCCTCCACGCGAGCGTGCGCCCGCTTGAGCTTCAGGTAGCGCGGGTCGAGGCCGTGATACCTGACGAGCGGGTTGTCACGCAGGATCGCCCGCTCGGCCTCATCGGGGGCCGGCGCGGGCCTCAGGGGGTGCTGCGTGATCTCGCGGCGCTCGTGGACGCTCCCTTCGACGAAGATCGTGACGACGGCCGCCCCCACGACCCAGGGCATCTGGCTCGTGGCCTGGTCCAGCCATTCACGGTATTTCCGGCTCTCGGGGAGGGGCTTCACATTGCGGAACTCGCGTTTGTCAAACCCGAGCCCCTGCATCATGTAAAGGAACAGCTCCGGGTGCGGACCGGTGCCCGACAGCCCCCCCGTCTCCTCCTCGTAGATGTTCTCGGCGAGGTCACGCCGGACCTCGTCGACCGGGCACCGCGAATGGATCCGGCTCACGAGGATGGGGAAATCCCGCACGTAGACCTCGAATTCCTGCTGGAAGTGGAGCTTGAGCTGTTCGAGGGTGGCGGTCGGGCCCCCCAGGATGGGCCAGGCCCAATGGTCCTTGTGGTCCATAATCCGCAGGAGGGAACTTTTCAGGTCGGTCACGGCCAGAAAGATAGAGCCGATACTCCTAAGGATCAAGCTGACAGGACCTTACGCACGAACCCCCGCCGCTCAAGCGCTCCCCCTGACAGGCCGCCCCGCACAGTGCCAGGTCGGGCCGGATAGTCGGGAAACCGCATGGATTCATTGACATCACGCGGTCATTGCACTAGAATAACCCGTTGATTCTTAATGGAATCGAGTTCGGGCGCAAGGAACGACGCGTTCGATGGAGGTTACCGTGCAGTTCAAGATCGGAGACAAAGTCGTCTATCCGAATCATGGCGTGGGTGTGATCGAGCAGATCATGGATGCGTCGAGCTCGGGAATCGACAATACCTTCTATCAGCTCAGGATCCTGGCGAACGACAGCACCGTCCTCGTCCCGACGACCAACACACACCATGTGGGCCTGAGAAAGGTCCTTTCCAAGAAGGACGTCGAGAAGGTCTTCAAGGTGCTGCGTTCCGGCAAGGTGGAGATCACCAGCGACTGGAAGGGGCGCTTCCAGGAGAACTCCGACAAGATGAGGACGGGCGACATCTTCGAGGTGGCGAGGGTCCTCAAGAACCTGAGCTACCTCAGCAAGAGCAAAAACCTCTCGTACCGCGAGAGGAAGATGCTCGATAAATCGAAGTACCTTATCGTGAGCGAGATCGCCGAAGTGGCCAACGTGCCCGAGGATCAGATCGAGGCGAAGGTGGACAAGGCCGTCTCGGTCGCGACCCGGGGCGTGTCGGACCACTGAAGCTCCGGTTGAATTCGATGCTGTCAAGGGCGGCCCGGTTCGGGGTCGCCCTTTCTTTTTTCAGCGGCGCCGGGCCGATGACATGATGAGCACCCTGTCCTTACTGGTCATCCTCATGGGCCTCCTGGCCCTCCAGGCGGCGATCTCCGCCACCGAGACGGCCTTCTTCAGCCTCCGTCCCTGGCGGGTCGAGCGCCTTCTCAAGGAAAGACCCGGGCCCGGCCGAGTGATTGCCGAGGCGCTCAGGGACCCCAGGGTCTTCCTGGTCAGCGTGATCCTCGGGATCGAGCTGGCGAGCGTCGGGACCTCGAACCTGGCGGCGATCCTCACGCGAAGGTACCAGGGAACGACGTTCTCCGCGAACGTCTCGGTGATGATCGGGGTCGCAATCACGTCCGCGCTCCTGGTGCTTGTGGGAGACCTCTTCCCCAAGTCGCTCGCCGTCAACGCTCCCGAGAGGGCGGCGCTGCGCCTGGCGCGGCCGGTCTGGTTCTTCCTCTCTCTGGTGCGCCCCGTGGCGGCGCCGGTGGCCCGGCTCGCCGCGCTCCTGACGGAGAACCGGCGATCCCGGGCGTCGACCGCCGGGGGGCCCGCGCCGCTGAGCGAGGAGGACTTCCGGACCCTGATCGAGATCAGCCGGCGGGAAGGAGTGCTCAAGCCGGCCCAGACCGAGATGATCGAGGCGGCCTTCCGCCTGGGCGATCTCCAGGTCAGGCAGGTGATGGTGCCCCGGCCCGACATCCTCGCGATCCGCGAGACGGCCACCGTTGAGGAGGCCCTCGAGTCGATCCGCGGCAGCCGCCACTCGCGCATCCCCGTCTACGGCGAGAGCCTCGACGAGATCCGGGGCGTGCTCTACGCGAAGGACCTGCTCGCGGGGCGGTTCGGCCTCAGCCCCTCGGCCACGGTGCGCGAGATGGCGCGGCCCGCCCTGTTCGTGCCGGAGGTGATGCGCGCGCGGCAGCTCGTGCGCGAGTTGCAGGCCAGAAAGGTCCACCTCGCCATCGTCGTGGACGAGTACGGCGGCACCGCCGGCGTGATCACGCTCGAGGATCTGCTCGAGGAGATGGTGGGGGAGTTCTCCGACGAGTTCGACCGGCCGGTGCGCGTCTTCAGGAGGGTGCGCCGCGGAGTCTTCTGGGTGCGGGCGAGCATGACGGTACCCGAGTTCGGCCGCAGGGTCCGCGTGCGGATCAAGGACCCGGAAGTCGACACCATCGGCGGCTACGTGCTCAAGCTCTTCGATCGGGTGCCGGCCGAGGGGGACTCGGTCTCGGACGACCACTTCACCTTCACCGTGAGACGGATGAAGGGGAGGCGGATCATGGTCCTGCTGGTGGAGAGACACCCGGCGGCCGGCGCGGGGGACGGGGCGCCCCGCAAAGAGAAGGGCCCGGCGGAAGGATCGACCGCCCGCCGGGCCTGAGTGAAGGATGAGTCCCGACAGACTCGGAGAGTCCTTCCCTCTTGACGCCCGATCCCCATTGATGCGGACGCCAAGAACCCCCCGCGCCTGTCTGGCCTTCATATACGGCCAGGTCCGGCCCACGTCAAGACGAAACCCACGTCCCATAAGGCTTTCGACGGGTCACTGCGGGGGCTGAGCGTGGATCCCATCGTCATGCGGGCGGTCGTCTCGGAGCTGGGCGCCGCGCTCACCGGCTCGCGCGTCTCCGACGTCATCCAGATAGAGGCGAGCCGTTTTCTCATTCGATTCGGCGACCCGCCCTTCCCCCGGGTCCACATCGCGATCCATCCCCGGCTCTCGACCCTGCATCTGGCGCGAGGCATCAGGGCCCCGGCGACAACCACGGAGCTGGCGGTCGAGCTGACCCGCGAGCTGGCCGGGCGCGCGGTCCTCTCCGTGAGCAAGCCCGCGGACGAACGCCTCGTGAGAATCCATCTCGACGAAGGCCGCACTCTGATCGTCGAGCTGATGGGCAAGGCCTCGAACCTCCTGCTTCTGGACGGACAGGATCGCATCCTCCGTTTCGCGCGCACTCATCACGGCGAGTTCCGCCAGCCTGTCGTGGGGGGCCTATACCAGCCACCGCCGCCGGTGGCGGGCTTCCCGGATCCCTGGCCCGGCATGAGCCCGCTGCTCGCCCGGGAGCGCGACCCGGCGACGCTGCTCGATCGCGCGGCCGGGGGGAGGTACGACGCGGTCCTTTACAGCCCCGCGCCGCCGCTGGAGCTTCCGGAATCGCTCGCGCTCACCTCGCGCAACCTCTTCGCCTTCCCCTTTCCCCTGAGCCACGCGACGGGGCTGACGGCCACCTCCTTCGCCAGCGTCAACGAGGCGGAGGAGGCCGCGACCGGTTGCCTGCTGAGGAACATGCTCTACGAGACGGTGCACCAGTCTCTGGCCGCCCTGCTGCGGCGGGAGGGGCGCCGGACGACCGACCTGATCTCGGTGCTCGAGGAGGAGCTGGCGGAGGCGGAGCGCTCGGGCCATGAAGATCGCCGCCGAGGCGAGCTGATCCTCGCCGGTCTGCACGCGGCGCGCAAGGAAGGGGACGTCGTGCGTGTCGTGGACCACTACGATCCGGAGGAGCGTATCGTGGAGATCCCCATCGATCCGAGGCTCGATCTTAAGGGCAACGCGCAGCGCTACTTCAAGTCGGCCCGGCGCGGCGCCCGCGCGCGGGAGCTGCTCCCCGCGAGGCTCGAGAGGCTCAGGGCTCGCCTGGAGGCGGTGGGGGATTCCGCCGAGCGGGTGGAGCAGGCCCGCACCCGCGTGGAGCTGGAGGCGGTGGAGCGGGAGCTTCAGGACGCGGGGATCGTGCGCGCTTTCCGCAAAGCGGAGCGCGCCGAGGTGGGACGGAAGGCCGAGTACGTCAAGGTGAAGGAGTTCCTCACGCGCGAGGGCTTCACGGTGCTGGTGGGCAGGACGGCCTCCGAGAACGATCACCTCACCTTCAAGGTGGCGGCGCCGCACGACCTGTGGCTGCACGCGGCGGGGCACGCAGGAGCCCACGTCATCGTGCGCAACCCGCGCCGGCTGCCGTCGCTTCCCGATGCCACGGTGCTGGAGGCCGCCGCCATCGCCGCCTACTTCAGCAAAGGGGGCGGCACGGGAGACATGGACGTGCACGTGACGTTCCGCCGCCACGTCCGCAAGGGACGCGGGATGTCTCCCGGCATGGTGATGCTCAAGCGCCACCGGACCGTGAGGGTGAGCCCGGCGCTGCCGTCGGCGCAAGGCCGAGGCGTCCCGAGGATGGATTGACCCTCCCCGAGCCGCTGTAGTACGGTGTCGAACTGAACCGAGCGCGGCTCGCGGGTTTTCCCATGTCCCTCACCTCCTGGACACAAGCGGCCTGAGCATGATCAAACGCGGCCTGAGGATCACCCTCAGCTTTGTGCTGGCCGCCCTCTTCCTCTACCTCTTCTTCCGCAAGCTGCACATCGGCCAGGTCGTCCGGTACATGGGGCAGGCCGACTTTCTCTGGCTCGCCGTCGCCGTGGGGTTCCAGCTCGTCCACCTGACGCTGCGCAGCTACCGCTGGCGAATCCTGCTGACGCCGATGAAGGGACGGATCGGCTTCTACAACCTCTTCTCCACGACGTCGGTGGGGTACCTGATCAGCTTCGCCTTCTTCCGCGTCGGGGAGGTCCTGCGCCCGCTGATGCTCGCCCAGCGGGAGGGCATCAGCAAGTCCTCCACCGTGGCCACGTGCGTGCTGGAGCGCCTGATGGACTTCCTCAGCGTGGCGTTCCTCTTCGGCGTCTACCTGATCTTCCTGTTCGATCCGCCCGCCGCGGGGACTGGAGCCCTCGACATGCACCAGGTGAGACAGGGTGGGCTCCTCTTCGGCGCGGTGACGCTGGCCGCCTTTCCCGCGCTCTACCTCATGGTGCACTTCCGCCACCGCCTGTTCCACTGGCTCGACGCGCACCCGTCCCTCTCCGGCTCCTTCCTGCCGCGCCTGCTTCATTCGTTCATGGGGGGCTTCGACGCGGTGAAGAGCGGCTGGGTCTTCGTCCTCGCCTGGATGCAGTCGATCGCCATCTGGCTCGTGATCACCGGCTCGATCTGGGCTTCCTTGAAAGCCTTCGACCTTCCAATCGGCTTTGCCGACTCGCTGCTCATGATGGGGCTTCTCTCGATAGGGATCGCCGTGCCCACGCCGGGCGGGGTGGGGTCCTACGAGTACGCGGGCCAGCTCGGCCTGGAAGGGGTCTTCGGCGTGGAGGCCAACCGGGCGGCGGCCACGATCCTCGTGACCCACGCCTTCGCCATCGCGCCGGTCATCCTCATCGGCCTTGCCCTCCTGTGGAGGGAAGGCCTGGACATCAGGAGCCTGTTGCGGATCACGCGGGAGGCGGAGGCGGGAGGGCAACTGGCCGCTTCCGACAAGACGCCCCGCGTCATGGGGGCGTCGCGGTGAAGTGCCCTTTCTGCGGACACCTGCACGACAAGGTCGTCGATTCCCGGGAAGGCAAGGAGGGGCTGGTCATCAGGAGGCGCCGCGAGTGTCTCCAGTGCACCCGCCGCTTCACGTCCTACGAGCGGATCGAGGAGATCTCGTTCCGCCTCCTCAAGAGGGATGGCCGCAGGGAGCCCTTCGACCGCCAGAAGCTCATGAACGGCCTGATCAAGGCCTGCGAGAAGCGCCCGGTGCCGGTCAAGGCCCTCGATGCGATTGCCGATGAGATCGAGTCGATGCTCCAGGACAGCCCCGACAAGGAGCTGACGACCGATCGGGTCGGGGCGCACGTGATGCTGCGGCTGCGGGAGCTGGACAAGGTGGCCTACGTCCGGTTCGCCTCGGTCTACCGTCGCTTCGAGGAGGCCAAGGACTTCCTGGAGGAGCTCAAGGGGCTGCTGGACCAGAAGCAGGCTGAGGAGAGCAAGTAGGGGACCCCCTGCGAGGGGGGAGTTGCGCACCCGGCGCCGGCCCACAATATTGGTCAGGGAAGCCATCGGTCTGGAGGGTCCATGGAGCACAGTTTCGGCCCCTACCTGGAGATCGCCCGCATCCAGAGCGAGATGAACAAGATGTTCGACGTGCTCGTCCAGATGCGGGACGAGAAGGGGCAGATCGCCGGCACCTCCTGGATTCCCAGCGTGGACGTCTGCCGCAACGGCGACGGGCTGGTGGTGACCTGCGAGCTTCCAGGGGTCCCGCTGGAGTCTCTCAAGGTGAGCGCCCTTGGCGGTTCGCTGATCATCACGGGTGAGCGCCCCCCCGAGCAGCGCCAGGGCAAGGGGATCAAGTATCACGTCGTGGAGCGCGTCAACGGCAGGTTCCGCCGCGTCGTCCCGCTCGGGATGCCGATCAACACGCGCGACGCGGCCGCAGAGCTGGGCGACGGCGTGCTCAAGGTGTTCTTCCCCAAGGTCTCCAACCGGCGCGGCGAAGAGGTCGCCATCCCGGTCACCGCGCGGGAGGGTCGCAAATGAACGTCGAGCCGGGCCGCGCTGAGGACCAGCTCAAGATACCCGACAAGCTGCCCGTCCTGCCGCTGCGGGACCTCGTCGTCTACCCGTTCATCATCGTGCCGCTCTCCGTGAGCCGCGAGCGGTCGATCTCGGCCGTCGACCACGCGCTGGCCGGCAACCGGATGATCCTCCTGTGCGCCCAGAAGGAGAAGGAGGTCGAAAAACCGGGCTCGAGGGATCTCTACCGGATCGGGACCGTGGCGGTCATCATGCGGATGCTCAAGCTCCCGGACAACCGGATTCGCGTGCTGGTGCAGGGCGTGGCGCGCGCCAGGGTGACTGAATTTCAGGATGGACGCGAGTTCACGCTGGCCGGAATCGAGAAGATCGCCGAGCCCGCGACCGTCGGGAGCCTCGAGCAGGAGGCGCTGCTGCGCTCCGTCAAGAAGTCTCTCGAGCGCAGCGTGTCGCTCGGCAAGTCGATCTCCTCCGAGGTGATGGTCGTCGCCTCCAACCTGGAGGCTCCGGGGCGGCTGGCGGACCTGGCGGCCTCAAACGTCGAGATGAAGATCGAGGACGCCCAGGAGATCCTCGAGACGATCGATCCCATCGCCCGCCTCAAAAAGGTCAACGACCTCGTCAACAAGGAGATCGACCTTCTGACGATGCAGCAGGAGATCAACACTCACGCCCGCGAGGAGATCGACCGCTCCCAGCGCGAGTTCTTCCTGCGCCAGCAGATGAAGGCGATCCAGCAGGAGCTGGGCGAGGGAAACGAGCTGGCCGAGGAAGTCCAGCAGCTCCGCGAGAAGATCGCCAAGGCGAAGATGCCCCCCAAGGTCCTCGAGGAGGTCGAGCGGCAGGTCGGCAAGCTCGAGCGGATGCAGCCGGACGGCGCCGAGACGGCCACCGTGCGCAACTATCTGGAGTGGATGGTCGAGATCCCGTGGAGCAAGCACACCAAGGACAACCTCGACATCAAGAAGGCCCGGAAGATCCTCGACGACGACCACTTCGGTCTCGAGAAGATCAAGGAGCGCATCCTCGAGTACCTCTCGGTGCGCAAGCTCAACAAGGACATGAAGGGGCCGATCCTGTGCTTCGTCGGGCCACCGGGCGTCGGCAAGACCTCGCTGGGCCGGTCGATCGCGCACGCCCTGGGGCGCAAGTTCGTGCGCATCTCTCTGGGCGGGGTGCGCGACGAGGCCGAGATCCGCGGGCACCGCCGCACGTACGTCGGCTCGATGCCCGGCCGGATCATGCAGGGGATGCACCAGGCCGGCTCGATCAACCCCGTCTTCATGCTCGACGAGGTCGACAAGCTGGGCGCCGACTACCGGGGCGATCCCTCATCGGCCCTCCTGGAAGTGCTCGACCCGGAGCAGAACAACACCTTCCGCGACCACTACCTCGGCGTCCCCTACGACCTGTCCAGCGTGCTGTTCATCGCGACGGCGAACATGCTCGAGCCGATCCAGCCCGCCTTCCTCGACCGGATGGAGGTCATCCGCCTGAGCGGCTACACCGAGGAGGAGAAGATCGAGATCGCGAGGCGTCACATCATCCCCAAGCAGGTCAAGGAGAACGGGCTGAAGGGATCCAACATCGAGTTTCAGCAGCAGGCCGTATCGCGCGTGATCTCCGCCTACACGCGGGAGGCGGGGCTGCGCAACCTCGAGCGGGAGCTGGCGACCATCTGCCGCAAGGTGGCGCGCAAGGTGGCCGAGGGGGATCAGAAGGGACGCCTGGATGTCACCGCCGTCAACGTCGAGAAGTTCCTGGGCGCCCCGCGCATCCTTCCCGAGGAATCGCTCAAGGCCAACCGCGTGGGCGTGGCCACGGGCCTCGCCTGGACGGCCGCCGGTGGGGACATCCTCTTCATCGAGGCCACCACGATGCGGGGCCGCGGCCTGCTCATGCTCACCGGCCAGCTCGGCGAGATCATGCGGGAGTCGGCGCAGGCCGCCCTCTCGTACGCGAGGGCGCGGGCCCAGTGGCTCGGCATCCCCGACAAGTTCTTCGAGACCCATGACATTCACGTGCACGTGCCGGAGGGTGCGATCCCGAAGGACGGCCCCTCGGCGGGAATCACGATGGCGGTGGCGATGTTCTCGGCGGTGTCGGGTCGCCCGGTGCGTCACGACGTCGCGATGACCGGCGAGATCACGCTTAGGGGCCAGGTCCTGCCCGTCGGCGGAATCAAGGAGAAGATCCTGGCCGCGAAGCGGGCCGGGATCACCTCGCTCATACTGCCCGAGCTGTGCCGGCGAAGCCTGGAGGAGATCCCCGCCGACATGAGGAAGAACCTCAAGTTCATCTTCGTGGAGAGCGTGGACGAGGTCTTCAAGGCGGCGCTCGCGGATCGGCGCACCGGCGCCCGCGAGCCGGGCGCCGGACGTCAGGGGCACGAGCCGAAGGGCGCGAGCGCCCGAGGGAAGAAGCCGCATCGGGTCGCCGTCATCCACGCCTCCCCGCGCGACTGATCGCCGCCTCCACGTGATACCCTGAGCCGCGTGAACCTGAGGCGGCTCGGGGAACGAGGCTTCATCGAGGAGCTCCGGCGGAGGTTTCGTGGCGTGACGCCCCCGGCGCCGGAGGGGATCGGCGACGACGCGGCGCTCTTCCATCCCCGCCACGGCCCCCTTCTCCTCACCACCGACTGCCTGATCGAGTCGCGCCACTTCCGCCGCGGTGAGCCACCCTACCTGCTGGGCCGCAAGGCGCTTGCGGTCAACCTGAGCGACGTCGCCGCCATGGGAGGGCGCCCCGCGGCGTTCCTCCTGACGCTCGGGATCCCCGACGATCTTCCCGCCCGGTTCCTCGACGATCTCGTGGAAGGGATGGCCTCCTCGGCCAGGGAGCACGGCGTCGATCTGATCGGCGGCGACACCTCCTCGTCGCCCGGACCCCTGGTCATCTCGATCACGCTCCTCGGCACCGCACGGGCCGGGCGCGGGACGCGGGCGCTGACGAGAACGGGGGCGGCCCCGGGTGACGCCATCTGCGTGAGCGGCCCCCTGGGAGGCTCGGCCGCCGGGCGGCGGCTGCTCGAGTCGGGATGGCGGGCGAGGCTCGACGGGCGGCGCCGGGCGCTGGTGGGGGCCGCGCGACCGGCCGGCGCTCCGGCGCTCCTCCCCGTGCGGGCCCTGGAAGCTCTGCGAAGCCACCTGGATCCCCGGCCCCGCCTGCGTCTGGGGCGGCTGCTCCTCGAGAAGAGGATCGCTTCGTCGGCAATCGATCTCTCCGATGGGCTCTCGATCGACCTGTCGCGTCTGGCTCGGGCCTCCGATGTGGGGGCGCGCCTGCTTGCCCCCGCCATCCCGATCGCCGACTGCGCCCGGGCGGTCGGAGGCGCGCTCCATGTCAGCCCGCTCGATCTGGCTTTGCACGGGGGAGAGGACTACGAGCTGCTCTTCACGGTCCCGGCCGCGAAGCAACGTCTGCTCGCGAGGACCGGCGCCCTGACGATCGGCCGCATCACGGGAGCCACCGGGGGCCTGAGGATGGCCGAGCCTTCGGGACGGGAGCGCCCCCTGGCCATCGCCGGCTTCGATCACTTCAGATGAATGGCCGGCCGAAAGATCTCCTCCTGCGTTGACGCCCCGTAAATGATTGACTAGATTAAGGGTTTCGTCATTCACGCCTCCCGGCGGAATGATGCGACTAGACGCCCGCCCTCCATGCTTCGTACTGGGGGATGAACCGCAACGCGCGTGCGTGAATCCGCCGGGCCCTTCGACCCGGAGCCGGAACAGGAATGGTGGATGAACGCGAGCTGATCCGGCGCGCGCGGCGCGGAGACCATCAGGCCTTCGAGCTGCTGGTCGGGCTCAAGCGCGAACGGGCTTTCCGGATTGCCTTCAACATCGCCGGCAACGAGGACGACGCGAAGGACATCGCGCAGACGGCCTTCATCAAACTGTGGTCCTCGCTGAGGAGCTTCGACGAGAACTCACGCTTCGACCCCTGGTTCTTCAGGATCGTGGTGAACCTGGCGATCGACTCCTACCGCAAGGCGCAGCGCGGGCCGCGTCTGGTCGCGCCCCCCTCCGATGACGAGGCGGGAGCGTTGCCCGCCGCGGTCCTGCCGGGCGCCGACGCGGGGCTGATGCGGGCGGAGCTGAGTCGGATCTTCAACCGGTTGGCGGCCGAGCTGGCCCCGGCGCAGCGCGCGGTCTTCACGCTGAAGGAGATCGAAGGGGTGCCGACCGATGAGATCGCGAAGATCCTGGGGATACGGACCTCCACCGTGAGAAACCACCTGATGCAGGCGCGCCGGATCCTTCAGGAAGGGCTCCGGCGCCATTACCCTGAGTACCTCAGAGGCCCGAGCAGATGAGCCGCGGCTCGACCGAGATCTTCGACTGCGACCGGGTCAACGCCTATCTCGATTCCTACCTGCTCGGTCAGGTGCCGCCCCCTGAGCGCCGCGGGATGCGCCTTCACATCCACCGCTGCCCCGCCTGTTTCCAGAAGGCCTCCGAGCGCGATCCGCTTCAGCTCTTCGCGCCGCTGGCCGACCAGGAGCGCCCGGAGGCGACCTGGGAGGGGTTCTGGCCGGCGATCCGGGAAGGGATCGAGCGTGAGGAGACGCGGCGCCTGGCGCGCCGGAAGTGGCTGAGCGCCGCCGCGCTCGCGATCGTCGTCACCTCGGTCGGGCTGATCGCCACCCGCTACCTCGTGCGCCGCGCCGAACCGGTCCCCGTGGCCATGGCGGGCCGGACGACCGTCACACCGCCTCCTCCGGAGCGACACAGCGCCGCCGCGCCGCTCCCCCAGACGGTCGAGCGGGTGCGCACCGAAGGCTCACGCGAGGTGCAGATCTACACCATGAACTACTACGACCAGCCGGCCGCCGCGACCCTCGAAGGGGCCGCCGGCCCGGGACGCCTCACCGAGCTGGTGCTGATCGTGGACGCGGGGATCGAGCTGTGAGCCAGCGCGTCGCTCGCGTCGCCTGCGCGCTCCTTCTGGTCGCGGCCTTCGCGCACCCCGCCCCGGCCCAGGAACCACCACTGGTCTCGAGAACCTACACGGCCCACTACCGGGGCGTGGACGAGATCGTCGCGCTGATACAGCCCGTCATCAGCGACCGCGGGTCGTACGCGGTGCACCCGAAGATCAAGTCGGTCACGGTGACCGACACCTCCGAGATCCTGGCCCGCCTCGACGAGCTGATGACGGAGTTCGACCTGCCGCCGCGCGCCGTCAAGCTGGTGGTGCAGCTCATGCGCGCGGAGGAGGGGACCCCGCAGGAGAAGCCCCAGAGACGCATGGGGGTCCCGCCGTCGGTCATCCAGGACGTCACGAAGTGGGGCGTCATCACGCCAATCGGCAGCGCCGCGGTGGTCACCGCCGAGAACGAGACCGGCTCGGTCGCCCTGGGGGACGAGTACCGGGTGCGGTTCGAGGTGGGCTCCGTGTCGCCGCGGATCGGTGTCATCCGGGTGGAGAGGTTCGCGCTCGAGAAGATCCGCCGCGGGGCGGAAGGCCAGCCGCGTCCCGTCAACACGATCCTGGATCTCGTGCTGAACCTGAAGGCCGGCGTCACCACGGTGCTGGGGGCCACAAGCAGCCAGGACTCGCGCCAGGCGCTCTTCGTCTCCGTGACCGCCACCTCGCAGGAGCCTTAGGCGATGGCCGACTTCATCTGCAAGCTGGGCACGTCGACCGGTCAGGTGGTCGAGCGCACCTACTCCGCGCAGACCGAGGACGACCTGAGGCGCCAGTTCGAGACCCAGGACTTCCTCGTCTTCTCGATCCGGAAGAAGGCCGCGGCCGCGGCGCTGCTGGATTTCTCGGCCTTCCGGCGCAAGAAGATCGCGGCCAAGGAGTTCCTGGTCTTCAACCAGGAGCTGGCCTCGCTCATCAGCGCCGGCCTGCCGATCATCTCGAGCCTCGACATCCTGATCGAGCGGCGCAAGAACCAGCTCTTCAAGGGAATCCTCGGCGACATCCGTGACCAGGTGAAGAGCGGCGCCTCGCTGTCGGAGGCGTTCGATTCCCACGGCGACGTGTTCCCAAGGCTCTACGCCTCCTCGCTGGCCTCCGGCGAGCGCTCGGGCGAGATCGTCAGCGTGCTCAAGCGCTACATCAGCTACACCAAGACCGTCATGGCGCTGCGCAAGAAGGTCGTCTCGGCGATGATCTACCCGGCGATCCTCTGCACGATGGCCATCGGTCTGGTCGTGCTCCTCCTGGTCTTCATCCTGCCGAAGTTCCAGGATTTCTTCGAAGGGATGCACGCCGAGCTGCCGGCCCTGACCCTGGCTCTCCTGTGGGTCGCCGGCACGTTCCGCTCGTACCTCCTGTTCATCGCGCCCGCGGTGGCCCTGGCGATCACCGGTCTCGTCCTGTACAAGCAATCGGAGAAGGGGGCCACGGCGTGGGACTACCGCAAGATGCGCCTGCCAGTGGCGGGCCGCATCTTCATCAAGTACGCCATCTCCCGTTTCTGCCGGACCCTGGGGACCCTGGTGCAGGGGGGAATCCCGCTCGTCACGTCACTGGAGATCTCCGCGCGCGCGGTGGGCAACCGCGCCTTCGAGAAGGAGATGCTGGCGGTGGCGCGCAAGGTCCGCGAGGGGCACCCGCTCTGGGAGTCGCTGGAGAAGACCGGCCTGATGACCGACATGTCGGTGGAGATGATCAAGGTCGGCGAATCGACCGGCGCCATGGAGGAGATGCTCACCAACGTGGCCAACTTCTACGACGAGGAGATCGATTCCGAGCTGACGACGATCGTCGCCCTGATGGAGCCGGCGATGCTCATCTTCATGGGTCTCGTCGTGGCGACGATGATCCTGGCGATCTACCTGCCCCTGATACGGGCCTCCGCGGCGGCTTCGGCCTGAGGGCACGCGCATGATCAAGAGAGATTCAGAGGACCCCGAGAACGCGGTGCAGCCGACCGAGGAGACGACCGACTCCGTCTCCGGGCCCGGAGAGGCCGAGGTCTTCTCCGAGGAGCTGCACGCGCAGCGGCTGGCGGCGCGGCTCGGTCTGGAGTTCGTCGACGTCGCCCAGTTCACGATCGACAACGACCTGTTCCGGTCGATACCCGTGGACATGATGTTCCGCTACAACTTCGTGCCCTACAAGGTGCGCGGCAATTCCCTGCTCTGCGTGGTTTCGGATCCATCCGACGTCCTGATGATCGACGAGCTGGAGCTGCTGCTGGGCCGGACCATCGAGGTGATGGTCGGCACGCGCTCCGCCATCCAGGAGATCCTCAAGAAGTCCGAGTCGGGCCAGCGCGTGCTGGAGGAAGCCACCGAGGAGTTCAAGGTCCAGCTCATCCGGGAGGACGAGGAGGGTGAGGAGCAGCTCACCATCGAGAAGCTGACCTCCGACGCATCGCCGATCATCAAGCTGGTCGACTCCACGATCTTCAACGCCCTGCAGAGGAGGGCGTCCGACATCCACATCGAGACCCGGGACCGCGAGGTGGTGATCAAGTACCGCATCGACGGAGTCCTCTACCAGGCGATGGACCCCATCGACAAGCAGTTCCACTCCACGATCATCTCGCGCATCAAGGTCATGTCGGAGCTGGACATCTCCGAGAAGCGCATCCCGCAGGACGGGCGCTTCAAGATGAAGCTCAAGGGGCGCACCATCGACTTCCGCGTCTCGATCATGCCCTCGGTGCACGGCGAGGACGCCGTCATCCGAATTCTGGACAAGGAATCGGCCAACGAAGAGTTCCGCGTGCTGCGGCTCGATGTCCTGGGCTTCGAGGCGCGCGATCTGAAGATCCTGCGGCGCCAGATCACCGAGCCCTATGGGATGTTCCTCGTGACGGGGCCCACCGGCTCGGGCAAGACCACCACGCTCTACGCCGCGCTCTCCGAGATCAAGTCGGACGAGGACAAGATCATCACCATCGAGGACCCGGTCGAGTACCAGCTACCCGGTATCACGCAGATTCCGGTCAACGAGAAGAAGGGGCTCACCTTCGCCCGCGGCCTGCGTTCGATCCTCCGGCACGATCCCGACAAGATCATGGTCGGCGAGATCCGCGACGAGGAGACCGCCCAGATAGCGGTGCAGTCGGCCCTGACGGGGCACCTGGTCTTCACCACGGTGCACGCCAACAACGTCGTCGACGTCCTGGGCCGCTTCCTCAACATGAAGGTGGAGGTCTACAACTTCGTCTCCGCGCTCAACTGCGTCCTGGCGCAGCGGCTGGTGCGGAAAGTCTGCGGCGAGTGCAAGCGCCAGATCAAGGTCTCGGCGAAGGTGCTGGAGGAATCGGGTCTGGGGGCCCAGGAGTACGCCGACCACCCCTTCTTCGAGGGGCGAGGCTGCATCGACTGCAACGGGACCGGGTTCAAGGGCCGCACCGCGATCGCCGAGATCCTCGACCTGAGCGACAACATCCGCGAGCTGATCCTGGCCCGCAAGTCCGCGGCCGAGATCAAGCGCGCGGCCAAGGAAGAGGGGATGATGTTCCTGCGCGAGTCGGCCGTCGAGAAGGCCCTCAATGGGCTCACCACGCTGCGCGAGATCAACAAGGTGACCTTTGTCCAGTAGCCTTCTGAGCTTCGACATCAAGAGCCTCAAGCTGCCGCGGTGGATGACACCGCGTTCGCCGGCCGACCTCTCGGGCGGCGGACTGATGGTCTCCTACCCGCCCGTGGCGATGGACATCGGGGCGACGCAGCTCGCCCTGGCCCGCCTCACGCGGGACAAGGAAAAGAAGTGGAATCTCACGTCGTACGACACCATCGATGTCGCTCCTGAGATTCTCGACAGCGAGGCGTTCAAGGCCCGCGTCAGGGCTCCCGACAGGCTGCGGGCGATGGTGTCCGGCTCGCTCCAGAGGGAGGGGATCAAGACCCGCGCGATCTCGGTGGTGCTCCCCGATCACCTGGCGCGCGTCGCGCTGCTGCCATTCGAGGACCTCCCCAGGACGCGCCGTGAGGTGCTCGATCTGGTGCGATGGAAAATGAAAAAGGCGGTCCCCTTCAAGGTGGAAGAGGCGACCGTGGACTACCAGGTGATGCCGGGGATGGAGGCCGATGGAGGCGCGGCCCCGGGGTACACGCTGCTGGCGGTCCTGATCCCGTCCGCCAGCGTGGAGGAGCACGAGTCGATTTTCACGAAGCAGGGGATCCATGCCGGTCTGATCGACCTGAGCTCCTTCAGCCTGGCCAGCCTCTACCGATCGGTCGCGGAGCGGGAGGTCCCCGCCGGCGACTTCATGATGCTCAACGCGACCTCTGTGTTCTTCACCGCGATGATCTTCCGCGACGGGAGACTGATCTTCTACCGGTGCAAGGCCACCGGCGCGCCGTCGGAAGGAAACGGCGAGGCGGCCTCGCGCATGCTGCGCCGGGAGGTTCAGGCCTCGCTCATGTATTACCAGGAGCGCCTCCGCGGGACCTCGCTCGCGCGGGTCTACATGCGGCTCGTGGGACACGAAGCGGATGGGATCACCGGCGCCTTCGAGCAGGCCCCGCTGGCCGCGCCACCCGAGCTGATCGATCCGGGCAAGGTGGTCAAGGTCGGCGGGAGGATCACGGCCCTGGGACCGGAGCGCGCCGCCGACCTCCTCCAGCGCCTCGCGCCGGCGGTGGGAGCCGCCCTGGGGAGGAGCGCATGAGGTCCGCGTCATGATGAAGCCACCGGCGATCAACCTGTCGCGGCGTCCTTTCAGGAACAACACCGTCTACTACGCCGTCTTCGGGAGCTGTTTCGCGCTCCTGGCCGCGGCCAGCGGGTACAACGCCTACGACTTCGCCCGCACGGGAACCGACATCACGCGCCTCGAGCAGGAGCTGGTCACGAGGACCGCTCGCTACGGGGAGCTCGGCGCCGAGGTCGAGAAGATGAAGGGAGACGTCGCCCGGATCGATCTGACGACGCTCAACAGCAAGTCCAACTTCGCAAACGGGCTGATCCTGAGCAGGCTCTTCTCCTGGTCCAGCCTCTTCGACCGGCTCGAGGACCTGACCCCCTCGGAGGTCAAGATCCGGTCGATCCGTCCCACGATCAGCCCGAAGGGGATCGACATCCAGGTGGACGGGCTGGCGCGCGCGCCGGACGCGCTCTACGAGTTCGAAAAGGAGCTCGACGCTTCGGGCTATTTCACAGGGGTCTATCCCCTCAGCGAGAGCAATCGCGAGACCAAGACCGAGCTCAACTTCAACCTCCTGATGAATTACATTCCGGCAGGCAGGGCCGGCGCGGCCTCAGAGTCCCCCGCGACACCGACCGCCGGGATCCCCCAGCCCGAATCGCCCGCGGAGCAGGGCGCTCAGGCCGCCGGGGGCGAGACGCCTGCGGCCGCGGCCCCCCCGGCCGAGGCGTCGCAGGCGCCCGCGGAGGCGCCGGCGTCGCAGGGACCGGCCGCCGGGACGGCGAATCCGCCATCGAGCGCGGAAGGAGGCGACAGGGCCGCCGGGGAGATGGCCCACGCTCCCGCGCCGCCCGCGTCCCACACGGGCAGGTCTCCCCGCGAGATGACCAACAAGGAGATGATCGACTCGCTCGGCCAGGAGCGCTTCGTGCGCATGCGGGGAAAGTTCACCGCGAAGAGCGGGCCGGAGGCGGGCCTGACGAACGACGAGTACATCAGGAAGCACGGGTTCGAGGCATTTCTGAGGGCCCGGGGCGCGTTGGACTGGGCTGCGCAGAACCCGCCGGCGCGGCCCGCCAGGGCCTCCGCTCCGAGCGGGGGCAAGCCATGAGCGGTACGAGGAAATACCTGGCCGACTTCGACGTGCGCGAGAAGGCGGGCCCGATCACCGTCCTCATTCTCGTTTGGCTCGGCCTGAACCTGGCCTTCGCCTTCGTCGTGAACGTGCCCCGCGGCCGGCGGGTCACCTCGCTGGACGAGGCCGTCGCCGAGGCCGGCAGCGCGCTGTCGAGGAAGGAGCAGGAGGTCGGCCGGCTTCGCGACCACTTCAACCGCGTGATCGAGGGGCGCGCGAGCCTGGATCGGTTCTACGGCGAGGTCCTCTCGACCAAGCGCGAGAGGCTGATCAGCTTCCAGAGAGAGATCCGCGAGATCGCGCGCCAGTTCAACATCAGCGTCGAGACGATCACCTATCCGCGCGAGAGCTACCCGAAGGACAAGGTGACCAAGTTCAGCGCGACGATGCCGCTCACCGGTTCGTACGAGAACCTGCGGCAGTTCATCGACACGATCGAGCGCAACCCGAACTTCATCGTGGTCGAACAGATCGAGCTGACCAACTCGAAGGAAGGCGGCATCATCCTGAGCCTCGCCATCCAGCTCTCGACCTACTTCCTCGATCCGGACCAGAGCGACCAGGAGCTGGCCGGTGGCGGGCGTCGAGGATGAGGAGCGGGGCATGACCGGCGGCAATCGCAGGCAATGGTACCTCCTGGCGATGCTGGGCGTCTCGATCTTCGCCTACCTCCGCTACGGTGGCGCGGCGAGCGGCGCCGCCGGTGGAGTGGACGTCGGGGCGCTGCCTCCGATCGACGCCGATGGGCTGGTCAGGGCGCTCAAAGGGATCGCCACCGTCAGCCCGCTGGTGGTGCGCGGGCCGAGGGGAGACTCGGTCCCGGACCGCAACCTGTTCCAATACGGCGAGCGCAAACCTCCTCCACCCCCTCCGATGACGGAGGCGGAGCGTAGGGCGGCCGAGGACGCCCTGCGTGCGCAGGAGGACGCGGCCCGCAAGGAGAAAGATCTGGCGGAGCAGAACCGGATCGAAGAGGAGAACCGGCAGGCGCAGGCCCAGCAGCAGGCGCAGGCCCAGGCGCTGGCGCCACCGCCAGCTCCACCGAGGCCGCAGGGACCGCCGCCCAAGCAGCGCCCGGCCATGAACTTCAAGTTCATGGGAGTTCTCGGGCCGGCGAAACGGAAGCTCGGCGTCTTCCTGGACGGGGACAAGATGGTGCTCGCCAGGAAAGGGGAGATTCTCGACGGCAAGTTCAGAGTGCTGGACATCGGGGTCGAGTGGGCCGACATCGGCTGGGTCGATCCGGACTTCAAGGACCAGAGCATGCGAGTCGAATTCGGGCCTTAACGATCTCGATGAAGGGGGAAGCGGTGGCTTCAAACGGAACCGTAAGGGCAGTGCTCGTGCTGGCGGGGTGCCTCGCGCTGGCGGGCACGGTCGGATGCGTCACCCACAAGCTGAGCAGGATGGGCGCGCGGGACGAGGCGTTCGGCGATTACGACAAGGCGGTCCTGGCCTACGCCAAGCTCGCCGCCCGCTACCCCGAGAGCAGCCGGTGGACGATCGCCCTGAGCCGAACGAAGCTGCGCGCCTCCCAGCAACACTTCGAGAAGGCCAAGAAGTACCGGGCGGCCGACCAGCTCGAGCTGGCGATTGGTGAGCTGCAGCAGGTGGTCACGCTGGATCCGAGCAACAGCTATGCTCAGACGGAGCTGGAAAAGGCGATGCTCGAATACCAGAAGGCGCGATCGCAGACGGGGCTGACCCCGTTGGAGGAGATGAAGGAGAAGGCCCGCAGGTCCCAGGGGGTGCCCCTTCTCGATCCACGGTCCAATATCCCCGTGATCCTCCAGTTCCGCGACGTCGAGGTGGGCAAGATCTACGAAGTGCTTTCGAAGGCCACGGGTATCAACTTCCTCTACGACCCGAAGCTGGACGTGAAGCGCAAGACCTCCATCGAGCTGACCAACGTCCCGTTCGAGCGCGCGATGGAGACCCTCATGCTCACCAACAAGCACTTCTACAAGGTGATGGATGAGAACACGATCCTGATCGCCGACGACAACCAGCAGAAGCGGCGTGAGTACGAGGACGAGGTCATCAAGACCTTCTTCCTGTCCAACGCCGACGTCAAGGACGTCCAGTCGCTGCTTCGAACGATGCTCGACGCCCGCAAGCTGGTCCAGAACAACCAGCTCAACGCCATCACGATCCGCGACACGCCCAACAAGGTGGCCATCGCCGAGAAGATCATCGAGGCCAACGACAAGGCCAAGGCGGAGCTCATCGTCGACGTGGAGCTGCTGGAGATCAGCCGGACCATCAGCAAGACGATCGGCGTCAACATCACGCCCAAGCAGTACACCATCAAATGGACCGGCCCCGGCGACATCCCGCTCAACAACCTGGGGCTGCTCAAGCAGCTCGGGCTCTACACCCTCGGGCCGATCCCGCAGGTGACGCTCGACTTCCTCAAGTCGGACAGCGGCACGCGCACCATCGCGAAGCCGCAGCTGCGGGTCACCGAAGGTGAGAAGGCCAACCTGCACATCGGCGACTCGGTGCCGATCCCCACGACCACGTTCAACACGACGGGAACCGTGGGCGGCTCGGTGGTGCCGATCACGTCGTTCACCTATCAGGAGGTCGGCATCGTCATCGAGATCGAGCCGCGCGTGCACCACAACCGCGAGGTGACCCTCAAGCTCAACGTCGAGGTGAGCCAGCTCGGCGAGCGCGTCGACGCGGGCCAGGGGGTCAGCCAGCCCTCAATCAACACGCGGCAGATCAACACCGTCATCCGGCTCAAGGATGGCGAGTCGAACCTGCTGGCGGGGTTGATCCGCGACGACGGGACCTCGAGCCGGTCGGGCTTCCCCTTCCTGCCGTCGACCTCCTTGAGCGACACGCGCCGCGAGACCGACCTGGTTTTGACGCTGACGCCGCACATCATCCGGATCCCCGACATCAGGCAGGAGGACCTGGAGGCCTTCTTCATCGGCAACGAGGCGAACCCGCACCTCAGGGGGGGCAGGAGCGCGGTGTTCGCGACCCCCTTCACGATGGTTGAGGGCAACGAGGACGAGGAGGGGGAGGAGGACGAGGAGGGTGGAGAGGAGGCCGTGGCGCCCGCTGCCGCCGCCCCCGCGTCCTCGACGGCCCAGCCCGCCGCTTCGCAGACGGCTCCGCCCGCCAGGCAGCAGCCCGCGCCTGTCCCCCCGCCCGGCGCGAATCAGGAGGTCGAGCCGGGTGAGGTCCCGCAGGCTCAGCCTCCGGGGGCGGCGCCGGGCGGCACGACAGTCGGCCCGGCTCCCCAGCAGGCGCCGGGGGCCGCCACGCCCGCGGCGGGCGGGATGAACCTGACGATCGCGCCCGCGCGGCTCAACGTCGCCGCCGGCGGGACCTTCTCGATCAACCTTCTGGTGAACAACGTCGTGAACATGCAGAAGATCTCCTTCACCCTGACCTACGACCCGACCACGATCGAGTTCGACTCGGGTCTGGAGGGGATCATCATGCGGCAGGATGGCACCCAGACGATCTTCTCCGCGACCAAAGTGGCCGAAGGGCAGGTGTCGGTGGAGGTGAGCCGCCTGGGCGGGGCGCAGGGGATCTCGCGCGGCGGGGCGCTGGCGGCATTGCGGTTCAGGGCGCTCGCGGCGGGCAAGGCTCCCATCGCGTTCGGCTCGGTGCACGCGGAGGCCTTCGACGGCGGCGCCATCACGGTCAACGCCACCGAGGCGGAGATCACGGTGCTGAACTGATGAGACGAGACGGTTTTCGGGAGCGCGGCATCACCTATCTGGAGGTGATGATCACGATCACCATCCTGCTGATCCTGGCGGCCGCCGCGATGCCTGTGGCTCGCACAGCCATCAAGCGGGAGAGGGAGCTCGAGCTGCGCTCGGCTCTGCGGGAGATGCGAAACGCGATCGACCTGTACAAGAAATACTCCGACCAGGGGTTGATCATGCCGGAGGGGCTCGAGACGGAGGGATTCCCGAAGGAGCTGGATGCTCTGGTCGAGGGGGTCAACCAGGTTGGAGCGATCGGCAAGAAGCTGCGTTTTCTCCGGCGCATCCCGAAGGATCCGATGACCAACACTTTCGAGTGGGGGCTGCGGTCGCTGCAGGACGATCCCAACTCGTTGTCGTGGGGGCGCCAGAACGTATTTGACGTCTACACCACCAGCGAGGGTGTCGGACTCGATGGGACACCGTACAATTGCTGGTGATGGGTGAATAGGTGAGGTTGGGTATGACGGCATTCAACCGACGGCCGGCGTGGGGATCGAGGAGCAGCCGTGATGGGCGCTGCCGCCCGGTAAGGAAGAACATGAGCACGAATGGCGAATCAGGCTTCACGCTGGTCGAGCTGATCATCGTGATCGCAATCATCGGGATCCTCGCGGCGATCTCCATCCCATCCTTCAAGCCCGCCCCGGACAAGGCGCGTGAGGCGGTCCTCAAGACCGATCTGCACATCATGAGGGAGGCGTTCGACCAGTACTTCGCGGACAAGGCACACTATCCGGACAGCCTGGAGACGCTGGTGGAGGACGGATACCTCAGGGCGGTCCCCGTCGATCCGTTCACCGGCTCCAGCTCGACATGGCACCTGATCTATGCAGAGGAAGGGAGCAAGGGGCCCGAGAATCTGCTGCCGGAGGAGGCGCAAAGCCCTTCGGCCGGAATCTTCGACATCAAGAGCGGCTCGAACCATCGTGCGTTCGACGGCACCAACGTGGCGGACTGGTAGACGGAGGCACGTCATGAAGGCAGACTCACAGATGAGCATTGCAACGAAGCGCACGCAATTCCTGAAGAGGGCCGCGCCCGGGATCCTGGGCATCGCCGTGCTGATCCTGGGGGCCCCGGCGTGCGAGAACAACTCCGATCCGATCGCCCCGTCCGATTCCATAATCACCGTGGACGCGGACCCACAATCACTCGTGGTGCCGACAGGGACGAGAGAGACAGCCGGAATCACGGCGACTTTGCGTTCGAAGTCTGGCGCGCGTCTACCGGACCAGGAGATGACCTTCTCGACGACATTGGGAGACCTTGTCCCCGCCGCCGGGACTCTCTTCCTCACGGATGAGAACGGTCAGGCCAGGTGCACTCTTTCCACCTCCCAGACCACCACTGTAACCGCGCGCTCAGGCAGCGTTACCGGTTCGACACAGGTCCAGACGACACCGGTAGCCATCGGCAACGTGGTGCTTGCTGTCGAAAACGCCGACCCCTCGGCGACCTGCGGCTCGCAGGAGCCGTGTGATTGCGATGACATGCTCCGGCTCACCGCCACTGTCGAGGATCCGAACGGTAAGCCAGCCGGAGCCGTGAAGGTGGAGTTCCACCTGCTGACTCCGCTTGACCCGAACAGCTCGACCGGGCCAATCAATATTCCGGGGGGCACGACCGAGAACAATGGAGAATTCGCCACCACATGGCGACCCGACAGTCAAGAGTGCAACAATAAGTGCACGGGACTCAACATCTGCACGTGGACCTTCACGGCAACCGCGGGGTCCTTCACGTCCAACCAAGTGATTGTAACCGAGAGCTTCTGAGAGGGGCCTCGCGTGCGTGAAGCTCGAGTGAAGGGCCAGCAGTCCCGCGAGGGCGAGAGCGGCCACCTCCTGGTCGCGCTGATGGTCCTGGTCGCCGTCATGCTGATCCTGCTGACGGTGACGGGACAGAGTTGGACCTTCCTGATGCGCCGGGATAACGAGGCGGAGCTGATCTTCCGGGGGGAGCAGTACGCCACCGCGATCGACTTCTACCGCAAGGAGACGGGCGGGTTTCCCACCGACATGAAGCTGCTGGCCAAGCCGGGGCCGCACCGCCACCGGTACATCCGCAAGCTCTACAAGGATCCCCTCACGAAGGACGGCAAGTGGGGCTTTCTCTACCTCTCGCCGACGGGCAAGGGATACATCAACCCGTACGCCACGCGCCGGGACCAGCAGGAATTCCTCGCGGGGACCTTCGGGGATCGGGGCCCCGGCGGGGGGAGCAGCCGGTTCGGCCGGCCGGGCGGTGGCGGCGACCTCGACGAGGAGGAAGGCGAGGGGACCGGCGGCTACTCGGAGGTGACCCGGGAGGCCTTCGAGGCCATGGGCGGCGAGCGAGTGGGGATGCCGATCGTGGGGGTCGTCCACAAGAAGAAGGAAAGCGGTCTGAAGATCTACAAGAACCTCGCCAACCTCAATGACTGGGCGTTCTCCGCGCTGGCCCAGGGGCAGACCACCCAGGTCGGCCAGGCCCCCACCGCGCCTCCTCCCAGGTCGCGCAGCAGGGGCGTCGGCGACGCCGGCAACCCGATCGCCGTGCCGAGCCGGATGAAGGGCATGGGGACAGCCCCGAACTTGAATCCCGCGGTCTCGTTCCAGGAGCGCATGAAGAAGAAGGCCGAGGAGGAGCGGCGACGCCGTGAGGAGGAGCAGCAGCAACAGGGGGGAGGGAACAACACCGGCGGCAATGACCAGGCCGCTGACGACCAGGCTCCCGGTGACACGGATGACCAGGGGGACGACCAGGACCAGCAGGATCAAGACCAGGAGGGTCAGGACGAGGAAGGTCAGGACGAGGCTCCGCCCGATGATCAGCAGCCCGAGGACCCCAACGCGCACGCCGACCCGAACGCCCCGGTCGACCCGAATGCTCCGGCCGACCCGAACGCCCCGGCCGACCCGAATGCCGAGAGCGGCCTTCTCCTCTGACAGGGTGCTGAACCACCCCCCTCCATCCGAATCGCCCGCCGCGCCGGGCGCGAGCTGGCGACGAATCGATGGCTGAAGAGAATCCGCCGCCAGGTACCCTGTGGCCGGCGCTGCTTTTCGTGCTCCTGGCCGCGATGGCAGCCCTCGCCTGGCACCAGCGGTTCGTGACCGACGACGCGTTCATCTCGTTCAGGTACGCCCGCAACCTCGTGGAAGGCCAGGGCCTCGTCTGGAACCCCGGAGAGCGCGTCGAGGGATACACCAACTTTCTCTGGACGATCATCCTGAGCGTGCCCTTCGTGCTCGGGTTGGATCCTGTCCACTTCTGCTTCGCCGTGGGCCCGGTTCTCGCGGCGGTGACCCTCCTTCTGGTCAGCCGGATAAGCTTCGCGCTGCTCCCCTCCTGGCCCCTCTCCCTGCTGGCGGTGCTGCTTGTGGGGACCAATCCAAGCTTCGCGGCCTGGGCGACCGGTGGTCTCGAAACCCAGCTGTTGACCTGTGTGCAGACCGCGGCGCTCTGGCTCCTCATCGTCTCGTTGCGCCGCGACGAGCCCCGGATCGGCGCCTGCGCGCTCCTCTCGGTCCTGGCGGCCGCGGCCTTGATGATCCGGCTCGACTCGGTGGTGGCGATCGGTGTCGTCATGCTCGCGGCAGCAGCCGACGTCCTGAGACGCTCCGGATCGCGCCGGCGCGCGGGCATGCTCCTCGCGGCGCTGTGCGCGCCAGCGGCGCTCCTCCTGGGTGGATGGTTCATCTGGAAGACCGCCTACTATGGCGGCGTGCTGCCCAACACCTATTATGCGAAGCGCGGCGGCGCCGCCTTCTGGCCGGCGGGGCTCACGTACCTTCGCGCGTACTTCCAGTCCTACCTCCTGGCGCCGTTCCTCATCCTGACAGGGTTCGCCTGCCGGAGGCTGATGAAGCAATGGCCGCTCGCGGCCGTGACGTTGCCGGCGATGCTGTGCGCCCACTACCTGTACGTGGCCTGCGTCGGCGGGGACTTCATGGAATTCCGGATGCTCGTGCCGGCCCTGCCGGTGCTCTACCTCCTGATCGTGTGGGCCACCTTCGGATGGGTGCGCAGGCCGGCGTTCCGGGCGGCGCTGATCGTTCTCCTGCTCGCGGGAGCGGTCCATCACGCCCGGCTCTTCGCCTACACGCACGGGATCGAGACCGTCTCAGGACTGGAATCGCACCTCTACCATCCGGCGGGCGACTGGGTGGGCGTGGGGCGGGCGCTCGGCCGGGCGTTGCCGGGCTCGCCGGACGTGAGCATCGCCGTGACGGCGGCGGGGGCGATCCCCTACTACTCGCGGCTTCCTTCGATCGACATGCTCGGATTGAACGACCCCTGGGTCGCCCGCCACGGGATAGAGGTGCGGCCCCAACCGGGGCACACCCGCCTCGCCCCGCTGGGATACCTGGTCGGCCGAGGCTGCCGACTGGTCGTGGCGCACCCGTGGGTGGCACGGGCTTCGCCGGCGGCGCGGACCTCCTACGCCTATCCCGAGCTTGCCCGCTTCAGGTTCCTCCTGGACGTCCGTCCCGTGGAGCTCCCACCGGACGCCTCGATCCTCGAGATCCCGCTGGACGAGACCAGGGTGGTCGTCGTCCTCTACCTGACGCCGCACCCGGCCGTGGAGGCCCTCATCCAGGCGGGCCGCTGGCGGCGGTTTTCGATTGCGCGCGAGGCCGCCGGCACGCCGAGCGGTTGAACCCCTCGCGGGGCGGGTGATATAGTGACGGCTCACTTGAGGGGCTTCTGCAGCCCCGATGGACGGGCCCCCGGGCTCTCCGCAACCCCCACAAGGCTGGCCCTCGACGATGCATCACAAGGAAGTGCTTCCTGACGGCCTCACCATCCTCACCGAGGAGATGCACAACATCCGTTCGGTCACGCTGGGGGTCTGGCTCAAGCAGGGCTCCCGGCACGAGATGCCCCACGAGAACGGAATCTCCCACTTCATCGAGCACCTGCTGTTCAAGGGGACCCAGCGTCGCTCGGCGGCCGAAATAGCGCGCACCATCGATTCGATCGGCGGCCAGTGCGACGCCTTCACCTCGAAGGAGTACACCTGCTTCTACGCCAGGGTCCTCGACGACCACCTGCTCCTCGCTCTCGACCTGCTCTCCGACATCGTGCTCCATCCGAAGTTCGATCCCGAGAACATCGAGAAGGAGCGCAAGGTCATCTTCGAGGAGATCAAGATGGTCGAGGACAGCCCCGACGAGCTGGTCTACGACCTCTTCACCGAGACCTTCTGGAGGAGCCACCCGCTCGGCCGGCCGATTCAGGGAACCGTGGAGTCGGTGTCCGCGCTGGGACCCGAGGCCCTTGTGAGCTACTTCCGCGAGGTCTACTCACCGGCCAACGTCGTGATCGCCGCGGCCGGTCACCTCGACTCGTCGCGCTTCGTGCAGATGGCGCGCGAGGCGTTCTCGGCGATGCCCGCCTCCGGCGCGCCGCGGCAGGTCGCTCCGCCGCTGGCGCAGCCCGGGATCGTGACGAGAGAGAAGAAGGACCTCGAGCAGCTCCACCTCTGCCTGGGGGTCGAGGCGTACGAACAGGGGCACCCCGCTCGGTACACCGGGTACGTGATGAACACGCTGCTTGGCGGCACGATGTCCTCGCGGCTCTTTCAGAGGATCAGGGAGGAGCGCGGCCTGGCCTACACGGTCTTTTCGTCGATCAACTCGTTCGCCGACACCGGGTACCTCATCGTCTACGCGGCCACGCGCCCCGAAGGGGGCCGCGAGGTCATCGAGCAGGTGTGCGCCGAGCTGGCGAGGCTGAAGGATCTCCCGCTGGCGGAGTCCGAGGTGCACGCCGCCAAGGACCACCTCAAGGGGAGCCTGATGCTGTCGCTCGAATCGTCCTCCAGCCGCATGAGCAACCTCGCCCGGCAGGACATCTACTACAACCGGCAGTTCTCTCTCGACGAGATCATCGAGGGGATCGATCAGGTGACGACCGTCGACGTGCAGCAGCTCGCCCGCACGCTGCTCGTGTCGGGCGGGTGCACCGTCGCGGCCCTGGGAAACCTGTCCCATCTGAACCTGACCCCCGACCGGATCCGGTTCTGACGTGACGCCGCCGCGCGGGGCATCGACCGTACGGAACAGACCTCTGGTGAGGTTCATGAGACTGGCGGGCAACGACCTGCCGCTCCCCGCGCGCGCCACGGCAGGGAGCTCCGGGCTCGACCTGAGGGCCTGCGTGCCGGCCGACGTGGTCCTGGCGCCGGGTCAGCGCGCCCTGATCCCCACGGGCTTCGCGCTCGCGATGCCGTCGGGGTACGAGGCGCAGATCAGGCCCCGCAGCGGTCTCGCGTTGCGGGCCGGCATCACGCTGTTGAACAGCCCGGGCACCATCGACTCGGACTACCGTGGGGAGCTGTGCGTGATCGCCGTCAACCTGGGCCAGGAGCCCGCCACCATCGCGCGGGGGGATCGGATCGCCCAGATGGTGATCCACGAGGTCGCCGAAGCCGAGCTGCTCGAGGTGCCGGAGCTTCCGGCGTCGGGCCGGGGCGGCGGGGGATTCGGTTCGAGCGGCGACACGTAAAGGGAGGGGGACCCATAGGTCTGCGGGTGGTGGTCCTGGCGAGCGGCAGCTCCGGCAACTGCACCCTGGTGGAAGGGTCGCGCGGCCGCGTGCTGATCGACTGCGGCTTGTCGGCGCGGGCCGCGGCCGCGAGGCTTCGCCAGGTCGGTTGCGAGCCGCGTTCGATCGACGCCGTCGTGGTGACGCACGAGCACGCGGACCACGTCTCGGGCGCCCCGATGTTCTCGCGCCGTTTCGGCGCCGCGATCTTCACATCGGCGGCCACGGCCGCGGCGGCGGGGATCGCGGCGGATGAGGTGGCGGGGCTCTTCCCGATGGAGGCGGGCCATCCGATCGAGGTCGGCGATCTGACGGTGAGCCCGTTCTCGGTGCCGCACGACGCCGCGGACAACGTGGGGCTGGTCGTGGAGTGCTCCGGCACGAGGCTGGGATACGCCACCGACCTCGGGCACCTGACGGCGCTGGTGATCGAGCGGCTACGGGAGTGCGACTTCCTGGTGACCGAGGCGAACCACGATGCCCGGATGCTGAAGGACGGGCCCTATCCGTGGAGCGTCAAGCAGAGGATCCTGAGCCGGCACGGGCACCTGTCCAACGAGGAGATGGTCGCCCTGGTCTCGCTCGTGGCGGCCCCGCGCACGCGCAGGATCTTCCTGGCTCATCTGAGCGAGACGAACAACAGGCCCGACCTCGCGGTCGCGGCGTGCCGCCGGGGCCTTCAGGCGGCCGGCAGAAGCGGCGTTGAGATCGAGGTGGCGCGCCAGCGCGAGGTGAGCGAGGTGGTGGAGGCATGATCGACCGGTACACGTTGCCCGCGATGGGCCGCATCTGGGACGAAGAGAACAAGCTGGGGTGCTGGCTGAAGGTCGAGATCGCGGCCTGCGAGGCCATGGCGGAGCTCGGCCTGATCCCCGTCGAGGCGGTCGAGGTCATCCGCCGCAAGGCCGGCTTCGATCTCGCGCGGGTGCGCGAGATCGAGCAACGGGTGCGTCACGACGTGATCGCGTTTCTGACGGCCGTGGGCGAGAAGGTCGGGGTCGAGTCACGCTACATCCACCTCGGCCTGACCTCTTCGGACGTGCTCGACACCGCCACGGGGCTCCAGATGGTGGAGGCCGCGGACCTCCTCATCGGGCAGGTGAGGGCGCTGCGCGAGGTCCTCGCGCGACGGGCTCACGAGTTCCGCTCGACGCCCATGGTCGGACGCACGCACGGCATCCACGCGGAGCCGACCACCTTCGGGCTCAAGCTCGCCCTGTGGTACGACGAGATGGGACGCCAGCTCGCGCGCCTGGAGGCCGCCCGCGAGACGGTCCGCGTGGGAAAGATCTCCGGCGCGGTCGGCACCTTCGCGCACCTGTCCCCGCGGATCGAGGCGGAAGTCTGCGCGAAGCTGGGTCTGAGATCCGCGCCCATCTCGACGCAGATCATCCAGAGGGACATCCACGCGGAGTTCCTGTACGCGCTCGCGACCACGGGGGCGTCGCTCGAGAAGTTCGCCGTGGAGATCCGGCACCTCCAGAGAACCGAGGTGCGGGAGGCCGAGGAGCCGTTCGCCGAGGGACAGAAGGGGTCCTCCGCGATGCCCCACAAGCGCAATCCGGTGAACTGCGAGCAGATCGCCGGGCTCGCGCGCCTGCTGAGGGCCAACCTGTCGGCGGCCCTGGAAAACGTCGCCCTGTGGCACGAGCGTGACATCTCCCACTCGTCGGTCGAGCGGGTCATCCTGCCCGACAGCGCGATCCTGCTCCACTACATGCTCGACCGGTTCACGACGATCGCCGACGGAATGCGCGTCTACCCGGATCGGATGATGGCGAATCTCGACGCCTCGCGCGGGCTGGTCTACTCCGGCACGCTGCTGCTTTCCGTCACACGCAAGGGCTCCACGCGCGAGGCGGCGTACGCCGCGGTGCAGGAGGCAGCCATGAGATGCTGGGAGACCGGCGAACCGTACAAGGACCTGGTCTTGAAGGACAAGCGCATCACCTCGCTCCTGAGCCGCGGCGAGATCGACGAGGCGTTCGATCTTTCCCATCACCTGCGGCACGTGGACGCGATCTTCGAGAGGGTCTTCTCATGAAGGCGCTGATCTACGTGACGCTCAAGCCCTCGGTTCTCGACCCTCAGGGCAAGGCGGTTCTGGGGGGACTCCAGAACCTGGGATACCGCGAGGCCCGGGACGTGAGGGTCGGGAAGTTCATCGAGGTGCGCCTGGAGGGGCTCGACCGGGGCGGGGCGGAGTCGCGGGTCAAGGAGATGTGCGAGAAGCTGCTCGCCAACACCGTCATCGAGCAGTACCGCTTGGAGATCGTGGAGGATTGAGTGGCGATTGGATCGATGCCGGCGCACGGTGAACCCTCCCGAGGGCACGCCTGCGTGCGGCCCCGGGCCGCGCTCGGCTCGACGTTCGCTCGGCGGCCTCACCCGGTTCGGCCAACCGGCCTCGCTCTCGACGGCCCTCGGGAGGGTTCACCTTGCGCCGCGCCAATTGCGCTCGACATCGAGCGCTCTGGCCCGCGTCCGTTCCGCGTCGATGACGCTGGATGTCTCGCTGGAGACGAAAAGCCATGAGGAGCGCGGTGGTGGTGTTTCCCGGGTCCAACTGCGATCACGACGCCTACCACGTGCTCAAGCACGTGCTCGGCCAGCCCACCGACTTCGTCTGGCACAAGGAGACGGGGCTTTCCGGTTACGACCTGGTGATCCTGCCGGGGGGATTCGCGCACGGGGACTATCTGCGGTGCGGGGCGATCGCGCGCTTCTCTCCCATCATGGACGCCGTGATCGACCACGCGCGCCGCGGCGGGCTCCTCCTCGGGATCTGCAACGGCTTCCAGATCCTGACGGAGGCCGGTCTGTTGCCCGGAGCCCTCCTGCGCAATCGGACCCTGTCATTCCTTTGCCGCGACGTCTGGCTGAGGGTGGAGAGAGGCGACACCGCGCTGACGTCGGCCTGCCGGCCCGGCGAGATCCTGCAGATCCCGATCGGGCACGGCGAAGGCAACTACTTCGCCGAGACGGAGGTCCTCGACAGGCTGGAGGGGGAGGGGCGGGTGCTCTTGAGGTACGTCAGCCCTCCCGAGATGGGGGGTGCGCCGGACGACAGGTTCAACTTCAACGGCTCGGCCCGCGCGATCGCCGGGATCATGAACGACCGCGGCAACGTCCTCGGCTTGATGCCGCACCCCGAACGCAACTCCGAGACCCTGCTCGGCAACGCGCAGGGGATCGCGATCTTCGAGTCACTCGTTCAATGGACCGGGAGGAGGGCGGCTTGAGCGGTCCGGACCGGAGCATCGGGGCGGATGCCATGGCGTGGCGCGCATGAGAGGTGAACTCACGATCACCCCCGAGCTGATCCGCGAACATGGCCTTTCCGAAGAGGAGTACGCGAAGTGCCGCGAGGTCCTCGGCCGCGACCCGAACTACACGGAGCTCGGCATCTTCTCGGCCATGTGGTCCGAGCACTGCTCCTACAAATCGAGCAAGGTCCACTTGAGGACCCTCCCCACCGCGGGGCCTCGCGTCATCCAGGGGCCCGGCGAGAACGCCGGCGTCATCGACATCGACGACGGCGACGTCGCGGTCTTCAAGATGGAGAGTCACAACCACCCCTCCTTCATCGAGCCCGTGCAGGGCGCGGCCACCGGCGTCGGCGGGATCCTGCGCGACATCTTCACGATGGGAGCGCGGCCGATCGCCTCGCTCAACTCGCTGCGCTTCGGCGCCGTGGACTCGCCGCGCATGAAGTACCTGATCGGCGGCGTGGTGAACGGCATCTCGATGTACGGCAACTCGATGGGGGTTCCGACGGTCGGTGGCGAGGTCACCTTCCATCCGTCCTACAACGGCAACATCCTGGTCAACGCCTTCAACCTCGGCGTGGCCAGACGCGACAGGATCTTCCTCGGCAAGGCGGAGGGGCCGGGCAACTCGATCATCTACTTCGGCTCCAGGACGGGCCGCGACGGCATCCACGGAGCCACGATGGCCTCCGATATCTTCGACTCCGAGAAGGAGGCGCGCCGCCCGACGGTCCAGGTCGGCGATCCGTTCACGGAGAAGCTCCTGCTGGAGGCGTCGCTCGAGCTCATGAAGCAGGACTTCCTCGTCGGGATACAGGACATGGGAGCGGCCGGGCTGACCTGCTCGACCCTCGAAATGGCCGGGCGCGCCGGCACGGGCGTGGTGATCGACATCGCGAAGGTCCCTCGCCGCGAGACCGGGATGACTCCCTACGAGGTGATGCTCTCGGAGTCCCAGGAGCGGATGCTGATGGTGGTGCGGCGGGGCCGCGAGGCCGAGGCGCTCGCCATCATCCGAAAGTGGGACCTGGAAGGGGAGGTGATCGGGGAGGTGGCCGGCGACGGGCAGGCGCGCGTCATGGACGGCGAAGCCACCGCGGCCCGGGTCCCCGCCGCCCCGCTCTCGGACGCGTCACCGGTCTACCGCAGGCCGATGCGCGAGCCGGCCGATCACCGCGAGCGGGCCCGGCTCGACATCAAGTCGGTGCCACTGCCACAGGACCTGGCCGCCGTGCTCGACCGGTTGCTCGGGTCCCCCAACATCGCCTCGAAGGAGTGGGTGTACCGCCAGTACGATCACACGGTGCGCGCCAGCACCGTGGTGCGACCCGGCTCCGACGCCGCCGTGGTGCGCCTCGTCGGCACCGGCGCGGGAGTGGGCCGCGAGAAGGCGCTGGCAATGTCGACCGATTGCAACCCGCGCTTCTGCGCGCTCGACCCCTATCTGGGCGCGGCGCACGCGGTGGCCGAGGCCGCCCGCAACGTGGCCTGCTCGGGCGCGAGGCCCCTGGCAGCGACCGATTGTCTCAACTTCGGCAGCCCCGAGAATCCAGAGATCATGTGGCAGTTCGCCCGCGCCGTGGAGGGGATCGGCGAGGCCTGCCGCCGCCTCGGCACGCCGATTGTCTCGGGCAACGTGTCGCTCTACAACGAGACGGACGGACACGCCATTTACCCGACCCCCACCATCGGAATGGTCGGACTGATGCGCGACGCCACGCTGGCGGTCACCTCCTGGTTCAAGAACGAGGGGGACCTGATCCTGCTGCTGGGCCACACACGCGAGGAGATCGGCGCGAGCGAGTACCTGGCCCTCGTGCACGGACGCGAGGAGGGAGCGCCACCGGGCCTGGACTTGAGGCTGGAGTCGGTCGTGCAGGACGCGGCTATCCGCGCGATCGAGAAGCGGATCGTTCAGTCCGCGCACGACTGCTCCGAAGGGGGGCTCGCCGTTGCGTTGGCCGAATGCTGCATCTGCGGCACCGAGGCGACCGGGGCGGGGGCGCCCTTGAGAGGGGCTCTCGTCGATCTGCCCGGCGGGATTCGCGAGGACGCGCTGCTTTTCGGGGAGAGCGCCTCGCGCATCCTGCTGACCATCCGTGAGAAGGACCTGCCCGTCTTCGAGCTGATCGCCCGCGAGGTGAGGGTTCCGGTGCGCGTCATCGGCCGCGTCGCGGGAGCCGGGGCGGGGGCCGCTCTGGACATCCGAACGGACGGCTCAAAGCTGGTCCGCCGCCAGGTGGACGCCCTCCACCGGATGTGGCACAGTGTCTTCCCCACCCTGATGGCGAGTTGAAGGCGGCATGAGAGATCCCCTCGAAAACATCGGCACCGACGACCACTTTCACGATGAGTGCGGGGTATTCGGGATCCATTCGCACCGTGAGGCGGCCAACATCGTCTACCTCGGCCTGCACGCGCTCCAGCACCGCGGGCAGGAATCGGCGGGGATCGCGACCTCCGACGGGGAGCGACTCCACGTCGAGATCGGCATGGGTCAGGTCGGGGAGATCTTCAAGTCCGAACGGCTCGCCCGCCTGCCCGGCGGCATCGGCATCGGTCACGTGCGCTACTCGACGGCCGGTTCGAGCGATCTGAAGAACGCCCAGCCGATGCGCGTGCGCTGTCACAAGGGTGAGATCGCGGTGGGGCACAACGGCAACCTGGTCAACGCGGACAAGCTGCGCTCGAGCCTCGAGTCCGACGGCTCGATCTTCACCAGCAGCTCGGACACCGAAGTGATCCTGCATCTGATCGCGCGCAGCCAGCAGAAGCGAATCGAGGATGCCATCGTCGACGCCCTCATGCAGGTGAAGGGCGCCTATTCGCTGGTCTTCCTCACGAAGGACACGATGGTCGGCGTGCGCGATCCGATGGGATTCCGCCCCCTCTCTCTGGGGATCCTGGACGGCTCCTACGTGCTGACCTCGGAGACGACGGCTCTCGACCTGGTCGGCGCGCGCCTCGTGCGGGACATCGAGCCCGGCGAGGTGGTTCTCGTGCGGGGCACTCAGGTCGAGTCGTTCCACCCATTCCCGCCGGCCCCGGCCCACGCCTGCATCTTCGAGTACGTCTATTTCGCGCGGCCCGACTCGTTGCTGTGGGGGCGCAACGTCTCGCGCGTGCGCAAACGTCTCGGGATGGAGCTCGCCAAGGAGGCCCCGGCGGACGCCGACATCGTGATCCCGATCCCCGACTCGGGGGTCTACGCCGCGATGGGATACGCGGGCCAGTCGGGGATCCCGTACGATCACGGGCTGGTCAGGAGCCATTACATCGGCCGCACCTTTATCGAGCCCAGCCAGAGCATCCGGCACTTCGGCGTGAGGCTCAAGCTCAACACGGTCCGCGAGGTGCTCGCGGGCCGGCGCGTGGTGCTGGTGGACGACTCGATCGTGCGCGGCACCACCTCGCGCAAGCTGGTCACCCTCGTGAAGGAGGCCGGCGCGAAAGAGGTCCACATGAGGATCTCCTGCCCCCCCACGGTCGGACCCTGCTACTACGGCGTCGACACCCCGGTACGATCGGAGCTGATTGCCTCGTCACACACGGTGGAGGAGATCCGCGACCACATCCGCGCCGATTCCCTGGCGTACCTGTCGCTCGAGGGGATGCTGCGCGCGGTGGGTGATGAGAACGGGTTCTGCTCGGCCTGCTACACCAACAAGTACCCGATCGAGTTCCCTCGCGATGTGACCCATCAGATGGGGCTCTTCGAGAAAACCAGGACCTGAGAGGGAGCAGGCCTCGCGACGGGCCGCGACCTCGTAAACACTTGAAAAGCCCGAACAATTGCTTGCTTCAAGTCTCGCTTTCGCGTAAATAATTGTTACCCAGCCTGGCCCAGCAGGGACCCCTATGCCCCGATCCCGATTTCTGTGGATTCTCGCCTTTCTAGCCGTGTCGCCCATCTCGCGGCGCGCCGCGGCCGCCGATGGCGCCGCCGAGGCGGCGGCGGGCCGGATCCGCCGGCTGGAGTACGAGGTCACCTTTCAGCCCAGCTCCGTCATCCCGGGGCACCCGGGCGGGCTGCAGGCCGCCAATCGCGCCCAGGACCTGCGCGCCTACTTCCTCCCCGAAGGGGTCGACCTGGTGCGACGGACCGAGCGACTCCCCTCCTGGACCCTGCACCTGTCCCTGCGCGAGGCGGGCGCGGCGGGCCGGACAGAGGCAGCCCGGTGGGCCCCGCCCCAGCACGAGGGCCAGACGGTCACCTACCAGCGCGGCCCCATCCTCGAGAGGTACGACAACACGGAGGAGGGGCTCCTCCTCACCCTCGAGCTGCCCGCCCCGGACGGCGGAGCGGCCGGTGAGGCGACGTTCGATCTACGCACCCGACTCGAGAGGTTCGTCGCGTTCGATGGAACCGAGGTCAGCTTCTACCAGAAGGGGGGCCGGCAGACGAGGATCCGGATCCTCTCGGCCACGGACGACCAGGGACGCGACATCCGGGCCCGCCTTGCGGCCCGCTCGCGGCGGCTGACCATTCGCTACGAGCCGGCGGGGGATGTCTCGGGGGTGATCATCAAGCTGGCCCTGACGGGGCAGGGGGCCGCGCTCACGGGACAGGGGATCTCCACGACACCCGACTGGATTGCCGAGATCAATCAGGCCGGAGCGAGCTTTGGATGGTCCGCCTCCACCGCGGGGGACGTCAACGGCGACGGATACAGCGACCTGATCATCAGCGCGCGTGACTACGACAACGGCCAGAGCAACGAGGGCATGGCGTTTCTCTATCTCGGCTCGGCCTCGGGGCTCGCCTCCTCGCCCGCCTGGAGCGCTGAAGGAAACCAGGCGGACGCCTTGTTCGGGTTCTCGGTCTCCACGGCCGGAGACGTCAACGCCGACGGGTACGACGACGTCATCGTGGGCGCGCGTGACTACGACAACGGACAAAGCGACGAAGGGCGCGCCTGGCTCTACATGGGTTCGGCCAGCGGTCTGTCCACCACGCCCGCGTGGTCGGCCGAAAGCGATCAGGCCAACGCCCAGCTCGGCACCTCGGTGGCCACCGCGGGGGACGTCAACGGCGACGGGTACGCGGACGTCGTCATCGGCGCCCAGCGTTACACGAACACGCAGCTCCAGGAAGGGAGGGCGTGGCTGTGGCTCGGCGGCCCTTCGGGGCTGGCAACCTCGCCGGTCTGGTTCGGCGAGAACCACCAGCGCGACTCCGAGTTCGGGCAGTCGGTTTCCACCGCGGGGGACGTGAACGGCGACGGCTACAGCGACCTGCTGATCGGCTCGCTGCAGTATGACAACGGGCAGACCAACGAGGGGCGCGTCTACGTCTACGCGGGATCCCCCTCGGGTCCTTCGCTCAACCCTGTCTGGACCTTCGAGAGCAACCAGACGATCGCCTATCTGGGCTTTTCGCTGGGGGCCGCGGGGGACGTCAACGGCGACGGCTACAGCGACATCATCGTGGGGTCGGACCTGTACGACAACGGTCAGAGTGATGAGGGAAGGGCGTACGCCTTCTACGGGTCCGCGGGGGGCCTCTCCACGACGCCCAACTGGACCGTGGAGAGCGATCAGAACAGCGCGGGGATGGGCAAGCAGGTCTTCACGGCAGGAGACGTCAACGGCGACGGGTTCAGCGACGTGATCGTCGGCGCCCGCGCCTACACCAACGGCCAGTCGCAGGAGGGCCGGGCCCACCTCTATCTGGGCTCCCCGCTGGGGCTGTCGACCACTCCCGTCTGGGTCACCGAGTCGGACCAGGCCTCCGCGAGGTACGCGGGCTCGGCGGCGACGGCGGGGGACGTCAATGGAGACGGATACAGTGACGTGATCGTGACCGCGAGCCTTTACGACAACGGTCAGACCGACGAAGGGCGCGCGTACCTGTTCCTCGGCTCGGCGACGGGGCTCGTTAACGCTCCCGCCTTCTCGCGGGAGTCCGATCAGGATGGGGCGGGGCTCGGTGTGGCGGCGGCACCTGCCGGCGACGTGAACGGCGACGGGTTCAGCGACCTCATCGTCGGGGCCGATCGGTACGACAACGGCGAGACCGATGAGGGGGCCGCCTTCCTCTTCCTCGGCTCGGCGTCGGGGCCGGCCACCTCCCCTTCATGGAGCGCTGAAGGGAACCAGGCGGGAGCATCCTTCGGCGCCTCGGTCGCGGCAGCGGGGGATGTGAACGGCGACGGCTACGGCGACGTCGCGGTGGGAGCGCCCGGGTTCTCCAACGCCCTCGCGGGGGAGGGGACCGTATACGTGTATCACGGCTCGGCGGCGGGCCTCGCGCTCTCGCCGGCGTGGTCGGCCGAAGGAGGTCAGGAGGGAGCGGAGCTGGGGATCTCGGTTGCCGCCGCCGGTGACGTGAACCGCGACGGGTTCGGCGATCTGGTGGTTGGAGCGCCCGGATTCGACAATGGGCAGTTCGACGAGGGACGGGCGATCGTGCACCTCGGTTCGGCATCCGGGCTCTCGGAAGGCATCGCGTGGCAGGCGGAGGGGGACCAGGACGGGGCGCGCCTCGGGCAATCCGTGGCGGAGGCCGGGGACGTCGACCGGGACGGCTTCAGCGACATCCTCATCGGCGCGCCGGAGTACGACAACGGGGAGGAGGACGAGGGGCTCGTGGCCCTCTATCCGGGCTCCCCCTTCGGCCCGGCCCTGTCCGCCTCGTGGGTGGCCGAGGGCAATCAGGCGGGGGCGCGGTTCGGGGCTTCCCTCGCCACGGCCGGCGATGTCAACGGCGATGGCTACAGCGATCTGGTCGTGGGCGCGCCCTTCTTCGACAACGGCGAGAACGATGAAGGAGGGGCCTTCCTGTATCAGGGCGGACCGGCGGGACCAGATGCGGGCCCCTCGTGGACGACGGAAGGGAACCAGGCGAATGCCCGTATGGGCTGGTCCGTGGCTTCGGCGGGAGACCTCAACGGCGACGGTTTCAGCGACATCGCCGTCGGCGCTCCGCTCTTCGATGGCGCGCTCACGGACGAGGGGCGGGTCACCGTGTACCACGGATCGGCGGCGGGGCCATCCGCCACCTCCTCCTGGACCGGGCTTGGAGGGCAGGCCGATGGTCGATTCGGGTCGCAGACCGCCCCGGCCGGGGATGTCAATGGCGATGGCTTCGGCGATCTGCTCATCGGCGCACCGGGATACGACAACGTTCAGGTCGATGAGGGACGAGCGGTCGTGCACCTTGGCAACGGGCGCGATGGGCTGGAGCGGGCGCCGCGGCAGGAGAGGGCAGCCGATTCGTCCACCATCGCCCTTCTGGGGAGGACCGACTCGGAGAGCTCCTTCCGCCTGCGCGCGGTCGGACGAAGCCCCCTCGGGCGGGCGAAGGTCCGGCTCGAGTGGGAGGTTCGGCCCCTGGGAACCTCGTTCAGCGGCACCGATCTGCATCGCGGCACCGTGGACGACACGGGCGCGCCGGGGGGGGCGGGCAGCGCGGTGATTCTCGACGAGGCAGCGGGCGGGCTCCCCGCCGGAACCAATATCCACTGGCGTCTGCGCGTCCTGACCGATTCGCCCTACTTCCCGAGGCTCCCGTGGGTGTCGCTGCCGGGCAACAGCCTGACGGAGACCGATGCGAGGACCGCGGGGTGCTTCGACGCGGATGGTGACGGCTACGGCCTGGTTGGGAATGCGGAGTGCCTCGGAGGTCTCACCACCGACTGCGACGATACGAGCATGAGCGTCTACCCCGGAGCGCCGCAGGTGTGCGACGGCGTCAACAACGACTGCTCGGCGCCCGGATGGCCGTCCCTGGCGGGGACCAACGAGGTGGATGGTGACGGCGATTTACGAACGACCTGCGAGGGGGACTGTGATGATGTGCACGCCTCGGTCTTTCCCGGCGCGGCCCAGGTGTGCGACGGGCTCAACAACGACTGCTCGGCGCCCGGCTGGCCCTCGCTGGCCGGGACCAACGAGGCCGACGCCGACGCGGACACTTTCTCGGTCTGCGGAGGGGACTGCTCAGACAGCGATCCCACGGCCTGGGGCACGCCAGCGGAGGCGGGCGATCTCATCCTGGAACATGACCCCATGACGGCGACGACGATGCTGACCTGGAGCCCCCCCGGGGCAGCCGGCGGAACCGCCACCTTGTACGACGTGATCCGCTCGTTGGACCCCGCCGGTTTCCTGAACGGTGGCACCTGCTCCGAGTCGGACGATGGGACCGACACGCTCTTCCTCGAGACAGCCGAGCCCTCGCCCGGCGCCATCTTCTTCTACCTCGTCCGGGCTCAGAACGCCTGTCCCGGCCCCGCAGGCATTGGGCCGCTGGGGTTCGACTCGGCGGGGTCACCCATCGCCGGGCGCGCCTGCCCCTGATTGCGACCCGGAGCCCGCGGCCGGTATATTGGAGGCCATCCCATCGGATGAGGAGGACTCCAGTGCAACCACGCTTTGGTGTCGGCTCGAAGGTCTATTCGTCGCAGTACGGCGCGGGGGAAGTGATCACTTCCGAGGGGGTCGGCGACGCGGAGAAGGTGACGGTCCGGTTCGACAGGGCAGGGGAGCGGCAGATCCTCACCGCCTTCTCCGTGCTCGAGCCGCTGGTCAACCAGCAGATCCCGGAGTCGCACGGCCCGTCCACCGGCGAGACCGTGGGGCGCGCCGTCCCCCTCGCCCCGCCCGTCTCGATCGACGCGATCAAGGAGGCCGTCAAAGAAGCCCTTCGCGAGGGATCCGTCATCGGCGAGGTGAAGCTGCTCGACCGGTGGAGAGGCGGCAGGCTCATCCTCAAGCCCGGGCGCGAGGGGCAGAAGGAAAAGGAGATCCCGCTCGACGATTTCTTCCACAAGATCGTCATGCTGCGCGACCGCCTGCGCGTGCTCGAGCAGAAGCTCAACAGCCACAGTGGGCTTTCGGACGCCGATAAGGTCGAGCTGCAGCAGTACGTCACCCGGATCTACGGGACCCTGACGACCTTCAATGTCCTGTTCGCGGATCGGGACGACTGGTTCGTAGGACAGAAAGGGGAATGAGTCAGGGTCGTGGCAGGCCCTTCCGGGATGGAGACGCGGTGACGTACGGAGCCCGGCGGGGCGGCCTCGGCGCGGAAACCGCGCTCGCCAGCGGGACGCTCACGTGAACGGTGGCGGTCGTGGTATTGCCCGAAGGGTCGGTCGCGCTGTAGGTGATCGCGTAGACCCGTCCCGTCCCCGACGACGAACGCTCCGCGCGAAGGGAGAACTGGGAGTCGGCGGTCCCGGGCACCACCCCCTGGATGTCGTTGGTGGTATCGCCGTCCGCGCTGCCCGGCGTGTCATCCGCCTCGTTGCTGGTCACCGAGACGAGCGACCATGACGCGCCACCGCACACGTCGGAAGCCGTAACGGCGACCGTTGTCGGGATCATCCGGTGGGAAGGAGGCCACAGGATGGTCCGGCCGGGATCGAGCGAGAGCGCCGGCGCCGTCGTGTCGTTCACGTCGACGTTGATCTGATCGGCTCGCCTTTCGCCGCGGCTGTCGGTCACGATGAGAGTGACCGAGTGCCTGCCGGGCGGCAACGTCACGCCGAGCGTCTCGCCCGACCCGAGCGCGACCTCGGCGGGGGTGCCCATGCCATCGAACCACTCGAACGACACGATGTCGTCGCTGGTGCCGGGCGTGGAGTCCGGGTCCGATGAAGCCGACCCGTCGAGGAAGACCGCCCCGCCGCACTCAGCGGTGATATCGTCCCCCGCGACGGCCGCGGGAGGTCGGCTCACGAGGCTCGCCCGGCGTATCCGGTTGTTGTCCACGTCGGCAAAGAAGAGGTTCCCGCGGGAGTCGAGGGCCACCCCCGCCACGAACCCGAGCGTCGTGGCCACGGTGTCGATGATGCCGGTGGCCGCGTCCACCTTCCGCGCGCGACCGAGAAACTGGTAGTCGGTCGTGAAGCGTCCCGTCGCGATATAGAGATCGCCGCCGGGAGCGACGGAGACACCGGCGGGCTCGAAAATGCCGGACTGCGTCGCGGGGCCGCCGTCCCCCGCGTTGCCATCCACGTTGTTGATGCCGCCTGCCACGGTCCGGATCTCTCCGGTCACCGCATCGACCTTCCGCACGCGCCCCCAGCGCTCGGTGATGTAAAGGCCCCCCGCTCCATCCAGGTCGATGCCGCTCGGATCGAGCAGGCGCGCCGTCGTGGCGGGAATCCCCTCGCCGATGTGATCCGACCCGCCCCCCGCCACCGTCGTGACGGCGCCGGTCGCAGTGTCGATCCTGACGACCAGGCCGGACTCCGGCGAGACGTGCGCATCCGTGACATAGAGGTCCCCCGCGGCGTCGAGCGCCACGTCGGTGGGATGCACGAGGCCGGCATCGACCAGGGTCGTGATGAGCCCGGTGGCGGCCTCCACTCTCCGCACGCGCCCACCGGCCTCCGAAATGTAGAGATCTCCTCCCGGGGCGGCCGTGACCCCCGTGGGCGCGTCCAGGCGCGCCTGCGTGGCAGGCGCTCCGTCTCCGCCGGTGCCCCCCCCCGCCACCGTGCTGATGATTCCCGTCAGCCCATCCAGGCGGCGAACGCGGCTCTGACCCGAATCGAGGATCAGAAGGTCCCCTCCCGGCAGCGCCTCGACACGCGTCGGACCAGCCAGGATCGCGTCGGTCGCGGGCCGTCCGTCGCCCGGATCGGACGCCCCGCCTCCGGCCACCGTGGTGATGATCCCCGTGGCGGCGTCGATCCTCCGGACCCGGTGATTGCCCACGTCGGAGAGCAACACGTCGCCCGCTCCATCCAGGATGATCGCGCCGGGAAAGGCGAGCGTGGCCGCGGAAGCGGGCCCGCCGTCTCCGCCGAAGCCATACTCGCCCGTGCCGGCGATGTTGGAGATGATCCCCGTGGCGGCGTTCACGCGGCGGATCCGGTTACCGGCTTCATCGGCGATGAAAATGTTCCCGCCGCCATCCACGGCGAAGCCCCGCGGCGAGATGGAGGCGCTGGTCGCCGGACCGCCATCTCCGCCCGATCCGTAGGTGCCGTCCCCGGCGACCGTGGCGATGAGCCCCGTGGCCGCCTCCACCCGCCTAATGCGGAAGTTCCCGCGGTCGAGGATGTACAGGTTCCCCGCGGCGTCGACCGAAAGAGCGCCCGGGTAGAGGAGCCTGGCCTCCGTGGCCGGCCCACCGTCTCCTTCGAATCCCTCCAGGCCATTTCCAGCGATGACCTCACTTTGTCCGGTGATCGGGTCGAACCGCCGGACCGCCTCGCAGGCTTCGTCTGAGACGTAGACCCGCCCCGCGCCGTCCCACGCCAGCCCCCCCAGGTAGGGCCCGAACGAGGGACAGGCGTCCGGATAGCCGTATGCGAGGAGATTGGCCAGCAGCGTTGTCGGATCGATCCTCCGGAGGCTGCTCAAGACCTCGTCGGGGCCGAACTGATAACCACGGTCGAGCGTGAGAAGGGCTCCCGAGGGGGTCGCGATCATGGCCGCGAAGGTGCCGAAGAGGGCATCGAGGGCCGGCCCATCGCTCGTGCCGCCGTCGAGCACGTAGAAGTCGGCCCCCGAACCGGCCAAGACGGTGAGCTGGCCCGTAGGGTCGATTCTGAAGATCCGCTTCGCCAGGTCGTCGGTGAAGTAGAGGTTGCCGGAGGCATCGACGGCGAGCGGGCCGGGCCACCCCAGAGCCACCGACGTCGCGGGCCGGTGTGATGGGCCGCCGCCCGCGACGGTGCTCAACGGCGCGGCGGATGCCCCAAGGGCCGGGGTCGCGGCGGGACGCGCCGCCGCTGCCGGCGCGTGGGCACCGGCGCGAGCTCTCCGTCCGCCGGCATGCACCATCGGGAGCAGCTCGACGCTCCGGAGCGCCCGCGGGCGGGCGGCGTCGCCGTCGTCCTGGATGGTCACCCGGGGCGGGGCGCCTCGCAGCCACGACTCGACCTCGTCGCGTGACGCCTGCGCTCGCACGCTGAGCCGGACGCTCTGGCGGCGCGGGATGGATACCGGCGTGGAAGCGCCCGCGACCTCGATCGTGGCCCGTTCCAGATCGGACCGGCCGAAGTTGAAGATGCGAAGGTGAAGCGTGACCTGGACCGCGCCGCCATCGGCGGCCGTCGCGGCGACCTCATAGAAGCCGGCGAAGTCTCTCCGCTCAGTGGCCGCGCCGCCGGCGTACGCCACGGCGGCCACGGGCAGCGTGAGCGCAGCGCAGATGACGGCGACCTCGAGATGAGGGCTCAATCGCATCGGGCACACCTCAAATGTCGGAGGCAGGAAGGTGAAGCCGTCCGAGGAGCCCGCAGTGACAACCTCGGCCGGTGGCCCCTCATTTGTACCTCGAACCACCTTCCCTGTCAATCGGATCACGGTTGCCGGCCCAACTGAACCGCTGTAGACTCGCGCGCCGATGGCAGCCAAAACCGGACACCTCCGTCTTCCGCCACTTCCGACCATACGCCAGGCCCCTCCGGAGTCCGCGCTCGGCCGGTGGCTCGCCCGCGGAGATCGCCTCGACCGGCACGAGAGCGATCACAGGACGCACCCGTGGAGCAAGGTCCTCTGGTTGACCGGGGTCGACTACTTCTCCACGCTCGGATACCAGCCAGGTATCGCTCTTCTGGCCGCGGGCGCGCTCTCGCCGCTGGCCACGGCGATCCTCATAGGCGTCACGCTGCTGGGCGCCTTCCCGATCTACGCTCAGGTGGCGGGCCGCTCTCACGCCGGGCAGGGCTCCATCGCGATGCTGGAAGGGCTCCTGCCGGGTTGGACGGGGAAGATCCTGGTCCTCGTCCTGCTGGGGTTCGCCGCCACCGACTTCGTCATCACGATGACGCTGTCGGCCGCCGACGCCGCCACGCACGCCATCGAGAACCCCGTGCTCCACCCGTACCTGGGCGACTCGCGCCTGGCGCTGACGTGCGTCCTGCTCGCGATACTGGCGGCCGTCTTCCTGCGCGGGTTCGTGGAGGCCATCGGGCTGGCGATGGCCGTGGGGGTCCCCTACATCGCGTTGAATCTCCTCGTGCTGGCGCGCGGCCTGGTCGAGATCGCCCGGCACCCGGATCTGCTGGCAGGATGGCGGGAGGCCCTCGCGCTTCGTGGCGACCCGGCGGCGCTCGCACTGGCCGCGGCGCTGGTCTTCCCGAAGCTGGCGCTGGGAATGAGCGGCTTCGAGACCGGCGTGTCGGTGATGCCGCTCATTTCGGGAGGCCCGGGGCGCGGGCGCGACGGCCCGGACGAGCCGGGAGCTCCCCCGGCCGGCAGGATCCGCGCGACCCGCAACCTGCTCCTCTCGGCCGCCTTGATCATGAGCGTCATGCTGCTGGCGTCGAGCTTCGTGACGACGCTGCTGGTCCCGGTGGAGGCCTACAGGCAGGGAGGGCCCGCCAGCGGCCGCGCGATCGCCTGGCTCGCCCACGGTTTCTTCGGCCACGCGTTCGGCTCCCTTTACGACGTCTCCACGATCGCCATCCTCTGGTTCGCGGGGGCCTCGGCGATGGCCGGTCTGCTGCACCTGGTCCCGAGGTACCTGCCGCGATTCGGGATGGCTCCGGAGTGGATCGCGTACCAGCGCCCGCTGGTGCTGGTGCTCTTCACAACCTGTCTGATCGTGACGTGGGCCTTCGACGCCAGCGTCGAGGCTCAGGGGGGCGCCTATGCCACCGGCGTGCTCGTGCTGATGCTCTCCGGCGCGGTCGCCGTTGCGTTGGCGCTCGCGAGGGAGCGCAGGAAGCTGACCGTCTACTTCTGGCTGGTGAGCGGCGCCTTCGTCTACACGCTCGTGGACAATGTCCTGGAGCGCCCTGACGGCGTCATCATCGCCAGCGTCTTCATCGCGGTCATCGTGGCTGTCGGCGCGGTGAGCCGCTGGCGCCGGGCCACCGAGCTGAGGGTCACGGAGGTCACGTTCGTCGACGAGCCTTCGGCCGGGCTGTGGAGCTCGATCACGGGAAAGCGCGTTAACCTCGTCCCCATGAGAGTCGAGGGGAAGGAGGCCCGCGCCCGCAAGCGTGCCGAGATCAACCGTCACTACTCGGTGCGCGGACCGATCGCGTTCCTCCACGTGCGGCTGCTGGACAACCGCAGCGAGTTTCTCTCGCCGCTCCAGGTGAAGGTCACGAAGGAAGGGGAGGACTTCACCGTCGAGGTGTCGGGCGCGGTGGCCGTCGCCAACACGGTCGCGTATATCAGCGAGCTGATCGACCCTGTAAGCCTGTTCCTTGGATTGACCCGGCAGAACCTGATGACGCAGGCGATCCGCTACCTGATCTGGGGCGAGGGGGAGACGGGTCTGATGGTCTATGCCATCCTGCTGCGCTACTGGGAATGGACGGCGGAGGATGACATCCGCCCGCTCATCTTCCTGATGAGCGAGTGATCCCCGGCGGTCCATCTCGAGAGCAGGCACCGTGACAACCTGTCAGGATCAGCGCGCCGCTCGAGAGGGCGGCGTTCATTGACGCTTCCCGGGCCCTGTGACATAATTCCGCTCCCTGACGTCACCGTTCCCCCCGCCTGACCGCATGCCTGTTGGGGCCTCATGACCGAGAAGGACGGGTCTCTCTCGTACCGGGACGCGGGCGTGGACATCGACGCCCAGGACGACGCGATTCGCCGTCTTCGCCCCCACGCGAGGTCCACGCACACGCCGGAGGTCCTGGCAGACATCGGCACCTTCGGCGGCCTCTTCCATCTGACGCCGCGGGGATACCGCGACCCCGTCCTGGTGGCCAGCACCGACGGCGTGGGGACGAAGCTCAAGGTCGCCGCGATGGCCGGGGTGCACGACACGGTCGGCTACGACCTTGTGGCCCACTGCGTCAACGACATCCTCGTGCAGGGGGCCTTCCCCCTCTTTTTCCTCGACTACTTCGCCGCGGGACGGCTCGAGCCGGCGGTCGTCGAGGCGGTCGTATCGGGGATGGGGCGCGCCTGCCGCGAGTTCGGCTGCGCGATCATCGGCGGCGAGCTCGCCGAGATGGGGGACCTCTACCGTCCCGGGGACTACGACATCGCCGGTTTCATCGTCGGGGCGGTGGAGCGCGATCGTCTGCTGACGGGCTCGACCATCGCGCCGGGCGATGTCCTTATCGGGCTTCCGTCCGTGGGGCTGCACACGAACGGCTACTCCCTCGCGCGCAAGATCCTGTTCGAACGGCTGGGGCTGAAGCACGACTCGCTCGTCCCCGAGCTGGGCGGCACGGTGGCCCAGGCGTTGCTGGCGCCTCATCGCGGCTACCTCGCGCCGCTCAAGGACCTGGTGACGCGCGGCCTGCTCAAGGGGTTGGCGCATATCACGGGAGGGGGCCTGACGGACAACGTGCCGCGGATCCTCCCCGAAGGATGCAGGGCGGTTTTCGACAGGCGGGCCATCGAGATCCTGCCGATCTTCAGGTACCTGCAGCGCGAGGGGAATGTCCCTCAAGCCGACATGTGGCGCACGTTCAACATGGGAGTCGGCATGGTGCTGGCCGTCGCGCCCGTAAACGTCGCGACCGTCGAGAGCCACCTCGCGGGCATGGGCGAGAGGCACACCCGCATCGGCCTCGTCGAGGAGGGTGCGCGCGGGGTCGTCTACAGGGACTGAGATGCGCGACGCACCGCCGCCCCGGGGGACTCTCGGCATCCTGATCAGCGGGCGGGGCTCCAACATGACGGCGATCGCCGACGCCAGCGCAGCCGGCGCCATCCCCGCGAGGGTGGGGGTCGTCATCAGCAACGAGCCTTCGGCCTCGGGCCTGCTGGCGGCGGCGAGTCGCGGCATCGAGACGCTCGTCATCGACCACAGGTCGAGCCGGACGCGTGAGGAGCATGACCTCAAGGTCGTCGCGGTGCTGGCGGAGCGCCGGGTCGATCTGGTCTGCCTCGCGGGTTACATGCGGCTGCTGACAGGGGCCTTCATCCGCGAGTATGCCGGGCGCATCATGAACATCCACCCGGCGCTGCTGCCCGCCTTCCCGGGGCTGCACGCCCAGCGGAAGGCTGTGGACTACGGCGTGCGGGTCTCGGGCGTGACGGTTCACTTCGTGGACGAGGGGGTCGACTCGGGCCCCATAATCCTTCAAGCCGCCGTGCCGGTCGAGCCGGAGGACACGGAGGAGACGCTGGCGGCGCGGATCCTCGCGGAGGAGCACAGACTCTACCCGGAGGCGATCCGCCTCCATTTCGAGGACAGGCTGCGGATCGAGGGAAGAAAAGTCCGCATCACGGGCCGGTAAATGGGGGGACCGTGAGCGGCGGGAGATCCCAGCATGCCATCCGCGGTACGTGTGTCCGATCTGCCCCGTGGTCTTCAACCACGGGAGAAGCTCCTGAAGCACGGCGAGCGCGCACTGAGCAACTCCGAGCTGATGGCGGTGGTCCTCGGCTCCGGCACGAGATCCGAGAGCGTCATCAGGATCGCCGATGGCCTTCTCAGGAAATACGGCTTCGACGCGTTGCCCAACATCAGCCTCAACGAGTGGAGGACCAACCGGGGCATCGGGACGGTGAAGGCCTGCCAGCTCAGGGCCGCCTTCGAGCTGGGCCGGCGCGCGTTCGCGCCGAAGGACGACGAGCGACCGTCGTTGTCGAGCCCGCGTGAGGCCTACGCGCAGGTGAAGGACCTCAGACGCGCGCGCAAGGAGCACCTGGTCGCGCTCTACCTCGACGCGCAGAACCACCTCATAGCGCGCGAGACGATCTCCATCGGAGGGCTCAATACCACGCGCACGCACCCGAGGGAGATCCTCCAGCCGGCGATCGCGTGCTCGGCGCTGGGCTTCATCCTGGTGCACAACCATCCGAGCGGCTCGTTGTCGGCCAGCCAGGACGACGTGGACTTCACCCGCGCCATCAAGAGGGCCTCGGAGATCATCGGCATCGGCCTCTACGACCACATCATCGTCTCGTCCAACGGCTTCGTCAGCCTCAAGGAGAAGGGCTTGCTATAATCCCGGCCTGATGACCGACGCCAGCTCACCCGAATCCCAGCTCGAATACCTGAGCAAGGGGGCAGTCCAGATCGAGTCGGAGGCGGAGCTTCTGGGCAAGCTCAGACGGTCGGCGCAGAGCGGCCGCCCGCTCACCGTCAAGGTAGGCTTCGATCCCTCGGCGCCCGACATCCACCTGGGCCACACGGTCCTGCTGCGCAAAATGAAGCACTTCCAGGACCTGGGGCACCGGGTCATCTTCCTGATCGGCGACTTCACCGGGATGATCGGCGATCCCACGGGCAAGACCAGGACGAGACCCCAGCTCACGCGCGAGGAGGTGCTCGCGAACGCCGAGACCTACAAGAGGCAGGTCTTCAGGATCCTTCACCCTGACAGGACCGAGGTCCGGTTCAACTCCGAGTGGCTCGGCAAGCTGGACGCCGAGGGGTTCATCAGGCTCGCCGGCAAGTACACGGTCGCGCGGATGCTGGAGCGCGACGACTTCTCGCGTCGGTACCGCAACAACGAGTCGATCGGGATCCACGAGTTTCTCTATCCGCTGGCGCAGGCCTACGACTCCGTGTACCTCAAGGCGGACGTCGAGCTGGGGGGCACCGACCAGACCTTCAACCTGCTGGTGGGCCGCCGGATCATGGGGGCCTACGGTCTGGAGCCGCAGGTGATCCTCACCACGCCGCTGCTCGAAGGGCTCGACGGTGTGGAGAAGATGTCCAAATCGCTCGGCAATTACATCGGGATCGACGAGGCGCCGAAGGAGATCTTCGGCAAGACGATGTCGATCTCCGACGACCTGATGTGGCGCTACTACGAGCTGTGCACCGACCTGAGCCTGGCCGAGATCGGGCGCATGAAGGACGAGGTGGCCTCGGGCGCGTCGCACCCGATGCGGGTGAAGTCGAGACTCGCCGGACTGATCGTGGCCGGTTTCCACGGGGAGGCGGCGGCGGAGGAGACCGCCCGCGAGTTCGCGCGCGTCTTTTCGCAGAGGGACGTCCCGGCGGATATCGAGGAGCACGAGATCCCGAGCGGTGGAACGCCCGTGCCGATCTGGAAGGCCCTGACGGTCAGCGGTCTGACCGCGTCAAACGCCGAGGCGAGACGTCTCATCACCCAGGGTGCGGTGACGGTGGACTGGGTGAAAGCCGGCCTGGATCGGACGCTGGACATTGGTGGATCCTTCACAATCCAGGTCGGGAAACGTCGATGGGGGAGGGTTCGAGTGAAATGAGCTACCTGACTCATCTCGTCTGCTCCGCCTGCGGGAGTACCCACGAAAAGGATCGCCTCTGGAATCTCTGCGCGTCATGCGGGATGCCCCTGCTCGCCCGCTACGACCTGCCCCTGGCGCGCCGGACGATGACGCGTGTCGCGGTGGCGGGTCGCCGGCCGAACTTGTGGCGTTACGGCGAGGTGCTGCCCGATGCCGGCGACTACCAGTCGCTGGGAGAGGGCTACACGCCGCTGTTGCCCGCGGCGCGGCTCGCCCGGCGATACGGCCTCAAGCACCTCTATATCAAGGACGAGTCGGTCAATCCCACCGGCTCGTTCAAGGCGCGCGGGCTCGCGCCGGCAGTGGCGATGGCGCACCGGCTCGGCGCCAGAGCGCTCTGCCTTCCGTCGGCCGGCAACGCCGGCTCGGCGGCGGCGGCCTACGGAGCCTGGGTCGGTCTCCCGGTGCACATCTTTCTTCCGGAGGAGACGCCGGCCCCCTTCTTCCGCGAGGCGGCCGTCTACGGCGCGCTCGTGCACCGGGTGAAGGGCCACATCGGAGACGCGGGCCGGGCGATGCGCGAGATGATGGCGGCCGAGTCCGAAGCGGGCTGGTTCGATCTCTCGACTCTCAGGGAGCCCTATCGCCTCGAAGGAAAGAAGACCATGGGCTACGAGCTGGCCGAGCAGATGGGAGGGGAGTTGCCCGAGGTGGTCATCTACCCGACCGGTGGCGGCACCGGCCTCATCGGCATGTGGAAGGCCTTCGCCGAGATGGAGGAGATCGGGTGGATCGACTCGCGCCGGCCGCGGATGGTCTCGGTGCAGTCGTCCGGGTGCGCTCCGATCGTGAAGGCCTTCGAGGAAGGCCGGGAGAAGGCCGAGCCGTGGCCCGAGCCTCAGACCATCGCCTCGGGGTTGCGCGTGCCGTCGGCCATCGGCGACTTCCTGATCCTGCGCGCGCTGCGCGAGAGCGGCGGGCGCGCGGTGGCGGTGGAGGAGGAGCGGCTCGCCTGGGCCGTCAGGGAGGTCGGCCGGTTCGAGGGGATCTTCTGCGCCCCCGAGGGGGCCGCCACCATCCTCGCACTGGAGCGGCTCATCGAGGATCGCCACGTCTCGCCCGCCGAACGGATCGTGCTCTTCAACACCGGCACCGGCCTGAAGTACCTCGACGCGCTGGAAACCGTCAGGTAATCCGCGGGCGGGATGGCGGCTTGCCGGACCGGTCTCTAGTCCATCTCGAAGTGGAAGTGGACCTCTACCGAAGTGCGCGGGTAGCTCTTCGGAAGCGGATCGAAGGGCGCCGCCTTCTTGACCGCGTCGGTCGCGGAGGCGTCCCATGCGTCCGAGCCGCTCTTCATGTGGAGCCGGCTCTCGATGACGCTGCCGTCGCGCAGAATCGTCACGATGACGACCGACTTGGCCGGAGGGTTCGGTCTCTCATCCGGAATCTTCCATGAAGCACCCACCTTCTGGTGGACCTTCTGCATGTAGGCGCTGTCCTTGAAATCAGAGGCCGGGTAGGTCTTGAGATCGGGCTTGCCCGCGGCGAAGGCCCCGGCGACCAAGAAAACGAGGACGAACGTGACGGCGTTGAGCGCGGCCGCAGCGCGGTGGCGTCTCATGACGGAGGGATCATAGTTGCCGGCCGGTTCCGCTGCAATCGCGCCACCGGTGTAGTAGGCTGCGAAACCGGGAGGGACCTCTGAAGATGAGGATCGCGTCGTGGCTGTTGTGCGCCGGATTGCTGGCAGTCCCACCCACCGGCGCGGCCCCGTTCACGAGGGCTCCCGACATCGAGCTGACGAACATCCACGGCGCCAGGACGCGCATCGACTACAAGTCGGCGAAGGTGACGCTGGTCAACTTCTGGGCGACCTGGTGCGGGCCCTGCCGGCAGGAGATGCCGATGATTGCGAAGCTCTACCACGAGCACGGGCCCAGGGGCTTCCGTGCCGTGGGCATCGCCGTGGAGTCAGGCGGGCCCAAGGAGGTCAAGACGTTCCTCGAGGAGAACCGGGAGTTCGGGATCAACTACGAGATCCTCCTGGGCGGAGACGATGCCCTTTTGCGGTTCGGCGACATCGGGATCGTGCCCACCACCTTCCTGTTCGATTCCGGCGGCAGGTTGCTCAAGACCTGGAAGGGGGTCACTCCCAATTTCCACGAGAAGCTGAGCGGGGAGATCACAAAGCACCTGGCCACCGCCGCGGCCCCGCCCGCCGGGAAGCCCTGAGTCGGTCCACTGGATCGACACGGCGCCCGCGACGGCGCCCGGGACGACCGACCACATCATGGAGATGACCAGCCTTTGCCTTCAGTGAGCCCACCGACAAGGGATAGCTCAGGCTACCCGGCCTCGCTATCCCGTGGGCGCCGCCGGGCTCTGGGCGCCTTCTACACGCCGCCCGGGCTCGTGGAACGCCTGGTCGAGCTCGCGGCCGGTCTCCTGCGCGCCCGGGGCCGGGCCCGGCCCCGGGTTCTCGACCCGGCTGTGGGGGATGGGGCCTTTCTCGCGGCCGTGGGACGCAGGCTGGCGGCGCGCCTCACCGGCGTCGACATCGATCCGGCTGCGGTCTCGCTCGCGCGCGGCGCGCTGGGCCCCGACGCCGACCTCGTGTGCGCCGACTTTCTCGCGGATCCGCCGGCCGTGAGCGGTCCCTTCGATCTGATCATCGGAAACCCGCCCTGGGGAGGGTGGAACCGGACCCTCGACGAGACGGCGAAGAGTGCGATCCGCGCGCGCTTCAGGACGGCCCGGGGGCTCCTGGATCCGTTCGCGCCCTTCATCGAGCGCTCCACGTCGCTGCTGGACGATGGTGGCATCCTCGCGCTCGTCCTGCCGGACCATTTCCTTCTGAAGAACTACCCGGAGGCGAGACGTCACGTGGTGGAAGGCTATCGTCTCGAGGAGCTGGCTCGCTGGGGCCGGGCATTCGCGGGCGTCAACGTCGATGTCTGCACGCTCGTGGCGGTCCGCGGGCGTCCCGTCCCCCGGCACGCGGTCCGGTGCCTTCCCGAAGGAGCCGTGGGCCGCCAGATCCGGATCCCGCAGGCCCGTTTCGCGGCACGGCCCGGATGCGTCTTCAACCTGTCTCTGGACCGCGGTGCGGCGGCCCTGCTGGATCGGCTCGACCGGCGGTGCGCCCGGCTCGACGAATGGATCGAGACCCACGAAGGGATCCACTCGGGCAACATGAGAGCGCGTCTCTTCCTGCCTCCGGCAAGGACGGCGGCCCTGGCGGCCCGCTTCCAGCGTCCTCTGATCCTGGGGCGTGGCGAGATACGCCCCTTCCGCCTGACGTGGGCGGGGCGCCGCGTCGTCTATGACCCGCAGGCCATACGCCGCGACCGGGGCGAGTACGCCAACCTCGGCCGGGAGCGGTGGTTCACCTCGCCCAAGATCCTGGTCCGCCGCACCGGCGACCGGATCGTGGCGGCGCTCGACCGCAAGGGCCTCTTCGCCAGCAACAACCTCTTCGTGGCGCTTCAAAGGCCCGCTTGCCCCGTGCCGCTGGAGTACGTCGAGGCATACCTCAACTCGACTCTGGCCACGTGGTGCTTCCGCACGCTTCAGCCCCGAGCCGGACGGATCTTCGCGGAGCTGAAGCTGGTGCATCTCAACCGCCTGCCCGTGCCCCTGCCCGGAAACCCGAGCGAGATGGCGCGGATCGCATCGCTCGCGGAGCGCCTCCGGAGGCCGGCTCCCGCGCGGGTTCTCGCCTCGGCGGCCGCGGCCCTCGACGCCGCGTTCCTTGATCTTGCCGCGCTGGCCCCCGCAGAGGGCGCCCGGGTCATGCGCGAATCTCGTATCACTCCGAGCGCATCTTCTCTATAATCTCGCTTCCGGTACCGCGTTCCACTCGCGACAGGCAGGCCGGCGAAGGAGAGGACAGGATGGAAAAGTACGGCATCGATGATGCGATGAACCTCTACGGGATCGATTCGTGGGGCGCCGGATACTTCAAGATCAACGAGGAAGGCCATCTCATCGTCACGCCGACCAATGACGAGGCCCGTCTCATCGACCTCGAGAAGGAAGTCACCGACCTGACCCGCAAGGGGGTCACCACGCCGCTGCTGCTGCGCTTCCCGCAGCTTCTCGAGTCTCAGGTGAAGAACCTGTGCAACGCCTTCCGCAAGGCGATGAGCGAGTACGGCTACTCGCGCGAATACCGGCCGGTCTTCCCGATCAAGGTCAACCAGCATCGATTCGTCGTCACCGAGCTGCTGGAGGCCGGCTGGAAGTACAACCTGGGCGTGGAGGCGGGCAGCAAGCCGGAGCTGCTCGGCGCCCTGGCGCTCGACACGCCCCCCGAGTCGCTTCTGGTGTGCAACGGTTTCAAGGACATGGCGTACCTGTCCAACGCGATCCTGGCGCAGAAGATCGGCAAGAAGGTGGTGATCGTCGTCGAGAAGCCCTACGAGCTCGAGAGCCTCATCCAGATCATCAAGGACAGGGGGGTCAAGCCGCTCATCGGCTTCCGCGTGCGCCTGCACAGCAGGGGGTCGGGCAAGTGGGAGAAATCGGGCGGCGTCACGAGCAAGTTCGGTCTCTCCACGGCGCAGCTTCTGGAGGGGATCCAGGAGCTCAAGAAGGCGCGTCTGATCGACTGCCTCAAGATGTTCCACTTCCACATCGGCTCGCAGATCACCGAGATCCGGCGCCTCAAGACGGCCATCAAGGAGGCGGCCCGCGTCTACGCCAAGGCCCGCAAAATGGGCGTGGAGATCGAGTACCTCAACGTGGGGGGCGGGCTCGGCGTCGACTACGACGGCTCGAGGACCTCCTCGGACGCCAGCGTCAACTACACCGTGCAGGAGTACGCCAACGACGTCGTTTACACCGTCAAGGACGTCTGCGAGAACGAAAACGTCCCCGAGCCCGACATCGTGAGCGAGTCGGGCCGCGCCATGACGGCGTATCACTCGTTGCTGGTGATCGACGTCCGGGCGGAGATCAGTGCGCGCACCGCGACGAAGCTCAAGCCGTCGCCCAAGGACCCCCAGGTGATCGGCGACCTGTTCTTCATCCTCAAGGGCATCACGGTGAAGAACTACCGCGAGTTCTATCACGATGCGCTCGAGCACCGCGACGAGATGTTCTCGCTGTTCAACCTCGGACTGCTGTCGCTGGAGGAGCGGGCCCGCGGCGAGGGCTGCTTCTGGGAGATCGCCTTCAAGGCGGTCCGCCACGCCAAGACGCAGAAGTTCGTGGCCGACGAGTTCGTGGACCTGGAGAAGCAGCTTCACGAGAAGGTCGTCTGCAACTTCTCCGTGTTCCAGTCGATCCCGGACCACTGGGCCCTCGACCAGCTCTTCCCCGTCGTGCCGATCCACAGGCTGCGCGAGAAGCCCGACCGGCGGGCGACCCTCGTGGACATCACCTGCGACTCGGACGGCGAGATCGACAAGTTCGTCGACCTCAAGGACATCAAAGAGGCCCTCGAGCTTCACGGCCTCAACGGCAAGGAGCCGTACCATCTGGCGATCGTCCTGATCGGCGCCTATCAGGACACCATGGGGGACCTGCACAACCTGTTCGGCTCGGTCAACGAGGCCCACCTCGTCGTCGACGACGAGGGGAAGGTACACGTCAAGAGGATCCGCCGGGGCAACTCGGTGCGCGAGACGCTCTCGGCCTTCGGCTACGATGCGAAGGATCTGGCAGCGCGCCTGCAAGCTCTCCTGGAGGAGAGACAGAGCAAGAACGGTCTGTCGCCGCGTGAGGCCCGCGCGCTCCTGTCCGAGTACCGGGGCCAGTTCGACGCCTACACCTACCTGACCTGAGGTCCACGCCGCCGTGATGAGGAAAAAGAGGGCGCGCCGCGCCACGCCGCGCAAGTCCCCTTATTTCGACCTGAGCGAGGCGGAGTCCGCCTACGCGACGTCGAGAGTCGTGATCCTGCCCGTCCCGTTCGGCGGCACCGTGACCTACGGCCGCGGAACCGAGAAGGGCCCCGAGGCCATCCGCGTCGCCTCGCAGCAGGTGGAGCTCTTCGACGAGGAGACCTGCCGCGAGCCGTACCGTGTCGGGCTCCACTCGGCGCCTCCCGTGCCCTGTCCACCGCGTCTGAAGCCCGAGGAGATGGTCCGGCGGGTGGCCGCCCGCGTCGAGAGGTACCTGGAGGACGGCAAGTTCGTCGTGACCCTCGGGGGAGAGCATTCGGTGTCCCCGGGAGCGACCGGGCCCTACGCGCGCCGCTTCCCGGACCTGACCATCGTCCACTTCGACGCGCACTCGGACCTGCGCGAGTCGTATCACGGCTCGGCGCACAACCACGCCTGCGCCGGCGCCCGGATGCGCGAGCACGCGCGTCTCATCCAGATCGGGATCCGCGCGCAGACGCCCGAGGAGCGGCGGGTCATCGACCGGGGCGAGGTGGAGACGCTGTTCGCCTGGCAGATGCAGGGCGTGGACTGGGCGCCGGGCATCCTGGAGAAGGTCGCGCCGGGCTCACCCGTCTACGTGACCGTCGATCTGGATTACTTCGATCCGACCCTCATGCCGGCCACCGGCACGCCAGAGCCGGGGGGAGGGCAGTGGTATCCGACCGTGGAGTTCCTCAGGAGGCTGGCCGAGCGCGTCCGGGTCGTGGGGTTCGACGTGATGGAGCTGGCGCCCATCCGCGGCCTGCACGCGCCCGACTTCATGGCGGCACGGCTCACGTACAAGATGCTGGCGTACGTCTTCGCGGAGACCGCCGTCAAGCCTGCTTCCGTCTGAAGTGGGCCCGCAGGGCGATCTGGGCGCTTATGAGGCCGGCCAGCAGGCCATCCTCGTAGTTGAACCGTCCGTCGCCGGCCAGCTCGGGGAAATCGAGCGGGCTGAGCAAGTCGTCGCCCGTGAGCCGCGCGTTGATCGAGCGGGCGACGGCGAGCACCTTCGCGCGCTGCTGCGAGATCATCTCGTCGAAAAGCGCCTCGAGATCCTGAGTCAAGGCGTCGTCACTGGAACGGGTCCTCCTGGTTTTCGGCCTCCCGGTTCATCAGGTCCCATTCGATCAACCGGATGAGGAAGTAGATCGCCGCCAGCAGGAGGATCCCGGCGATCGCCCAGGCGATGGGCGAGGTGCGAATCCGCTCGAACGTCTGGCCCGCCGCGGCCGTCTCGGGTGGGAGGAGCATCGGACCGATTCTGGTACCCGGGGCGCCGGCGTGTCAATCAGCCGGTGCTATGCTCGGAGCCTGATGATCGTCACCGAGCGGACCTGCCGGAGCATCGTGAACCCCACCGGAGGGTTCCTCGCGGGCTTCACGCACACGATCAACCCGTACCATGGGTGCGCCTTCGGCAGGACGCTCTGTGGCATCCCCGACTACGCTCCCGAAATCGTCCGCGCCCACGGCGAGAAGCGGGAGTGGGGCGGTTACCTCGACGTGAAGATCAACGCGCCTCGAGCCTACGACGCGGACCATGACCGCATCCGTGCGGGGAGCAAACCATCGCTGAGGATCTACATGAGCTCGGTGACCGACCCCTACGTCCCGCAGGAGCGGTCCTACCGGGTGACGCGGGGGATCCTCGAGAGGATGCGGCTGCGGCCGCCCGATCTGCTGGTCCTCCAGACCCACACCCCCAACCCCCTGTGGGACATCGACCTCATCGAGGATCTCTCGAGAAGGTTCCCTCTGGCCGTCCAGGTCAGCGTCGAGACCGACCGCGAGAAGATGGGGCCCCCCTTTCCGCCTCATGCCTATCCGGTCGCCGAGCGCCTGTCGGCTCTCGCGAGGATGAAGGCGCGGGGCATCGAGACCGTGGCGGCCGTGTCGCCGCTGTGGCCTATCGACGACGTGGAAGGGTTCGCCCACCGTCTGGACGAAGCGTGCGCCTTCGTGGTGGTGGATCACTACCTGGTCGGGGACGGCTCCAGGGACGGCTCGCGCACCCGCAGACGCCTCGCGCTGGCCGGCCGGAGTTTCCCGGACCTCCTCATGGAGGCAGGCTTCGAGCCCTGGACGCGGATCGAGGCGCTGGACCGCGTCGTCGCGGTCTTTCGCCGGGTCCTCGGGGCCGCGCGGGTCGGGGTCTCGAGTGAGGGGTACCATCAGGCCGCCCAACGGCTCCTCAAGGGTGTTACCATTGGGGTGCGCCGGGAGGCTTGATGAACGAGCAGCGCGCTCCGTGCAACATCTGCCTCGGGTCCGACTTCGAGCCCTATCTCGGACCTCTGCCGTGCGGCCGGAGCCTGACCCGGTGCCGTGACTGCGGTCTCGTGACCGCGGTGCCGGCCTCCGGCGCCGATCCGGATGCGCCGGTCGCAGCCCCCAACCGCGCGCGTGGCGACCGGACCGACCTGAGGCGGGCGGCCGCCGTGATGCGAATGCTCCCCGGTGGCAAGGTGCTGGAGATCGGGTGCGGAACGGGGAGCTTCCTCGCCGCCCTCAACCCGGCCCGTTATGACGTCGTGGGGGTGGAGCCCTCCGCCCGATCGGCGGCCGAGGCGCGCAGCAGGCTCGCCGCGTGCGGGACGCGCGCCACGATCCTCGAATGCCGCCTGACGGAGGCCGGGCTCGCCTCGGATCGATTCGATCTGGTGGCGATGTTCGGCACGCTCGGGAGCTGCACCTCTCCCAGGACCACCATCATGGAGGCGTCCCGGTTGCTGCGTCGCGGAGGGTACGCGGTCATCGAGACGCCGAGTCTCTCTTCGCTGACCGCCCGGTTCTGCGGCACCAGGTGGCAGCCCCTCAGCGATCCGGCGGCCGAGTACTTCTTCACGGCGGCCACGCTCGAGCGGCTCGCCATGATGTGCGGCCTGATCTCCGGCGCCGCCTGGCTTGCCCTTCCGGTGGGCTGGCCCTCCCCGGGCACACTGGTCTACGTCGCACGAAAGTCGGGATCTCCCGTGAGGCTCGCGGGCCTGAGCGAGCTGGGCCCCGAAGTCGGCAAGATGGCGCCCATGGGGGCGACCCACTGACGTTCGTTCGCTTTGCCCGCCAGGTTCGTTGAAAGACCTCCTTTCGCGCCCTATGTTTCAAGCGCCCAATCTTCTAATCCACATCCTGACGATCGAGACGATCCGGGAGGCCCTGGTTTGGACTGGCGGCAGTCGAGAGGTGTCCTTGTCGTCGTGGCGGCTCTTCTGCTGCCGCGCGTCATCGCGACCGGTGGAGGCGCTCCCGCGGGCCGGGTCTCCTTTTCGGCCGGTGAGAGCCGTGGCCGCCAGATCATCGAGCGCGCGATCGCGGCGCACGGCGGCAGGCAGGCCTGGTTGCTCAAGAAGGACGCCGTCTACGACACCACCTGGACTCACTACAGGTCCGGCCGGCCGGTCACGAGCTCCCGCTACATCGTGAAGTTCCCCATCGCCTCGGGACAAGTCACGGCGATCGTGGAGAGCGAGGAGAACGGCAAACCGGTCCTGATGGGCGCCTCGGGAAGCCGGTCATGGTTCCTCGTCGGGCAGGAGCGCCGGGAGGATCTCGAGTCTCTCAAGGCGAACAGGGCCTTCGTCCGGCGCGCGCAGGGGCTTCTCGCATTGCCGTTTCGTCTCGACGATCCGTCCTATTCGCTCGCCTTCGACGGTGAGCAGATCCGCGCCGGCGCGCTGGTGGATCGAGTGAAGGCCCAGAACGGTCTCGAGCCGCCGAGTCTCTACCTGTTCGACCGTGAGACCGGAAGGCTGGTGGGGATGGGAAGCGAGGTCGCAGATCCGCCGACCGCGATCGTGAGCGACTACTACGACTTCGAGGAAATGGACGGCATCCTGATCCCGAGGACCCAGGTCTTCGACCGCGTCGATCCCGTTTCCGGCGGCCGGTCCCGCGCCCTGACGGTCAGCGTCGACCGAGTCCGCTTCGACAACGGCCTTCCACCGGCGACCTTCGAGCCTCCCGCGGTTCCCTGACCCACTTTCCTGCCGCCGGTCTCCGAAGGGGACCAACCCCGCCGCCTTGCCCGCGAGACCTCGACAGCGATATAGTCGGCGGCACCGTTGGACCGCGCGAAGACCGATCAGATGGCCGTGAGCCCGGAGCCCTCCTTGAAGAGCAAGGAACCCGAGAACGCGCTGCCCGAGGAGCTCCTCCGGCACTACGAGTCGGTGCAGGAGGCCCGGCGCCTGGAGGAGGGAGCGAGCCGGCTCGAGATGGCCCGGACGAGGGAGATCCTCAAGAGGTTCCTCCCCCCGCCGCCGGCGGTGATCCTGGACGTGGGAGGGGGTCCGGGCGCCCACGCCCTCTGGCTCGCGGGGCTCGGATATGAGGTGTATCTGGTCGACGCGGTGCCACGGCACGTGGAGCAGGCCCTCGAAGCGTCGCTTCGGTCGCCCGGCCCCGGGATCGCGGGCGCGCGGGTGGCGGACGCCCGCCGCCTGCCTCAAGACGATCTGACCGCTCATATCGTCCTGCTGCTCGGCCCTCTCTACCACCTGACCGAGCGGGCCGAGCGGGTCGCGGCCCTGAGTGAGGCCCGCCGGGTCCTGCGGGAGGACGGCATCGTGCTGGCCGCGGCTATCTCCCGGTACGCCTCGCTGCTCGATGGGTTGTTCCGTGGGATGCTGGACGACCCGCGATTCGCCGCGATCGTCGTGCGCGACCTGCTGGACGGCCAGCACCGCAACCCCACGGAGCGCCCCGACTGGTTCACCACCGCCTACTTCCACCGCCCCGCCGAGTTGAAGGAGGAGATGGAGCATGCCGGCCTCGTCCACGAGGCGACGATCGGGATCGAGGGGCCGGCGTGGCTGCTCCAGAACTTCGAGCACAACTGGGCGGAGCCGGGTCGCCGGGACCGCCTTCTCGCGATGATGCGCGCCATCGAGGAGGCGCCCGAGATCCTCGGCGCCAGCGCCCATCTCATGGCCGTGGGGCGGAGGCGACCACGCCGATGACCACCACGCGGACGTGGAAATGCCATCCGGGCTCTATGGCCGGGATCCTCGAAAAGCTCCGGAGCGCCGGCGGCGAGGTCGATGGCGCGGAGGAGGGGGGGGAGCTGCGGGCGCCGACGCCGTTGGGCCTCGTCACGGGACGGTACACCTTCGACGGAGAGTTGCTCGCCGTCACCGTGACCGCCAGGCCGGCCATGCTCCCGCTCGACCTGATCTGGAGCCGGCTCGACGCCATCCTCGGATCGCCGGTGAAGACTGCGTGAGAGTCGGACCGGTCCTGCTGGCCGCCGCACTCCCGGGGTTGTCTGCGGCCTGCGTGGAGATCCCCTTCGACGCTCCCGCCGGCCCCCGGTCGGGCGAAGGAACCGTGACGATCGCGCCTCAGAGCGTCCAGGCCGCCGCCGAAACGAGGTACGTGATCACATTCACCGCCGGTCCGTCGGGGCTCGCGCAGGGAGGCGGGTTCCGGATCGAGCTTCCCATCGACCCGGTTCACCCTTACCTCGGGTTCCTGCCGCCGCACACCGGGAGGCACACTCTTCGCGGCCACGTGCAATGCCACGTGCAGAGGGGGGACGCGGACCGGGGAGAGGCCATCGCCGAGACGGTCGGGGGCGAGGCACGGTGCCTCCTGCCGGAGGGGAGGCTGCCCGCCGGAAGCAGGATCGTCATGGAGTACTGGGCTCTCGCTTCCAGGGTGGCGGGGGAGAGGTCCCTCCATGTGGAGTCCCGATTCTCCGGCGGAGGCGGGGGACGGGCGCTCGCGGCGCTCCCCCGCGTGGAGGTGACGCCGCGTCCGGCCAGGGCGCTGCACGTAGTGCTCCCCTCGACCGTCAAGGCCGGCGACCCGATGACGCTGGCGGTGGTCGCGCTGGATGATTTCGGCAACCGCGCGAGCGACTATCTCGGCGCCCTGGAGATCGAGCTGGCGGGCGCGCGGCTCGAGCATCGGTTCACGCCGGAGGAGCGGGGCGTGGCGCTGCTCCCTGGTCTTGCCATCGAGCGCCCCGGCTTCTACCGGGCGATCGTGAAGGAGAAGGGGCAGCCGGAGGGGCCCGCTCTGGAGACCGCCTCCAATCCGGTGAAGGTGACGAACGGGCTCGTCGAAGAGGTCTTCTGGGGAGACCTCCACTTCCACACCGGAACCGGCGCGGCGGGCCGTGCGTTCCAGCGCGCCCCCGGCCTCTCCGGGGATCATCGGGGCAACTACACTCTCCAGCAAGAGGCGTACGCCTACGGGCGGGACGTCATGCGGCTCGACTTCGCGGCGGCGACGGAGCACGCGGGAGACGCGATGATGGGCGAGGCATGGCAGGCGAGCATGAAGGCGGCCGGCGAGGCCCACGATCCTCCACGCTTCACCACCTTCAACGGCTATCAGTGGCGCGACCGGCTCGTCATTCTGCCGGGAGACTCGGGGCCGCCGCCGCGATCTCCCTGGCGAGCCCGCGACCCATTCGGGGACCTGAACCATTCCCTCGGGGGGGGCCCGGAAGGGGGCGCGTTCATGATCGCGCTGCGCGGCGGGGCGGCTGCCGCCGGCGCCGGCGCCGTGGAGATCTATTCGTGGCGGAACCGAGGCTCGGAGTACGAGGACCGGCCGAGGGCCTTCGAGCCGGACGGCTCCTGGCCCGCGGAGATCGGGGACCTGCCCGCCTCGCTTGCGGCCGGTTCGGACAACCACTGGGGACACCCGGGCGCGATCGACCTGACCGGGCTCGAGCCGGGCTCCGGCGGTCTGACCGCTGTCAGAGCATCCGTAAATGACCGCGAGGGGATCCTCGGAGCGCTACGACGCGGCCACGCCTGGGCCACGACGGGGGCCCGCATCTATCTGTCGGTCGAGCGTCGAGGAGGAGCCCTGGAAGTGGAGGCGGCAGGGAGCGCGAGACTGACCGGGATCGATCTCCTCATGGTGGACCGCGACGGGGTGCGCGAGATCGCGGCCCTCGAGGAGCCCGGTCTCCAGTTCACCGGGCTCGTCGATCTCCCGCACTCGAGGGGGCGTGGTTTCTGCTATGTTCGCGCGGTGCAGGAAGACGGGGAGATCGCCTGGTCGAGCCCCATCTCTCTCGGGGAGGAGTGAGGATGAGAACGATCCTGGCCCTGTCCGTCTCTCTGGCCTCGATCAGTCACGCGTCGGCCTGGGGGTTCGCGGCGCACCGGATCGTCACGGAGAACGCCGCCGCCGCGACGCCGGCCGGGATGACCGCGTTCTACAAGGCGGGGACGCAGAGACTGTCGGACGCCAGCATCGAGCCCGACTCCATCCTGAAGGACCGGGACGGGGAAAGGGAGAAACGGCGACACTATATCGATCTGGACGAGCTGAGCAGCCCGCCGTTTCGAGACCTGCCCTTCGACGAGGAGAAGGCCCGGGCTGCCTATGGGGATGCGAGGGTCGACGCCGCGGGGACCCTTCCATGGCGGATCTTGACCGTGCTGGGGCAGCTGCGCGACGCCTTCCGGAAGGGAGACGTCGAGAAGATCATCAGCAGGTCCGGTTGGCTGTCTCACTACGTGGCCGATGCCTACCAGCCCCTCCATACGACGAAGAACCACGATGGTCAGGAGACGTGCAACGAGGGAGTCCACCTCGCCTTCGAGACCGACATGATCGACCTCAAGAAGAGCCTCTACCGCGCCGAGACCGCGGTGCCCGCCTCGTTCGTGCCCGAGGTGATCAAGGAGCCACGCAAGTTCATCTTCACGGAGATCCTCGGCAGCTACGAGCTGGTCGACGACGTCCTTTCGGCCGACACGCAGGCCGTGGCCGCGGTGAAGAAGCAGCGCAAGAGCTACTACGAGGAGTTGGAGCGTCAGGTGGGACCGCTCGCCCGCCGGCAGATGTCACGCGCGACGGCCACGGTGATCAACCTGTGGTACACGGCATGGTTCACGGCGGGGAGGCCCGAGCTGCCGCAGGCACTGCCAGCCCGAGGGGCCGCCTTCAGGGGAGGCAGACCTTGACCATGTGGTCCGCCTTTTCATCGCCGTTGAGGATTCGGTAAATCGTCTCGGCGACCGGGATCCTCAGCTTGTGACGGACGCCCAGCTCGTGAGCGCAGTGGGCGGCGTCCACTCCCTCGGTCACCGAGACCATGCCGCGGGTGATCTCGGCCACCTTGTGCCCGCGACCCAGGTGCTCCCCCAGGGTGCGGTTGCGGCTGCGCGGGCTGCCGGCGGTGGCGATCAGATCGCCGAGGCCCGACAGTCCGTAGATCGTCGAGGCCTTGCCCCCCATGGACCTGGCGAGGAGCACCATCTCGGCGAGCGCCTTGGTCATCAGTGAGGCCTTCGTGTTGTGGCCGAGGGCCAGCCCATCGCAGATCCCGGCGCCGATGGCGTAGAGATTCTTGAAGGTGCCGCCGGCCTCGACACCGGCCACGTCGCGGCGGATCTTGAAGCGGAATCGCTTCATCGCGAGCGCGGCCCGGACGGCGCGCGCCAGATCGGGGTCGGCGGACGCCACGTCCACGCCGGTCGGAACGCCCTCGCCAATCTCGGGCGCGAGGGAGGGGCCCGCGATGACGACGATGCGCGAGCCGAGGCCCTGCGGCAGCTCCTGGGTCATCACCTCCGACATGCGCAGCAGGGTTTCGCGTTCGAGCCCCTTGGCCGCGCTCACCACGATCGCGTCCGCGGGGAGGAGCGGGCCCGTGCGCCGCGCCACCTCCCGGACGGCGTGAGAGGGGACCGCGAAGATCACGATGCCGGCCCCCTGGAGCGCGGCGCCCGGGTCCATCTCCACGCCGACCTCCTTGGGGACCTTGATGCCGGGAAGGTACTTGACGTTCTCCCGGTAGGTGCGCAGCGAGTCGGCCACGTCCTCCTCCACCGTCCAGAGGGTCAGACGGCGGCCGGGGCGCCAGAGGGAGGCGGCCAGCGCCGTGCCGAGGCTTCCCGCTCCGAGGATCGTCGCCGCGAGGGCGGGACCCTGTCCGGCGGGGCTCATTGAAGCGCCCCGCGGAGGCGATCGGGGTAGTCGGTGAAGAAACCGTTCACGCCCATCTGGGTCAGCTTTCGCATCACTCCCCTCTCGTTGATGGTGAATGCGAACAGGTTCATGTGGTGCCGGTGGCAGACATCCACCAGTTCCTGGGTGACGAGGCTCGCATCGGGGCTGACCGCGACGCAGCCGAGGAAGGCCGCGCGACGTGCGGCATCGGTGGGAACCTTCACCCCGCGAAACAGCAACAATGACGTGCGGGCCCCGGGATGGAGCCTCATGATCTCCGAGATGGTCTCCTCGTGTGGCGACGAGAAGATGACGCGCGCCAGGCCACCGCGCTTCTCGAACGCCTCCAGCAGATGCCTCAGGTGGCTCTCCGAGACGGGGTCGTAGTCCTTGACCTCGGCGTGGATCTCGATCGCGGGCGGGATGAGTGCGGCCACGTCTCTCACCGACGGGATCTTCTCCCCACGGAACTCAGGCCCCTGGCGAAATCCGATGTCGAACCCCTGGAGCACCGACTCCGGGTAGTCCCGGATCCGGGCGCCCACACCGGCCATCCTTTCGAGCGTCTCGTCGTGGAAGACGACGGGCCAGCCGTCGGCCGTGAACTGAACGTCGAACTCCACGGCGTCCACCCCCACCTCAACGGCGGCGGCGAAGGCGGCCTGGGTGTTTTCCGGGGCCAGCCCGGCCGCCCCGCGGTGACCGATAATCAGGGGATAAGTCTCGATTGCGCCGATGACGCGAGCCTCCATGAGTCAAAGCCCGCATATTCTGGCCCGCCGAGGGCCTCCGGCGCAAGAGCGGTCGGAACAGTCGTACTGGATCCCCGGTTACCTTGACGTTGCGGGGAGGTGGCGGCATAATTGCACCGCGACCTTCACCCCTGCATGAGGTTTCCGGTCCAGGGGATAAGTTCGTCCGGGCGGTCGGGGGAATCCGAGGTGCGCTTCCTGCGAAAGATCTACGAATACTGGTTGGCCTTCGGCCACGCCATCGGAATCGTCCTGACGCCGATCCAGCTCTTCCTGATCTACGTCCTCGTCTTCGGTCCGGCGCGGCTGGTCACTCTGATCGCCGGCAAGGACATCCTCGATCGCCGGATGGCGCCCAGGCCCACCTTCTGGCACGTGAAGGCCTCGGAGCCGCACACGATCGAGTCGACCCGGCACCAGTTCTAGGGCGCAGCCGAACTCATGAACATCCTTGGCATCTCGGCCCTCTATCACGACTCGGCGGCCTGCCTGCTGCGCGACGGCGAGATCATCGCCGCCGCCTCCGAGGAGCGGTTCACCCGCAGGAAGCACGATCATGGATTTCCATCGAACGCCATCCGGTACGTGCTCAACGAGGGGAAGATTCCCATGAAGGAGGTCGACTACGTCGGCTTCTATGACAAGCCTCTCGTGAAGTTCGAGCGCATTCTCATGACCTACATCGCCACCTTCCCCCGCTCCTTCAACTCCTTCCGGAAAGCGGTGCCTCTCTGGCTCAAGGAGAAACTCTGGGTCCCCAATACCATCCGCAAGGAGCTGGACTACGACGGGGAGATCCTCTTCGGCGAGCATCACATGTCTCACGCGGCCAGCGCCTTCCTGGTCTCCCCCTTCAAGGAAGCCGCGATCATGACGCTCGACGGAGTGGGGGAGTGGTCCACTGCCACGCAGGGGATAGGCAGGGATCGCGAGATCACCCTCTTCAACGAGATCAAGTTCCCGCATTCGCTGGGTCTTCTCTACTCGGCCTTCACCTACTACCTGGGGTTCAAGGTCAACTCAGCCGAGTACAAGGTGATGGGGCTCGCCCCATACGGGGAGCCGAAGTACTACGACACGATCATGAAGGAGCTGATCCACGTCAACGAGGACGGCTCCTTCAAGATGAACATGGATTATTTCGCCTACGACTACGGCCTCACGATGACCAACGGGAAGTTCAGCCGTCTCTTCGATCTGCCGGTCCGCGAGGGTGAGTCCAAGCTCGAGCAGGTCCACAAGGACATCGCCGCCTCGGTCCAGAAGGTGACAGAGGAGGTGATGCTGAGACAGGCCCGGGACCTGCACAAGCGTACCGGGATGACGAAACTCTGCATGGCGGGGGGCGTCGCGCTCAACTGCGTGGCCAACGGACGCGTGGTGAGGGAGACTCCCTTCAAGGAGATCTTCGTCCAGCCGGCGGCCGGAGACGCGGGCGGGGCCGTCGGCGTCGCCGCCTACATCTATCACATGATCCTCGGAAACGAGCGCACGAAGGTCTGGCGGCACGCCTTCCTCGGCCCCTCCTATTCGGGCGACGAGATCCGGGCCTACATCGAGAAACAGGGGCAACCCTTCAAGGAGTACTCGCGCGAGGACCTGTTGCGCGCCACGGCGAAGCTGATCGATGGACAGAACGTGGTGGGATGGTTCCAGGGGCGGATGGAGTTCGGTCCGCGCGCCCTGGGGAACCGCTCGATCCTGGCCGACGCGAGGAACCCGGCCAACAAAGACGTCGTGAACCTGAAGATCAAGTTCCGCGAGTCGTTCCGGCCGTTTGCCCCGACCGTCCTTGCCGAGAAGGCCGCCGAGTACTTCGAGCTGGACTGCGAGAGTCCCTATATGCTTCTGGTGGCCCAGGTTCGGCCGGACAAGCGACACATCCCCTCGGTGACGCACGTGGACGGCTCCGCGAGAATCCAGACGATCACGCGCGAGCAGAACCCCACGTACTACGACCTCGTGGCGGAGTTCGAGAAGCTCACCGGCTGTCCGGTCATCATCAACACGTCTTTCAACGTTCGCGGCGAGCCGATCGTGTGCACGCCGCACGACGCCTATCTTTGTTTCATGCGGACCCACATGGACTACCTGGTGATGGACCGGTTCGTGCTCGACAAGAGGGACATGAAACCGCTGCGCGACGACATCGACTGGCAGCGGGAATTCGAGCTGGATTGAGGAGGGGAGACTCGATGGCATCCGCGCCCAGCCGCTCCAAGTTCGGCCTCATCTCCGAGCTGTGGGCATTCATGAAGGTGCGAAAGAAGTGGTGGCTTGCCCCGATACTGATCATCCTGGGGCTGCTCAGCCTGCTGATCGTCTTCACCGAAGGGTCGGCGCTCGCTCCATTCATCTACGCGCTCTTCTGAGAGGTCAACCCTCAGGGAGCGGCGTAGAAGTCGATGATCCGCTGTATCGCGCGCCGGCAGACCGGATCGAACGGTCTGTCCCCCTTGGAAAACATCTGGCAGTCGATCGAGGGCCGGTAGAGCCCCTTGGCGGCGTAGCCTGCCCCCTCGAACGCGCCAACCACCGAGCCGAAACGGTTCGGATCGGCGGGCGTGGGGATCGGCACGCCGGGCGACAACAGATCGGCCCACTTGGGCAGCCCACCCGGCAGCATCGCCGTGATATTGGGCTCCCAGGGCTCGACCCCCGCCGGGTAGAACTCGTTGTACGCCACCTCCGACGTGTAGTACTCGTCGCCAAGCCCCGCGAACGCGTGGCCGAACTCATGGATCGCCACATAGCCCGAGTACTCGTTGTCGGAAGAGAAGACGGCGAACAGGTCGTGGACGCCCCCGCCGCCGTAGCGCGATGAGTTCACGATGACGTAGATCCGGTCGTAGGGCGCGGCCGAGGCGGCGTCGCGCACCTCGCGGTTGGCCAGCGTGGTCAGGTAGCGCTCGATGTCGAAGGTATTGAAGGATGAGCCCAGAGGGTTGTCGCGCCAGATCCCCTTGCGCGGCTCGTCCACCCCGCTCTCCCGCGCCGGGACCAGGACCGCCCTCACGTTGAACCTCCCGCGGTTTTCGAGGAAGGGTGAGAACGAAAAGAGCCTCTCCGTGAAGCGGCGCACGTCCCGGCGGAACTTCTCGGCCTCGGCGAGCGAGTAGCCGTCCGAGAGGAAGAGCAGATCCACCTTGTCCGCCGCGGGGCCGTGCACTTCGACCTCGTGCACCTGCGCACCGGCCGGGGGGCCCGCGCGCTCGATCAGGTGGGAGGCGGGGTCGAGCCGCATGGTGAAGATCTCGGCGAACGAGTTGTCTGGGCGGCGTGAGGCCAGCGAAACGGTGGCGGGCCTCCTCGGCATCGGCATGAGGGCCGACTCGTGGATCGTCCGCCCGATTCCGGAAGCCGCCTCGCCGGTGGTCTGCCACTCGCCGAAGAGCGTGGAGTAGGTCCGCGTGAAGATCGTGAGCGCCGACTCCGCGTCGGCGACCTGGAGCCGGTACTTGCCCCATTCGAGATGGTCGATCAGATGGACCTTCGAACCCGCCCAGCGGCCCGGTTCGAGTCGGAACGCATCCAGGCTGATCAACTCCTCGCCGCGCGCGCCCGTGTGGTGATAGTCGAGCCGCAGCGTGCGGTCCTCGAAGAGATCGTCGAACGAGGCGGTGCCGGCGGCGAGCGTCGCTGCTAGAATGAGCCCCATCATGGCCGCGCATCTTATCACCGCCCTTGCCGTCGTCGCCACGATATCAGCGGGTGAGCCGCTCCATCCTGGTCCGGCCGCCGATCAACTGACGCGACGCACCTACGAGGTGGTCGCCTCGAAGGGATACGCCTACGCCGCCACCACGGCGGGCCTCGCGGTCTTCGATCTCGCGGATCCGAACTCGGAGAAGCCGGCGGCGACGCTCTTCTTTCCCGGCTCGGCCAGCGCCATCTCCCTCTCCGGCGACCTCGCCTTCCTCTCGCTGGGGCCCGAAGGGCTGAGGATCATCGACATCTCGCGGCCCCTCGCCCCGCGTCTGACCGGCGCGCTCGAAACCGACGGCTCCGTCAACGCCGCCGCGCCCGCCGGTGGCCGCCACCTCGTCCTTGCCGATGGGGCGATGGGGCTGAAGGTTGCCGACATCTCGAATCCCGCGGCGCCAAAGGTCATCGCGTCGCTCGACACGGAAAGATACGCCCGGCACCTGGCGGTCTCCGGTGATCTCGTGGCGGTGGCGGAGGAGGAAGCCGGCGTGACCTTCCTGAGGCTCGACGAGGCCGGGAGGCTGGCCCCCCTCTCATCGATCCGGCTGGAGGGCTCCTCCCGCGGCGTGGCCCTGTCGGGCCGGCGCTGCTACGTAGCGGCGGGACCGGCGGGCCTCATCGTGCTTGACCTCTCCCGGCCGGACCGGCCCGGCATCGTCGCGGGCTTCCCCTCCGCCGACTATGCGCGCGGGGTCGCGGCGGCCGAGGGGATGGTCCTGCTGGCCGACGGCAATGCCGGCCTGCGCGTCCTCGAGGTGAAGGAGACGGGCGGGCCCGCGCCGGCCCTGCGGACGCTGAGGGCTTTCGCGACCACGCGGCCGGCCAACCGGGTGAGCCTCGACGGACAGCGCGGCAACATCGCGCTCGTGGCCGAGGACTCCGCCGGGGTCAGGATCTTCGATCTCTCGGGACCGGACCCCATGCCGGGCTTCTGAGGGGACTTCTAATGTCTCTGGCCGACGAGATACTCGCACCCCTCGGATCCGGCCTGGGCCTCATGCTGGGAGCCACGCGGCAGCATCAGTCTGTCGCCCGGCCCCAGATCGAAGACCTGCGCGCCAACGCTGAACCTCATCGTTCCCTGGATGACCCAGATGCTCTCGTCGTGCGCATGGGTGTGCAGGTCGTATCGTTTGCCCGGCTCGTCGACCCAGGCGAACGGGTCGAACCCGTCCTCCAGGAGAGATTCCTCGAGCTTGCTTCGAACCGGTGGCCCATCGCCGTTCCATGGGATCTTCGCGAGTGTGAATCGGCGCATCGGTTTAATCCTCCCGTCCGTTCACGGAAAGACTAAGTGACTCGGCCGGCCCGGTCAAGGGTGCGTCGCGCGCCCTTCATTTCGGGGCCCCGGCCCCGGACGATTCCACGATCGTCACGCGCTGGATCGTGTCACCCTGCACCATCCGGTTGACCGTCTCCTGGCCCGAGACCACCTGTCCGAAGATGGTGTAGCCGCCGTCCAGATGGGGCTGGGGAGAATGGGTCATGAAGTACTGGCTGCCGCCGGTGTCCTTGCCCGAGAGCGCCATGCCGACGGCTCCCTCCCCGTAGCGGCGCAGGTTGATCTCGCAGCGGATCTGCCAGGGCGGGCCGCCGTTGCCGTCACCGCGCGGGTCGCCGTCCTGGATCACGAAGTTCGGCACGACGCGGTGGAACGTAAGCCCGTCGAGCTTGCCGTCCCGGGCAAGCCGGATGAAGTTGTCCACGGTGAGTGGCGCGTCGGCCGGCAGGAGCTCCACCACGATGGTCCCGGCGTCGGTCTTGAATGTGGCCGTCACCTGGCGACGGGCCCGGCGCACCGCCTCGAGGTACTCCTCGTCGGTCCGGGAGGCAGAAGGCCCCCGGACTTTGGAGAAACGATCCAACTTGAAGGTATCGCGCAGCAGCTCCGCGGCCCTGCGGCGAACGAGGTAGTCGCGGTCCTCGAGGGCCTTCTCGATCTCGGCGCGCGCGTCGTCCGATCCGAGCTTTGCCGTGGCGTTCAGAGTCGCGAGCCTGGCATCGTTGGGAACGTCCGCCAGAGCGCGGCGGTACCCTTCCGCGAGCTCGGTGAGCCACGGGCCCGCGTCGGCCGGTTCGTGCAACCGTGTGCCTTCGATCGCCGCTGCCCTGACATAGGGATCGGCATCCTCGATCGCCTTGTTCACCAGTAGGACTGCCCACTCCTGGTCGACCTTGGCCGCCGCCTCCACCACCGCCGAGCGGACACGCGGATCGGGATCGGCCGCGAGCGCGGCCAGACTGGCCTTGACTTCGGATGAGCCGGTCGACGCGAGCGCCTCGGCGACTCGCGCGCGCACCGACCACCGGGGATCCGAGGCCAGGGGATTGAGCGACGGAAGGGAGGCCCCCTTCTCTCGGGCAGCCAGCGCGAGCGCGGCGACCTCGCGGAAGCGCGCCCTGGGGTGGCCCAGCGTCTTGACGAGGTGCTCATGTGCCCGGGGTGAGGCCAGCGTCCCAAGCGCCGCCAGCGCCGCAAGGGCCACCCCCGTGTCGCTCCCGTCAAGAGCTGCTTCGTAGACCTTCCATCGCGCTCCCGCTTCCCCGGAATCCTCCACCGGCCGGGTCTTGAGCGCGTTGAAGGCATTCACCCGCACGCGCCGGTCGGCGTAGGCCGCCAAGGCGAGGAGCGCCTCGGTGGCCCTGGGGCCCTTGCGCTCCGATAGGCCGCGGGCTGCATACGAACGCGCCAGCGGATACTCGTCCCGGGCGCCCAGGAGAAGGGCGGACTCGACGCACTCCTCCTCCGGGTGCGCCATCTGGGTGCGCATGAGGAAGTAGATGGCGTCGCGTTTCAGATCGGGCATCCCGGCCAGGTAGATCCCGGCCACTCGCCCGACCAGCTCGGGCAGCTTCGCGCCGGCGTCAATCCTCCACAGGGTACGCAGCGTCATGCCGATCACTCTGGAATCGGTGTCCTCCAGCAGCCGGATGAGAGAAGGCAGGGCCGAGGGATCTTTCAGCTTGGCGAGCGCCTCGGCCGCGAGCATGCGAACCTCGGCGTCGGAGTCGTCCAGCATCGAGGCCAGCAGGGGGGACCCCTTGATGTCGTCGATCTCACCGAGGGCGAAGACGGCCATCCGGCGAAGCTCGGGGGCCGGGTCCTTCAGCGCGGCAATCAGGTCGTATGGGGTGGCCGCCGGAGTCCCGATCCGTCCGATCGCCAGGGCCGCGCGGACCCGCAGCTCCAGCGGCTGATTCGGGTCGAGGCAGGCCGCCAGCTCGCCATCCCCCATGCTGCGCTGGTCCTCGAGCTTGAGGATGCGCGCGAAGTCCCTGTCGAGATCGGCGGAGGCCGCATGCAGGCCGGTCACGGCGGCCAGGATCAAGGCGACACACGGGGCGGCACGCATAGGGGTCACATCTTACTTCAGGAAACCGTCGTTGACAGCACCGATACCCCCTGTGCTCTAATCTGTCGGGCCGAAACCGGCCGGGAGAGGCAGATGGCCAGAACGTCCTCGAGCACGAAGCTCTTTCTGGAAGGGGCTCGCAGGCAGTTCTCCCAGACCGGGGCGATCGCCCCGAGCTCCCGCTTCCTGGCGCGGGCCATCACCTGGGCGATCGATCCACGTGGGGAGCCCAAGACCGTGATGGAGGCGGGGGCGGGAACGGGGGCCCTCACCGTCGAGATCATCCGGCGCCTTCCCGCCGGCTCGCGCCTGGACATCTACGAGGTCAATCCGGTCTTCGCCCAGCACCTCGAGAGGACGTTCTGCGGCAACGGGGGGGGCGTGGCGGTCACCGTGAACAATCTCCGCGTCCAGGAGCTCCCGGACGGTTCGAGATACGACCTCATCATCTCCGGCCTCCCGTTCAACAACTTCGAGCCGCCGGTCGTCAAGGAGATCCTCTCGCGGCTCATGGAGGCGCTCGAGCCCGCCGGCGTTCTGAGCTACTTCGAATACCTGCTGATCCGGCAGATGAAATCGCTCGCCGTCATGGGCGACGAGAGGCGGCGACTCAGAAGGGTCGCGCGCGTCGCTTCGCGTTTTCTCGACAAGCACGAATTCCGCCGCGACACGGTGCTGCTCAACATCCCGCCGGCCGTGGTGCACCACCTGCGGCGCGCGGGGAGGGTCCCGCCTCGCGCCGGGACCGGGCGGCCCGGCCGATCAGCGGGCCCGAGGCGCTCCCGCTGAGGCCGTCGCGGGGAGCGACTGGTCCTGCCTGATCACGAGCGTCGTGCGCGCGGCGGGCTTGTCCACCACCTGCGCCGGCCCCCCGGGCCAGATGACCTCGACGCGGTCCGCGGCGGCCGCGCTCCCAAGACCGAAGGTGGCCACCAGCTCGGACTGGGAGCAATAGGATGCGCCCGCCTTCATCGTCTCGGTGACCGTTCGGCCCGCCGCAGTCACCTTGATGCGCGCCCCCACGCCGTCGCGATTCGCCCCGGCGCCCACCAGCTTCACGCGCAGCCAGGAGTTTCCGTGCGTCGCGTCGTTTCGGAGGAGGTAGGCGGGGCCGTTGTTGGTCGTCATGACCACGTCGAGATCGCCGTCGGCGTCGTAATCGAGGTAGGCCGCCCCGCGAGCCACGACCTCGCGGTGCAGCGGGTCGTCCGGCCGGACCTCCCGGGTGGCCGCCGGCTCGAAGGTCCCGTCCCCGCGGTTGCGGAACAGGTGCGGCTTCTGCGCGTAGGTGATGTCCTTCTGGACGCGATTGATGTCGTCCTCCACGTGTCCGTTGGCCACGAAGATGTCGAAGTCGCCGTCCAGGTCGTAGTCGAAGAAGAAGCAGCCGAAGGCGAGCGTCAGCAGGCTGGGAAGCCCCACGCCCGCGCGCGGCGCGTCGTCGATGAAGATCCCCGAGCCCTCGTTGTGATAGAGCCCCACCATCTCGTTGGAGAAATTGCCGATCACGAGGCTGTCGCGCCCCGAGCCGTCGTAGTCCGCCGAGTCGATCCCCATCGCCCCGCGGGCCATGCCCGACTCCGAAAAGGCGATCCCCGCCTCGCGCCCCACGTCGGTGAAGGTCCCGTCGCGGTTGTTCCGGTAGAGGTAGTTGGGCTGCGTGTCATTGGCGACGGTGATGTCCTCCCAGCCGTCCCCGTCGTAGTCCAGCGTCGTCACGCCGAGGGACTTCCCCGAAGGGTTGTAGACGCCGGCCGTCTGGGAAACGTCGGTGAACCGATCGGAGCCGTCGTTGCGGTAGAGCCGGTTGCTCTGGCCTCGGTACGACTCGGGAGTGCAGTAGGATTTCGTCTCGCCGTTGAGCGTGCAGAACAGGTCGGTCTCGATCGTCCACGCGACGTAGTTGCAGGCGAACAGGTCGAGATCGCCGTCGTGATCGTAGTCGAGGAAGGCCGCGCTGCTGCCGAAGCCCGTATCGGCCACGCGGGCCTGCCGGCCGATCTCGGTGAAGCGCCCACCATCGTTGCGGTAGAGGCGGTTTGGCCCCAGCGCCGTGACGAACAGGTCGGTGTCACCGTCGTTGTCGTAGTCTGCCGCCGCCGCCCCCATCCCATAGAAGGGCGAGGCGAGGCCCGCCTCCGCGGTCGTCTCCACGAATGTGCCGTCCCCCTGGTTGCGGTACAGGGCGGGAAGCGGCTGCGGGGCATCAGCCTGGGCGCGGCGCCCGGCGAGGGCCGGGTCGTCCGGCCAGCGGGATCCGTTGACGAAGTAGAGATCGGGCCGGCCGTCACCGTCGTAGTCGAGCACCGCGACGCCCGATCCCATCGTCTCGGGGAGGTACTTCTTCCCGTAGGCTCCGCTGAAATGCTTGAAGTGGATACCCGCCTGACGACTCACATCCGTGAAGGTCGCGCCGGCCACGGCCACGGGCGCCTCTCCCGCCGGGGGCTCCTGACGAGGGGTCCCGCAGGAGCCGCACCCCTGCGCGGCCAGCGCCGCGACCAGGCCGGCCAGTGCGATCTGGCGTGAGAGTCTCACTGTCCCGCGTACCCTCCCGGGCGCGGCAGGCGCCCATCGCCCACGCCGCGCCATGTGGACACATGCTCGTGAATGAGCTGGCGTTCGTTGTTCTCCTCGGGGTGCGCCAGCCGGCGCGGGCCCGTCAGCTCCTGGGCCGCCTCGTCCGCCTTGAATCGCGCGTAGAGGATCTCCTCCTGCTTCGCCAGGTCGATCTTTCCGGCGGCGCGATAGCAGAGCATCAGGTTGTAGTGCGCCTGCAGGTCCTCCGGATCGACCGCGAGAGTGCGGTGGAAGGCGGCTATCGCCTCCTCGTGCCGGCGCTGCAGAAAGAGGATCCTCCCGAGCTGGTTCAGGACCACCCGATCGCGGGGGAAGCTCTCGAGCGCGCGGTTGAGGTGCTCGAGCGCCTCGTCGTAGCGGCCTGCCGACTTGAGCGTGAGCGCGTAGAAGTAGTGCGCCTTCGCCAGGCCGGGGGCGAGCTCCAGCGCCCTCTCCAGCACCTCGCGGGCCCTGGAGTGGTTCCCCTCCTCGATCTGCGCGCGCGCGATGTTGACGTAGCCGTCGGCGTACTCCGGGTCGATCTGCGTCACCCTGGTGAACGCGGCGACGGCGCCTTTGTAGTCCCGCTGCAGGAGCAGGCCGATGCCGTAGTCGTTGAACCTCTCCCGGGTCTTCGGCCGCTGTTCCTGCGTGACCGGCGGGCTCTCCCATGCCTCGGCGCGGTCGGCGACGGCGAAGCTCCTGGTGTCGGTCGCCAGCTCCACGATCGGAAGATCGGGGATCTCCTTGAGCGCCCCTGACACGCCCGACGTTTCGCCGGCGAATATCCATCGTCCGCTGTCGTAGTTGGGCGACAGATCGAACGATCCCTGGGAGGGATCGCGCACACCCGCGTAGGACCACTGCGTGTTCCACCAGGCGAACTTCCGGTAATTGACCTTCGCGGTGAAGGTGATCCTTTCTCCGCAGTCGGGCGGGACCCTCACGCGGAAGTGGGTGGTGTCCGCGGCTCCCGGCGGAATCTGTCTGGCGTAAAGGAGCGCGCGGGCCGCCCAGGCGTTTCTCTTGTTGATCTGGTTGCCCCGCCCGTCGAGCAGAAACGATCGATAGAAATGTGCCGCCGGATCGACGGGGCCCTTCCGGACGGCGTCCCCGCGGGCCTCCGGAGCCACCCAGCCGCTCCAGAAGACCATCCCGCCTTTTTCGTCCTCACCCTTCAGCTCGACCCAGACATCGAAGGCGTCCACCGTGCCGCCAGGAAACATGTGGCCGACGTTGCGGGTGCGCGTGACCACTTCGACGAGGTAGTCCCGTCCCCGCTGCAGCGTCACGCCCGTCGCGCCGTCGGGCCCCGAAGGAAGCGGCCCCATGAGCCGCAGGGCCGCGACCGACGTGGGAGCCGCGGTCGAGGCCCCGGCCACTCCTTCCTCTCCGGTGGAAAGGCTCGAGGCGACCGGCACGTCCAGGGGGCCGGACGGAGGGCCGGCTGGAGCGCCCTCGCCCGCCGTGGCGCCGGCGCCGGCCAGGGGACCTGAGCCCATCTCCACCACCCCGAAGATGTCCACCGTGACGCTGTTGCTCTTCAGGAAACTCACCGTCGTCTCGTACTGTTCGCGGTCGCCGTTCGCGAACGGCACCGCGGTGTTGGCTCCCGGGAAGCGATGCGAGTGGACCTTCCCGTCCACGTTGCCCGCGTCGCCGGAAGCCACCAGAGGCATGTGGCACCCCTTGCACGTCTTCGATTCGGGCGGGTAGTAGAACGCGCGCGCCCCCTCGCCCGACACGCCGCTGAGCTGCCAGGGGTCGTACTCGTTGAAGCCGCGGAACCAGCGATAGTTGTTCACGGGGGTGTCCAGGTGCACCTTGTGGCACGCCGAGCAGAACTGGGGCGTGCTCTCGCGGTGGAAGGGCTTCAGCATCGTCGCGCGGTGCGGCGCGGGATCGAGGCGCGTCATGTAATCGTGCATCGCCTTCATGAAGAGGGTCTTGCTCGAGGCCAGCCGGTGCATCTGCGGGTACTCCAGGACGAACCCGCCCTGACCCATGGTGTCCTTCACGTGCACGATCGAGTGGCAGACCAGACATCCGATGCCGGCCTGTGCCTCGGGCGTGTCGATCTGCTCCTTGATGGGGCGGTCCATCCGCCCGGTGAGCAGGACGGCCATGTCGTGGCACCCGCCGCACCACTTCGACGACTTCGTGCCGATGGTGTCCTGCATGTACTCGACCGACTTGCGGTACCACTGATTATTGAATGACGAAAAATGATGCATCGAACTGAACCACTGGTTGTAGACATCTTCGTGACAGCGCTTGCAGGAACCCGACTCCATAAAATACTTGCTGGGAATTTTCTGCTTACCATAGACCTGAGCCGAGCTGGGGAAAAAATCTCCCTGCGGACCGTCTCCTTCACCGTCCATGCTGACAGGCGGCATCTGCGGATTCTCAATCCGCCCGCGATTCTGCCAGCGCGACTCCCGTACGTATCTCGCGCCTACCGCAAGCCCGGCCAGC
>DASXTC010000029.1:0-41992 GCA_036505635.1 Candidatus Polarisedimenticolia bacterium
GCGGCGCTCGCAACGCGACCCGAGCCATTACTCGGACACACTCCTAGTCTCCTGAGTCGAATCATGCATGGGGCCCGGGGAGGTGACCCTCCTGAGGGGACGGGGTTGCGCGTCGCCCCGGGCGACGCGCCCCGCGCGCCCGGTCTCAGGTTCGAGAGTCAAGAGTCCCGAGACGAGTGACGCGGACTGCCCGGCGAGGTGACGCCCCCTCGGGAGGGTCACCTCGCCGGGCCATCTACATCTTTGGTCTCAGGACTCCTGACTGAGGACACAAGTGCGGCTCAATGTCGCGAACCACTCGTATCAGGCACGAGGCGGCGTCGGGAGACGATCAGGGTGAACGCGCCGTCTGCGACGCTGTAGCCGACGAGGACGAGGGCCCAGAAGAGGCAGGTCCACACCAGGTCGAGCGTCTGGGCCCTCTCGTCGAGAACCGACATGAATACGAGCCCGAGACGCGCGAGCGCCCATCCGAAGAGCAGAAGGCCGACGGCCAGCTCGGAGGCGCCCAGGATCCGGCGGCCCAGGTAAAGGTGGCCCCAACCGGGCAGCGCGATCGACATCAGGGCAGCCGCGGGGACCCATCGGAAGAGCGCCCCGCACCCATCGCAGGATCGCGGAAAGGAGGCGAGGGCATGCCCGCAGTGCGGACAGACCGCACTCGAGCCGGAGGGGCGGGACATCAGAAGGATGCGGGAGCGTCGCGGAAACGGTGCGGCTGAGAGGGCGGACGCGCCCCCTCAGCCGCCTCATCCCGGACGCTCAGACCCTCGGCGTGGGCTCTGGTGAAGTCGCGGAGAGGCGATCGTGCGTGGTGAGCGGGAGCGAGGATCGTGGCGATCGACCACGAGGGGAGCGGATGGTGAAGCAGGTTTGTGGGGTTGGGAGCCCGGGCACACTCTCTTCTCATCGCTGAGAACCGAACAGGGCGCAGATCGCGCACCTGGAGGAGGTCCATTTCTCATGCCCGCAGGCCTGGCACCGTTGAGGTGCCGCGACGTGCGACGGGTGCGGGGCGGACCGCCGGGGGCCGGAGCCCGACACGTAACTCATGAGTCCGAGGGCACGGCCTATCTCGTCCAGCCGGGCCTGTCCGGGCCCGGCCTGAGAGGCAGTGACGGCATCGCGGCCCGCGGGGGGGAGGCTCCGGGCTGGTCTGGCCTGGCTGGTCGCGTCATCCATGGGATCGGGACCTCCAACACCAGGCGACACTACTCCAGCCGGTTCCGGGCTGTCAAGCCGGAAAATGAAAAAAGCGCAAGATATGGTGGTTCACCTGTGGACAGTCCCGTCTATATTGGGGCGAATGTGTTGTGGAAATCCTGTGTTCGGGGTGTGGATCGGCTAAAGCGGGGCGGCGATCAGGAGGGCAGATCGGCCGGGAGCGAGGCTTCCACAAGAGGCTGGAATTGAAGCCTGTAAAGCGTCTCGTAGAGGCCGCCGGGGCGTCCGAGCATCTCTTCGTGAGTGCCCTCCTCCCGGACCGCGCCCTTGTGCAGCAGGAGGATGCGATCCGACTCGCGGATCGTCGACAGGCGATGGGCGATGACCAGCGAGGTGCGCCCCGCCAGCAGGGCGCTCAACGCCATCTGGATCCTCATCTCCGTCTGTGAGTCGACGGAGGCTGTCGCCTCGTCCAGCACGAGGATCGGAGGATCGAAGGCGAGCGCCCTGGCGAAGGAGAGGAGCTGCTTCTGCCCGACGGAGAAGTTGGCGCCGCGCTCGACGACCTCGCCGTCAAAGCCGCCGGGCAGCTCGCGTATGAAGAGATCGGCGCGCACCGCGCCTGCGGCCGCCTCGATCCGGTCGCGAGTGACCACCGGATCGCCGAGCCCGATGTTGGAGGCCACGGTTCCGGAAAAGAGGAAATGATCCTGCAGCACCAGCCCGATGCGGCGCCGCAGCTCCCTCGGATCGAGCTCGCGGATGTCGACTCCGTCAATCCTGATCGAGCCGCGCTGGATGTCGTAGAGACGGACCAGCAGCTTGACGACCGTGGTCTTGCCGGCGCCCGTGGATCCCACGAGGGCCACCTTCTCCCCCGGCCTGATCCTGAAAGAGAGCCCCCTGAGGACCTCCGGTCCCTGAGGATAGGCGAAGTGGACGTCCTCGAAGATGACCTCGCCCGACGCGCCGCGCTGCGGGGCGGGCCACGAACGCGGCGCCGCGGGGGAGGTTATCTCCGGGCGCGCGTCGAGCAGCGCGAAGACCCGCTCGGCCGACGCCATGGCCGACTGCATGACGGAGTAGTAGGAGCCGAGCTCCTTGATCGGTCCGAAGAACTTCTGGGCGTATTCGAGGAAGGCCACCAACGTCCCGAAGGTGATCGCCGAGGCGAGCACCCTGCCACCGCCGTACCAGATGATCATCGCCACCGACAGCGTGCCCACCAGCTCGATGATCGCCGAGAAGATCGAATCGTAGAAGACCGAGCTCAGGTCGGCATCGCGGTGGGATTTGTTGATCGTGTCGAACTCCTCGTCATCGGCGCGCTCCCTCTGGAAGAGCTGTACCACCGCCATGCCCGTCAGATGCTCCTGGAGGTAGGCGTTCAGACGGGCGATGCGCTCGCGCACCGCGCGGAACGCGTCACGGATCCGAATCCGGAAGAAGAAGGCGACGAACCCCAGCAGGGGGAGGACCATCAGGGTGAGCGCGGCCAGTCTCACGTCCATCCACACGAGGATGACGAGGATTCCGATCAGCTTGACGGCGTCCCCCATGAGCGTGACGAGGCCCGACGAGAAGATCTCCGAGAGCGTCTCGACGTCGGTGGTCACGCGCGTCACGAGCCGGCCCACGGGGTTGCGATCGAAGAATGCCGAGGAGAGAGACTGCAGGTGGGCGTACAGCTCCACCCGCAGATCGTGGACGATGCTCTGACCCGTCTTTTCGAGGTAGTAGATCTGCCCGAAGCGGAATCCGAACTCCGCCAGCAGCAGCACCGCGAACAGGGTCACGATCGGGACCAGCGCAGCCGCATCGCCCGACGCGATCGGGCCGTCGATCGCCTGCTTGATCAGCCAGGGCTGCGCGAGCTGCGCGGCCGACACCAAAACCAGGAAGAGTCCCGAGAGGACGACGAGCCGCCGGTGCGGCAGGAGGTACCGGTAGATCCGCTTCATGAGGCGGGCGTCGTACGCCTTGCCCAGCACATCCTCGTCATGGTGCGAGCCGGATGGGGGCGAGCCGTGCTGTGTCATGACGCCTCCTCCAGCGTCGCCTCGAGGCTCTGGCGCCGCGCGATGGCGGCGTAGAGGCCGCCGGCGCGCATCAGCTCCTCGTGCGTGCCCTGCTCGATCACCGCGCCGCCGTCCAGGACGAGGATCAGGTCCGCCCACGAGAGAGCGGCCACGCGGTTCGAGACCATGAGGATGGTGCGCCGCGCCTTCTCCCGTTTGAAGTTCTCGATGACCTCGTGCTCCACCTGGGCGTCGAGACTGGAGAGCGCGTCGTCGAGGATCAAGATCGGCGGATCGGTGACGAGGGCGCGCGCGATGGCCGCGCGCTGCCGCTGGCCTCCCGAAAGGGTGAAGCCGCGCTCCCCCACGATCGTGTCCAGCCCGCGGGGGAAGAGGGGCAGGTCCTTCGACAGACGCGATGCTTCGGCGGCGCGCTCCACCTGGTCCTCGGAGAAGGGACGCGGAGCGAAGGCGATGTTCTGCCGTATGGAGCGGGAGAACAGGAAGCTCTCCTGCGGCACGAAGCCGATGTCGTGGCGCAGCCTCGACAACGGGATGCCGGTGACGTCGCGCCCGTCGATGAAGACCGAGCCCGGGGGAGGGGCAAGGATGCGCGGCAGCAGGCTCACCAGCGTCGTCTTGCCCGATCCCACGGTGCCGAGGATGCCGAGGGTGGCGCCGGCGGGAAGCTCGAAGGTCACCTTCCGGAGCTGGTCGGTCCCGGCCGGCGCGCCCGGATGCGTGAAGGTGAGGTCGCGCAGCGAGATGGCGCCGCGGAGGGGCTCGGCGTCCAAGCCGTCGGACGGCGGTTCGCGATCCTCGGCGGGCTCGGCCAGGATCTCGCCGATGCGCCTCAACGCGGCGACCCCGCGCTGGAAGGTGTTGAGGATCCAACCGAAGGCGAAGGTGGGCCACGTGAGATAACCGAGGTAGGCGTTGAAGGCGACGAAGTCGCCGAGGCTGATCCTCCCGTCGATGACCGCGCGGCCGCCGAGCCCCACCACCACCAGCGTTCCGGCCGAGGCCATGATCCCCATCAGCGGGACCATCGCGCCGCGCGCGCGCACCAGCGCCAGCGTGTGCCGGAGGTAGCCCCGCGAGAGGTCCTCCCAGGCCTTCGTCTCCTCCGGCTCCCGCGCGTAGGTCTTGATGAGGCTGATGCCTGCGATGTTCTCCTGCGCCCGCGAGCTGAGACGCCCGAGCTGCTCCTGGACCGCCATGGAGTGCGCGAACACGCGGCGGCTGAGCCGGTTGACCGCGACCATGAACAGGGGATAGGGGATCAGGGCGTAGAGCGTCAACCTGGCGTCCATGCTGAACATCATCGTGAGCGCCGTCACGTAGACGAGCGTCGTGTTCAGGAGGTTCATCATGCCGGGGCCGAAGAACGAACGAACCAGGATCATGTCGTTGATCGCGCGCGAAGTGATGTCGCCGATCGGCCGCCGGCTGTACCACGACAGAGGCAGCCGCTGCAGGTGGGAGAAGAGCCGGCCGCGCAGCTCGCAGGCGACCCGGCGGCTCGCTCCAAGGATGGCGAGGCGCGACGCCGTCCGAACGAGGGCCTGCGCCAGGGCCACGGCGACGATGGTGAGGCTGAGGAGGAGCAGGGCCCTGGTGTCCTTTGTTTCCAGCGCCTCCACCGCGTGCTTGAGGAGCCGTGGGATGCTCAACGCCAGGAGGTTGGTGAGCGCCAGCAGGAGGAAGCCCCAGACGTAGCGGGCCCGGTGAAGTCGGAACGACTCGCGGATCAGGGAGAGGGGGCGAGCGTCAGGCCTTCTCGACAAGGATCGGATCTCCCTCCTGCACCCGCTCCAGCAGCGTCGGATCGCCCACCATCCGTCCGATCACGTTGACCGGGCTGGCGGCGCGGATCTCGTCGCCCAGGCTCGAGGGGGTCTTCCCCCAGAAGATGCAGAGTGCCTTGCCGGGAGGCCAGTAGGCGATCTCACCTGCCTGCATCACGTCCCGCGCGTCGGGGGAGAGGCGCGCGACGACCGGGATCTCGAAGTAGATCTCGCCGCCCCATCGGCCTGCCTCCGACTCGAACGGCAGCCCCGCGGCGACCTTGCGTCCCGTCTCGGACAGGTCGAGGCGGGCGGCCAGCGAGAGGGTGCCGCAGCGGATGCGGATGTCGATTCCGGCTTCCTCGCTTCCCGTCATGGCACCGCCGGCACCGCGAGGTCGAACATCATCGTCTCCAGGAGCAGCTTCCGGTTGACGTTTCTCTCGAGGTCCGCGGAGGCCATGCGCACTCGGTCGAGCATCGACTCGAGGCGGCCCGAGAACCGCGCCGCAAGCTCCTGCAGGCGGCCCGTCCGGTCGGCGTGGATCAGCGCTTCGCCGGATGCGCCCCACGCCAGCACCATCATGTCCCGCACGAGCCCGGCAAGCAACGTGAGGCCCTCCCCGATCTCCTCCGTCTCGGTCCCGAAGAAGCCCGTGTCGTCCAGAACATGGGCCCGGGGGCCTTCCATGGAGAGCCGTTCCAGGATCTCGATGAGCTCGTCCCGATCGGTCTCCAGCTTCTCGAGGTCCAGCTCGAGCGCCGCGCCGAACCGGCCCGCGGCGAGGCGGGAGGCCCGGGCCGCCTCGGCCTCGCCTCGATGGCCCAGGCGGACCAGGTGCCCGGTCAGCACCGAGGGAGGCATCGTCCCGAATGCCAGAAGCTGACACCGCGAGCGCGTGGTTGGCAGCAGGTGCATGAGCCGCGAGGTGATGAGGATGAGACAGGAGGACCTGGACGGCTCCTCCAGCGTCTTGAGCAGCGCGTTCTGCGCGTCGGTGCTCATGCGATCGGCAGGGTCGAGGATGAAGACGCGCCGGCGCCCCTCGAAGGGGCGGTAGGCGGCCTCATCCCGCAGTTTCCGCACGGCGTCGATCGGGATGACCGTGCGTTCGAGCGTGAGGTACCGCACGTCGGGGTGGATTTGCCTCTCGACCTTGCGGCAGGAGGGGCAGGCGCCGCAGGCCTCGCCGGAGCCTTCGCGGCAGTTGAGCGCGGCCGCCAGGGACAGGGCGACCGTGCGTTTCCCCACCGCCTCCGGTCCGTGGAAGATCATCGAATGGTGCAGCCGTCCGTCCGCCAGGCAGCGCCGGAGAACCCCCAGGCTCCTGTCGTGGCCGGCGATCTCGCTGAAGCGCGTAGTCATGGCCGGCGTCAGTCGAGCTTCAGATGGCGGGCCACCACCTTCTGCACCTGCCGGGCCACCTTCTCCACGGGCTGGTCGGCCGGTATGATCTTCACGCGGTTCCTCTCCGAGGCGGCGATCTCGAGGTATCCCTCGCGCACGCGCTGGTGGAAGACGAGATCCTCCTCCTCGAAGCGCGACGTGGCCGAAGAAGCGTCCGACAGGTTGCGCTCGCGCGCGCGCGTGAGCCCCATCTCGACGGGCAGGTCGAGCAGGATGGTCAGGTCCGGCCTCAGGTCGACCGTGACGAGGGAGTTGACCACCTTGACCTCGTTGAGCGGGATTCCCCGCGCGTACCCCTGGTAGGCCACCGTGGCGTCGGTGAACCGGTCGCAGAGAACCACCTTCCCCTCGTCGAGGGCGGGCTGGATGATCTCGTCGATGTGCTGCAGGCGCGCCGCCGCGTAGAGGAAGAGCTCCGCGCGCGGGATGAGCCCCCGCGTGGAGGGGTCCAGGAGGATGCCGCGCACCTTCTCGCCGATGATGGTGCCGCCCGGCTCCCGCGTCATCCTGACATCCACGCCGCGCCCCTTGAGGTGTTCCAGGAGGAGGCGGATCTGGGTGGATTTCCCCGACCCCTCGATCCCCTCGAACGTGATGAAGTTGCCCACCCTGCGGCTCCCCCTCGATCGGAATGAAGGGCCGAATCCTATCACACTCCCGGGGCTCGCCCTGGAAGCGCCGTCTGTTCTACCATCGCGAACGCGCGGCGGTGGCGCCGCTGGCATGCTCCTCATGGAGGGACGATGAACGGGAAAACCATGCTGTCCGCCGTGATCCTGGTGGCGACGGCGTTTCCGGCCACGGTGGCCCGGGCGGAATCAGCGCCGGCGCCGAAGCCGGAGATGACCACCTAGTATGTCGGGCTCCTCATGAAGGGACCCGATTGGACGGCCGATTCCACGCCAGAGGTCGAGAAAATCCAGCTCGGGCACATGACGCACATCCGGCTCATGGCGGAGTCGGGCAAGCTCCTCCTGGCGGGCCCTTTCTCGGACGACGGAGTGATGCGCGGAATGCTCGTGTTCACGGCCCGCTCGATGGAGGAGGCGATGGCGCTTGCCACTGACGATCCCGCGGTGAAGGGGGGACGCCTGGTGGTCGAGATGCACCCCTGGTTCTCGGTGAAGGGGATACGGGTGGACCCGCATCACCCTAGTTAAGGCGGAGCGCGTCAGGCGATGGGGTGATCCTTGAACCACGCCCGCGCCGCGGCGACATCGCGGGTGATCTGGGCCGTCAACGCGGCGGTGGAATCGAACCTGCGTTCATCGCGCAGGTGCTGGCAGAACGACAGCCTCATCGTGCGTCCGTACAGCTCGGGGCCGGGGTAGTCCAGAAGGTGCGTCTCGATGACCCGCTCGCGCTCTCCGAAGGTGGGCCGGTCGCCGATGTTTGTGACCGAAGGCCAGGCCCCACCGTTCAGCTCGACACGCGTGACGTAGACCCCCTGAGCCGGGATCAGCTCGTTGTCGGTGGAGAGGTTGGCGGTGGAGAAACCAAGACCGGCGCCGCGGCCGCGCCCGTGCACCACCAGCCCGCGGATTGCGTAGAGCCTCCCGAGCATCAGGGCGGCGCGGTCGACCGCCCCGCGCTCGATGTTCTCCCGGATCCGCGTCGACGAGATGGGCCGGCTCTCGAAGAAAACCACGGGCACACGGGAGACCTCCATCCCGAAGCGGCTTCCCTCGGCCTTCAGCAGCTCGAAGTCCCCCACGCCGCCACGGCCGAAGTGGAAGTTGGAGCCGACGTGAAGCTCCCGGGCCGAGAGCTTCCTGGCCAGGATTTCCTCGACGAACTGCTCGGCGGTGATGCTGGCGAACTCACGCGTGAACCTCACGATGAGCAGTACCTCCAGGCCCAGCGTGGACAGCGCCCGGATCTTCTCCGACATCGGCGTGATCAGGGGCGGTCGGCCCGTGGGCCTGAGGATCGTCAGCGGATGGGGATCGAAGGTCATCACCACGGAGCTCCCGATCAGGGCGCGGGCCCTCGCGGTGATCACCTCCACGATCTTCTGATGGCCCAGATGCACACCGTCGAAGTTGCCGATCGCGATCACCGGAGCGGGGAGCGTCCCCACCGCATCGAGGTCGCGGAAGATCTTCAGCTCCACACCGGCCCCCCCATCAGATGGAGCCCCAATCGGATGATCCCATTGGCGAGAATGCCGCAGACGACGTCGTCCATCATGATACCCCAGCCCCCCGGAAGCCTTTCCGCCCGGCTCGCGGGCCAGGGCTTGAGCACGTCAAGCGCGCGGAAGAGGAGGAACCCGGCGGCGATCGTCATGAAGGACATCGGCAGCCACAGCATCGTCAACAGGTACCCGGCCACTTCGTCGACCACCACCTCGGAGGGATCATGATACCCCAGCCGATTCTCCATGGCCCCCGCCGCGGCCACTCCGGCCAGGGTCACGAGGAGCGCGGCCGCGGCGACGGCGACGTCCCCTCCCGCGAGGTGGAGGCCCACGTAGAGAGGGATCGTGGCCGCCGTGGCGACGGTGCCCGAGGCGAACGGAAAGTGCCCCACGCCGAAGAAGGTGGCCAAGGCCCAGGCGGGCCCGCGGCCCTTCGACGTCCCGCCGGCCGGATCCATCAGGCGATGCGGGCGGGGGAGCGACGCCGCGAGGAGAAAGGCTTCGCCATCAGGTCGTAGGCCCCGGCTCCCGTCACCTCGACGTGGAGAAAATCGCCGACCGCAAGCTCGCGTCGTGTGCGGATCAGCACCGAACCGTCGATATCGGGGGCCTGCCACGACGTTCGACCGCGCCAGGGACCTCCCGCCCGGTCGGGCCCCGCGTCCACCAGCACCTCCTGGACCGTGCCGACGCGCTCGGTGTAGCGGGCGAGCGAGATCTCCTGCTGCAGCTCCATCACGAGCGCGCGCCGCCGCTCCTTCTCCTCGGCGGGCAGACCGTCATGCAGGTCGTGCGCCGCGGTGCCCGGCTCGTGCGAGTAGGTGAATACGCCGAGGTGCTCGAAGCGCGCCTCCGAAACGAACTCCAGGAGGTCGTCGACGTCCGTTTCGGCCTCGCCCGGAAACCCCACGATGAGCGTGGTGCGAATCGAGATCCCGGGCATCCTGGAGCGGAACTCCCCCAGCATCCTCAGAAACGACTCGCGGCTGCCGCCGCGCCTCATCCGGGTGAGCACGCGCTTGCTCGCGTGCTGCAAGGGGATGTCGATGTACTTCACCACGCGATCCGTCTCGGCCATCGCGTCCATGAGCCGCGTCGTGACCTTGCTGGGGTAGGCGTAGAGGACCCGGATCCAGCGCAGCTCCTCGACCCGTCCCAGCGCCCGCAACAGTCCGGGCAGTCCGCCCGCCTCCCCGATGTCCGAGCCGTAGGACGTGGAGTCCTGCGCGATCAGGTTGATCTCCCGCACTCCCGACCGGGCCAGCGATTCGGCCTCCCGCACCAGCGAATCGATCGGGCGGGAACGGAATGCCCCGCGGATCGCGGGGATGATGCAGAAGGCGCACGGGTTGTCGCATCCCTCGGCGATCTTGAGATAGGCCGAGGAGCCCGTCGTGGCGAGGGCCCGGCCCGCGCGATCGCCGGGCAGGTAGACGGCCGGGCCCAGGTCCGGCACGAACGTCTCGTCGGACAGGTCGCACGCCTCGACGATCCGCTCGACGTCATTGAGCCCGAGGAAGCGGTCCACCTCGGGGAGGCGCGCCTTCATTTCCGTGGCGAACCTCTGGACCATGCACCCGGCCACCACGAGCCGTCGCAGACGCCCGCCTGCCTTCAGGCGGGCCATCTCCTGGATCGTCTCGTAACCTTCGTCCTTGGCCGCCTGGAGGAACCCGCAGGTGTTGACAACCACCACGTCGGCGCGCCCGGGATCGAACGTGACCTGAAAACCCTGCCGCCGGAGCTGTCCCAGCATGACCTCGCTGTCGACGAGGTTCTTGGCGCAACCGAGCGAGACGAGGCCGACGGTGATCATGGATCCCGTATTCTACCTGTTTTCAGCTTCGGGCGGTGGGGCGGCGCGGGGGCTTGCCCGTCAGGTGGGCCGGACCCCCATGGGAGGAGGCGGCCCGGGCCGCGGCGCGCTTGCCGGCCGGTGCGGCCAGGGCCGCACCGGGCATCCTCATCGACCAGGTGGCCCCCGGGATCTCCTCGCAGGCCAGGATCAGGTCGTCGGTGGGATTGACGAGGATCCTCAGGTCGCTGGTCGCACGGAACATCGCGAGATCGCCGAGGCTGTTGCCCAGGCAGACGCGGGGGACCGTTCCATAGCGGCGAAGGATCGCCTGAATCTTCCCGCGGCCGTAAGGCAAGGGCTCGATGATCCCGTCGGTGAGCACGCCGTGGACCACGGCCACCTGGCCGGCGATGATGTCTCCCGGCTCGATGCCAATCGGCCGGACAGCCACCTCGACGGCCCATCGGGGCGAGCCGGAGACCACGATCGCACGGAACCCCAGACAGCGGATTCGATCGATCATCAGGCGGGGCTCCCCCTCACGCATCCGGGTCAGCTCATCCGACGATGCGATCGCCTCGACCGAGTGCGCATAGAGATCTTCCTCACGGAGGCCCACGAGGCCTTGCAGCATGACTCGCACCAGGGTCTCCTCCGGGCAGCGTCCCCCGCGGTACAGTTCCATGAGCTGGGTGAAATCCGCATGGGGCTCCCGTGCCGGCTCGGCTCCCAGTTGCCGAAGCGCGCGCGCGAGGGGCGCTTCCGCGCGCCGATCGAGGGCCCCTTGGTCGATCAGCCGCTGCCAGAGGAGCTCCGCCACGTCGGGCCCCCACAAGGTCCCATCGGCGTCGAACGCGACGATGGGCTGCTGATCGGGGCGCAGCCGCTGTCCTTGTCTGGCGAGGCGATCGCAGTGCTCGACGACGTCGTGAAAGTTGGCGCGGCGGATGCTCATAGCTGCCCCTTTCAATCCTGCGGGATGAACCGGCGTGCCTGGCGGCGCCACGGCGCGGAACCGGTGCCGGACATCACGGGTAGATGCGGCTCAGCGTGCGCGGGTACGGAATGGCCTCCCTCAGATGGTGAACGCCGCACAGCCAGGCCACGGTGCGCTCGATCCCCATTCCGAACCCGGAATGCGGGACGGTCCCGTACTTTCGGATTTCAAGGTACCACTTGAACGCATCCTCCGGCAGACCGTGCTCCTGGATCCGTCTGAGAAGTAGATCATAGTCATGGATGCGCTGGCTGCCACCAATTATCTCGCCATATCCCTCCGGCGCGAGAATGTCGACGCAGGCGGCTTTGTCGGGCGCGTCGGGTGACGGCTGCATGTAGAAAGCCTTGACGGATGTCGGGTAATTGGTGACCATCAGGGGACTCGCGTTCAGTTCGGAAAGGACCGTCTCGTCGGTCGCGCCGAAATCACCGCCCTCCTGGAAGCCCACCCCCTTGTCCTTCAGGATTGCCACCGCCTCGTCGTAGGTCATGCGTGGGAAGGGCCGCGAGATCGCCTCCAGCTTCGAGACGTCCCTCTCGAGGGTCTTGAGCTCCTCGCGGCGGCGTTCGAGGATCCGGCCCACGATGTAGATGACGAACTCCTCGGCCAGGTCCAGGAGCTCAGGCAGCTCCATGAAGGCCACCTCCGGCTCGACCATCCAGAATTCGGTGAGATGACGGCGGGTCTTCGATTTCTCGGCCCGGAAGGTCGGCCCGAAGCAGTAGACCTTGCCGAATGCCATGCAGGCGGGCTCGAGATAGAGCTGCCCGGACTGCGTCAGGTAGGCCTTGTCGCCGAAATAATCGGTCTCGAACAGGGTGCTCGTCCCCTCGCAGGCGGCCGGCGTGAAGATCGGCGAGTCGATCAGCACGAAGCCGCGCTCATCGAAGAAGTCGCGGATCGCCATGCACACCTCGCTGCGGATCCTCAGGATCGCGTGGGGCCGCGAGGAGCGAAGCCAGAGATGCCGGTTGTCCATCAGGAAGTCGGTCCCGTGCTCCTTGGGCGATATCGGGTATTCGTCGGCGATGTGATAGGGCTCGAGCGCCGTGACGTTGATCTCGTAGCCGCCGGGCGCCCGGGGCTCCTTGCGGACGCGCCCCGTCATCCGGAACGACGACTCCTGGGTGAGGGCGCCCGCGGTGTCGAAAACCGCCGCCGGAACCTCCTTGGCGACGACGACACCCTGAGCGTATCCAGTCCCGTCGCGCATGACGAGGAACCGGATCTTGCCGATGTCGCGCTTGTGGTAGACCCAGCCGCGCAGCGTGGCCACCTGGCCATCGCGGCTCTCCAGGTCGGCGATCGACACGAAGGAGTCGCTCATTCCTCGGGCTCTTCACCCTTGCGAGCGGCCTTCGCGTCGGCGATGATCTTCTCCCTCAGATGCACCGGCACCTCGTCGTAGTGGGCCATCTCCATGTGGTACTCGCCCCTGCCACCGGTGATCGAGTTGATGATGGCCGAGTAGTTGAGCATCTCCGCCATCGGGACCTGGGCCTTGATGATGCTGGTGCCGGCGCCCGAGTCCATCCCCTGAACGCGGCCGCGGCGGCTGTTCAGATCGCCCAGGATGTCCCCGTAACACTCCTCGGGGACCACCACCTCGACGTGCATGATCGGCTCCAGCAGCGTGGGACCCGCGTCGGCCACCGCCTTCTTGAAAGCCTCCCGGCCGGCCACCTGGAATGCGATGTCCTTGCTGTCGACCGGATGAGTTTTGCCGTCCACGAGCGAGACGCGGACTCCCACGACCGGGTAACCGGCGATCACCCCTTCGGTCATCTTCGACTGGACCCCCTTGTCCACGCTGGGGCGGAAGCTGTGATCGATGACGCCGCCGACGATCTTGTCGACGAACTCGTAATTGCCGTCCTTGTAGGGCTCGACGTCGATGAAGACTCGCGCGTACTGGCCGGCCCCGCCCGTCTGCTTCTTGTGAGTGTACTCGACGTACTTGACGGTCCTGGTGATCGTCTCGCGATAAGGGATCTTGGGGAGATGCAGCTTGCACTCCACGCCCTGCCGCTTGAGCTTCGCCACGGCGACCTCCACGTGCTCCTGCCCGGAGCCCGAGATCAGCATCTCCTTTGTCTGGGCGTCGCGGCTCACGCGCAGCATCGGATCGGCGTCGAGGAGCTTGTGCAGGGCGGCGGAGAGCTTCTCCTCGTCTCCACGGCTCTTCGGCTCGATCGCCCACGAAATGGCGGGCTCCGGGAACGCGACCTTGGGGTAGATGATCACGTGCGCCTTGTCCGGGACCAGGGTGTCGCCCGTGTGAGTGATCTTCAGCTTGGCGAAGGCCCCGAGATCGCCCGCGTGCAGCTCGCCGATGGACGTGATCGTCTTGCCCTGCACCACGTCCACCGCGCCGACCCTCTCGGTGTCCTCCCGCGTGGCGTTGTACACCGTCGAATCGGACTTCACGACGCCGGAATAGACGCGGAAATAGCTGATCTTGCCCGCGAACGGGTCGATGACCGTCTTGAATATCAGCGCCGAGAACGGCTCGGCGGCCGTCGGCTTGCGCGAGGCCGGCTGGCCCGCGGCGTTCACCCCATGAGTCTCGCCGCGCGCCCCGGCCGACGGCAGGTGCCGGACGAGCGCGTCGAGGATCGGCTGGACGCCGATGTTCAGTGTCGCTGTGGTGCAGAGGACCGGGAAGATCTTGCGCCGCGTGATCGCGCTCCCGAGCCCCGCGGTCAGCTCGTCGTCCGTCAGCGTGCCGGCCTCGAGGTACTTCTCCATTAGTCTGTCGTCATTCTCGGCCACGCCGTCCACCAGCTTCTCGCGCGCCGTGGTGGCGGCGGCCTGAAGGCCCTCAGGGATCGGTCCTTCGGCGACCTTGCCCGAACCGTCGGGTGACCAGGTGAGCGACTTCATGCGGATGAGGTCGACGACGCCCTTGAACTCCTTCTCCTCGCCGATGGGGATCTGAATGGGCAATGCGCCGCGGCCGAACGCCGACTGGACCGAGACCAGACCGCGCTCGAAGGACGCGCGCTCGCGGTCCATCTTGTTCAGGATGATGAGGCGGCACACCTGGAACTCGTCGCAATAGCCCCAGACCTTCGTCGTGGAGACTTCCACGCCGGACACGGCGGACACGACCACGAGGGCCCCGCCCGTGACGCGCAGGCACCCTCGCGTCTCGTGAAGGAAGGAGCCGTAGCCCGGCGTGTCTATCAGGTTGATCTTGGTCTTTTCCCACTCGAGATGACAGAGCGCGGCCGAAACCGACTTCTTGCGGGCGATCGACTCATCGTCGAAGTCGGTGACCGTCGTGCCGTCGGCGACCTTGCCGAGGCGGTTGACGGATCCGGCGTCAAAGAGCAGCGCGGACACGAGACTGGTCTTGCCGGCGCCTCCGTGTCCGATGACGCCCACGTTCCGGATCTCTGGAGCATCGTAGATCTTCATCTACCCTCCTGCGAAGCGGGTCGGATGAGCCACCTAAGTGCTTGATTTTGAACGCGGAGTATAACACGGTGTCGCGGAAGGGAACAACAGAACGGGGTCCGCCTCGCGTGCGTGGCGGCGTACCGGAGGCACCTGCTTCAGCGGGGCTTGTTCACGATGTCGTCGTAAATCTTCCTGGCCCGCGCCTTGACGACCGGGCAGCCGGGATCGTTGACCAGGCAGAACGCGACGGTCTCGTTCTTGCACCCGCAGGAGCACATCTCACGGTTGACCGTCTCGAGGAACTCTGTCTTCAGGATCGGGTCGATCTTGTCGAGGTTCTCGTAGCCGGGCAGCTTTCCGTAGAACCCGGGCCGCACCAGCGCGATCGGTCCCTCGCCCGAGCCATTCTGATTCGAGCCTTCGGCCCCCGCGTTGCCCGCTTCCGCGGGCGCGCGCGCGCCGCCTGGACGCTTGCCGCCGGATTTTCCGGCGGCCGCGGGCTCGGGAACCGGCTTGCGCTGGGCCTCGAAGGCCTTCGCATCCAGCGCGTCCTGGTACGGCTGGAGCGCTTTCTCCAGATCCTCCCGGGTGATCTTCGTGATCATCTGCAGATCGTCGACGTTCTTGAATTTCCCCCCCTTCGCGCGATGGGCCAGAATGCGTGCGACCACTTCGGCGCTCAGGCCCGGCGCCTTTCGCAGAGTCTGCTCCGAGCCCGTGTTGATCAGCTTGATGAGCCCGGCGGCGGCTGGCGAGACCTCGAGCTCCTCGCCCTGCTCGGGGGAAGCGGACCATGTGCGGCAGGGAATCAGGACGAGCGCCGCGGCCAGCGCAAGGCTCAGGATACCGGCGCGTCTGAACATTGGAATATGCCTCCACCCCGGGCGTTTCGGTTGTCGACGAGTCGAAGTGAGTCTAGAGTGCACTTGCCGGAGTGTCAAGGTGGACAGTGGTTTCCGCGCTGTGACATAATCCGGCCCTCGCGGGGGAGGGGCGCACATTCCGGTCGATCCGATGGGTCGGGTTTCGCGTGCGACCGCCGGTCGCCCGGGCAACAACGCGCCGCGTGGCTCCGCGGCGCTCCTGGCGGCCATCCTCTGCGCGACCTCGGGGATCCCCGCCTTCGCGATCACCGACGAAGAGATCTATGGTGCGCTCAGGTTCCCCCGCGCGCTGCCCGGAGCGCGCACCGCGGGGATGGGGGGCGCGGGGCTCGCCCTGGTCGAGGACCCGGCCGCCTCCAGGATCAACCCCGCGCGACTCGCCTCGATCGGCGACCCCGAGCTTCTTCTCGAAGGCCGGATGCGACAGTCCGACGATGCGTCGGGTGACTCGGATCTCGTGCTGTTCGACGCGGACCCCAACGGTCATCCCTTCGCCGGGACATCGACTTCCGCCCGGGCCGGCATGGACGGCGGCGCCTCGGCGTCCGCCCTCGGGTTCGCCTACCCGCTCAGGCTGACCCGGCCCCTGGTGCTCTCGTTCTCGCGGGTCGAGGGCCTCGACATCGGGATCGGCCTGAGCTCGGTGACTCGGACGACGCCACCATCGGTGCCGGTAACGCCCGGCGGCGGCGACGAGGTCCTGCGCATCTCGCGAGGCCGGCTCGATCTCGACATGGAGCTCTACAACCTGGCCGCCGGGTGGCGTTTGACGCCGACCTTCTCGGTGGGAGGCACCTTCGTCGTGGGGACGATGAAGATCTCCTCCGAGACGGTGGGGCTGCTGGCCGACCCGCTGCAGATCACCAGAGCAGGGATGTTCGATCCGCGTTTCTCCGGACCATGCGCCGAGCCGCTCTACGTGACGACATCAGACGGGTCCGACACCGGGCTCGGGTTCGTCTTCGGATCCGCGTGGAAGCCGATCCCTTCCCTGGCCGTGGCCACGGCCTACCGGCGGGGACCCCGTTTCGAGCTCTCGGCGGAGAGCCGCGATCTCTCCCTGGCAACCCGGAGCTCCTTCACCAACGTCGTCAAGGTTCCCGACGCGGCCGCGGCCGGCCTCGCCTGGACGCCGTTTCTGTCGCACCCCTCCGCGGTGATGCAGAGCCTCACCTTCGCATTGGACCTCGAGCGCGTGGAGTACAGCGACCTGCTCGACGGGCTCCGCGAGCGCGAGGGGATCCTCACGAGAGCCGACGTCGCCAGCAATGTGTCCTACGACATCGGCGACGCCGTCGAGGTCCGCTTCGGCGTGGAGGCGCTGCGGTCCTTTTCGACCTGGACGCTGGCGCTGCGCGGCGGCCTCTACACGGAGCACGATCAGCGCCTTCATCTGGACGGGATCACCGACGATCCGAACTCCCCGCTGGCCGGGCAGGGCAAGGCGCTGCGAGAGGGAGGATTCCTCCTGCCCGACGGCAGGACCGACTGGCACGCGACGTTGGGAGCGGGCGCGCGCCTCTACGCTCTCTGCTGGGACCTCGCGATCGATCTGTCGGATTCCGCCGCCCAGGTCGTGCTGACTGGGGTCTACCGGTTCGGACGGAGGTGAGATGGTGAGGAGGACCCTGGCGCGCGTCGCCCTTGCGACGATGGCTGTGGCGGCCGTTTCGGGCGCCCCCTGGGCCGCCCTGGGCCGTCCGATCGTTTTCCTGGACGGGGATCCCTCCATTCGAGCGACCAACAGCGAGGACCTCCTGTTCACACAGAGGGTTCCCGGGCGCAAGACCACGGAATTTGGATCGGCCGCGGCCTTCGGCGACGTCAACGGGGACGGCCTGGCCGACGCGGTGATCGGCCAGCGCACCGAGAACAAGGTCTTCATCTATCTGGGCGCGGCCGCCCCGCTCGCCGAGCCCTACGCCGCCGATCCCAACGCGGCGGATTTCGTGATCTGGGCCCCCACCGGGACCAGCGACAAGGTCCGGCAGTTCGGCTTCTCTGTGGCGGCGTCCGATCTCGACGGGGACGGACATGCGGAGATCATCATCGGCGCACCCTTCAGCGATCCCGGCGGCCACTCCGATCGGGGGCTCGCATGGGTCATCTTCGGCCTCGGCAACCTCGTCCCGCCACGCTCCTTCACGCTGGCAACCGCGCCGGCCGGCCTCTCGATTCTCAAGCTCACGCGCGGCGCGGCGTCGAAGAACGGCGACCTGCTCGGCTTCGCGGTGGGGGCCGGCGCGCTCGATCCGAACAATGCCGCCGCGGGAGGGTATCTGGCGGTCACGGCGCGCAACGCCGATGGACCGGCCGGGGCCGATACGGGGGTCGTCCATGTCGCGCTGGGCTCCGCGCTGGCCGCCGCCGATCCTAACCTCGGTTTCGATCTCGATGTCGACTCCTCTGCCACGATCTTCGGATCCGACGCCTCCGACGCCTTCGGGGAGGCCGTGGCGACATGTGACTTCGACGGCTCGGGCGTCGCGGACCTGGTCGTTGGCGCGATTTACGGCGACGGGCGGTTTGACCTCAATCTCAACCGCGGCGAGGCGCTCCTGTTCCTGGGGCAGAAGCTCGCCTCGGGGCAGCTCTCGATGGGGGTGCCGGCCGACACGGCGGCCGATCTCGCCGTCTACGGCGCCCGGGACGGCGACGACCTGGGCTTTTCGGTCGCCTGCGGCGATCTCGACGTTGACCCCAACGACCGCAAAGCGGATCTGATCCTGGGGGCTCCATTCGCCGACTCGATCACCGACCCCATTACCCGGCAGGGGCGCCCCACCGCCGGGGAGGTCTACGTCGTGCGAGGACGCTCCCCTCTGTCCGGGGCGTTCATCGACCTGTCGGTGGCCGGCAGCGATCCCAACGATCCGGCGCCACTCGGCGCCGATCTCGCCCTGTTCGGCGCGACCACCGCCGATCAGCTCGGATACTCAGTGGGAGTGGGGGACCTCAACGGCGACGGATTCGGAGATCTGATCGCCGGGGCACGCCGCTACGACCGGGATCAGAACCTCTCCAACGTGGGCGCCGCCTACCTTCTGCTCGGTTCGGTGGGATTCCTGAATCCGTCGGCCTCGGGGAAGACGCGCGGCATCGACCTGCACCGGGGAACGTCCCGCACGGTGGACCTGAACCACGATCCAAACGATACCATCGATCACCTTCCCGAACGGGTGGACGGGATCGTGATCGGCGCATCGCGAGACGATCACGCCGGGTGGTCGGTGGCGGCCGGCGACATCGACGGGGATCGTTCGGCCGAGCTGTTGATCTCCGCCATCGGGGACCTGGCGCACACGCCCGGGTTCCGGGGCGAGGCCTACGTCGTCACGCTGGGGGACAGCGACGCGGACGGGTACGGTGATCTGGCCGACCTGGACGACGACAACGATGGGGTCCCCGACGACGTGGAGGACGCCGACGGCGACGGGGCGATCGGTGGCGACACCGACCTGGATCGCGTTCTCGACCCCAATGAGATCTGGACGGAGACCGACCCGCGCAATCATGACTCCGATGGCGACCTGATCCAGGACGGCACGGAGCTGGGTTACACATGCGCGGGAGACGGCGGGGTCGTGGAGGTGGCCTGCGACGATCCCAACGTCCCCTTCACCGGGACCGACCCCAACTCGCTTTACTTCGTCCCCGATGCGGACCCCGCGACCACCTCGGACCCTCTCGACGTGGATAGCGACGAGGACGGGCTCCCCGACCGGATCGAAGACGCCGATCATGACGGCGCCCTGGACCCGGCGGAAACGGATCCGGACGACCCCGACACCGACGGAGACGGTCTGTTCGACGGCACCGAAAGGGGCGTCACACTCCCCGCGCCCCCCGGCACCGACCCCAACTCGCCCTACTTCGTGCCCGACGCCGACGCGGGGGTCACCTTGACGGACCCGGCACTTGCCGACACGGACGGCGATCTCATCGACGACGGCACCGAGGACTCCAACAGGGATGGTGCGATCGGTGGCGACGCCGACCTGGATCACGTGGTCGACTCAAACGAGATCTGGACGGAGACCGACCCAACCGACTCCGATTCGGACAGGGACGGACTGAGCGATGGGATCGAGGACCGGGACCGCAACGGGATGCGCGACGGGGGCGAGACCAATCCTCTCGATCAGGACAGCGATGATGACGGTATCTCGGACGGCGGGGAGGACCGCGACCTGGACGGGAACTACGGCCCCGGCGACGGCGAAAGCAGCCCGTTGAGCGTCGACTCGGACGGCGATGGCATCAAGGACAGCGTCGAAGCGGGCCTCGCCTCCACCGCCGGCCTCCTCGGACGCAACGGAGTTGCCGACTCGGGCCCCAACGAGGATGGCACCTACTCAACGGCCGCCACCATTCAGGCCGACGGCGACGCGGGGGCCACGGTGACCAGGCCATGGGACGCCGACACCGACGACGACGGGCTCCCCGACGGCTTCATCGACGGGTTCAACCCCAACGCGGGTGGAGCGCCGGGCGGCGTCGCGGACACGATCGCCTCCATCTACGAGGGGGAGGATCTCGATCGAGACGGCGTGCTCGATCCGGGGGAGACCGATCCGCTCACCCGGGATACGGACGTGGATGGCGTCAAGGATGGAGAGGAGCGCGGCGTGACCGCTCCCGGCGTGCTCGGCCCTGACGGACTCGCCGACCCGGTTTCCGGTGGCGTGCAGGACGGGACATCCGGAGCGAGCGTGGATTACGACGCCGACGAGACCACTCTCACGGAGGCCCTGGACGGCGACACCGATGACGACGCGCTGTCGGACGGCACCGAGGACGCCAACGACGACGGCGCGGTCGGGCCCGGCGAGAGCAACCCGAACGACGGCGATTCGGACGACGACCTTCTCCCGGACGGTCTGGAGCGGGGCCGCACGACCGGTGTGACTCTCGGGATGGGCAACGACACCGACCCCAACTCGCCGTTCTTCATACCGGATCTGGATCCCAACACCATGACGGACCCCATCAAGACGGACACCGATGGAGGTGGCGCGACCGATGGGGCCGAGGACGCGGATCGCAACGGGAGGGTCGACGCCGGCGAGAGAAACCCCAACGATCGGAGGGACGACGATCCCTCGGCGGTCCTCGAGTTCACCGAGGGGCTCAACGGGATCCCGAAGACGACGCCGATTGCGCCTTCTGAGACGATCTTCCTGAGGCTCGATGACGACACCGACGCGAATCTCGACCCCAACGTCGCGGAGACGGTGACGGTCCAGTGCGCAAGCGATGTCCCTTCCAACGCGGAGACGGTCACGCTCACCGCCGTGGCGGTCGACACCGGTGTCTTCGCCGGTTCGCTCCCGACCAACACGACCGATCCGAACATCCCGGGCGAGCTGACCGTGGCCTCGGGGGCCACGGTCACCTGCACCTACGCGGACCCGACCGCCACCCCCCCGGCGACGATCGCCGCCTCGCTGACCGCGCCGGGGCCGATACCCGAGTTCGACGTCGAGATGTCGACGACGGGACGGGTCGCGTGGGCCCCCGCGGGCGGGACGAGCCTTCAACCCACCACGATGACCTGGAACCTGTACCGGGGCGATCTCATGATCCTGAGGGCCACCGGTCTCTATACTCAGACCGCCATGTGCGGCCTCACCGATCCGTTCGCCGACGACGCCACGGCGCTGGCGCCGGGGGCCGGTGCCCTCTACCTCGCGGCGGGAGTCGCGGGGGGCGTGCAGGGGTCGCTCGGGCAGGACAGCTCGGGACGGCCGCGTCCCTCCACGCAGCTGTGCACGCCATGAACGCGATCCGCCTCGCCCTGGCCGCCGCCCTGCTCTGTCTCGTCCCGCCCTCGATCGGCGCGAAAGAGGAGGGGGCCGATGAGGGATCGGCCGGCCCGGGGCCCACCGCGGTCATCGCCGGCCGGGTCCTGCTCAAGGACGGTGTCACCCCGGTGGCGGACGCCGAGATCCTCCTGTCGGGGCAGGATGAAGGCGAAGAGCACGTGGTGAGGACGGGCCGGCGGGGCCGGTACCGGATGCACCTGCCCGCCGGCGAGTACCTGCTGAAGATCACGCGGGGGACCGATCTCTACCGGGCTCCGTCCTCCTATCGCGTCTCGGCCGGAATCCGCAACAGGGTCGACTTCCTCCTGCTGCCGGACTTCGAGCCTCGGAAGGAAAGCACGGACGACCGGACCTCGTTCAGGCGTGGGCCCGACCCGCGCCCCGGATCCCCGGTGGAGGTCGGCACGGTGGTCGACATCGTGCATGCGGCGGGCGGCGGACGGTTGCGACGCTGGGCCGAGATCCTCGGCTTCGCCGGCTCGCTCATCGCCGTGGCGATCGCGTCACACTGAGCATGAAGGCGCGCATCCCCCCTTTGACCGTCCTCATCATCGCCCTCGGCGCCGCGCTGCTGAGCCTCGCCTTCACCTGGCAGGGGTATCTCGCGGAGGCCGGGCAAGGTCTGAAGTTCCTCGGCTTTCGATACATGGCCGGCGATCACTTCCAGTACGCGGGTTTCATCCGCCAGGCGCGCGACACAGGGTCGGTCTTCATGACCGATCCGTTCACCGCCGAGCCCCAGAAGGGGGTCTTCGTGCTGCTCTACTTCTGGGTCCTCGGAGTCTTCTGCCGTCTGACCGGCGCCTCGGTGACCGCGGCGTGGGAGGTCTTCCGCGTGACGGGAGTATTTCTCTACGTCATCATCTTCTGGTTCTTCACCGAGTCGTACTTCGAGAAGATTAGAACGAGGATCCTCGCCACCGCTCTCTTCGCCTTCGGCGGGGGGCTCGGCTGGCTGGTCGCGCTGCTGCGGGTCGCGTTGTTCCCATCCCTCAAGCCTCTGGAGTACCCCTACGACTATTACTGGAACTGGTGCACCTTCGGCACGGCGATCGTGCCAAACTGGATCTGGCCCGCGCTGTGCCTCCTGCTTGCGTGCCACGCGGTGGTGAGGTCGATCCGCGGACGGGACATCGTGGTGTTCCTCCTGCTGCCGACGGTGTGGTTCCTGCACGCCTACTCGGGGATGGTCGCCTACGCCCTCTTCGGCCTCCTGCCCCTGATGCCTCTGGCCAGGGCTGCGGCGCGGCTCAGACCGCTCCCCTGGAACCGGGCGCGCTCCAACCTGAGGATCGCCCTGCCGGGGCTCGCCTCGTTCGGGATCGTCGCCGCCTACCTGGTCTGGTCCCGCTCGGACCCGGTATTCGCCACGATCAGCCACAATGGCTTTCTCTGGACCGACAGCTTCAATCTCTGGTGGTACCCGCTCGGCTACGGCGCGCTCCTGCCTCTCGCGTGGCGCGGGAGGAAGCCTCCACCGAAAGAGGACCCGCTGCGATCTGATCTGATCCTCTCCTGGCTCGCCGCCGCCTTTGTGCTCTCGGTCCAGCACTATTACGCGGGTGTGAAGTTCCAGTACCTGCTTTTCCCACCGCTTGCGCTCATGGCCGCCCGCGGCCTCCAGCAGATCGGGACGAAGGCGACAACCCACAGTGGATGGAGGGGCGTCCGCCTCGCCCCGGCCGCTCTCGCGTTGGTCCTGTTCCTGGATGCCCCGGTGAGCCTGATCAAGGACTTCCCCACGGCCAGGACGGATGACAAGATCTTCATCGACCCGGCTGATCTGGAGGCGATGAAGTTCCTCGAGAGACAGCCCGACGGGATCGTGCTCACGAGTGTCTTCAACGGCAATCGCCTGCCCTGGCTTGCGGGAAAGACTGTCTTCGCGGGGCACTGGTTCATGACCATCGACGTGAGAGCGAAGGCCCAGATGATCGGAGAGTTCTTCTCGCCCGCGACGCCACGCGAGCACAAGCGAGGGATCCTCGTCGCGTCAGGGGCCCGTTACGTCTACCGCGGAGCGTACGAAGCGGCGCTCTCCTGGGCGGTGGATCCGTCGCTCCCCTTGAGGAAGATCTACGATTCGGGAGGAGTCTCGATTTACGAACGCCCCGGCCTTCGCTGACCGAACCCGTCTGCGGCCCCGCGGGCGGCAGGGTCGGGATCGCCTCCGAGCGATGGCTCGGGTCGCGTTGACACCCCCCGAAGCGGACGATAATCTGGGCATCTGGAGCCACGATGTCGCATGAACCCTCGCCGTCCGCAGCCGGATTGAAGACACGCCTGGACCTGTTGTACCGTCGATACGGCGCGACCTTCCTCGATACCGACCCCATCTGTTTTCCTCGCCGCCACGCGGATCGGCAGGATCAGGAGGTCATCGGGCTGGTGGCGGCGTGCCTGGCCTACGGACGGGTGGCGCAGATCAAGAACAGCGTCGAGCGCGTGGCGCGCGTGCTGGGCCCGCGTCCCGCGCGGTTCCTGAGCCGCTCCGACCCGGGCCGCGACCGCCGGCTCCTGAGGGGTTTCGTCCATCGCTTCAACGACGCCCGCGACGTGGGCCTGCTCCTTCATTACGTGAGGCAGATGCTGCAGGAGTGCGGTTCGATCGAAGCGTTCTTCCTGAAAGGGTACTCGGACCGGCAGGGGGACATCGGGCCTGCCCTCGCCTCCTTCGCGACCCGGACGCTGGCGCTGGACTGCTCGCCCTGGTACCCGAGCGGCGTGCTGCCGGCCCCGGCGCGAGTCCGGTTCTTCCTGCCGTCCCCCGGCGACGGGTCCACCTGTAAGCGGCTCAACCTCTTCCTCAGGTGGATGGTGCGCCCGGACGACGGCGTGGACATGGGGCTCTGGAACGGCGTGCCTCCTTCGAAGCTCGTCATCCCGCTCGACACGCACGTCTCCCGCATCTCCTCGCACCTGGGATTGACGGCGCGGCGGACGGTCGACTGGAAGATGGCGATCGAGGTGACGTCGCGCCTGCGCGAGCTGGACCCGGACGACCCGGTCAAATACGATTTCGCGCTCTGCCGTCTCGGGATCCTCGAAGGGTGCCCGAGGCACCGCGACCCGGCCCGTTGCGGGCTGTGCGAGCTCAGGATGGCCACCGGGCTGCCGAGCCTCTCGTGAAGATCCTGGGTGCGCACATGTCGATCGAGGGGGGAGTCGATCAGGCCGTGGCGCGGGGCGCGGCTGTGGGGTGCGACGCCATCCAGGTGTTCACGAAGAACAGCAACCAGTGGCGCGCGAAGAAGCTCGGCGAGGACGAAATCCAGCGATTCCGCGCGGCCCAGATCGAAAAAGGGATCTCCCCGGTCGTGGCCCACGACAGCTACCTGATCAACCTCGCTTCGCCCGACGAGGCGCTCTACGCTCGTTCCATGGCCGCGTTTGGGGATGAGCTCGACAGGTGCGACGCTCTGGGGATCCCGTACCTGGTCACGCACCCCGGCTCGCACGTCGGCTCGGGGGAGGAGGCGGGGCTCTCGAGGATCTCCGCCGCGCTCAACCGGCTGTTCGCCGAGCGCCCCGCCCAACGCGTCACGGTCCTGCTGGAGACAACGGCGGGACAAGGGCACAGCGTTGGGCATCGCTTCGAGCACCTGCGGGAGATCGTCGACCACGTCGCATTGCGGGACCGCGTGGCCGTCTGTATCGACACGTGCCACATCTTCGCGGCCGGTTACGACCTGCGCACCCGGGAGGGGTACCAGGCCGTCATGAAGGAATTCGACGGAATCGTCGGGCTGGATCTCGTCCGCGCGTTCCATCTCAACGACTGCAAGAAGGACCTCGGCTGCCGCGTGGATAGGCACGAGCACATCGGAAAGGGTTTTCTCGGCCTCGAAGCCTTCCGCTCGCTCATGAACGACCCGCGCTTCGAGGGGATCCCGATGCTGCTCGAGACGCCGAAAGGGAAGGACTGCGCCGAGGACAGAGAGAACCTGGCCGTGCTCCGCGGGCTCATGGTCGCCACGAAGTGATCGTCAACGAGATCTTCCACAGCATACAGGGCGAGTCCACGCGCGCGGGGCTGCCCTGCGTCTTCGTCCGCCTGACGGGATGCAACCTGCGCTGCGTCTACTGCGACACGGCGTACGCCTTTCACGAAGGCACCGAGATGAGCCTCGATGACGTCGAGCGCGCGGTGGCGAAGCACGACTGCCCGTTCGTAACGGTCACGGGCGGCGAGCCGCTCGCGCAACCGGAGGTCCACACGCTGGTGCGACGGCTGGCCGACCTGGGCTACGACGTTCAGATCGAGACGGGCGGCTCGCTGGACATATCGGTCGTCGATCCGCGGGCGCGGGTGATCCTGGACATCAAGACCCCCGGCAGCGGGATGATGGAGCGTTGCGACCGCGGAAACCTCGATCGTCTGAGGCCGGGCGACGAGGTCAAGTTCGTCCTGATGGGGCGGCCGGACTATGAGTGGGCGGTGGGCCTCCTGAAGGCCCGACCCCTTCCCGAAGGCGTGCCGGTCCTGATGTCGCCCGCCCACGGTACGCTCGACCCGCGGGACCTCGCAGAGTGGATGAAGAGGGACGCGCTGCGCGCGAGGCTGCATCTCCAGATCCACAAGTACATCTGGGGGCCGGACGCCCGCGGCGTCTGACAGGAGACATCCCATGGCCGGCGCGGCGAACGACTTCGATCGTCTGGATCTGTACGCCACGCTGACCGAGCTCACCCGCGTGGTCTACGGCCTCGAGGATCGGTTCCCGCAGGATGAGCTGCCGATCCTCTACAGCCGGCTGAGGGCGTCGATGGTCGAGGTGGGCGCCAGGCTCGCCGCCGGCTTCGGACGCGACGGCCTGGACGCCAACGGCGCTCTCTCGGAGGAGACGGTGCGGCAGGTGAGGGCGGGGCTCAGCGAAGTGCGTCACTACATTCTCACGTCCGCCTCGCAGTTCTTCCTCGACCCGTCGCACGTGAAAAGCTTCGAGGACCTCTACGAGAAGGCCCGCCTCGCCCTGACCGCCGGGACGCGGGCGCCCTGAGAGCGGGGGAGTGGCGATGAACGCGGGGGCGGTGCCCAGGGCGATCGTGCTGGTGAGCGGGGGAATGGACTCGTGCGTCACGGCGGCGATCGCCGCCGGTGAATCCCGGCCGGCGTTCCTGCACGTGAGCTACGGCCAGCTCACCGAGGGCAAGGAGAGAGCCTGTTTCCTGGAGCTGGCCGATCATTTCGGGGTGACCGACCGGCTCGAGGCCCGTCTCGACCACATGAAGGCGATCGGCGGCTCCAGCCTCACGGACGCTTCGATACCGGTTCCGCCCGCCGACCTGACGCGCCGGGACGTCCCTGCCACCTATGTACCGTTCCGCAACGCGCAGCTTCTGGCGATCGCCACGGCATGGGCCGAAGTGCAGGGCGCGACGCGCATCTACATCGGCGCGGTGGAGGAGGACTCCACGGGCTATCCCGACTGCCGGCGCGCGTTCTGCGATGCCTTCGAAAGGCTGATCGAGGCCGGCACGCGCCCCGAGACCTCAATCACGATCCGGACGCCCGTGATCCGGATGAAGAAGAGCGCCATCGTCGCGCTCGGCGTCGAGCTGGGCGCCCCCTTCCACCTCACGTGGTCATGCTACCAGGCCCAGGAGATCGCCTGCGGGACGTGCGATTCGTGCGCGCTCCGCCTGCGGGCGTTCGCCGAGGCGGGAGTGCGCGACCCGCTGCCCTACCGCGCCCGCCCGCGATGACTCGGGAGTGGCGGGTCGACGACTTCGACTACGCTCTGCCCCCCGATCGGATCGCACAGGAGCCCCTGCCAAGGCGTGACGCCTCGCGTCTGATGGCCCTGAATCGGAGGACGGGACGGGTGGAGCACCGGCTCTTCACCGACCTGCCGGACCTCCTGGCGCCCGGTGATCTCCTCGTGCTCAACGACACGAAGGTGATCCCAGCCAGGCTGCGCGGGCGCAGGTCCGCGCCCGGGACGGGGGGGAGGGTGGAGGCGCTGCTGGTGGAACGGCTGGAACCGGAGTCCGGCCGGACCGGTCAGGCCGGCCGCGACCACGAGGCGTGGCTCGCGCTGGTCAAGGGGGCGCGGCGTGAGGGGGACCCGATCGACTTCGGCGCGGGGCTGTCCGGCCGCCTCGGGTCGAGGGCAGGGGAGGAGATGTTCCAGCTCGATCTGTGGGCGGGCGCGGAGCGGGGAGATCTCCCCACCGCGCTGGAGGCCGCCGGCGCGATGCCGGTGCCCCCCTACATCCGCAGGGAGCCGGGCGACCCGCGCGAGCAGGCTGATCGCGAGAGGTATCAGACGGTCTTCGCGAAGAGCGCGGGGGCCGTGGCCGCGCCGACGGCTGGCCTCCACTTCACGGGCGAGCTCCTCGAGACGATCCGCGATCGCGGCGTGCGCGTCGAGACCCTCACGCTTCACGTCGGCCCCGGCACCTTCCAGCCTGTGCGAGTGGAGCAGGTGCGGGACCATCGCCTGGCACCGGAGCGGTTCGTCATCCCGGAGTCCGTCGCCCGGGAGGTGCTCGACGCGCGGAAGCGCGGCGGTCGTGTCGTGGCCGTGGGCACCACCGTGACGCGCGCTCTCGAATCGGGCGCGACGAGTTCTGATCGCAGGGTCGCGGCCGGAACGGGGCGTTGCGACCTGTTCATCCACCCGGGTTACGAGTTCCGCGTCGTGGACGCGATGGTGACGAACTTCCACCTGCCGCGTTCAACGCTGCTGATGCTGGTGTCGGCCTTCGCGGGCCGCGATTCGGTTCTGGCGGCGTACGCCGAGGCGATCCAGATGGGATACCGCTTCTACTCGTACGGGGACGCGATGCTCATCCTGCAGGAGACGGTGACATAGTGGCGCCGTTCCGATTCGACGTGGTGGCGATCGACCCCACCGGGGCGCGGCGGGGCTCGCTGTCGACCGCCCACGGCGCGATCGAGACGCCCGTCTTCATGCCGGTCGGGACGTACGGCGCAGTGAAGTCGCTCTCTCCCGAGGAGCTGACCGCCGCCGGGGCGCGGATCATACTGGGAAACACCTATCATCTGTACCTGAGGCCGGGCCACGAGGTCATCGAGCAGCTCGGCGGACTGCACCGCTTCATGGGCTGGGACGGGCCTATCTTGACCGACAGCGGGGGATTCCAGATCTTCAGTCTGGCGGCGCTGCGCCGGGTGACCGACGACGGCGTCGAGTTCCGTTCCCATCTCGACGGGTCCCTGCACTTTCTTTCCCCCGAGAAGGCCATCGAGGTGCAGCGGGCGCTGGGCTCCGACATCTGCATGGTCCTCGACGAATGCCCGCCGGCCACCGCCCCGCGCGAGGCGCTGGCCCGGGCGATGTCGCGGACTACCTCGTGGGCGATCCGGTGCAAGAGGGCCTTCGCGGCGGAAACGCGCGAGTCCGGTGATGGCGGCGCGCTCTTCGGGATCGTTCAGGGAGGAGTCGAAGCGGACCTGCGGCTGGAGCACGTCCGGCAGATCGTCGACATCGGATTTCACGGGTATGCCGTGGGCGGCGTGAGCGTCGGGGAGTCGCCCGGCGACATCCACGCCATCGGGAGGCTCCTGGGCCCGCTGCTGCCCGACCATGCGCCACGGTACATGATGGGGCTGGGGACGCCGCGGGATCTGATCGAGCTGATGGGTTCGGGGTTCGACATGTTCGACTGCGTGATGCCCACGCGCAACGCGCGCAACGGGACGCTGTTCACCTGGAGCGGACCGCTTCACATCAGGAACGAGGCCTTCTCGCGGGATCCGCGGCCCATCGAGGAAGGGTGCCTCTGCTACGCGTGCGCCAGGTTCAGCCGCGCGTACCTGCGGCACCTGTACCTGTCGAAGGAGATCCTCGGGCACCGGCTCAACACCATCCACAATCTCTCGTTCTATCAGAGCCTGATGAGCGCGGCACGCGCCGCCATCGACGAGGGCCGGTACGCCGGCTGGCGGGACCGGGCCCTCGAGCGCCTGGGGCGGGGGGAAGCGGCGTGAAGCCCCTGCTCTACGTGGCCGACTCGCACCTGACGCGTGACGACCCCGAGGTGGACAGCTTCATCCGGTTCCTCGAGACGGTGGGGCCGCAGGCCCAGACCCTCTATCTCCTCGGGGACCTCTTCAACGTCTGGTTCGGCGAGCCCAGGTTCCGGCTGCCTCATCAGGCGAGAGTCCTCGATGCGCTCGGGAGACTGGCCGGAGCCGGCACCACGCTGAAGTTCGTCGAAGGGAACCGCGACTTCTCGATCCGGCGCAATCACCTCGGCGCGCCATTCGCCGATGTGGCGACAGAGTCGCTGGTGGAGGAGTACGCCGGCCGGAGGATTCTGGCGGCGCACGGCGATGAGGTGAACCGAAAGGACCGGCAGTACCTCCTCTGGAAGCGGGTCAGCAAGAGCTTTGCCGTGTATGGCCTCTTCCGGTGGATGCCGGGCGCCTGGGGCGTCCGCGCCGGGGAGAGCCTGGAGAGGAAGCTCTCCGGCACCAACATCCGACACAAGATCCGGTTCCCCGAGGAGGAGTGCCGCGCATACGCCGAGGCGGTGTTTCGCGGCGGCTGCACCGAGGCCGTTCTGGGGCACTTTCACGAAGAGCGCGAGATGAAGCTTCCCGGCGGCACCCTGTACGTGCTTCCCACCTGGCGCGGCCACCATCGGTACCTGGAGTTCCGTGGCGCCGACCCCGGCCGGTTCGTCAACTTCGACCGCTGAACGGGCAACCGTGCTCCGCCCGGGCGCGGGTCACGCGGAGGGGGACATCCTGATGAGGAATCCATCGTCGATCGGGACGTGCCGATCGGCCGCCTCGATCAGCTCGCGCGCCGTGGATCCCGGAAACGAGTAGACCTCCACCTCGGGCCCGAGGGTCCTGATCTGCGTCACGAGTGGCGAGAAATCGCCGTCCCCCGAAACGAGCACGACGACGTCGAGGTCGGGCGCCAGACGCAGGATGTCGAGCGCCATCTCCATGTCCCAGTCCCCCTTCGATGACCCGTCGTGCCTGACCCTGAGGTCCTTGCGCCGCACCTCGTAGTTCCTCTGCTGGAGCATCGCCAGGAACCCAGACTGATCGATGTCGCGGTTCTGCACCACGTAGGCGATGGCGCGGATCAGGCGACGGTCCCGCGTCGCCACCGACATCAGCGCGGCAAAATCGAGACGCGCGTTGAGCTGGCGCGCGGCGTAGTACATGTTCTGCACGTCCACGAAGAGCCCGACGCGGTCCTGGTTGTCTCTGTGGCGCGGCGCCGGCTCGGACGCGCTCCTGCGCCGCTGAGCCATCCCGGAGCGAATGGCGCGCGCCTCCGCGGCAACTTCCTGCAGGAGCATCACGAGCCTGCGTTCTTCGTCGTCGCGGTCCTGCCGGTCGTGGCCCATCTGGCGATCCTCGCGGATGAGCTGGTCGAGGCGGATCGCGATCTCCTCGATCCGCCGGGCGATGGACTCCGAAGGCACCGTCCCCGCCGGGGGAGGCGCCGCGCCGTACCGCTCGAGCAACCTCGCCAGCTCCGCGAGGGTCGTCGCACGCACATCGTCCCCGAGCGCGAAGAGGGCGCGTCCCGCGTCAGCCTCGGGCAGGCGGGAGATCTCCGCGGAAAGCTCCGCCGGCGTCAGGACGCCGTAGCGCGCGATCAGGTCCCCGTTGGCTTCGCTGAGCGCCTTCATGACCGAGACGCGGGCCTTCGGTTCCTTCAGGAACTCCGCGACCAGCGCGTCGAGGATCCGGGCGTCTTCGACAGTCTGGGCCCTCCCGCCGGGAAACTTCAACCGGCACGCGTTGGCGAGCAGGACGAGTCCCGGTCTGTCGAAGGACGCGCGCAGTGCGACGCGCAGCCCCCCTTCGCCGATTCGCTCGAGCAGGTGGATCCCCTTGACGTCCATCACGGCCCTCCCGCGGGGCCCGCCGCCCCGCCGGACATCTCCGCGACCCGCCGGCGGAAGAGGACCTGGAGCCGCTGGGTGATCGGCCCCCGGCTCCCCGAACCCACGGGGCGTCCGTCCAGGAGCGCCACGGGGAGGATCTCCCTGGTCGTGCTGGTGACGAAGATCTCGTCGGCTTCGGAGAGATCCTCGGCGCGGTACCGTCCCTGCTCGAACGTCAATCCGCCGCGGGGTCCGAGCTCGAGGAGCAGGTCGCGCGTGACGCCGCTCAGGATGCCGCAGTCGAGCGAGGGGGTCCGGACGGCGCCGTCCTTGACGAAAAAGACGTTCGTGAGAGTCCCCTCCGCGAGAAAGCCAGCGGTGTTGCAGAGGATCGCCTCAGCGGCGCCCGCGTCCTTGGCTTGCTGGGCGGCGAGGATGTTGTTGAGCAGATTCGTGGACTTGATGCGCGGATCGAGCGCCTCGATCGGGTTGCGTCTCACGCCCGCGACGATGGCGGCGATCCCGATCTCGCGGTCCTCGATCGGGACCGGCTTGAGAAAGCGCGCGAGGATGACCAGGGTGGGCCGGGGACACAGGTCGGGATCGTACCCGAGCGGGCCCGGCCCTCGCGTGGTCATGATCCGGATGGCGAATTCGCCGGCCCCGCCCGCGCCGCGGACGGCGGCCAGGGTGCGGTCGATCTCTCCCGCGAGGTCGAGACGGCTCCAGGGCAGACGGAGTCGTATCGCGGCGGCGGATCGCTCGAGACGCTCGAGGTGCCGTTCCACGAGGAATGGACGGCCGTCGTAGGTACGCACCGTCTCGTAGACGCCGTCCCCATAGAGGAACCCGTGATCGTTGACGGACACGGTGGCGCGGTCCAGCGGCGCGATGGATCCGTTGACGTTGGCGAACTCTCCGTCGCTCATCGCGTGATCGATTCCCATTGAGGATTCCCGACGGAACGTAGCAGAGGCGATTCCGATCGGTCAAGATGAGCTGGACGTCTGTGATAACATGCGCGGGTATGTTCCCCGTCCGTGAAGACATCCCGGCCGTCGCCACCGACGCGGCCCACCTGGCGTCCTGAAGCGTGGGCTCCGGACACCCGCCGAACGGATCGCGCGCCGGCTGCGGCGTGCCGGCGCGCAAGAGCCTCGGGCTCACAATCGCCCTGACCGCGATCATCATGATGGTCGAAGTGGCCGGGGGAATCTGGGCCAACAGCCTCTCGCTGCTCTCCGACGCGGGTCACATGCTGACGGACGTCCTGGCCCTCGGCATGGCCCTCTTCGCCGTCACGGTCGCCTCGTTCCCCGCCACCGCGCGCAAGACGTACGGCTACCATCGCGTGGAGATCCTCTCGGCGCTCACCAACGGCGTCATCCTGGTGCTGATCGCCCTGGCGATCTTCTATGAAGCCTCGCGTCGCTTCGCGCATCCCGAGCCCGTGGAAGGGGGCCTCGTCCTGGCGGTCGCGGCGGTGGGGCTGGCGACCAACCTCGCCGGCATGTGGGTCCTCTCGCGCTCCACGGAGAACCTCAACGTCAGGTCGGCCCGGCTGCACGTCGCCGGCGACGCGCTCTCCTCCGCCGGCGTCCTCCTGGGAGGCATCGTCATCACGCTCACCTCCTGGTACACCATCGACTCGCTGCTTTCGTTCGCCATCGGCGTCGTGATACTCGCGGGGGCCTGGCGAATCCTGAAGGAAACGGTGGACATCCTGCTCGAGTCGACCCCGGGCGACATGTGTGTGGACGAGGTCAGCCGCGCCATCAAGGGAATCAGAGGGATCAAGGAGATCCACGACCTGCACATCTGGAGCATCACATCGGGGATGACCGCGCTGTCGGGGCACGTCATCCTCGATACCCTCGCCCTCTCCGAGTCGGACGACGTGCTAAACCGGATCAAGGAGATGCTGCGCGAACGCTTCAGCATCGAGCACACCACGATCCAGATCGAGTCGGAAAGCTACACCGAGGTCGGAGAGGTTCACTGAGGGGCGGCGGCTCCGGCCGGTATCAGTCGCGTCTGAAGTGGGCGCGGTTCCGCTCGGCCGCGGTGCCCGACCTGTAGGGCGCGGTGTCGATTGCCCGAGGGCGCCCGAAGAACTCCTCGCGCGCCCCCGCGGGATGCCTGGTCCGGTCGAAGCGGGACCAGAGTGGCAGACCGGGGTACCGTCCGAACCGGTAGGGGGAAGCCGGCTGATAGACCTCACCGGCGATCGAGCCGGGCGATTCGCCGGCCTGGTAGATGTTGACGATGACCGGAGCCTGTCCTGTCTCGAAATCCTCCGCATGCCGGGAGCCCTGGCGGGGGAGCGGCTCGGCCTCGGAACGGGAAGGGGGGCCGGCCTCGAGCTCGCCGCCGATCCGGCGCCCCGCAGGGTCCAGGTTCGTGACGTACAGGATCGCCTCGCCCCGATCGTTCATCTGCCGGTAAACCCGGAGGCCCCCCGCCACCGATCGGGTCTCGACCGCCCCTTCATGCGGCTCGGGCATCAGCGCCGCGAGCAACGCGTCGCTGGCGCCGGCCCCCTTGAGCTCGAGGATCGCGTCCACGGTGAGCGCCGGCCGGCTCCGCGCCATCTGGATCTGGCGCAGGATGATCTCCTCGCCGACCCCCGCCTTCAGCAGGGCGGTGATCTGCGAGATGGACAGGGATTCCGCCGCCGGGACAGGCCCGGTGGCCGGGGCGGCCGCGGGGACCAGGAGGGCCACTGCGAGCAGGAGCGACGTGCCGTTCATGGCTCAATGGTACGCCAAAGCGGGCGACCTCGCCAGCGGGATCATCGCAACTCGATGAGACGCCGGTCCTTCAGGCTCATGAGGATCCGCAGCGCCTCGACCTCCCCCAGCGGGCTTATATCGATGATCGACTTGAGGTCCCACGAACCGTTGATCCGGCTGATCAGGAACCCCTCCTCGGGGGTCAGCTTCTCGGTCATGAGCTCATGCATCGGCCTGACCAGCGCGGGGACCCGGCCCGGCGGGAGGTGCACGCGGTAGGCCTCCTCGCGAAAGCCCGAGCAGGCCTGGTCGTACATCCTCTTGAGATCCATGTCGCGCGGCACGGCGGCCACCGCCTGCTGCAGGAGATCCATCGCAGCCTGATAGTCCCGCCCCTCGAGCCTCTCCTTGCCCTTCATGATGAGCAGATCCGCCGAGAGGAAAGGCCGATCGGCGGAGCCGCCGTCGCCTGACTCAGCCGTGGCGCGCTGGCGGATCTCGATGAATCCCTTCTCGAAGAAGTGGAAGAGGAGCTTGCTTACGGTGAACTCGGACGCGTGCAGCGCCAGGCAGACGTCCGCGATGGACCGCCTGCCGTCCAGGAGGTCGAGGACCGCCTTGGCCGCGGAGCGATCGGCGGGGAACCCATCGGGCAGCGCAGTGGACGTCCGCCGCAGGACGGTGCGACCCGAGCCGAGCCGGCTCCGGATGTGCCTCAGCTCGTCCACCACGGTGAGGCCCTTCAACAGAACGTCCTGCACGTCGAGGCTGATGGGAACGAAGAGCTCCTTGGGAAGCTCTCCTTCGACGAAATCGAAGTGCGCGTCGGTCCAGAGAAAGAGACTGAAGATGGTCTCCTCCGCCTTCATGATGAGGAGCCTCCTCAGCTCTTCCTCCTTGAGCGTTCCGACCATCAGGAGGATCTTGCCGAGGAGCACGTGCGTCCTCGCCTGCGCTTCGAGCCCCTTCTTGAGATCTTCCTCGGTGATCCTCCCGTGGCTCAGGAGGAACTGGCCGAGCTGTTCGGTGGGGTCGTCGGAGGCCGAGGAGATGATGCGACCTTCCTTGAGGTAGATGCGTTTCGTGTGGCGGGCGCCCCGGACGGCGAGGGTCCCCGTCTTGTGCGCGGACCCCAGCCACTGGAGCAGGTCCGTGAGCGGCATCGTCTGAAAGGTTCCGTTGAGACCCACGTGGCCCTCGCCTCCAGGCCGCAGAATATAATGACGTTGTCCCCGGGGAGCAAACCGTCGCGGCCCGCGGTTTGACACTCATCGGGAGGCTCGCCGATAATCACGGGCCATGGGATACAGGAGAATGAAGGCGGTGGGCGCCGCCCGCGATCTCATCGTCGCGCGTCTGGTGGCCGGCGATGAGGTGATCGCCGCGCTCCAGGGCCTGGCGAAAAAGGAGGCGATCCCCTCGGCGTCGGTCACGGGGCTGGGCGCGATCAGGGAGGTCACCCTCGCCTTCTACGACCGAATCGCGCGGGAGTATGTCGAGAAACGACTCACCGAGGACCTCGAGGTCGCCTCGATGGTGGGCAACATCGCGTGGCTGGGGGACGAGCCGATCGTCCACCTGCACGGAGTCGTCTCCCGCCGGGACGCCACGACCGCGGCGGGGCACATCATGCGCGCGGTCGTCTCGGTGACGCTCGAGGTGATGCTGGTCATCCATCCGGTGAGGCTGGCGAGACGGGCCGACCCGGACATAGGCCTCAACCTGCTCGACCTGCCCTGACGGCCGCCCTCAGAAGAACGCCGGCAGACCCGTGAGCTTCTCACCCACGACCAGCACGTGGATGTCGTGAGTCCCCTCGTAGGTCTTCACCGCCTCGAGGTTGCACATGTGCCGGCCCACGCCATATTCGTCGTGGGTGCCGTTGGCCCCCAGGATGTCCCTGCCCAGCCGCGCGCACTCGAGCGCGATGTGGACGTTGTTCATCTTGGCCATCGAGATGTGGTACGGCCTGGCCTTGCCCGCCTCCTTCATCCGGCCGAGCCTCAGGGCGAGGAGCTGGGCCTTTGTGATCTCGGTGGCCATCCAGGTCAGCTTCTGCTGGACGAGCTGGAACGAGGCGATCGGCTTGTTGAACTGGATGCGGGACTTGGAGTAGTTGAGCGCCTCGTCGAAGACGGCCTGGGCGGCTCCGATCACTCCCCAGGCAATCCCGAAACGCGCCTGCGTCAGGCACATCAGCGCCGACTTGAGGCCCTCCGTCCCAGGAAGGAGATTCTCCTCCGGGATCCGGCAATCCTGGAACGAGAGGTCCGAGGTGACCGAGGCCTTCAGCGCGAACTTGCCGTGGATGTCCTTGCTCGTGAACCCCGGCGTCCCCTTCTCCACGAGGAAGCCGCGCACCGTCCCGGTCTCATCCTTGGCCCAGACGACGGCGACGTCGGCGATCGTGCCGCTGGTGATCCAGGCCTTGTTGCCGTTCAGGAGGAACCCCGCGCCGTCGCGTTTCGCGCGGGTCTCCATCGCGCCGGGGTCGGAGCCGTGGTCCGGCTCCGTCAGCCCGAAGCAGCCGATGAGCTCGCCCCGCGCCATGCCGGGGAGGTACTTCTCGCGCTGCCGCTCGGTTCCGAAGGTCAGGATGGGGTACATGCAGAGTGCCCCCTGAACGGAGGCGAAGGATCTGAGGCCGGAGTCCCCGCGCTCAAGCTCCTGCATGATCAGCCCGTAGGCGGTGCTGCCGAGCCCGGCGCAGCCGTACCCCTGCAGGTTGGCGCCGAGCAGCCCGAGCTGGGCCATCTTCGGGACCAGGTCTTTCGGGAAGGTGCCGGCGCGATTGTGCCTTTCTATGATCGGGACCACTTCCGCGCTCACGAAGTCACGCACGGTGTCGCGGATCATCAGCTCCTCTTCGGATAGGAGCTCGTCCATGTTGTAGTAGTCAAGCCCGGTGTAGGAAGGCATCGGTGAACCTCTCAGGCGACGGGGATCGGGGGCTGAGGCAGCAATCTACCAGAGGAGCGGCCGGGGCGTCTAGCAGGGTGATGACAAACTCCAATAGGCCGCGTTGCGGGCGCCGCGTCGTCGGACGCGAGGAGCCCCGACGAAGGCGACCGTTGTGGTCGGTGAGGAGGGGCGACGATGCGGATGACGGCGCGACGCCGCAACCCCCTTGGGCGGCCAGGGATTGCGGCCCCATCCTTTGTCGCTCGTCGTCAACGGCCACTCGGGCCAGCTTCCTCCTCGCTTCGCGGCTGCGGCTCGCAAGCCCTGGCCGCGCGACCTGTCGGAGTTTGTCATCACCCTGCTGGATTCATTCAGGCCTCCGCGGACTCGAACAGAGCCGCGATCCCCATCCCGCCCGAGATGCACAGCGTGGCGATGCCGCGGCGGGCGCCGCGGCGGGACATCTCGTGCAGCAGGGTGACGGCCACGCGTGCGCCGGAGGCGCCGATGGGGTGCCCCAGGGCGATCGAGCCGCCGTTGACGTTGAGCCGCCCGGCGTCGAGGCCGAGGTCCCGCACGCAGGCGATCACCTGGGCGGCGAAGGCCTCGTTGAGCTCGACGAGATCGATCTGATCGAGGGCGAGCCCGGTCTTTCCCAGGAGCGCGCGGACGGCCGGGACCGGGCCGATCCCCATGATCTCAGGAGGCACGCCGGCCGTCGCGCCGGCCACGAGGCGGAAGTAGGGGTGGATCCCTCTACGGCGCGCCTCCACCCGCGTCATGACGAGCATCGCGGCCGCACCATCGGTGATCCCCGACGAGTTGCCCGCATGCACGGTGCCCTTCTCCCGGAAGACGGGGGGCAGGGTGGCCAGCGACTCGACCGTCACGCCGTCGCGCGGGTGCTCGTCGGAGTCGATCAGTGTGGCCTTGCCACCCCGTCCCTTCACCTCCACGGGGACGGTCTCATCGCGGAAGAGCTCCTTCCCGCGCGCGGCCTCGGCGCGGCTCTGGCTCATCGCCGCGTACCGGTCCTGCTCCTCCCGCGAGATCCCGTAACGCTGCGCGAGGTTCTCGGCGGTCTCGCCCATGACCTGCCCGCACAGGGGGCAGAGGAAGCCGTCGCGGTACATGCCGTCCACGAGCGGGGCGTCACCCAGCCTGGCGCCCCATCGCGCGACCTCGACGTAGTAGGGAACGCGGCTCATCGATTCGGTTCCGCCAGCCAGGACGATTGCGGCCTCGCCGACGCGGATCGCCTGCGCGGCCAGAAGCACGGACTTGAGGCCGGAGCCGCACGCCTTGTTGACGGTGAAGGCGGGAACGGAAGGGGGCGCGCCGGCGCGGTGGGCCACCTGTCTTGCGACGTTGGGCCCGCCTCCTGCCTGGCGCGCGCAGCCGAAGATCACCTCGCTCAGGTCGGCGGCGGGCACGCCCGCGCGCCGGAGCGTCTCGCGCGCGGCGGCGGCCCCCAGCTCCGCCGCGGTCAGCCCCGAGAGGCCACCACCGAACCTGCCGATGGGAGTGCGGACGGCGCCGGCGACGACCACATCGTCGTCATGGGCTGAACCGGTCATCGCCACAAGATACTACGAGGGGCCCCGCGCCGCCCGGTCGTATCGCAGGACGCGGTCTCTGATCCTGCCGAGGAAGTCCTTCGTGATCCTCGCGGCCTCGAACTCTGCCTTGCCCGCGTGCTCGGCCACCAGGGCCCAGGCGATCCTGGGGTCCTCCGCCGGGGCGAAGCCGATCATCAGCGCGTCGTACCCGGGCGGGTTGGTTCCCGACGTGCCGGTCTTCATGGCCGCGATCAGGCCGTCCACCGCCGCGCGCCGCGCCGTCCCCTCGGTCTGCGTCACGGCGGCCATCATGACGCGCGCGATGAGCGCGGTGGCGGCGGCGGAAAGCGGGCCGTCCGGGGCCGCGGGCGCCTCGCGCCGGTAGGACGATTCGCCGAGAATGTCGATCTTCTCCTCGATGAGGTGCGGGGCGAGCGGCGCTCCACCCCGGGCCACGCCGGCCGCGAGCAGCGCGGCTCCGATCGGAGTGATCTCGATGGAGTCGAGTCCCTCGGCGCGGCGGGCGAGCGCGAAGTTCGGATGGGCGCCGTCCTCGGCCAGCAGGGCGCCGACCTCAAACCTGAAATCGCTCCTGACCGGGGCGGGGGGCTCGGATCGATAGTCGAAGCCGTATCGCCGCAGCTCCGAGTTGAGCCGATCGCGCCCGACGAGCTGGCCCAGCCGTCCGAAGACGAGATTGCAGGAGACGGCGATCGCCTCGTCGATCGACGCGACCTTCCGGTGGGGCATCCAGTCCCTGAAGGGGAGTCCGTCGATGGCGATCCATCCCGGGCAGGCGAACGGGAAGATCCCGCCGACATCCACGCCACCACGCAGCGCGGCCGACAACGTGAGCACCTTGAGGATCGATCCCGGCTCGTACGTCCTGGCAAGCGCTAGGGGCGCGGGCCCGCCAGGGGCGGGGAGGCTCGCCGGCCGGGAGGCGGCCGCCAGCAGCCCGCCGTCGCGCACGTCCAGGACGACCAGGGCCCCCGTTCGCGCGCCCAGCGCCGCCGCGGCCGCGCGCTGGATCTCCAGGTCGAGCGCCAGGCGCACGCGGCCGGCCTGGTCGGCAGCCTCGAGACGGGGGCCCCAGGGGCCGTCCAGCAGGCCCGAAAGCGAGGGGTCCGCCAGCCAACTGCGGCCGGAGGCGAGATCGATCCCGACGAGAGGGAGGCCATTCCGATCCAGCAGGTAGTCGGACCGGCCGGTGCGCCGTTTCTCCCCGATCAGGCGCCGCTGCGCTCCGGCGCGCTGCGCGAGATCGGTCCCGGCGGCCCCCGCGGCCGCCGCGAGGTGCCTTTCTGCGTCATCGAGGCGATTGAGCCCGTTCTCCGCGACGCCGAGATAGAAGAGGGTGGAGAGGTCCTCACGGATCCTCGCGCGGTGGTCCGCGTAGACGCGCGCCGGCTCGAGGCGCCCCTCATGGAGGAAGCCCCGCAGCACCCTCTCCTCTCCGAAGGCGGCAGGATGAAAGAACCCTCGCCTCGCGGCGGCGAGATGCGCGGCGGCCTCGTCGATCCGACCCCGGGCCAGATCGACAACTCCGAGGGCATCCTGCACGCGCCCCCGGCGCACGTGCCAGAAGGCCGCGTCGGACAGGATCACGTGCGCCTCCTCCAGCCGGCCGGCACGCCATGCGGCCTCGGCGCTGCCGACGCGGTGGCCGGTCCAGGCCCACAGCGATACGTAGAGCGCCGCCGCGAGAATCGCGACCCGGACGACCCACGCCGCGGACCGGAACTCCGGCCTTCCGGCGTGGCCCGCGGGGCGCCGGTCGAGCCTGCGACGGATGGGGCTCACTGCGCCGCTTGCTGCACGAGGATCAGGTCGATGATGTCGCCGCGGCGCACCTTCAGGAGATCCGAGGCGCGCGCCTTGTTGGCCGCGATCTCGAGAAGATCGGACGAGTTGTAGAGGAGGAATGGTGTCGCGGGGGGCGCCTCCCCGTAGGTCCGGTAGAGGCTCGTCACCCGGGTCCCGCCTGCGGCCGCGGCGAACCCGGTGGCGCCCGTCTTCTCCAGGAGGGCCAGGAGAGAGGTCCGCGTCACGTTGAGCACGATGTTGCCGAACCGGTCGACATGGACGGCCACGGCCTTGACCAGTCCCTCCTGCATGACCTTGGGCCGGGGCAGCTCGATGCGCATGTAATCCTCGATCGGCTCTCCCATGTTGGAGGCCTCGGCGCCGCGCGCCAGGTGGGCGGCCGCGGGGCCGAAGATGTCGCGCGCGTGGAAGGTGTCGCTGACGCTGGGATGCAGATAGTGAGTCGCCGTGATCTGATGGACGCTCAGGGCGGGCTCGACCTCGAAGACGAAGGAGAAGATCCCGTTGTCAGGTCCGACGAAGAGGTGATTATTCTCCGTGACGGCCACGATCGGCCGGCGCGCGGTCCCCACGCCGGGATCGCAGACGGCGACGTGGACGGTTCGGGAGGGGAACGCGCCGAAGGCGTTGCGCAGGACCCAGCCGGCCTCCAACACGTCGTGGGGCGGGATCTCGTGGGAGATGTCCACGATCGCGACTTGCGTGGAGATCGAGAGAATCGACGCCTTGACCGCGCCCACGTAGTGGTCGGCGCCTCCGAAGTCGGTCGTCAGGGTGATGATGGGAAGCCGCGCCTCAGGCATCAAAGCACCTCCTCGTGCTCATGGGCCGTTCACCGGTACGATGATCCGCGAGATATTGAAGTAGACGACGATGCCGACAACGTCGACCAGCGACGCCACGAAGGGGGAGGACGCGACGCCCGGGTCCATCCGGCACAGTTTGAGAAGCAGAGGCAGCATGGCGCCGACCATCGAGCCGATCATCACCATGGCCACGAGCGACAGGGCCACGGCCGCCGCGATCAGGGGGCCGTTGCCCCACATCAAGGCGCGCGCGTAGCCGATGGCGCCCAGGAAGAGCCCGAGCGACGCTCCCATGCCGGCCTCACGAAAGGCGATCCGGTACCAGTCGCTCAGCCTCAGCTCGCCGACCGCGAGACTGCGGATGATCAGGGTCGCCGACTGGGAGCCGGAGTTGCCACCGGCCGATATGATCACCGGCAGGAAGAAGATCAGGCTCAGGACCGCCTCGAGGGCCCCCTGGTAATGACGCAGGGCCGTGCCGGTCAGCAGCTCACCGACGAACAGGACCGAGAGCCACGCCCCACGCCGCCAGGCGAGCTGCCAGAAGCTGGCGCGAAGGTAGGGGATGTCGAGCGGCTCGACGGCGCCCATCCTCTGAACGTCCTCGGTGGCCTCCTCCTCCAGGACGTCGATGACGTCGTCGTGCGTCACGATGCCGACCAGCCGGCTCTCGGCATCCACGATCGGCAGCGCCAGGAAGTCATACTTCTGGATGACGCGCGCCACCTCCTCCTGGTCGGCCGAGACCGGCATGCTGATGAGCGGCTGCCGGCGTACCTCCATGATGTTCTGATCGGGGCGCGCCAGGACCAGCTCGCGCAGCGTGGTGTAGCCCAGCAGACGCCGGTCCGCGTCGGTGATGTAGACGTAGTAGATCGTCTCGCTGTCCGGGGCGATGCGACGCAGGCGGGCGAGCGCCT
>DASXTC010000030.1:0-1990 GCA_036505635.1 Candidatus Polarisedimenticolia bacterium
CGCCGCCTCTTCGATGAGCGCGCGCCGGTCGGCGGGCTTGCTCGAGAGGATCATCCCGATCTTGCCCTGCTCGATGATCGAGTACGCCTTGGAGCCCAGGCCGGTGTCCATGAACAGCTCGTGGATGTCGCGCAGGCGGCAGACCTTGCCGTTCATCAGGTATTCGCTCTCGCCGTTGCGGTAGAGCCGCCGGGTCACCACGCACTCCGGAGTGCCGTCGGGGCTGTTGCCGTTGAGCCCGGACACCTTCAGGTTGACCTCGGCCATCGCCAGCGGCTGGCGGGACTGGCTTCCCGCGAAGATCACGTCCTCCATCGCGGTGCCCCGCAGGCTCTTGACGCTCTGCTCGCCGAGGACCCAGGAGATGGCGTCGGAGATGTTGCTCTTGCCGCAGCCGTTGGGGCCCACGATCCCGGTCACGCCACCCCGGAAGGACAGCTCCTGCCGGTCGCAAAAGGACTTGAAACCGACGATTTCGACCGAATCAAGACGCATCGAAACCCCTAGATATTGTGAACCTCGGGCACTCTAGCACAAGCGGCAGGGCCCGAGGAAGAACGAAGAATGGGCGGGGGGCTTATGCGTTCGAGGGCATTACGCTCATCGCCGTCCGCAAGCCGATGACCTGGCCCTGCTTGACCATGAGACGCCGGTCCAGCAGCAGCATCGGGACGCCGATGCGCCGACAGAGCGCCGGAAGGTACGGAGGAAAGGCTTCAGCTCCTGATCCGGGAAGAACTTTCGCTGGATCGCGCGCTGCGAAGCCTCCTGCATGACGATGAAATCCCAGGCCGGGCGGCCTTCGATCGCGTCCTGAAATGCGGCGAGGCGCTTCTCCAGCTCGTCCTGGGAGGGAGCTTTCATGGGCCCTCAGTGATTTACGCGGATCATATATCTGATATCTTTTCGTTGACCCGTTGCCGCAAGGCGTGTACGCTCTGGTGCGAACCCACAGCGGGACTTCGCAAGCGAATATGACGCTCCTGTCGGCGGCCGTTCTGCGGTTTATGGACAACCGTTCCGCCAACGCTTCCTGCTTCATCGGGGCTGCCGAGCGATCCTTGTTCATCGGGCCGCTTGGTCTTACTGCCTCTCCACAGGCTTCAGTTCCCGGGGAACTCCCGGTACACAGCGACGCTACCACACCGACCCACACAGGCAGGTCCGGCGGAGACCAGAACATGGATGACCATGAAAGGCCATGGAACCGTGAACGGCTACGCACCCCCGCCCCCTACCGTACCAAGCAGGAGTTCGCCTACCGCCGCCTCCGCGACGCCATCATGCGATGCGAGCTGGCGCCCGGCCAGCGGCTCGTCATCGACGAGATCGCCCGGCGCCTGCGAGTGAGCGCGATGCCGGTGCGGGAAGCCCTCCACCTTCTGCAGTCCGAAGGGCTCGTGGTGAACGTCCCTCACGTGGGGGCCACGGCGGCGCCCATCGCCCCTCACGCGATCCACGAGGTCTTCACGATCCTGGAGGGGCTCGAGATGGTGGCCACGCGCGAGGCCGTGGCCCGTCTCCGGCCGGAGGACGTCGTGGAGCTCGACGGGCTGCTCGAGTCGATGGACGAAGCGCTGCGCAGCGGCGCCTACGAGCGCTGGAGCGAGCTGAACTCGCGCTTCCACGTCGTGATCAGCGCGATCACCCGCATGCCGCTCCTGCGCGAGATGACGGAGCGCGTCCTCGGGCAGTGGGACCGCGTTCGCCGGCACTACTTCGAGGGCGTGCTGGTTCCCCGCGCGGAGACCGCCCAGCGCGAGCATCATGAGCTGCTCGCCGCGATGAAGGCCGGCGACCTCGCCGCGGCCGAGACGGTCGTGCGCCAGCACAACCGGGGGGCGCTCGTCGACTACTCCGAGTTCATCTGCCGGCACGAGGAGCGGTAGCGTGAGCTGGCGCCGCATCGCCACCCTGCGGACGCCGGAGGACCTCCGGGTGCATCTCCAGCAATCGGGCATCGCCCTGGACCTCGACGACGAGCTTCAGC
>DASXTC010000031.1:0-2556 GCA_036505635.1 Candidatus Polarisedimenticolia bacterium
GGCCGGATGGCATCCTGGCGCTGCACATCTCGAACAAGTATGTCGACCTGGAGCCGGTGGTCAGCGCCGCCGCCGATGCCCTGGGCAAGCGCGCCGTGCTGGTGTCGACGGACGACGAGGACTACCCGCTCTACGATTCGACCTGGGTCCTCCTCTCGAGCCGTGCCGACCGCTTCGAGACGCCGGCCTTCAACGAGGCGGAGCTGCTCACCGCGGCGCCGGTCACCTGGACCGACGACTACAGCAACCTGCTCTCGGTGCTGAAGCGCTAAATAGGCGACGTCAAGGCGACCGAAGCCGCTCCAGCACTGCTCCCTCTCCCTTCCAGGGAGAGGGTTGGGGTGAGGGTGCATAGGGGCGCTGCGTTTCCCCCTCACCCTGACCCTCTCCCCCAGTGGGGGAGAGGGAAATGGACCACCTTTCGCGTTATTTTCCGATCAGGGTTTAGCTTACCGGTCGCGCAGGATCTCGCGGGCCGCGTTGTAGCCGCACGCGCCCATGACCCCGCCGCCGGGATGAGTGGCGGCGCCGCACAGGTAGAGTCCTTTCACGGGCGTGCGGTAGTCCGCGTAGCCGGGGACCGGGCGGAGGAAGAAGAGCTGGTCCAGCGTCATCGCTCCCTGAAAGATGTTGCCGCCGGTGAGACCGAAGCGATCCTCGATGTCCTTCGGGGCCAGCACCTGCCGCGCGATGACCGAGCGCCGGAAGTTCGGGGCGTACTCATCCATGATCTCGAAGCAGCGGTCGGCGTACGCCTCCTTCGCCTCCTCCAGCGATCCCTCCCGCAGCCGGTACGGGAAGTACTGCGTGAACATGGACATCAGGTGGAGGCCCTTCGGGGCGACGGTGGGATCCACCGCCGAGGGAATGGTGGCTTCGATGACCGGGTTCCGGGCGGGGCGATCGTACTTCACATCGTCGTAGGCCTGCTCGATGTAGTCCATCGTGGGCGCGATGTGGATCGTCCCCCGATGCTGGGGACCGGCGCGGGCACCCGGCAGGGCCCGAAAGTCCGGCAGCTCGCCGAGCGCGACATTGATCTTGAGGCTCGCGCTCGAGTAGTCGATCCGCCTGACGGCCTCGAGGAACTCGGCGGGGAGGGCCGCCGAGTCGATGAGCTCGAGGAAGGTCACCGCGGGATCGCATCCGGACACGATGACCGGGGACTGGATCTCGGTGCCGTCGGCCAACGCCACGCCGGAGGCGCGGCCGTCCTTTACCAGGATCTTCCGCACCTCGGCGTTCACCCGGATCTCGGCGCCGCGCTCGCGGGCGGCCGCGGCCAGCGCGTTGCTGATCCCGCCCATGCCGCCGCGGACATAGCCCCAGACGCCGCGGACGCCGTCGCACTCGCCCATGACGTGGTGAAAGAGCACGTAGGCCGTCCCCGGCATCGAGGGCGAGGCCCTGGCCCCGATGATGGCGTCGGTGGCGAGTGTCACCTTGAGCTGCTCGGACTCGAACCACCGGTCGAGGAGCCGCCGGGCGGCGCCGGTGAGAATCTCGACGGCGTGGGCGCCATCCTTGCCGAGCTTGACGAACCGGAGGCCGAGCCTCGCCAGCGCGAGCAGTTGCCGCGGGGACAGCGACCAGGGGTTGGGGGGCGTCATCAGCAGCGTGGGCTCGATGAACGCGGCGACCCGCTCGAGCATGGCCTCGTAGCGCGGCAGAGCGTCCGCGTCCCGGCTCGAGAACTTCGCCACCTCCCGCCGCGTCATCTCGCGGTCCGGACCCATCAACAGGTAACGCCCATCGGGGAACGGGGTGAACGAGGAGGGACTCCGCGGCAGGAGCTCGAACCCGTGGCGGTCGAGGGCGAGGTCGCGAATGATCTCGGGTCGCAGCAGGCTGGTCACGTAGGCCGCGGTCGAGACCTTGAAGCCGGGCCACAGCTCCTCGGTGACGCAGGCCCCGCCCACGAGCTCCCGCCGTTCGAGAACGAGCACCCGGCGGCCCGCCCGGCCGAGATAGGCCGCCGTGACCAGGCCGTTGTGACCGGCCCCGACGATGATGGCATCGTGGCGGAGGGGCATGACCGGGACTCCCCCGCCACTTGTAACACCCGCCGCCCGGCCACACAAAGGCCCCGTCGGGCGTCGGCGCCACGCGGTCATTGCCCGCTCCGGCCCGAGGTGGTAGCCTCCCGGACATGACGGCAAAGGGCCTCCCCACCCCGATCCTGGAGGTCTCACCATGACGACGCCGACCGTCTCCTTCAGCCACTTCGGAATCCACGTGACCGACCTCGCCCGAATGGAGGACTTCTACACGCGCGTGCTCGGTCTCCTCGTCAGCGACCGCGGGTCCCTGCCCGGGGGGCCCACCCTCGTGTTCCTCTCGCGCGATCCCGACGAGCATCACCAGGTGGTCCTGGTCACCGGCCGGCCGCCCGGCGTCGACTACAACGTCGTGAACCAGATCTCGTTCAAGCTGCCCGCGCTCGCCGATCTGCAGGCCATGCACGCGCGCGTGCGCGAGGAGGGGCTCAAGGAGTTCCGGATCGTCACCCATGGCAATGCCTGGTCGGTCTACTTCGCCGACCCGGAGGGCAACCGC
>DASXTC010000032.1:0-131999 GCA_036505635.1 Candidatus Polarisedimenticolia bacterium
GGTGGTCGACAGCAGCGGATCCTGCTTGAGGATGTCCATGGCGCGGCGCGCCCGCGCCGCGGACAGGCCGATGTCGTCGCCGTACACGGACGCGGTGCGGCGGTCGAGGCGCTCGTTCTTGGTGTAACCGATGAACCGCAGCCGCGCGTTGGTCCGATCCGCGATGTCGGTCAGGGCGCGATTCAGGCTTGCCACGTAGCCGGGCGGAATCACCGGCTGGCCGTCGGCGAGCTCGAGCGTCGCGATGCTGCCCCAGGGGGGATCGTAGACCTTGGTCACCACCTGCTCGCCGACATCGCCGGGGCAGAGCTGCGGCTCGTCCGACAGCTCCTGGAGCGGATCGTCGTACCCGAACTCCACCTCGACGCGGCGATTCAACGTCCGCCCCTGCACGGTATCGTTGGAGGCGAGCGGCTGGGAGGCGCCGCGACCGTCGCTTTCGATCGCCGAGGTCGGCAATTTCAGGGCGTCGTGCATGGCCAGCGCGACGCGGTGCGCCCTGGCCTTCGACAACGACAGGTGGTTTCCGTAGATGCGCTCGTTGCGGCCGGTCAGAGGCGCGTCGTCGGTGTAGCCGATGAACCGGACGGTCACCCCCTGCTTGTCTTTCAGGTTGGCGAGCGCCTGCCGGACCTGTCGGATGAAGTCTTCGGAAATGGGAGTGGTCTCGTCCTCGTACCGCAGCGGCATGACGACGTTCCTGAGGCGCGCCCGCCGCTCCTGGCCTTCCTTGTATTGCAGCTTGCAGAGGGTCTCCATGCGGCAGACCTTGATGCGCTTGATGTCGTCGGCGACGAGGACTTCCTCCTCCTTGAGGGCGCCCCGGGCCTCGTCGTACCAGACCTCCACCTCGACGCGGCGGTTGAGCGCCCGGCCTTCCTCGGTCAGGTTCGAGGCGACAGGCTGCGTATCGCCGGCCCACTCGTACGTGATGGATTCGGGCGGCAAGTTGAGCGCCTTCTTGAAGTACTCGGCGACCTCGCCGGCACGCTCGCGGGAGAGGCCCGCATTGTCCCCGAAGACGCGCGCCAGCGGGGCGGAGAGCCGCTGCGAGTCCGCGTGACCCACGAAGGTGACGCGAACGTTTCTGCGGTTCTTCATGCCCTCGAGGACCTTGGCGAGCATGTCGACGTAGTTGGGCGGAATGTTCGCCACACCCGATTCGAACCGGATCGGCGGAACGACATTCTTCATCTTGACGGTCTCGACTTTCTCGCGGGCGACCTTCCGGACCTCCAGCCGATCGCCCCGCTCGCTGTCGAGCTGCTCCGGGTCCTGCGACCATCGCCGGAAGGGCTGGTCATCGGACAGATGCCGCTCGACCTGCTCGCCCGGCTTGGCCTCCTCAGCCGCCTTGGCCTCGTCTGCCGGCTTGGTCTCTTCGGCCGGAGCGGCGGCCGCAGACGCGGTCAGCAGGAATCCGAGAAGCAGCGGCAGGTAGCGGTGCGTGCTCATGCCGTTCACCCGCCGTCCGGAACGCGCACGTTGGTTTGTTTGGGCGGGGCGCCACGCCGCCAGAAGATCTCAGGCTCGATGGTGAGCCGGTAATACTTCGCCGCATCCCAGGCTTCGGTCACCTGCCGCTTGACCGCTTCCATGCGCCGCTGCACCAGCGACGCCTCCTCCGTGTCGGCGACGTAGGACAGGCGCAGCACGGACGGCGCCTTGCGCAGCTCCTCGACCAGCAGGGTGAGGCGCGGCCGCCACTGCACGCGGATGTCGGTCGTGCCCGGCTCGAACGCCGCATCGGCGAGGTCGATGGCGACCACGCGGTGAATCGACGCACCGAAATTGAGCCGCAGGGCCTTGCCGCGCGTGGCGCGCTTGATCTGCAGCTGGTCCGTCGACATCCGGAAGCCGCTGGGCAGGGTCCGGTCGTCGAGCTTCAGCACGAAATTGCTGCCGCGGCTTTCGTGGGGCGTGATCGCGCAGGTGATGTGGTACCGCCCGTACTGATCCGTCGTCGCCTGCAGCCCCCGTGCGGTCACCAGACGCACGCCGGCCAGGCCGCTCTCGCCATCGTCCTGCCGCCCGTTGCGATTGGCGTCGTTGAAGACCTTGCCGGTCACGTCGGTGCAATCGAACGTCGGATCGGGCAGGACGCGCACGGTGGCGGTCGCTTCGCCGGTGATCGCAGCCCCGGACACGCCGTTCACCACCTGCGCGCGGTTCACGTACTCGCCCTCGGTGACGCCGGCGCCCACGGCGAGCAGCAGTTTCACCGTGCGCACCTGGGTGCCCGTGAAGTCGAGGCCGCTCCAGCTGAGATCGAGGCCGGCGATCGACGGCTCGGTCGGCACGTCGTCGAGCCGCGCGGAGCCCGCGACGTAGGCGAATCCCGCCGGGACGTGGTCCACGAGGTTCACGCCCGTGATCAGCAGGCCGGACACGTTGTTGACGGTGATCACGTACGGAACGAGCTGCCCGCGGGTGACGTTGAGCAGCGGCGTTGTCTTGGAGATCGTGATCGCGCCGCTCAGCACCGGATCGAGCGGGATGTGGTTGTTGAAGATCTGGTTCGAGCCGGGCGGCTGGGCGACGACCAGCTGGTTCAACGTCAGAAGGACGTGGTAGCTCGTGCCCGTGCCGATCGGAATCGATGCAGCCGGCGCGGACGCCGAAGTCTGCACTTCGCAATACGGGACCGGGAGCGGAACGGCATCGCCCGGGCAGAGCGGCACCGAGAAGGGGGGCGGCAAAGGGCCGGACGTCGGCGGGATGATCTGCGAGTAGCCCGCGACGTACGTGGTCGGGGGCGCCGTCACCTGGATGAGGTAATCACCGCCGCTCGGGCAGGCCGGGTCGCTGAAGTTGACGTCGAACTTGTAATAGCCGTCCGCGAGGGTGACCTGCCCCTGCTGGGCCGCATCGTCGAAGCAGCCCGTCGGCAGGGGCGAGCCGCTGCCGGCATTCAGCAGCGTGAGGGTCGCCCCCGGCACCGGGATGCGCGCCATCGAGTTGTAGACGACGCCGTTCGGATCGATCGGGAGGTTCAGGCCCTGCAGATTGACGCCGGGGGGCACGATGATGTCGGTGATCTGCTGCAGGCCGGGTCCGTTCGTGAACGGCGAGGAAGCCCGGCCGAGAAGCGCGGTGTTGATGCCCGCGCCGGGCGCGCGGAACCGCAGCTCGTAGACGACGCCGTTCAGGTCGTTCGGCTCGACGCCGAGGATGCGATAGGCGCCGTTTGCGTCCGTGAGCACCGACTGCCACAGCAGGGTGTCGCGGTACAGATCCACCGTCCAGCCCGCCAGCGCCCGCTCGCCGGAATCGTGGAAATCGTCGAAGTCGGCGTCGTGCCAGGCCGACCCGCTCAGCACGGAGACTCCGGGGATCCCGCCGACGACGATCGAGACGCTGGCGCTCGCCGTCTGGGTGGGAGTGTTCCAGGCGACCACGCCGGTGTTCGTGACCAGCGTCCCCAGCGCGAGGCCCGGATCGAGAATGGCCCGGAACCTGAGAACCACGACCGCGCCCGGCGCCAGCGCTCCGTTGACCGCGGCGTAATTGGCGGTGATGGTCGAGCCGGCAACACTGACGCCTGCCGTCGAGCCGTTCATCGTCGCCGACCCGGGGACATAGGCGAGCTGGCCGGCGGGGAGGGTGTCGGTGAGGACCACGTTGAGGGCGTCGAGCGCCGCGATGTTCGTCGCCGTGACGACGTACTCGAGAGTGGAGCCGGGAAGGGCCGGGCCGCCGCCGACCACGGCGACCTGCTTCGTGATCGCAAGCTGCTGGACGGCCCCCACCACCACGACCGTCGGCTCGGGGCCCGTCGCCGGATTGCCATCGCCGTCGGTCAACAGGTTGGGCAGCTCCACGCTGTCGACCACGGCCTGGTTGACGATCAGCGTGCCGGCGGGCGTGCCGGCGTCGACCAGAAGCTCGAACTGGAGCACGGCCGTTTCCCCTGGCGAGATCGTGCCGGCGCCCGGGCCCGGAAGCGGCGGCGTCAGGTCGGACGAGCTGATATCGATGCCCGCAGCGAGCGGGGACGTGCCCGCGACATCCGGGACCGCCGTGCCGTTCAGGGTCGTGCTGCCCGCCACGTAGGTGGTATTCGCCGGAACCGAATCGGTCAGGACGACGCCCGTGGCGGGAATAGTCCCGGAATTCTGCACCGTGATCGTGTAGCGCAGCGTGTCGAGCGGTTCGACGATGCCCGGCGTTCCCAGATCGTTGGACAGCGCGGCGCTCTTCTCCGCATAGAGCAGCGGGAAGTTGCCGACGATGTCCCGTGTCGGATCGTCGGGGATCGGCGTGTCCGGGTCGTCGGACGGCTGATCGACGATGCCGCTGGCGACGGCGGTGACGAAGCCCTGGTTCGAGATCACCGTGCCGTCGGGGACAGTCGGGTTCACGACCACGTCGAAGGTGATGGTCGCGACGTTGGCCGGAGGGCTGGACGCGTCGGCGGGCATCGAGCCCGGCGTCGGATCGCTCGGCGGGTGGATCAGCATGCCGTTCACGAGCGGCGACAGCCCGCCGACGTCCGCGACCACAGTACCGTTCAAGGTCGTGCTGCCCGCGACATAGGTGGTGTTCACCGGCACCGCGTCGCGCAGCACCACGTTGACGGCGTTCTCGCTGCCGATGTTGGCGACCGTGATGGTGTAGCGCAGCGTCTCGCCGGCGAGCAGGACGTTCGGGTCGCCGGTGAGGTCGGTCGAGATCTTCTGGATGCGGAAGGCGGGCGCCGAAACGATCGTCACCCGTGTCGGATCCTCGTCGCCCGGAACCAGGGGATCGGCGGTGCCGTTGACCGTCGGGTCGTCGCTCACGCCCAGGAGCGTGCCGTCGGCCTGGCGGAACGCCGCCTGGTCGGCGACGACCGAGCCGTTGGCGAGCGCCGGCCTCAGAGTGATGTCGAACACGATGAGGAGCTGGCTGGCCACCGGGAGGCTCAGGTTGCGGACGTCGAGGACTCCGGTGCCGCTGGGGCCGCCGTTGCTATTCGTGTTGGTGACGTCGGCGCCAGCGGGGACGCTCACGAGGGTCAAGGTGCCGGCCGCGAAGGCCGGCACGGCGTTGAGCGCGTCCATCACGTCGTCGATGCGGAAACCGGCGAGCGGCTGGTCGGTGGTCTGGAAGCGCAGCGTGTAGCGCAGCGTGTCGCCGGGCGCGGCCGTCGTCGCGGGATTCGCGCCGCTGGTCAGGTTGGCGACGGTCTTCTCGAAGAAGTAGCCGAAGAGGTCGACCGTGACGGTGTGGGCGTCCTCGTGGTCCAGGACGCCGACCGTGCCGTTGGTCAATGTCCGAGTGGAGACCACGCGATCGGGGTTGCTGCTGTCGCCGTTGAACCACTGGATGGCGCCGGCGACGTTGGTGAGCGTGACGCCGTCCTGGGTGCCGGCGTCGAGCTGCGTCCGGTAACTGACGATCAGCCGCTCGGTCGGGCCGATCCGCGCCGCGGCCGTCAGCATCGTGAGGTCGAGCCGGCAGGCGGGCGCGCCGCTCCAGCTCAGCGAGTAGTCGGTGCCGGCGACGAGGGGGCCCTTGCCCGGGACCGGAGTGACGCCGTCGGCCGCGAACACCCGGGCGCTCAGGATTTCGGGCGTCAGGTCGCACATGCCGCCGGTCGGGCCGTCCGGGAACAGGTCGCGCAGGGAGACGTCCCAGGCGTCAGTCAGCCCCGTGTTCTGGACGTCGAGGGTGAAGTTGCCCCACTGACCCAGGTTCATCGTCGCCGGCCCCGACTTGTCGACGACCAGCGCCGGCCCGGAGATGGTCAGGGGGGGCGTGATGCCCCACTCGCCCGGCAGCGGCTCGTAGAACACGTTCTCGATGAGCCGCCCGAAGTCCCACTTGGCGGTGTTGATGAACTGCGTTCCCGGCGCGTTCACCGGCGTGTTGTTCAGGACGACCGTGAGGTTGATGACGAACTGCCGGCCGGCATCGACGATGGGGATGTTGTCCCAGGTCAGGAGCCCGCCGACGTTGGTGAACGTGTGCGGCACCGGCGTGCCGTCGTCGAGCCAGGTGGCGGTGTAGCCCACGAAGCTGAGATCCACCCCCGTGGCGTTCAGGTCGTCGGTGATCGTGATGCTGTGAAGGTCGTTCACCGACCCCTGGAAGTTGATGACGGTGCCGGTGGCCGGGTCGAACAGGACCGGGATGATCAGGCTCCAGGTGAAGGGGACGCCTATGGTGACGAAAGGCGGGCCCGGCGGATTCTGCTTGTCGATCTTCTCGACCGGGATCAGGAGGTTCTGGCAGTTCGCCTTGATATCGCTGGATGCGCCGTTGACGAACCAGATCTTGTTATCGTGAGAACGGTTGCACGACATGCTGCCCGTGTGCACGACGTTGTCGAAGATGACCAGCACCCCCCTGAGGGGCCCGAGAAAGCTGAAGTTGCTGGTCAGCGGGTTGGACGCGGGGTAGTTCTGAATCCTGCAATTGCCGTCGATGTTGATCTGGGGAGGAGGGACGGGGTAGTTGACGAAGCCGTCGATGATGCCGCCGGCATCGGCGACGCAATCGATCGCCAGCGCCGGGACGGCGGCCAGCATCGAGAGCGCGAGGGCGCACAGCAGGATTCGGATCCAGCGGCCGCCTGCCCTCGTATTGTTCGTGTCGCTGCAAGACATCTACGCCCTCGTCCACTCGCCAAGAAACTCGTTTGCACTGGGAGGGACCGGGGCCGTCCACGCTGTGGACTGGATTCCGGCGGTCCCGCCGTCGTGAGGCCAGAAGGCCCTTTAGACCGGTGACTTTGCGCCGCCATCTTTCGATGGCGTTGCCTTTTTCAGAATCGCGTCGAGGTCAAACCATGCGCCGGCTCACGACGCCGGCAGGAAGTCGATCGGATACACGATCGTCAGTGCCTGCACGCCCTCCTTCGCGCCGAAATTGATCGTCAGGACGCGGTTTACGACCTCGTTGGCGAGATCCGGAGCATCCATGTCGCTCGACTGCAGCTTGCACATGGACACGCTTCCGTCCGGCTCGATCGTCAGGCGCAACACCATCTGGCCCTGCAGGGCGGGGTTCTTGCGCAGCTCGCGGTTGTAGACCCGATAGAACGACGCTTTGTAGCGGTCGAACACGATCTGGATTTCCTCGTCGGTGCGGGAAGGCCCCGGCCCGCCATGCGCCAGGGGCCGGTCGCCTCCTGGAGCGATGGGACTGGTCGCGCGGCCGACCCCCAGACCGCCTCCGCCACCGCCGCGTCCGCCGGGAATACCACCACCTCCACCGTTGCCGCCGAGCGCGCCGCCACCGCCACCGCCTATGCCACCCCCGCCGCCTCCCAGGGTGCGGCTCAGCGAGGCGAGGTTGACGCCGCCGCTCGAGGCCGGCGCATTGCTCGTCAACGTGGAGGGTGACGATCCCTGCCTCGTGTCATCGGCATCACCGTAACGCGCCTCGGCTCCAAGACGCGGAGTGACCTTGTCCTGTTTCAGGCTCGCGAGCTGCTCGCGGAATGCCAGGATGCCGGTATTCCCCGGCTTCTTCACCGGCGCTGCCTCCGCCACGGCGGAATCCTCCGGACCTGGGAGGGGAGACGATGACTCCGGCAGGAGCGGATCTCCGGCGGGCGGTCCCGGCTCCGGCGAAACAATCGCCGCCGCAGGCGCCCTGGCCTTCTCCGTCCGCGGTCCGGGCTCCTCCGGCGCGAGAGGCCCCGGCGCTGCGGACCGGGGCGGAGGGAGTGGGACCGGCGCGGGCACCTCGATTTGCGGTGGACGATGGAAGACGACGTCGATCTCCTCGGGGACCACGCTGCGTCCCAGCGCCCGCGCCGGCAGCAGCAGCACGATGCACAGCGTGAGGACATGGAGCACGACGCTCTTGACCATGTCGCGGGTGGAGGGACCGGCGGATGAACGCGTCATCATTGGAGCCTCCCCGTGTCGGCCGGTATCACGTCGATAGTCAGGTCTTCGACGCCCGACCTCGCGAGATCGACGATGCGCAGGACCCCCTCGTAGTTCAATCGATCGTCGGCGGCCAGGAACAGCACGCGCCGCTCCCTGGGCCGGCTGCCCAGCATCTCCGCCACGCCGGCGGCCAGCTCGGTCGCAGGGATCTCGCGCTCTGCCAGGCTCACGCGACAGTCGGCGGGGAGCCCTTCGCCTTCCGAGGGACCGAGGATGCGGCAGTCTCCGGGCTGGATGCTCAGGATCACCTGCGGTTCATCGGCCGGCGCCGGCGCGCCATCGGCCGACGTGCGAGGGATGTCGACGTCGTGGCCCTGCATGAGCAGGGGGACGACGACCATGAAGATGATCAGCAGCACGAGCACCACGTCGACGAGCGGCGTGACGTTGATCTCGGACTGCAGGCCGGAGTCCGAACCGCCTCCGTTGAGCTGCATAATTTCAGCCTCCCACCGCCGTCGCACCGGCGGGCTTGGCGATCAGCGCCACGCCGCTGAAGCCGGCCTCCTCGATCGCAAGCATGGCCTGCCGGACTTCGCCGAAATGGAGCCGCGCGTCGCCCTGGATCACGACTTTGGTGATCGACTTGGCGCCGGCCGCAGTGCGGAGGCCTTCGCCGAAATCCTCGATCGCGACCGGCTGATCCTCGATCCACAGCCCGCCGACCTGGTCGATCGTGACCAGGATCCGGTCCCTGGCGTCGCCCTGCTCGCGCGGCTTCTCCGTGGTCGGCAGGTTGACCTCCGGCCCCGGCCGCATCTGCGGCGCCACCACCATGAAGATGATCAGCAGCACGAGCACCACGTCGACGAGCGGCGTGACGTTGATGGTCGACTGCATCTTGGCCGGCTCACCGAGCCGCATGGGCCACCTCCGCCACTTTGACATCCGCCGCCTTGGTGTGGTGCAACTTGGCCTCCGGTGTCTTGACCTCCGGCACCTTGAACAGGTGGTTCACGAGCTCGGAGGAAACCCGGTTCATCTCGACGTGGAAATTCTCTATCCTGCCCGTGAAGAGGTTGAAGGCGACGACGGCCGGGATCGCGACGAAGATGCCCAGGGCCGTCGCGACCAGGGCCTCGGCGATACCGCCCGAGACCGCCGCCATGCCGCCGGACCCGGTGGCCGCGATGCCCCGGAACGCGTTGATGATTCCGACCACGGTGCCGAAAAGACCGATGAACGGGGCCGTGGAGCCGATCGTGGCCAGGAGCCCGAGACCCCGCCTCAACTGGATCAGCGTCTCGGACATGGAGTCCCTCAGCGCGTTCGTGACGCGCTCGAGCGAATGGGCCGGATCGCTGCCGCACTGGCGCGCGTCCTGGTACTCCAGGATGCCCGCCGAGGCGACCTGCGCCACGTAAGAGCTCGGATACTGCAGAGCGACATCGAGCGCCTCCTGGAGCTCATCCGCGCGGATAAGCTTCTGGAACAGAGGCTTGAACGTCTGCGACTGGCGCGAGGCCAGGCGGAAGCGGCGGTGTTTGTCCAGGATCGCCCCCACCGAATAGATGGAGAGCGCGGCAAGGAAGATCATCACCGCGAGACCGAAAAAGCCGACATTTCCAAGCAATTCCGTGAGGGTCATGATTGCTCCTTGGAGGTGAGGTCGTTGGTGAGACGGCCGTTTACGGTTTCTTCTGCGATCTGATCTCGTAGTAGCTCAACGCCCGCATGAACACTTCCTTGTCCACGGGCCGCTTGGAGTCATCGAGAATCGGCGAGATGCCGAGCGAGCCGCCGAGCTCGGAGCTCTTCCAGGGAACGATGACCAGCGACTTGGGCGCTTCCTGATTGCCCAGAATCGACATCCCCAGATTCCCGCCTTCCTTGGTTTGTGCTTTGCGTTCCTTCTCTGTTTGTGCCTCGGTGGCGCCGGGAGCTCGTTTTGCCTCGGGCACGTCATCGGCAAGCGCGAAACCCGTCGCCAGGAGCAGCGCTATGAAGAGCAAGTTTCGGCTCATGGGTTCTCCTTCTGGTTTTCCTTCTGACTTCCACGGTTGCGAAGGTCTGCAATCCATTTGACGACCTCGGCGTCATCCGGAACGAGCCGGCTGTACGCCTCGTAGTGCTCCATCGCGCAGGCGCGATCTCCCATGTACAGGTCGCACAGAATGCCGAGGTTCCTATGGGCATAATGAAAGTCCGCGAACTGGGCCAGTGCCGCCTCATAACTGGCGCGCGCCTTCGCAAATTGCCCCTTGCGCCGCTGCACCAGACCGAGCTCGGTATGGGCAACGGGATGCTTCGGATTCAGCTCCAGAGCCTGCTGCAAGCTTGTCTCGGCGTGGTCCAGGTCGCCGATGCGCTCGTACGCGATTCCGAGATTGATGTGGCCCGCCGTCAAAGCGGGCTCCTTCTCGAGTACCTTGAGCAGCAACGCGATACCCTCCTCGTACCGCTCCTCCTCCAGCTTGCGCACCGCTGCCTCGTAGTCGGAGCGCACGTCGTCCCGGACGCGCACGCGTTGCGTCATCGTGAGCACGCCTGCAGCCTGCTCGACCTCGACGCGCGCGGCCCGCACATCCGCCGGCTTTTTCGTCTTCGACGCACCGTCGGCTGTCACGGCAAGGAACAGAGCCAGCCATAGCGTGCCGCGAAGCAGGGTCTTCATGGCGCGTGGTCCGGGTTCGTCGCCTGGTTCGGCTCACCAGGTGGCGTCGTGGTGGAAGCCCGCGACACGGGCGATTGGTACACATAGGTGTCGATCGCGCTGAGGAACTCGCTGCTCACTTCGTGTTTCGCGTAGCGCGCCGGCATCAGCTCGAGGAGCTTGCTGAAGCTCTTCTCTGTCCACTCATTGGTGACGCCGGCCTGCCGCAATTCCATGTTCTTCTCGTAGAAGTCGATCGCTTTCTCCTCGAAGGGAAAGGCTTCATCCTCGAGGGCGATCTCGTACTCTTTCAGCTCTGCGGGTTGCAGGTCGGCCGGCCGTTCCGATTCCACCAGCGCGCGGCTGAAATCGAGATAGGTATCGGCCATGTAATATGTGGCGGCCGCCGTCACCTCGGCGATTTCGTACTCCACCAGCCGCCCCATGGCCTCGATCGCGGTGTCCATGCGTTGCTTCTTTTCCTGAAGGCTGGTCTCGAACGGCTGCACCAGCTTCACCGCCACGGAATCCCGGTAGAGATCCTCCGCGAGGACCAGGGCCGAACGTGCCGCGAGCGCGCGGGTCCGGGGTGTTCTTTCGGGACCGGCCTCCGCCTCGATGCGTACGATTTCCGTCAGATCCTGGTGATAGAGCGACTGGTCCTGCGCCGCCTTGTGTATCTCGGCGATCTTGAAGCGGGTCTCGACGGCCGCCTCGACCGGCCGGGGGAAGTCTTTGACGTAGCGGGTGTACGTCTCCAGCGCGCGTTCGGGGGCATTGGACTGCTGGTAGAGGTTGCCCGCGACCAGGAGCGCCTCGCCGCGCAATTCCGGATCCTCGGACTGGGATGCGAAACGGTCGTATTCGTCCGCGGCACGCGACAACTGGCCGCTCTCCCGGTAGGCGTGGGCGATCTGTCGGGTGGCCTCGAGCTGCAACGCGTGCTCGGGGTAGGCGCTGCGGAAAGCCTCGAGGACGCTTGCGGCCGCCGTCCAGTCCTTCAGCGCCGTCAGCGCGGCGCCGGCATCGTACTCGGCCGCCGCACGGATGGTTGAGGTGGGCGCTGCCGAGCGGATTCTCAGGAAGTGGTCGGCGGCCGCCCGATAGTCCTGAGCGTCCCTTGCGATCTCACCCTGCTTGTAGATCGAGGCGGCGAGGGTGTCGACGAGCGCGGCGCGCGACTCATCGCCCTCCGGCGTGGCCGCCAGCACCTGGGTGTAGGCGTGCTCGGCCCGCGGGTAATCGGCCAGCTCGAAGGAGCCGTGGGCAACCACGATCCACGCTGAGCGCCGGATGGCCGCGTCCGCGCCAGGATATGTGTCGACGACGCGCTGGGCGGCCGTGATCGCGTGAGGGTAGTCCTTCATCTCGTACATGTCATCGGCGGCCGCTCCCAGGATCGCCGCGGCGTGCTCATGCTCCGGAAATGCATCGGCAAATTTGAGCGAGCTTGCAACCGTATCGCGCTTGACGGCCTCCCGCATCTCCTCGCCCGCGGCCTTCAGATGCTCGCGGTAGGCGAAGACGGCGGCGTAGCCCGCGGCCGCCGACTGGGGGTGCGCCGGATATCCGTAGGCCGTGCGCTCGTACTGCTTGGCCGCTTCGCCGAAATCCTCGTGCTCGAAGAGAAGGTCCGCGAGCTGGTAGTTGATCGACGGCGACTCGGCATCCGTCGGGAAGGACTCGAGGTAGCCGCCGTACCATTGGATGGCCTCGCGATAGTTCGCAGCTTTCTCGTTCGCGTCCTGACTGCCCTGATACTCGGCGTGATAATGCGTCGCGAGATCCTTCAGATTCGTCTTCAGGTAGGCCAGCACCTCCGGTGACTCCTCGGGATTGAAGTGTCGCCAGTATTCGGCGTTCAGCCCGTACTTGGACGCGAACTCCCGCTTGGCCTCCAGCACGAGCTTGGGGAAACCTCCCTTGGAGAAGGTCTCCACGACGCGCATGCCGAAATGCGGCGCGGCACGGTGGAACGGATAGAGCGCTACGAAAGTCTTGTACGTCTTCGCCGCGTCGTCATAGCGCAGCTTGGCCAGGTAGTGCTCGCCAAGATTGGCGTAGACGCGGTCCTCGTAGGCGCGGTTCCCGAAGCTGGAGAAGTACTCCCGGACGGCGTCCGGCCCACCCAGGTTGCTGAAGCTGAAGCTGATGGTTCGATAGGTATCGGCGACGCGGCGTTCGTCGTCCTCCTCGTGGGTCTGATCGAAGTCGTAGCCGATCGATACCTTGTAGTCGAGCAGCGCCATGTACCTGTGCAGGGCCTCCTCGTAGAGCTCCTGCTTGTAGAGCGTCCACCCGAGCTTGTAGAGAGCGAGCTCGTAGTACGAGGAGCTGGCGCCCAGGCCGATGATCGCCGAGTAGGCGCTCTCGGCCTGGCGAAACTCTCTGCGCGTGAAGAAGAACTCGCCGCGCCTGAACTGTACTTCGTCGAAGTGCTCGGAATGCGGATTCGCCTGGATCAGGAGCTCCATGGTCTCGATGGCCTCTTCGGTGCGGCCGAGCTCGTCATACGCCCGCGCCTTCTGATAGAGGACCTTGTCGATGTGCTCGTAATTCGGGTATTCGGTGAGCAGCCGGTCATAGAGCGCGATCGCCTCGAGTGGGCCTGTCGCCCCCCCGCTGGCGCGCACCACGTCCGTGGGCAGGGGGGTGGCATCGCTCTCCGCCAGTTTTCCGCCCTCAGCGGTCGTGCGTCGCTCGAAATCCTCATCGGATTCACGCTGGCCGAGGCCGGTGACCGTTGCTGCCGGTTTGGGGGTGCCGTCTTTCGCGCCTGCGAGAGTCGGTGGTGGCTCCGGGGCGGCCATCTCCCGCGGCTTGCCGTCGCCCGCGCGGATGCCGAACTGCTTCTCGATTTCCAGGTCCGCGAGACGCCGCATCGCTTCCGGTGTCATCGGCGTCTCCGGCGTCGCCTCGAGGAAGCGCCGGTAGCCCTCCATGGCCTGGTCGAGGCCCTGCTCGACCTTCATCTCTTTCAGGTCCGGGCTCACCTGACGCAGCTCCGCCAGCGTCGCCGACGCCGCCTTGTCGCGATGCCCGGCGCAGCCGAGGAGGAGAGCCGGCGCGAGCACCAGAGCAATGGCGAGGCGACGCATCAGTGTCCCTCCACGCCGGACTGGGCTCGCACGGCACGGTCGTAGCTGTCGGCGACGGCGTAGCGCGCCTGGGTCTGCTGGGCCACGAGGCGTTCATGGCGGGCCTCGAGCTGGTCGATGGCGACGGTCTCGATGATGTGTCCCTGCCGGGCCATCAAGGTGTCGACGCGCTGCAGCGCATCGCCGACGCTCCCGCGGAGCCGTTCCATCTGGGCGGCATAGCCGACATAGCTGTGCGTTGCAGCCTGCCTTGTCCTGACGAAGGAGTCGTACTGCCGGGTGAGCGTGTCGACATGCGTATTCAATTCCTTCAAGTGCGCATGGGCCGCGGTCAGGCGCTCGTGGTACTCGGTTTCCAGCCGCCACGTGATCGCGCCGCGCAGGCGGGCCAGCCGCTGCCGAAGCGCGAGCGATGCGGGGCTCTCGGAGTCGCCGAGCTGCTTTTCGATTTGCGCAATGCGCTCGCCGGCGATCAGCTCGTCAGCGGTCGCCAGATGATCGGGCCGCGGCGCGGTCAACATCGCCTGCAGGCGCTCGCCGAGGTGCCTGCGCTGCTCGAGGCGCAGGCGCATCCGCGAATCCAGCTCCCGGAACTGAGCGTCGACCTCCGGCAGCAGCGGGTCATAGTTCTCTCCGCGCAGGCGGATCATGTCGGTGAAGGCATCCAGACTGGCATTCCAGGCGATGAGCTTCGACCGCAGGTCCTCGAGGTCGAGGTAGTTGTGCAGTGCGGTCTGGAAGTCGTGGGATGCCATCAACTCCATCAGGTAGTAGGTTTCCGGCGCGTCGGGCAGGCTGCGCAGGCGGATGACCCAGGTCTCGTCCTGCCGGCTCTCCTCGCGGACCAGCGCATGGAGAAAACGCCCTTCCCTGATGCTGTCGACCGATGCGTCGACTCTCTGGATCTGGTCGCTGAGGAGCTTCAGAGCGCGCTCGTACATGAGCGCGGCGCGGCCGTGCAGGTTCAGGCTGGCGTATGCGTGCGGCACGGCGAGCATGGCTTCCTGGACGGCGACGTCCGTCGGCTCACGATCCACCAGGATGTTCCACGGAACGAGCGCACGGTCATACTGTCCGGCTGTGGCTTCGGCCCAGCCTGCCCGCAGAAGAGCCTGATTCGAGAACGGTCCCTCGAGGCGGATGCGATCCAGTGACTGTTTTGCTCCGTCGAAGCTGGCCGATTCGAACAGGATGGAGCCAAGAACCAGGTTGGACTTGTCGCGGATGGCCAGACTGCCGGGATCGCCGGCCGGCATCTGCCCGGCCTTGCGCAACTGCTCGATCGCTTCCTGTGACCGGCCGTCCTGCAGCAGCGCGATGCCGAGGTTGTAGGCGACGAACCCGGCCAGGCTCGGATCGCTCCGCACCTGCTCGAGCACCTTGACGGCCTCGCCCGGCTTGCCTGTAGCCATGTCGATGTTGGCCCGCAGGAATTCGACGTCGTCCCTGATCTGCTCGGGCACGGCGCCCTGGATCCGCCCCAGCGCGTGCTGCGCATCCTCGAGCTGATCCTTCTGAAAGTGGATGCGGGCGAGCCTGAAAGCGGCCTCATTCCTTACGGCCTCGTCGACGGCGCCTTCGAGCACCGCCTTGATGGCACGCCCGGCGCGGCGGTGCATGCGGTAGTTGAGCTCGAAGTCGCCCACACAGAACTCGGCGTCATTGATGTGATACTGGAGCGTGTCGAGCTCGGGCTGGTCGAGACCGTGGTACTGGGCGAGTTCGATGTCGAGCCGTTCGAGCGCGTCGAAGTACTGCCCCTGGTAGACGTGGAAGAGCGCCTCTCCGAAATAGAGATCCCTCAGCTCGGAGCCCACGGCCGGAGGGGCCGCAAGTCCCAGTGACAGGGCGAGTCCGAGCAGCCGATGTCGCGCCCGCATCATCGATTCACCATTCTCCCAGCGCGATCGGAGTGTTGCCGGAACCCGGTCCGGCCAGCGTGAGTGCCACCAGCTTGGGCTTCACCTCCTTGCGGAAACTGAAGTGCTCCGTTCGGCTGAAGTCCGCGCCGTCTTGCAGCTTGCCGTCGACGACGACCTCGAGCTGATGATCCCCGGTCGCCACGTTGCCGACGTAGATCCGCTGCACGCCGCCCTTGCGCAGGGCCTCCAGCTCTTTCGCGCTGTAGATGTAGTGGGTCACGAGCTGTCCGTCGATCTGGAGCCGCACGGCGTCGAGCCGCATCGAGTCCCCTTTGGCCAGCTCGACGAAGACCGCAACCTGTGTCCCCGACGGGTACAACAGTTTCTCTTCCAGCAGGCGCAGCTCCTCGGAGATCCGGAGCACGTCTGACTTGATCTCCTGGACCTCTTCGTCGAGGCCTCTCATCTGTTGCTGTTGGTCCTTTTGTGGCGTCTTTTGCTCCGTCCGACCCGGGACACTGACCAGGCAGAGCACGAGGGCAATCGAGACGCGGCCGATTTTTAGTCGCATGTATTGACTCCAAGATGGCTGCCGCGCGACGTCACGCGGTGCGTGAGGCTCCCACCATTTCGGCGGCAAGTGCGTTCGTGATCCGGTTGCGCAGGCTCACGGCGTTCCTCGCTTCGCTCACTCAACGCTTAGGTTGGCGTTCAATGCGGGGAGTTACGATTGTGGTTGGCATGCCTCGCGTCAAGTTCTCACTGTCGGGTCCCACACGCGAAGTTGGATGCGACACGCAGAGTTGGGTGCGACCGACAGAGTCGGGCGCGGCGGGAGAAGCGGATGATTCACGAATGTCACGTTATGTCGCAGAAGCGTCGGATTCCGGGAGGCTCAGCGCTTGCTTGCTGTGCCTGAAGAATCCATGAACAGGGGCGGGATTGAATGGACGGACTTGCTGAATCCGCATCGCGGAAATAGCCATCCGGGTTCAAGGGATCAGCGATCTTTCGCGGCCGGATCATATGCACTCGCGGACGGAGGAGATATGTGCGCGAGCACCGATCGAATCGTCAGCCTCCGTCCTCCGGCCGGCGAGCCTCCGCAAACCGTGCGGCCCGCCATCGTGCACGCCCCGCGCCCACAGACACGCGAGCCATGACCGCTCGCGCGACCAGGGCTCATGAATGTTCATCCTCTCGCTCGAGGCTGGGAGCGTCTGGCTCCGCAGGTGAGCGAGATTTCGGGTCAAGATCAGCTGGTGGCCCGGACGGCATTCGAACCTACTGCCAGGAGTCGAGGGATGACCTCCAGATCCGCCGCGCCTCGCTCACGGATCCTTCACTCCCAGCGGAGCGCATCGATCGGATCGAGGCGCGAGGCTTTCACCGCGGGGTAGGAGCCGAAGACCACGCCTACACTCACGGAGACGGTTAGCCCCAGGAGCGGAGACCACAGCGGGATCGCCGTGGGCAGAGCCGGCACCGTGGCCTTCACCGTGGCCGAGATCAGCAGTCCCAGGACGACGCCCAGTGCGCCGCCGATCGAGCTCATCGTGACGGCTTCAATGAGGAACTGGCCGATCACGTCGCGCCTCAGGGCGCCCACGGCCCGGCGCACGCCGATCTCGCGCGTGCGCTGCGTGACCGAGATCAACATGATGTTCATCACTCCCACGCCCCCGATCAGCAGCGAGATGAGCGCGACGAAGACCATGGCTCCCGTAACGCCGCCTGTGATGGCGCGGAACTGGGAGATCAACTGGTCGGGCGTGACGACGGCGAAGTCGTTGGGCTTGTTGAAGGGGACTCTTCGGCGAGCGCGCAAGACGGCGACCGACTTCTCAATCACGCTCTCGAGGTCCTCCGTGCGCCTGGGCACGACGTTCAAATTCACGCCGTCCCGCCGCACTTGGAAGCCGAACTGGCGGTCGAAGGTGCCATACGGCAGGACGACCTTGTTGTCCGGCGAATAGCCGAACTGCGACCCTTTCTTCTCCAGGACTCCCACGACGCGGTAACGCAATCCATCGACGGTGATCTCCTTGCCGATCGGGTCCTGATCCGGGAAAATGGCTTCCCGGACTTCGGCGCCCAGCACGACCACGAGCGCGCTGTGCCTGACCTCCTCCGGGGTGAAGTAGCGGCCCCTGCCGATGTTGTACGACGTGCCGGTGGGGTAGAACTCGTCGGCGCCCAGGACGTACGGGCCGTTGGCCTCCAGGTTGCCGTTTTTGACGTGGATCACCGCGTCGGTGTAACCCACGAGGCTCGCCACGGTGGCCTCCGGCAGGGCCTCTCGCAGTGCCTCGGCATCCTCGACGGTCAGGTTCTTCCTGCGTCGATTCTCGTCGCTCTGCGGTCCGCCCGGGCCGAAACGGTCATCGTACTTCTGGAACTCGATCCGGTTGGCGCCAAAGGCCTGGAGGTTGCCGATCACGTTCCTGTTGAAGCCCGTGATGATGGCCACCATCGCCATCACGGTGGTCACCCCGACGACGATGCCGAGAATCGTCAGCGCCGATCGAAGTTTGTACTCCATGATCGCGCCCACGGCGAAGCGCACGTTGCTGGCAAGGCCACGCTGCAACGTCGTCCAGAGGATCCTCACACCGCGTTCCTTACTCATGGCGCAGCGCCTCGACGGGCGGCAGCCTGGCCGCGGCGGCCGCCGGAGCCAGGCCCGCCAGCAGCCCCGTGAGCGTACCCGTCAGCAGGCCAAGGGCGACGAAGCTGGGCTTGAGCACGGCCGGGAAGATCTGGCTGACGGCCAGCGCCACGAGGGCTCCGCCCATGACTCCGCCGATCCCCCCCAGCGTGGCGAGCAGCGACGACTCCAGCAGGAACTGCCGCCGGATGTCGCGTCTCCTCGCTCCCAAGGCCATCCTGAGGCCAATCTCCTGGGTGCGCTCCACGACCGACACGAACATGATGTTGGCGATCACGATCGCGCCCACGACGAGAGAGATGCCCGAGATCAGGATCATCACGGCGAAGGCCGCGGCCGAGATCGAGCGCCAGAGCGACTGGATGGCCTCGGCTCCCACGACTCCGAACGGGTCGTCGGCGCGGAAGGGCGTCTTCCGCAGCGAGCGCAGGAGTGTCCGCACCTCCCCTTCCGCCTCGTCGAGGCCTTTCATGCCCAGGGCGGGACGCACCAGAATCGAGATCCCCTGGTTCGATGTCATGACCTTCTGCAGAAACGACAGCGGCACGAAGATCACCTTGTCGCGGTTCTGACCCAGGATCTTGCCCAGCCTGGCCTGAAGGCCGATCACGCGAAGCGGGTAGCCGTGGATGTTGAGCGTCCGCCCGATCGGATCGAGGTTGGGGAAGAGCTGGTCCTTCACGTCCTGACCTATGATGGCGACCGCGGCTGCGTGGTCGTCCTCCAGGGGGTTGAAGAAGCGTCCCGCCTGCAGGTCGATCTTGAGCAGCGTCGACGCGTTGGCCGTGTAGCCGGTGATGGGCACGTCCGCGAGCTTCGCGGCCCCGGCATGGACAGTCGCGACCCGGTCCGACTGCGCCCCGACTGACCCACACGATTTGCACTCGGAGCGTACGACCTCCAGGTCGCGCATCGTCACGGGCTTGCGCCTGGAGGCCAGGATGAACTGCTCCCGGCTGCGGATGATGCCGAACCTCGTGAAGACCAGGACGTCGGGGTTCAGGTTGACGATCTTGTTCATCACGAAATCGTTCAGGCCGCTGATCACGGAGAGGACCGAAACGACCGTCATCACGCCGATGATCACACCAAGGAGCGTGAGCCCGGAGCGCAGCTTGTTGACGCGCAGCGCCTGGATTGCGACAGCGAGCAGGTCGGAAAGGCTCACCCGCCTGCCTCCATCTCGGCGGTCTTCCGCTGCTTCTCTGACATCCGCTCCACGCGGTCGCCGTCCTTGAGCTGGCGAAGCGCCTTGAAGGGCCCAGTGACGATCTCGTCGCCCGGCGTGAGCCCCGTCAGCAGCTCGATCATCAGCCCCCCCGACAGCCCCGTCTTGACTGGAACGAAGACGGCCTTGCCTTCGCGAAGGGCGTAGACGCCCTCCTCCGTCTTCAGCGCTCCCGTCGCAGTCCTCTCGCCCTTCGGCGAGTCACGCACGATGACGGCGGCCAGCGGCACGGTCGCCACTTTCTCCTTCCTCCCCGTGATGATGTCGGCCGTGACCGAGAAGCCCGGCCGGATCCCCGGCGGCGGCTCGAGCACCTTCATCTTGACTTTGAAGTTGATGGCGTCGGAGGTCGTCGTGAGGCCCTGCAGGTCGGCGTCGTCCTTGAGGATCGGCGAGTGTCCGACCTCCGTGACGATGCCTTCGAACGTCTGGCCCGGGTAGGCGTCGATCAGCAGAAGGGCTTTTTGTCCGACCTGTACGGTCGGCGTGTCGGTCTCGTCCACCATCAGCACGGCCTGGACGCTGGCCATGTCGGAGATCGTCATGAGCTGCGTGCCTGGGTTGTTCATCGTGCCGATCACCGTCACTTCTCCGGCTTTAACGCGCAGCGTCGTGACGACGCCGTCGATGGGGGCGCGGACGGTCGTCTTCGAGAGCGTGTCGCGCGAGGCGTTCAGCCCCGCGCGCGTCTGCTCCACGCGGTTCTGGCCGGATTGGAGGGTCGCGCGTGCCGTCTCGAGCGCCGAGCGCGCCTTCTGGAATTCGGCCTCGGAGGTGATGTTCGCCTCGTAGTTGCGGCGGGCGCGCTCGAACTCGCGCTCGGCCTGCTCCATGGTGGCCCTGGCCGAGTCGCGGTCGGACAGGCTGGCCTTCAGCGCCGCGCTCGAGCCCGCCTCCTCGGCCGCCGCACGGTTCTGGTCGATCTGCAGAAGGAACTGCCCCTTTTTGACCCGGTCTCCCTCGTGCGCGGCGAGGTTGACGATCTGTCCCATCACGAGCGCCGACAGCTCCACCCTGTTCTCGGCCTGGATTTTGCCGTTGGCGGTCACCTTCGCGACGACGTCCTCCTTCGTCACCTTGTCGGCGAGGACTGGCACGCCCTTGCCTTTCTGGCGTTGGTAGGCCGCCCAGCCCGCCAGGACCAGGGCGCCAGCCACGACGAACAGGATGATTCGCTTCTTCTTGGACATGCTCACAAAGGCGCCCCCCCTCCCGCTTGATTATCCTTGGTGTTTACGACGAGCGGTAGGGCAAAGTTGCTCGCGCGTGCAGATCGCGATCCTCGCCGCAGTGGACTACCTGGCGAACCTCGGGCAGGGCAGTCCTCCATCGGAGGGATCTTGCACGGCCTTGACTCGAACCCAGATGGCCCGAAGGCCAGGGGATTTTAAGGCGGCGGGAGAAGGGCAATGAAATCAGTAAGTTACTAACTCGTTGCCCTTTCCCGTTTCCGAGGATTACGGGGAGCGACCGTGTAGTACGAGGGTTATGGACACCCAGATGGACACCTGTTTCCGGAGCCAAGCTTCCTGAACCAGAACGCCGGCAGCGTCGTGGGGGGCTCGACAGATCGAGATGCGTCAATAGAGCCTGTCATGGCTGAGGCGGAGCTGGCTCGCAAACACTTGGCCTAGGCCCGAAGACGACCGAGATGGTTTTCGTGACGGCGTCTACTCTCCGAATGCATCGGCCGTACGGTTCGATGAAGTAGAGATTACCGGCGGGATCGACCACCACGTATAGAGGCTCGAACAACCCGGCACTCGCTGCGGGTCCACCATTTCCACCTAGGCCGAGAACGCCGGTGCCTGCGACCGTGCAGATGAAACCAGTACCGGCGTCAATCCGTCGTATGCGCCGATTGGACGCATCCGCGATGAAGACGTTGCCCTCTCGGTCGACCGCAACTCCCCTCGGCCCATACAATCTTGCGTTCAGGGCGGGTCCACCATCTCCACTAAAACCCTGCGCGCCCGTTCCGGCGAAGGTAGAGATCAGCCTCGTTCGAGCATCAACCCTCCGGACCCGGTCGTCTCCGGCCTCGACGATGAAGAGGTTGCCGCCGGAGTCTAGGGCCAGTGCCCCGGGGTTCTCCAGATCTGCGCTCGTCGCGGGGCTGCCGTCTCCTGTGTACCGATTTGTGCCTCGTCCAGCGACTGCCTGAATCAAGCCCGAGGGCATGTCGACTTTTCGGACTCTGAAGTGGCCGCTGTCCGTGAACAGGAGGTTCCCTTCGGGGTCGACAGCCAGCGCCGTGGGCAAGGCCAGGCTGGCGGCAATCGCGGGGTGATTGTCCTTCCATGGGTCCTCGTTCCCTCCGCCAGCGACTGTTCTGATGATGCCCGTGCGGGCATCGACTCGCCTGATGCGGTTGTTGTAGGTGTCTGCGATGATCACATTGCCTGCGGCATCGACGGCGACACCACCGGGGTTGTCGAGACTTGCGCCAACGGCTAGTCCTCCGTCGCCACTGAGACCTCGCCGACCGTCGCCCGCGACCAGGGAAATCTCGCCCCATTTGTTTAATCTGAATACCTGGTGCTGGCGTCGCGCGGCAACGAGCAGGTCGCCTTCGTGACCGACGGCGAGTGCCTCGGGGTATTCGAATTTGATCGACCTCGCGGGCACGACGTTGGCAGTCTTGCTCGGGTCAACCCCTGCGACTCCTCGTGACAGTCCGCTCATCCAGAATCCGAGCGTCACCATCAGTGTCGCGACGGCTTTCAGCCTGGTCGTCACTGTCATGCTCCCACAGCCATCCGATCGACGCCTTCCCACCATTGCCATCCCGGGCACTGTACGGCCCCCCCCGTTCCGCTCGCCAACTGGGCCGTCACCTGCCGCCAGCCCGCTCGCCTCTGCGGCGGCCTCGTCCGCCTCGGCGGCGCAGGCTCCCTTCTGGCCATGATTGTAGTCCCGGAGAAAGCTGTCCTCGTGCCCGACGCGCCAAGCTGCGTCCTGACGGTCGCAACATCGATCAACAACAGCGGCGACACCCGTTTCATCCCCTTGGTCCCATCGCTCGTAAGAGGTTGAAAAGACCGGTGCCGGGGGCGGGATTCGAACCCGGAAGAGCCCGAAGGCTCCGGAGAGTTTTGGCGACACAGAAGGGACAATAAAATCTGTAACTTACTAACTCGTTGCCCTTTCTCGTTTCCAATAGTTACGGGGAGCGACCGTACATTACGAGGGTTATGGACACCCAGATGGACACATGTCTCAGAGACTTCCTCCGGTCTGCCGAAATCCTGCAGTCGTGTCCGAGACCCATCAGGCGTGCCAGAGGCGAAGGGCAGTTTGGCGGGCAATGTGCTTGAAGTCTGCATCGGGGCTCAAGAGCTCAGCCTCAGTGTCCAGGCAGGCCTGGGCGATGACGCAGTCCACTGCTCCACGCACGGTGACTCCTTTCCGTCGCAGTGATCGGAATAGACCAGCAGCGCGCACGTGACACTCCACCGTCGGATGGACCACGGGTAGAGAAACGAGAACGCGCCGGGCACGCTGGAAGCCCGTGTCGGTTCGGAATCCCTGCAGGACCTCCGTGATGATGATCGGAACGACGGCCAAGTCCTCCTCCTCCTGCAGGGCTACATCGAGGCGATCGGAATGCGGACTCCGGACTCCATTGAAGAAGTCTGCCCAGGTGTTCGAATCAACGATCATCATGCGCGCGTCGATCGGCCGGCACGCCAAGCGTCAACATCACCCTCCCAGGTGAGCTTTCCCCGAAGACGTCGCGCCGCGCGATACAGGCTACCCTTATCAACCAGACGCCGAAGGGCAATGTTCACTACCTCGCGTTTGGTTCGTGCACCGGTGAGTCGCATCGCCTTCTGAACGAGCTCATCATCGATCTCGATGTTCGTTCGTCCCATGTCGTAGAGCCCTCCTCAACTTGTACACCAATATAGGCTAATCGTGTGTATCATCGCAAGTCCCAAGACCATGAGCGGGGGCGAACTCATCTATCAAGTCGAGCTGGTGCCGGGGCTGGGGCTCGAACCCAGATGGCCCGAAGGCCAGGGGATTTTAAGGCGAGACGGGAAGGGCAATGAAATCAGTAAGTTACTAACTCGTTGCCCTTTCCCGTTTCCGAGGGTTACGGGGAGCGACCGTATTTTACGAGGGTTATGGACACCCAGATGGACACCTGTTTGATGCAGGGGGCGACGTGACGGAGTCATAGCATCTGTCGTCTGATACCATGCGTCGTCCACTCGATTCAGAAGTCCTGGGAACAGATTTCTCGACGCGCTTGGCGACAGGTAGATGCTCAGATGCTACTGACGATCACCAACGAGAAGCCTCCGGCCACCGACCTCGGCTACCTTCTCCACAAGAAGCCCGCCAGAGTCCAGCGATTCAGTCTGGCATTCGGGGCGGCCACGGTCTTCTATCCCGAGGCGAGTGACAACCGTTGCTCCGCGGTACTTCTGCTGGACGTCGATCCGGTGGGTCTGGTGCGTCCAAAGGGGGGCGAGACCGCGTTTGCGCTAGAGCAGTACGTGAACGACCGCCCCTATGCGGCCTCCTCCTTCCTGAGCGTCGCGATCGCACGGGTCTACGGCAGCGCGCTGAAGGGACAGTGCTCCGACAGGCCGGAGCTGGTGGAGCAGCCGTTACCGCTCACCGCCGAACTGTCGGCAGTCCCCGCTCGTGGTGGGGTAGGCGTTCTCCGGCGCCTCTTCGAGCCACTCGGCTACAGAGTCGAGTCGGACCGACACGTGCTGGACTCGAAGTTCCCGGACTGGGGGGAGAGCCCCTACCATGCGATTCGGATCGCCGCCGACGTGAAGCTGCGCGATCTGCTGTCTCACCTCTACGTACTGATTCCGGTACTGGACGACGACAAGCACTACTGGGTCGGCGAAGACGAGGTCGAAAAGCTCTTGAAACGCGGCGAGGGCTGGCTGGTCGGGCATCCAGAGCGCGCCCTCATCGCCGAGCGCTACTTGAAGCACCGCAGAAGCCTGGTGGATGCCGCATTGACGCGATTGCTTGACGAGGATCAGCCAGGCGCAGATGAGATCCGAACCGTGCGGGATGAAGAAGAAGAGGTGATCGAGAAGCCGCTGCGCCTGAATGACTTGAGGCTCGACACGGTTCATCAGGCTCTTTCCCACGTTGGAGCTAAGCGCGTGCTCGACCTGGGCTGCGGAGAGGGCAAGCTCTTGCGCCACCTCTTGAAGGACCGGACATTCGACGAGATCGTCGGTGTCGATGTCTCGCACCGAGCGCTCGAAATCGCCCACCAGCGGCTGCACCTGGAGCGACTTCCCGAGCGAGACACCAAGAGGATCCGATTGCTGCACGGTGCGCTCACGTATCGAGATAGGCGGCTGGAAGGATACGATGCCGCGGCGCTGGTCGAGGTGATCGAGCACCTCGATGCGCCCAGGCTTCGCGCACTAGAACGCACCGTATTCGAGTGCGCCAAGCCAGAGACGGTGGTGCTCACGACCCCCAACCGGGAGTTCAACACGAAATTTGAAACGCTGCCTGAAGGGCGATTCCGGCATCGCGACCACCGGTTCGAATGGACACGCGGGGAGTTCCGAGCGTGGGCGGAGGACATTGCCGCTCGGTTCGGTTACGCCGTCGAGTTCGCGCCTGTAGGTCCCGAGGATGCGGAACTAGGTCCCCCGACGCAGATGGCTGTGTTCAGGCGATGAAGATCACTATACCGGAGTTCTCGCTCGTCATCCTGGTCGGTGCCACCGGCAGCGGCAAGTCGCATTTTGCTCGTCGGCACTTCAAGCCGAGCGAGGTCATCTCATCGGACTTCTGCCGGGGATTGGTCTCGGATGACGAGAACAATCAGGCAGCGACGAAGGACGCGTTCGAGGTCCTGCAGTATATCGCTGCGAAGAGGCTCGCAGGAGCACGACTGACGGTCATCGACGCCACGAACGTGCAGATGGAGGCCCGCAAGCCGCTGCTGGCGCTGGCGCGCGAGTATCACTGCATCCCGGTGGCCGTGGTCTTCGACACTCCGGAGAAGGTATGCCTGGAGCGGAACCGGGAACGCCCGGACCGGGCGTTCGGCCGCCATGTCGTCGCCCAGCAGCGGTCCCAGCTGCGCAGGTCGCTCCGGAGCCTGAAGCGGGAAGGCTTCCGGTACCTGCACGTGCTCGAGTCGCCAGAACAAGTCGATGCAGTCGAGATCGAGCGCTCGAAGCTTTGGACAAACCGTCGGGAGGAGAAGGGCCCATTCGACATCATCGGCGATTTGCATGGATGCGCCGACGAGTTGGAGGCACTGCTGGGTCAGCTCGGCTACTCGAGAACAGACGGGACCTGGATCTTCAGTCATCCTGGAGGCCGGCGCGCGATCTTCCTCGGTGACGTGGTGGACAGAGGACCGCGCATCATCGACACCTACAGGATCGTGAAGGCGATGGTAGAGGCCGGCAGCGCGCTGTGCGTGCCTGGAAACCACGACATGAAGCTCCTCCGAAAGCTGAGGGGTCGAGACGTCAAGATCACCCATGGGCTCGAGCGGACACTCGAGGAGCTAGCGGTCGTCCCCGAGCAAGCACGCGCCATGCTGATGAACGAGATGGCGGAGTTCTTCGATTCACTGGTCAGCCACTTCGTTCTGGACGAGGGCAACCTCGTGGTCGCGCATGCCGGCATGAAGGAGGCCTACCAGGGTCGAGCCTCGGGGCGGATCCGCGATTTCGCTCTTTATGGCGAGACGACCGGTGAGACTGACGAGTTCGGGCTTCCGATCCGGTACAACTGGGCCGCCGACTATCGCGGGAAGGCGAAGGTAGTCTACGGCCACACGCCGGTTCCAGAGCCCGAGTGGCTGAACCACACGATCAACGTCGATACGGGATGTGTCTTCGGAGGAAAACTGTCCGCCCTGCGCTATCCAGAGCGCGAGGTGGTGTCGGTCGACGCGGCACGCGTCTACTACGACCCTGTGAGACCGCTGGTGGCGGTGACACGGGAAGGGCTCACGGCTCAGCAGACGAACGACGACCTCCTGGACTTAGAGGACGTGTGCGGTAAGCGGATCGTCAACACGCGGCTGCGCCCCAACATCACCATCCGCGAGGAGAATGCTACCGCCGCTCTCGAGGCGATGAGTCGATTCGCGGTGGATCCGAAGTGGCTCATCTACCTTCCGCCGACCATGTCCCCATCGGAAACGAGCAAGCGACCCGATCTGCTCGAGCACCCGGACGAAGCGTTCGAGTATTTTCGGAGTCGAGGCGTGGAGCAGGTGATCTGTCAGGAAAAGCACATGGGTTCGCGGGCCATCGTTATCGTGTGTAAAGACGCTGCTGCCGCCAGGGAGCGGTTCGGCATTCAGACAGACGGGGAAGATGCCGCGGGCATCTGCTACACGCGAACTGGGAGGCGATTCTTCGAGGATCTGGCGCTCGAGCGCGAGCTCCTGGATAGAGTCCGATCCTCAATGGAGCGCGCAGGGCTCTGGGAAGAGTTGAACACTTCCTGGGTCTGCCTCGACTGCGAGCTGATGCCCTGGTCGGCGAAGGCACAGGCGCTATTGACGGGACAGTACGCCGCTGTTGGCGCCGCGGCTTCGGCAGCGACATCTGGCGCAGTCAGTCTACTTGAGCGGGCGCAGTCGCGCGGCCTCGATGTGGATGAGCTGTTGGCGGGCCAGAAGGAGCGACAGAGGATGGTGTGGCAGTACCAGGATGCATACAGGGGGTACTGCTGGCCCGTGACGTCGATCTCCGACCTGAAACTGGCGCCATTCCATCTGCTGGCCACGGAGGGCGCCGTTCATGTTGACAAGGATCACCGCTGGCACATGGAGACTCTGAGTCGGCTAGGCGGTGAACGTGAAGATGTCGTCCATCGGACCGCATACCGGCTCGTGAGCCTGCATGACACCGGCAGTTGCGGCGAAGCCGTCGGATGGTGGCGGGACCTGACCTCCCGCGGTGGTGAGGGAATGGTTGTTAAGCCGCTGGCGTTCATCGCCACCGGCCGGAAGGGACTTGTCCAGCCAGCCCTGAAGTGTCGTGGGCGTGAATACCTGCGGATCATCTACGGTCCGGAGTACACGACGGCTGCGAATCTCGAGCGTCTACGTGCTCGCGGCCTTTCCAGCAAGCGATCCCTCGCCATTCGCGAATTTGCTTTGGGTCTCGAGGCGCTCGAGCGGTTCATCAGGCGCGAGCCCTTGAGGCGGATTCACGAGTGTGTCTTCGGAGTTCTGGCGCTCGAGAGCGAGCCTGTAGATCCTCGGCTGTAGGCTCGTCATCTCTGCCGCCGGCAGTCGCCGCGAGAGGACACCCAGGTGGACACCCCTGGATGGAAACTCCCCTCAAAGCAGGACCTCGTGGCGAGCATGAGGCGCCGATGGCTGCAGATGTCCTGTATGAATTCACGAGGGGTGAGGACCTCGATCCCCTGGTCCTTTCCACGAGAGTACGAACATAGCCAGAGGGTGGGGCAGGGCATGCCGTAGCGTTGGTGCATGGGCGGATAAACGACTGCTCCGGCAACGTAATCCTAACGACGCTCAACGTTGTCGAACCATCAGGAGGCGCCGATGAAGTTGAAGAAGCGGCTCGGATTCTGGCTAGCTCCGCTGCTCCCGATGGTTGCCATCGCACTGGCGCTGAGCCTGGAGGGGGATTTCAGTCCGGCGTTGACTCGAGAATCAACACGGCCGACGCAGAGCCCTCCTGACACCACGAAATCAACCAACCGTCCCAGCGATTCCTACGCCGATGAGCTCTTGGTGAGGAGCGATGAGAAAACAAGTCGTGAAGCCCACCCCGAGTGCGGCAGTGTTTCGAGTGTAGATCCAAGAAGCGAGCTCGATATCTTTGGAGGCGTGGATGAGCTTTCCATGACTCCTTCCGGACAACTCTGGCTGAGCACCAGAGCGGGACATGTCTATTTCGCAAGCGACTTGGCTGGCGACTGGCGGGAGAGCTCGCTCAACCTGGACGCGGGAGAATTGCTCTCTGTGAGACACTCGATCGACCGCATCTCCTTCTTCACGGACAAGGTCGGCTTTGCCTCGGGCTGGATATCCGCTGAAGAGTATGGGCCTCAGGACAAAGTCTATCGCACCTCGGACGGTGGTGCGTCCTGGCAGCTCGTTGACTTCGGAGAGCCAGAGTGGATCTACGACGTCTTCAGCAACGAGGGAGGTCAAGCATGGATGGGTGGATCAGAGGGGAGCTTTCTGTACACGGATGATTTCGGCAAGACGTGGACTCGCCGAGGGCGTCCATTCAAGTCCATGCGGACGCACGTCATCTACATGCAGGATTCCAGCGTGGGTGTCGTTGGAGCGCTTGGGAACGGTATCAAACTGACTCGTAACAACGGCAAGAGCTGGAAGGAGCTGGCGACCCCCCTTGATCAGAAGAAGTACGCGGCGGCTGACGATGATGGGAGCGACCATCGGATCACCAGGATAGGCATCTTCAAAGGAAGATTGTTCGTCAGACAGGACGGGCAGGTCTTCCATTCACTCCTTGAGCCGATCGAATGGAATCGATGTTCCAATCCAGGACTGATCGATTTTCGCGTTGACCAGGCGACTCAGCGGCTGGTTGGGATCACAGAGGACCGCATCGTAGTCGAGTTGGACGAGCGGCTCGACTCACACGTGCTCTCAGCAGAACCGATCAAGGCCTGGCCGACGGATATCAAACTCGTGAAAGACAACGTCTACGTACTGGACACGAACCGCGGCATCTACGAGATCACGGCGGGGGGGATGAGGTTCAGCTATCCGCTGACAACGGTGGGACCGCGGAAGACCGTAGACGTCGTGCGGAAGTATGGCGACTGCCTGTGGGGCACGACGGAACATCACGTGTACATGTCGAAGGACCTGGGTGAAACTTGGTGCAGGGTAGGCCAAGTTGCTTTCTCGATCAGAGAGTTCGTCGCGAAGAGCAGAGAACAGATAGTCCTCTGGGATGGCCACGGCAACACCGCGTTGTTCGATCGGCGGAGCGCCAAGGTGGAGAAGCTCGTGGGCCTCGGAGACGATGACGTTATCGAAATCGTTCAGGGCCGTGGTGTCTGGGTGGCCTTCGGCGGGATGCAGTATGAGACCACCTACAGGATCGAAGTTGCGCGCACATACTTCAGCGGACAGTTCCGTGGCTCGAAGCCCAGGGGATTCGTCTATGTGTCAAGGGACACCGGGAGTACTTGGACGAAGATCGATGAATGGGAAAAGGGTGGAGTGACAAGGGTTTTCATCGCTCCGGAGGGCGATATCTATCTGCTCTCGTACCTTGGATCGGTACGGAGGCTGAGTCCGCGGGATGGCGCCTACCAACCTACGGATCTCATTCTCGCGACAGCGGAGAACCGGAACTCCGTCCCCTACGTCGAGCAAGCGAACGCCTTCTACTTTGCCGATCGAAATACAGGGTATATCGGCGGCTGGATCCATCATCTCGGAAACTGGTATTTCGAGACGGAAGATGGGGGCCGGACCTGGAAAAGGATCGAGGAAGCGAGATTCCCTTACATGGGATTGGTGCATGCGGGAGGCAGCTATCTCGCCTTCACTCCGTCCACGCTGGTCCGTCTGGAGGGGAGAACGCAAGTGCCATTCCCCTCTGCAACCAGGCTGGTCGCGGAGCATGGTGGAGGCATAACGGATGTGAGTGTCGATGAAGACACTCGTCCTTTGCTGGAAGTCTCCACAACCGGACCAGGGGGATACCGGGACACCAAGAAGCGGTGGTTCGTCCTGGAGCCTCAAGAGAGCCAGAACTGACCCGCCGCAAGGTCTATGTCTGGTGCCGGGGGCGGGATTTGAACCCGCAAGAGCCCGAAAGCTCCGGAGATTTTAAGTCCCCTGCGTCTGCCAGTTCCGCCACCCCGGCGCCGGGGGATTATATCGCCGCCTCCGGCGCCGCTCCTTCCCCCACGCCGCTCCTTCCCCGCGGCACTCCTCTCCCGTGCCGCTCTTCTCCGCCGCAGCACCGTCACCGCCGCAGCGCCCTCACTTCCGGGAATCGGCGACTCGCGGGACGCGCCCGAAGATCCTGATGCCCAGATCGACCGCGACGATCGGGACAGCCGTAAATGCCTTCAAACGCCGCGCCGGCCCTTCGCCCTGCACCTCCGGTCCGGCAGACTCATAATCAGTGGGTCACCACCCCCACACAGGAGGGATATCGCCATGGCCCACCAGGAGGACGTCTACACCATCACGGACCAGGACATCCTGGCCTCCATCGGCCGGGAGGAGAGCGCCCGCAGGGCGGGACGCGCGGGGATCAGGCCGGATCGGACCCCATCCCCTTCGATGCTGCCGAGACAGGCGGGGGGCGCCGCCCCATTCTCCGCCTCGACCATCTCGTTGTTCGTCTGCGGCGCGGGGCAGATGTACAACGGGCAGGGCAAGCTCGGCGTGCTGCTGCTCCTCACACAAGTCCTCGGCTTGTGCTTCAACTGGGCCGTCACCCAGCTCTGGCCGGGGCTGGTGGAGCTGGGGGATATCTTCGGCGTGAACGAGTGGCGGCTCCTGCTGGCCATCGCCGCCGTCGACTTCCTCATGATCGTGATGATGCTCTCCAGCGTCCATCAGGCCTACCGCCGAGCCGAGGCGGAGTCGGGCGGGTTCCAGGGGATCGGGAACCCGGTCGTCGCGGGGCTCGCATCACTGGTGCTTCCCGGCTGGGGGCAGCTGGCCAACGCGCAGCCCGGCAAGGCGATGGCCTTCCTCTTCAGCCTCTTCGCCGGCGCCTTCACCGTGGTCCTCCTGCGGCTCACTCCGTTCCTGCGGCTGCTCGAGCCGATCGACGTGGGCCATGTCCTGATGCCGAGAGTCACCGCGGCGGCTGCGGCGATCCTCGGCCTGGCGGGCGTCATGTGGATCCTGAGCGTCTACGATGCGATGCTCGTCGCGGGTTTTCGACGCCGGATGGACTGAGCGAACCATCGGACCGCGCCGGCGCGGCCGCCGCGATGCTCAGGGAAGTCGAAACAGGTGCGGCCACCAGGGCTGCATCCTGACGTGACCGATCCCCTCCGCGGCGAGGGGGAGCACGAGGAACATCAGACACCGCCGGACCTCCAGCTTCAGCGCGTGGAGGTCGATCTCGATGACGGGCCTCGTCCGGAACAGGCTGAAGCGCGGCCAGTAGCGGGGGACCGTCCGGCAATAGGAGAGATAGGGCTCGCCGAGCCTTTCCCGCAGAAAAGCTTCCTCGGAGGGGACCGTGACGAGCATGTAGGCGCTCACGGTCAGCACCGCTCCCAGGGCGAGCGTGACGCTCTTGAGGCAGAGACAGCCCGAGACCGCCATGAGCAGCGAGCCATGATAGAGCGGGTTCCGGCAGACCGAGTATGGGCCCTCGTTGACGACCAGCCGCCCCTTCCGGTTCCCGAGGTAGAGCGTGGCCCAGAGCCGAAGCCCGACCCCGGCTAATGCGGCCAGTAGGGCGAGCGTGTTCGTCCACATGTCCGCCATCGAACCTGCCTCGATGGTCGGCCGGGAGAGCAGAACCAGCAGGAGCAGAGGGATGAGAGAGACTCTCGCGAACGTGCCTCTCCGGCGAAACCCCCAGTCCATCGGCTCCGGCATCCAAGGTCTCCTTCCCGCATCCCCGCCCCGCGGCGGAGGCTGGAGTCTAGCGCGGTGAGACTCCGCCCGGGTGCGTCGGGGGACTCCCGACCAGCCCGGAGGGATCGCCACGGGGCATCAGCCTGGCCAGATTATCACCGGAGCTTGCATCACATCCGTTCGGCGACCGGTGCGGCGGCGGAGAGTCGCGCCTCGCCTACCAGGGGATCACCGAGCCGTCGTGATCGAGGAATTGACCGCTCTGCGCCGGGGTGACCCGATCGAGCACGGCGCGGATGCGACCCACGCTCTCCTCGACCGCCAGCGGCGCGCCGGCACCGCCCATCCGCGTGCGGACCCAGCCGGGATTCAGCACCACCGCCGTTATGCCGCGCCCCCTCAGGTCCACGGCGAGGCTCCTCGTCACCATGTTGACGGCGGCCTTGGACGACCGGTAGGCGTACCGGCCTCCCGAGGTGTTGTCGTCGATGCTCCCCATCTTGCTGCTGATGGTGGCGAAGAGCTTCATGCCGCTGGCCGCCACGTGCTCCACGAACGCTTCGGCCATCCTGAAGGGAGCGAGCGTGTTGACCCGCAGCACCTCAATCCAGTCGGACTCGGCCAGGTTCCCGAACGACTCCCCCTGCGTGCCGTAGACGCCGGCGTTGTTCAGGAGAATGTCGATCGGTTGGCCGGCGAGCTGGGCGGCCAGCGCGTGGATGCGCGCGGCGTCGGTTACGTCGAGCCGGTGCGGGATCACCCGCCCGCCCGACGCGCGTTGCAGGAGGTCGAGCTCCCGGGCACTGCCCGGCTCACGGCAGCAGGCGTGCACCCGCCACCCGTCGGTGGCGTACTGCCGCGCCAGCTCCAGCCCGATCCCCCGGTTGGCTCCCGTGACGAGTACGGTCCGCATGATCCCCTTCGGCATGCTCGAGTCGAGTATACAAGGTGGATCGCGCTTCTTGCACCTCGCCGTCGCGGGCTGCTATCGTCCCTTCCCTATGGGGCGGGCCTTCGCACCACGACATCCCGGACGCGAGTCGTGGCGTCATCGCGTCAGGCGGCCCGAGGGCGCCGTCGCGCTGATCAGCGGTGGGCTCGACTCGTGCGCGCTGGTCGCCCACCTCGTGGCGCGCGGCCGCGAGGTCTTCCCGCTCTACGTGAGATCGGGGCTCGTGTGGGAGAGGGCTGAGCTGCACTGGCTCCGGCGATTCCTGAAGGCCCTTCCCGGCACGAGTGGCAGGGTGCATCCCCTCAAGGTTGCCTCCCTGCCGATGGGGGATCTGTACGGGAACCACTGGAGCACGACCGGCGAGGGGATCCCCGGCTGGCGCGCGTCGGACAGCTCGGTCTATCTGCCCGGGCGCAACGTCCTCCTGATGGCGAAGGGAGCGGTCCACGCGGCGATGATCGGAGCGCCGCGCCTCGCCATCGGGACGCTGAAGGGGAACCCCTTCCCGGACGCCTCCTCCGGCTTCTTCCGCGCCCTCGCTCGCGCCCTGGCCGCCGGGCTCGATTTCCCGCTGAGGATCGAGGCGCCCTTCCTGGAGCTTCGGAAGGAGGACCTGATCCGAAGATTCGGCGACCTCCCCCTCGAGCTGAGCTTTTCGTGTTCCAGCCCCCGCGGGCTCGATGCGTGCCTCAGGTGCGCCAAGTGCCGTGAAAGGATCCTGGCGTTCTCCTCCCGACCGCCGCGCCGGGCTACTGCTCGCCGGCGAGGAAGCCGGTGAGCAGCGTGTGAGTCTCGGTGAAGCCCTGCCCTGTGGCCCTGCGCAGCGCGACCCTTCCGTTGGCCAGTCTGACCGCCCGGCCCGTGATGAGGAGCCTGATTTCGGCCCCGCCATCGTCCTCCGAGCACCTCACGCCAAACCTCATGTTGCCGACCCAGCCGGAGCACTCCAGGGTCCGGTCGACCAGGCCGTCGTTGTCGGTGTCGACGTTCATGTCCGTGATGTCGAAATCGGCCTGCCCCGAGTCCTGGAACAGGGTGAAGGTCCCGCGGAAGACTTTCAGGAAGGAGGGCGCGGCGGGGTCCATCGTGCGCCCCGTGACGGGCATGATGAAGATGTAGTGGGTGCCGGGGCCGCCGTTGGTCGGATCGAGCCGCGGCAGACCATCAGCCGCGGCCACCGCCGGCGCCGTGGCGACGACAGCAAGAGCGCACGCGAGCGTCGCGCGGCCGAGAGTGCGGAACATGGTGGTCATCATTTCATCTCTCCTTGTCCCATTCAGCGCCGGCCGGCCGGGGGCCGGGCAGGAAACGCCGCCTCGAGCACAACCTCGCCGCTGCCACCGACGATCTGGAGCAGCTTTCCACGCGGATCGAACGACAGGGGCATCGCCTCGAGCTCCCGGCGCGGTTCGGCGACGGCCTTCTCGAAGAGCTTCGTGTCGAAGAGGATCTCGCCGGCCCCGCCGGAGTCCACGAAGACCAACCCCTGCGCCAGCCCCCCGACGCGCAGCTCGTAGGCGCCCGCCGGGAGCCCCTCGACGCGGACCGAGAACCGCATGGCGGCCTCGGTGATCCGGAGCAGCGCAACGCCGGCCGCCCCGTTTCCCGCGGCTCCGGTCAGACGCATCTCGATCGCCGACGGGCCCCTGGCGGCGCCATGCGCGGCAGGCGCGAGGGCCATCGCGCACAGGACCGCCGGTATGATTGCTCTGACGTTCATCGGTGCACCTCCTGTTGGAAAACGATCGCCGCATTGTGGGACGCCCGGCGGCCGGTTGCAAGGCGAGAGGACGCACGAGGGAGCACGCGCGACGGCGGGCATGGCCTTGACGCGCGGTGCCGGTTGATGGTCTCCTTCGGCGTTACCCGCACATCCGATGGAGGGATCCGCCCGATGAAACCGTTCCTGCTCATTCTGCTCGTGATGGCCGGGACCACGCTCGCCATGGCGGCCGCCCCCGCGGCCGCGGGGGCCCCGGTGAAGGCTTTCCCGTTCGAGTACTCGATTGACGACCTCGACAATGGTCTGCGGGTCATCACGGTTCCGCTGCCTTACCCCGACCTGGTCTCGTTCTACGGAGTGGTGCGCGCAGGTTCGCGCAACGAGGTGGAGGAGGGCAAGTCCGGCTTCGCGCACTTCTTCGAGCACATGATGTTCCGGGGGACCGAGAAGTATCCGCCCGAGAAGTACAACGAGATCATGAAGGTCATCGGCGCCGATCACAACGCGTTCACGTCCGATGACCTGACCGCCTACCACGCGCTCTTCGGCAAGCAGGACCTGGCCACGGTGATGGAGCTGGAGGCCGACCGCTTCCAGAACCTCAAGTATCCCGTCGAGGCCTTCCGCACGGAATCGAAGGCGGTCCTGGGCGAGTACAACAAGAACAGCGCCAACCCGATCTCCAAGATGTTCGAGGTGATGCGGGACAAGTCGTTCACGACGCACACGTACAAGCACACCACCATGGGATTCCTCAAGGACATCGAGGACATGCCCAATCAGTTCGAGTACAGCCGCGTCTTCTTCGACCGGTTCTACCGGCCGGAGAACGTCGTCCTGATCGTCGCGGGGGACGTGAAGCGCGACGAGGTGCTGGCTCTGGCCAGGAAGAACTGGGGCGCCTGGAAGCGGGGGAGCTTCACACAGGAGATCCCGGTCGAGCCGGAGCCTCGCGGCCCCTACATGGCGCACGTCGACTGGCCAAGCGACACTCTGCCCTGGGTGGCGGTGGGGTACCGCGGCCCGGCGTACTCCGACGCCAGGAAGGACAAGGCGGCCCTGGATCTGGCAGGGGAGATCGCGTTTTCCCAGAGCTCCCCACTGTACCAGAGGCTGGTCATCGAGGAGCAGAAGGTCGACCAGCTCTTTACCTTCTTCCGTGACAGCCGCGACCCCGGGCTTCTCTACATCGGGGCGCGTGTCAAGGACGTCAAGGACGTCGACGAAGTGCGCGACGCGATCCTGGCCACCGTGGCCGACCTGCGGGACAACCCTGTGAGCGTCGATCGGCTCGCCCAGGTCAAATCCAGCTTCAAGTACGGCTTCGCCCTCTCGCTGGACAGCACCGGGGCGGTGGCCGGCACCCTCGCCCAGTACGTCCAGCTCGTGCCGACCCCCGAGACGATCAACAAGGTGTTCGCCCAGTACGACGGCACCACGGCGGCCGACATCCAGGAGATGTGCCGGAAGTACTTCACCGAGGGCCGCATGACGGTCGGCACGCTGGCCCTCAAGGGGACCTACACGGCCCGGGCGCTGCCGCCGGCCGAGGCGCGCGCCGCGACCTCGACCGCGTCCGACATCAGAACTCTGCTGAGGCCCACCAGCGTCCCCCTCGTCTCGCTGCGCGTCCTCTTCAACGTGGGCGCGGCCAACGATCCGCCGGGCAAGGAGGGGGTCGCCGCGTTGACAGCGGAGATGCTCTCGAAGGGGGGGAGCCGTTCCATGTCCTACCAGCAGATCGTCCAGGCGATGCTCCCGATGGCGACCAGCCTCTCGGCGCAGGTGGACAAGGAGATGACGGTTTTCTCCGGCACCACCCACGCCGACAATCTCGACGCCTACTACGGGATTCTCTCCTCGATGATCCTGGATCCGGGATGGGACGAGGATGATTTCCGCCGGGTCAAGGACGACGCGATCAACAACTTGAAGGTGAATCTGCGCGGCAACAACGACGAGGAGCTGGGCAAGGAGGCGCTCTACGTCTCCATCTACGGGAAGGGGCATCCGTACGGCCACGAGAACACCGGCACGGTGTCGGCGCTCGAGAAGCTCACACTCGATGACGTGAAGGCCTTCTACGGCAAGCACTACAGCCGGGCCAACCTGACGCTGGGGCTGGCGGGCGGCTACCCCGCGGCCTTCCTCTCCCGCGTCACTCGCGACTTCGGGAGGCTGCCGGCCGGGAGCCTGTCCACGGCCGAGATCCCCGAAGCGCCCAAGGTGACGGGCCAGCAGCTCCAGATCATCAAGAAGGAGACTCGCGCCACGGCGATCTCGCTCGGGTTCCCGATCCCCGTGACCCGGACGGACAAGGACTGGGCGGCGCTGTGGCTCGTCAGCTCCTATTTCGGCCAGCACCGCAGCAGCAACTCGTACCTCTACCAGCGGATGCGCGAGGTGCGCGGGCTCAACTACGGTGACTACGCCTACATCGAGTATTTCCCGCGCGGGATGTTCCAGTTCCAGCCCGACCCGAACCTAGCGCGCAAGCGGCAGATCTTTCAGATCTGGATTCGTCCGGTGGAGCCGGCCAACGGGCACTTCGCCCTTCGGATCGCTCTGTGGGAGCTCAAGAAGCTGATCGACAAGGGGCTCGGGCAGGAGGATTTCGAGAACACCCGTCGCTTCCTCGACAAGTACGTCGCGGTGCTCGCCAAGACACAGGATACGCAGCTCGGTTACGCGCTCGACGGCCAGTACTACGGCAACGGGGATTTCGTGCCGTGGGCGCGCGCCCGGCTGGCGGCCCTGACTCTGGAGGACGTGAACCGCGCGATCAGGACATACCTGAGCTGGGAGAACATCAGGATCACCGTGGTGACGAAGGAGGCCGAGTCGCTGCGGGACGCCATCCTGAAGAACGCGCCCTCGCCGATCACCTACAACGCGCCCAAGCCGAAGGAGGTCACCGCGGAGGACAGGAAGATCGAGAAGTTCGTCCTCTCGATCAAACCCGAGAACGCGGCGATCGTGCCGATCGAAGAGGTCTTCAAGGAGTAGTACGAGGCGGGGAGGGGGGCCGGCGGAGCCAGACCAGCGTCGCCCCCCACCCGCCGGCCCCGTCTCCGGCCGTTTCGAAGTGCTCCACGGCCGGATGCTCCCGCAGGATCGACTCCACGGTGGCCTTCAGCACCCCGATCCCCTTGCCGTGGACGACCCGCAGGTCATAGACGCCGCGCGCCAGGCACTCCTCGATGTAATCGGGGACAAGGTCCTTCACCTCGGAGGGCCGGAAGGCGTGCAGGTCGAGCACTCCGTCGATCTTCATGCCGGCCGCATCATACTCCGGGAGCCCCTTGACCGGCCAGGGCCCCCACGGTAGAGTGAGCGCCGCACCATCACGGTTGTGCCACCCGGCCCGGACCCACGCCGCGAGGGGAGCCTTCGCGGCGTTTCGCTTTTCAGGGAGTCTCGCCATGAGCAGGAGATGGACGCTCGCCCTCGCCCTTGCCTTCCTCGCCGCGGCCCCGGCGACCCCTGCTGGCCCGACGGCACGTGCCCTCTCGGATCGGCCCGGCGGGCCTGCCGGGATCGATGCGGCCGCACCTGACGACGGCGTCGACGACTCGCAGCAGGGGGAGAGTGCCAGGAAGAAAGAGGAAAAGAAGGAAGGGACCGGCATCCAGCCGGGCGCCGCCGGGGCGCAGGGAGGCAAGAAGCCGGAGGAGCCGCCGTTCGACGAGGTGATCAAGGAGGCCCAGAAAATCGACGGTCTGTTCACCGTCTATCGGAAGGATGACAGGTACCTTCTCGCGATCAAGCCGGACCAGCTCGACAGGGACTTCATGCTGTCGGTCACGCGCGAGACCGGGACGGGTGAGTGGTTCATGCTTGCCGCGCAGGTGCTGGGGGACGGCCCCGTCAGGTTCCACAAGGCGGGCAAGCGCGTCCAGCTCCTATGGAGAAACCCCAAGGCGACCGCAGTCGGCGAGCCGGAGATGAGCCGCGCCGTGGCCCGATCCTTCTCGGATTCGCTGCAGGGCTCATCGAAGCTCGAGAGCCTCCCCGATCCCGACACGAAGGCCATCCTGGTCGACATCACACCCTACTTCCTCGGCGACTACGACGGGTTCGGCGCCATCCTGGCGCAGCTCCTCCAGACCCCCTACGGCGTGGACCGGGAGAACAGCGGAATCGAGCGCATCAAGGGGTTTCCCGCCAACGTGGAGATCGAGGCGAGGATCCATTTCACCGGCAGCCGGCCCGCGCCCTTCCTGAACCTGCCCGACAGCCGCAGTTTCTTCGTCAACTACCGTTACAGTCTCTCCGAGATCCCGGCGGCGCCCGATTTCATGCCTCGCATCGCGGATGACCGCGTCGGACATTTCCTGACCCTCTACCAGGACTTCGGCGACGACCGCCGCGAAAGCACCTACGTGCGCTACGTCACCCGTTGGAACCTGCAGAAAGAGGAGCCCTACGCGGCTATCTCCAGGCCAAAGGAGCCGATCACCTACTACCTGGAGAATTCCATCCCCAAGCAGTACCGCAAGGCGGTCGCCGACGGGATCCTGATCTGGAACACGGCCTTCGAGAAGATCGGATTCAAGGACGCCATCGTCGTCAAGCAGCAGCCCGACGACGCGGACTGGGACGCCGCGGACACGCGCTTCGCCACGGTCCGTTGGTTCGTCGCCACCGACAGCGCGTTCGCCATCGGGCCCAGCCGGATCAACCCGGCCACGGGACAGATCTTTGACGCGGACATCGGGGTGACGGAATCCATCACCCGGTTCACGCGCCAGGAGTTCCGGGAGTTGTCGGACCCCGTGGCAGCGGTCCGCGGGGCGTTCGAGGAGACGATCGGGACGCCGTCGCGGGAAGCCCTCCCAGGCCGCGCGATCGATCCGAGGCTCTTCTGCGATTTCGGCTACGGCGCGATGAGGCAGGCTACCTTCGGCCGGGCTCTGGCGGCGTCGAGGGGGATGGAGCCCGGCTCCCCCGCCGAGGAGAAGTACATCGACGACTTCCTCACCCACGTAATCGCGCACGAGGTGGGCCATACCCTGGGCCTGAGGCACAACTTCCGGGCGAGCGTAGTGCAGCCGGTCGATCAGCTTCAGAACACGTCCCGCACGACCGAGCAGGGGCTCACCGGCTCGGTCATGGACTACATACCGGTCAACCTCGCCGCCCCCGGCCAGAAACAGGGGGACTACTGGCAGACCCACCTGGGCCAGTACGACCTGTGGGCCATCGAGTACGCCTACAAAGTGCTGCCGGGAGTCAAGAAGCCGGAAGACGAGCTGACGGAGCTGAGGAAGATCGCCTCGCGCGTAGCCGAGCCGGGCAACGCCTACGGCTCGGACGAGGACACGGCCGACCCGCGCACCTCGCGCTGGGACATCGGAACCGACGCGATCGCCTACTACAAACAGAGGGTGGCGCTGGCGCACGAGCTATGGAAGAAGATCCCCTCCAAGCTGGGGAAGGACGGGGAAGGGTACCAGGTGATGCGCCGCTCCTTCCAGGCCGGGCTCAACGAATTCGCCCCGGCGATCGGCAACGTCACCAAGTTCATCGGTGGCGTTTACGCCAACCGCGATCACGTGGGAGACCCGCAGGGGAGGCTTCCGCTGCAGCCGGTCCCGGCCGAACGCCAGCGCGAGGCCCTTCAGTTCCTCAGGACCGAGCTCTTCGCCAGCGACTCGTTTTCGGTCCCGTCCGACCTGCTGGCCCGCCTGGGGCCGGACCGCTGGTGGGACTTCGAGTTCTCCGTCTTCCGGACGCAGAGGCTCGAGTTCCCGCTGCACGACGTCGTGAGGTTCCTGCAACAGGCGACCCTGGAGCAGCTCTTCCGGCCCGCCGCGCTCGATCGGCTGGTGGACCTGGAGATGCTCTTCCCGCCCGGACAGAAGCCGTTCACGCTCGCCGAGATGTTCCAGGGGCTGGGCGAGTCGATCTGGTCCGAGCTGGACGGCGCGGGAGCGCCCAGGATCGACAGCTTCCGGCGCGCGCTGCAGCGCGAGCACATCAAGAAACTTATCGATCTCGTGGTGCGACCGGCGTCGGGCACGCCTGAGGACGCCGGGACGATGGCCCGCGCGAACCTCAACCAGCTCAAGGTCAGGATTGACGCGGCGTTGAAGGGCCCGGCGCTCGACGCCTCCACGCGCGCGCACCTGGAGGAGACACGGGCCCGCATCGATGCGGCCCTGACGGCTCACATGAACAGACTCATCAGCTAGCCGGAGGTGAAGATGGAACTGAAGGACCTGTCGAAGATGACCGTGGTCAAGCTCCGGGAGGAGGCGCACAAGTTCGAGGACGTCAAGGGCGCCATCGGGATGACGAAGGAGCAGCTCATCGACCTTCTGTGCGACAAGCTCGGCATACCGAAAAAGAAGGAGCTGCCCAAGGGGATCGGGCGCCATGCCCTCAAGGAGAAGATCCGCGCCCTGGCCTCCCAGCGCGACGGCGTGCTGGGGTCGGGGGACCGCCGGAAGATTACGATCCACCGGCGGCGCATCAAGAGCCTGCGCCGCAAGCTGCGCAAGGTGATCGAGCTGGCCGAGCACGGCAAGGTCAAGGCCGCGAAGAAGCAGGAGCCGGCGCCCGCGCAATGAGGCGCCTCAGGTCCCGCCGGTGATCTGCCTCACGCGTGCCGTTTCGCGTTCGGCCTCCTCCAGGCGCCCCAATTCCTTGTAGAGGCTCGCCAGGAGCCTGTGCGGCTCGGGGTCCCCGGGGCGTTGCTCGGCGGCGCGCTTGAGCTGTGCCTCGCAGTCGGCGGGGCGCTTCGCGTCATGGTAGAGGATCGCGAGGTGGAGCCTCAGCTCGTAGAGGGCTGGATCCAGCTCCAGAGCCTGCTCCACCTCGGGGATGGCGCGGGCGGGCTGCCCCTGCATCGAGAGCAACATCCCGAGCTGCGCATGCGCCGAAGGGTTTGACGGGTCGATGCGCGTCGCCTCGGACATCTGACGGATCGCCTCCCCCATCCTCCCCATCTTCCCGTAGACCCGTCCGAGGACCATCCTGACTTCCACCTGGTCCGCCTGCCGCGCGATGGCCTTCTCGAGAGTGCGGCGCGCCTCATCGAGGCGCCCCGTCTTGAGCAGCACCTCGCACAGCCCCGCGATGGAGGCGTCGCGCTCGGGGTCGAGCTCCAGCGCTTTGCCTAGCTGCTGCTCCGCGCGGCGGTCATCCCCTTCCTTCGAGAGGAGGACTCCGAGCAACGCCCTGTGGGCGGCCGAGTCGGGGTTGGCGGTCACCGCGGCCTCGATGCTGGAGAGGATCTCCTTCGAGCGCCCGCCGCGCTCGTAGACATTGGAGAGGCCCGTGACGGCCGCCGCCGACCTGGGATTGAGCTCGAGCGCCCGCAGGAACGAGGCCTGGGCCCCCTTCCAGTCCTGGGACAACGACTGCACGACGCCGAGGCCCAGCCACGGCTCGCCGCGGCCGGGCCTCATCTGCGTTGCCCTCAGGAACCAGGCCTTCGCCTCGTCGAGCCGGCCGAGCCGGCGGGCGAGCTGGGCGTAGCGCGCCACCAGCCGTTCGGGTGGCGCGTCCATCATGTTCAACGCGGTCCGCGCCTCGGAGAAGGCCTCCTCGAGGCGCCCCTGCCGGTCGAGCACCTCCGAGAGCTGCGAGTGCGATTCCGCGTGCTCGGGCCTGCGCTTGAGAATCTCGCGGGTGATCTCCTCGCTGCGCTTGAGATCCCCCTTCTGCAGCTCGAGGGCGGCCATGTTGAGCATGTTGGTGAAGCTGGCGGGTGTCTCGTTCTCCTGCGTGACGGGCCCCGTGGCGATCTCGCTGGAGGCGATGTAGCCCAGGGAGCGGAGCTTCGCGAGGATCTCATCGTCGATGGCGGACGAGGAGCCCTGAGCCGGAGCATCGGGGCCGCCCCCGGAGCGCGCGCCCGACGGATCCTCGTAGGTAGGCACCGAGGCCATCTCGAACTGCGACCGGAACGCCGGTGCAATGGCATCGAGGATCGGCCGCCCCGCCATGTCGGCGGCCACGGGGAGGCCCGACAGGTACAGCAACGTGGGCGCGACGTCGTAGAGGCTCGTGGGCTCGAGCCGCCCGGGCTGGATCCCTTTGCCGTTGAGGACCAGGATCCCGTAGAGCCTGTGCCATGCCCCCGCCTTGAGCTCCACGTCGGGAGGAAAATCGGGGCGATCGGAGCCGTTGAGGAAGCCGTGATCGGATACCACCGCCACGGTGACGCCGGATCCAGCCGCTTCGAGCAGCTCCCCGATGAGCTCGTCCTGGTATTCGTAGAAGCGGGTGACGACGTCATGGTACTTCTCGAAGGCCGCCTCGTCGACCCAGGCCGGTCTGGGCGGGATGTAGTGGGCGAAACGATGGCCGACCTCGTCGATCCCCTGGTAGTAGACGGCGAGCAGGTCGGCGGGGCTCTCGCGCAGGAGCTTGAGCGCGATCGCGTGATAGGTCCGCGTTGAGGCCAGGAGACGCACGAGGTGGTTGATCGGATCGGCGTAGGCCTGCGTGGGATCGCCCTTGAGCTTGGCGCGGGCGGCGTCGAGATCCGCCTGACTGATCGGGGCGAATCGCCGCAGGTCCTTCAGCGTGATCCTCGACTCATCGACGTGCAAGGGCTGGACCTGCGCGAGGTAGGCGGGCGGGGAGACGAGCCCGACCTGATCCTCGGGGCGCGGCTGGTAGCCGAAGAGAGAGTAGGCGGTCCGGTCGGAGATCATGTGCCCGTTGATCGTCTCGGCCGGCCAGGTGGCCCACCAGGCGATGATGTCCACTCGCCGTCCGGCATCCGAGTAGATGTTCCAGAGCGCCCTGGCCTTGCGCATCGCGCTGGTGATGGGGACCATCCGTGCGCTGCGGGGATCTCGGACGAGGAAGTCCACGATGCCGTGCTGGTCAGGGGTCTTGCCGGTGGCGATGCTGGTCCACAGGAGCGGAGAGAGCATCGGATGGGCCGAGCGCAGGTCGCCCCAGGCTCCCCCGCGGCGTAGCCTGGCAAGGTGGGGGAGGCGGCCTGCCTCGATCAGCGGTCCGGCGATCTGCCAGTCGGCACCGTCCAGCCCGATGAGCACGAGGCGCACCCCCGTGCCGGCCGGGGCACGCGCCGCGGCGGGTGCGGCAGCCGGCTCACCGCCCCAGGCGAGGATCGCGGCGAGGGCGGCGGCGAGGAACGACGTTCGAGTGGTGGAGAGAGGCTGCGGTCTCATCGATCTCCAGGGAATCACCCCAATCTAGCAAAGCGGGCGAGGGGCCGCCACGAGCCCCTTCCATTCCCCATATATAATGTCTTTCCTTGATGCCCAGCCGGCGATCTCTCCTCTGGATCCTCCTCCTGCTCCCCTTCGTGGTCCGATTCGTCTACTTCTTCGACGTGCGCTCCCAGCCTTACCTCCAGTGGAACATGGTGGTCGGCTACGTGAACCATGCCTTCGCGGAGGATCTTGCCGCGGGCCGTGGGGCCCCATACGACCTCTACCGATCCCCCTGGTACCCGCTGCTGATCTCGGGACTCTACCGGCTGTTCGGCCCGGAGCCGATGGCCGCGCGGGTCTTCCAGTGGATCCTGGGCGGTTGCGGCTGCCTGAGCCTCTTCGTCCTGACGAGGAGCTTCTTCGGCGAGCGGTGCGCCCTGGTGGCCCTGGCTGCCTCGGGTCTCTACGCGCCGGCGATCTTCCTGGAGGGAGAGCTGCTGGAGCAGGGCGCCGCGTCCTTCCTGCTGCTGGCGGGGTTCACGCTGATGGGGCTGGCGTTGAGGGAGCATCGACCCCGTCCGGCCCTTTCCGCCCCGGGGGCCCTGCTCATCGGACTCGGATGTCTCATGCGGCCCGACCTGCTGGCATGCCTGCCCTTCCTTGGAGCGGCCGCCGCCCTGGCCCCGAACCCGCGCGCGCGGAAGATCGCCATGGTCGCCGCGGTCGCCTCCGCCGGCCTCCTCGCGGTCGTTCTGCTCCGGCACCCGGGCCCCTTCATCGATGTCGGAGCGGACCGCACCGGCATCCACGCCGCGGTCAGCTTCTATCATGGCAACAACGCGGAGGCGAACGGCCTCGACGTCGGCTTTCCCGAGGTGGAGGAGCTGCCCACCGAGGACCCCGAGGCGCGCCGGGAGCACATGACGGGGCTCGACCTCGCCGGCATCCGCTACGCGACGTCGCGTACGGGGGGCGGCCTCGAGACCGTGGCGCCATTCTGGCTGGGCGAGGCGGGCCGGTTCATCCGGTCGAGGCCCGCGACCTGGCTGTCGTTGCTGGGGCGCAAGACGCTCATGTTTCTGGGCGGGCGCCCGGTCGGCAGCCAGAAGGACATTCTTTTCGCCAGGAGCCTCTCGCCGATCCTCTCGGTCCTGCTCTTCTGCGCCGGGATCTGCGTGCCGCTGGGGCTGATCATCCCGTTCGCGATCGGCGGTCTGGCGGCCGCGGGGCCGGCCCACCGTTTCCTGCTCTTTCTGGCCGTGCCAGCAGGTTGCTTCATCACCACGCTGCTGTTCGTCCACGACTTCCGCTTCCAGCACGCCGCGGTCCCTTTTCTCATCGCCCTGGCCGCGCACGGACTCCTCCGTCTGCTCGACGGCGCCGGGGGCCGGCGAGGTGCTCTGGCCGCGCTGGTGGCCGTGGCCCTCGTGATCTCCAACGTCGATTTCCTGGGCACCAGGGAGGTCCGCTGGGCCGCGGAGCATTTCCGGGTCGGCACGATGCACCTGGAACGGGACGAGCTGGCGCTGGCCGACGCGGCCTACCGTCGATCGATCGGGGCCGACCCGGGCTACGCCCCTTCAATCGACAACCTGGTCTACATCGCGAAGAGGACCGGCCAGTATGACGGCGCCATCGAGTTCCTCTCGGGCGTCGTGGAGACCGGGCGCTACTCATGGAGGACGCTGAGAGCGCTCGCCGACCTTGCGATCGCCGCCGGGCGGCGGGAGGAGGGGGAGGCGATGGCGCGGCGGCTGAGGCAGGAATTCCCCGAGCGGCGCGAGGGATACGAGGTGCTGGCCGGGATACTGGCCGGCTCGGGAAGGGCCGCCGAGGCGCGGCGGACCCTGGAGGACGGACTCGTGAGATTCCCCGGGGACGCGGCCCTCTCCCTGAATCTGGCCGCCTCCTGGTTCCGCGAGGGAGCCTGCGCCGAAGCGCTCCCGCTCACCCGGAAGGTCCTCGATGAGACGGAGGAGTACCCGGAGGCGTTCTCCTACGCCGGCCACTGCCTCGCCGCGGAAAAGGACTTCGACGGAGCGGCCGGAGTCCTCCTGCGCGGCCTGCGGCGCCATCCGGGGGACATCACCATGCTCGGCCTGCTGGGGCAGGTCTACGGGGAAATGGGGAGGCGTGGGGATGAGCAGCGCTGCTATCGCGAGGTGCTCGAACGGCGGCCGGACCACGCCGAGGCCCTCTACCGGCTCGCCGTGTCGCTCGCGGCGGAGGGACGCCGCGACGAGGCGCTCTCCGACGCGCGGCGCGCCCAGGCGCTGGGCCATCCCGAGGCAGGCCGGCTCATCGAGAGTCTCTCCGGCAATCGACGGCGCTGACCGGCCGGTCAGGGAGCCGGCGAGATCGTCAGCGACACTTCGAATGACGCCTGCGTGGGAGGCAGGCAGGCCTCGTCGTTACAGGCCTGGTAGGTCACGAAGCAACGAGCCTTGAAGGGGCCCGGGGGCAGCTCCCTGTCGAGCCGCAGGGTCAGCCGGACGGTCTGGCGCTCCTCGTAGACGGAGATCGGCTTGCCCGCGAAGCCAAGCTGAATCATCCGTCCCTCCGGGTACTCGATCGTCTCGATTTCGGCCGGCTGGCCCGCTTGCACCCCGACCACCGTCGGTATCAGGTAAGGGAGGGTCGGCCGGGCGGAGTTGATGTGCCAGCCCTTCCCGATCTCGATGCGGGCCTCGACGAGGGCCGTGCCTCCCGCGAGGGCCCCGGTGGAAACAGCCCGCGCCGTCGCCGACACCACGGGCTGCTTCGATCCGAGGGGGGGGCCCGTCGCGAGATACCCTTCGAGGGCCGCGAGCATGTTGTGGTAGGCCCCCGGCATCGCTTCCAGCGCGGACTGGAAGGCCGTCAGGATCTCGCCCGCGCGGGCCCGGTAGGTCGGATCCCCGGTCGCCGCGTGGAGCCGCAGGAACGAGCGCGCCATCACCGAGTTGCCCGAGGGAATCGCGCCGTCGTTGGAGCTGCGTGAGCGGACGATCAGATCCGGCCTTCCCGCCTGGGCGAAGAAGTACCCGCCCCGCGCCGCGTCCCTGAATGCCGCGTCGGTCGCCCCGACCAGCGACTGGGCTTCCTTCAGCCAGCGAGGCTCGCCCGTCGCCTCGTTGAGCGCGAGGAGCCCTTCGATGAAGAAGGCCTGATCGTCGAGGAATCCCTCGGAGTTGACCTTACCGGCCCGGTACGACACTCGCATCAGCCCGTCGGACGCGCGCACGTTTTTCAGGAGGAAGTCGGCCGCCTTGCTCGCGGCGGAGAGATAGCGCGGCTCGTCGAACGCGCGACCTGCGCGAGCCAGCGCCCCAATCATCAACCCGTTCCATGCCGTCAGCACCTTGTCGTCCAGGTGGGGTCGGACGCGGACACCGCGGGCAGCCAGCAGCCTGGCCCGAGCGGCGTCGAGCCGTCGCGTCAACGTGGCCGGGGGGATCCCCTTGCGCTCCGCGAAGGCGTCGAGAGGGATCTCGACGTGCGCGATGCTCTCGCCCCCCTCGAAGTTCCCGCGCGGGGTGATTCCGTAGTACTCGTTGACGAGGGCCCCCTCGACCGGTCCCAGGGCAGCGAGGACCTCGTCGGGCTTCCAGACGTAGAACTTTCCTTCCTCACCCTCGCTGTCGGCGTCGAGGGTCGAGTAGAAGGGGCCCTGCGAGTCGGTCATCTCGCGCAGGACCCACCCGAGGATTTCGTGGACGATCCGGCGGTAGCGTTCTGCGCCAGTGGTTTGCCAGGCGTCGATGTAGGCATCGGCCATCAAGGCGTTGTCGTAGAGCATCTTCTCGAAATGGGGGACCAGCCACTTCGGGTCGGTGGAGTACCTGTGGAAGCCACCGCCGATCTGGTCGTACATTCCCCCGCACGCCATCCTGTCGAAGGTGAGCGTGGCCATTCTCAGGAGGTTCTCGTCGCGGCTCCGGCGGTACCGGGCCAGCATCAGGACCAGCCCGCGATGCGGCGGGAACTTGGGCGCCATACCGAAGCCGCCGTCCACGTGGTCGAAGCTGGAGGTCATCTCGGTGATGGCCCGGCCGATCGGATCGGGGCCGAGGGGCGCTGCGCTGCCCGAGGTCTGGGGCCCGGCAGCCGCCCCGCGTTCCGACAGGTATCGCACAACCTCCTCGTGGATCTTGTCGGCCTGCGCCTTGAGTGAGTCGCGGTCCTTCAGCCAGCTCTCGCCCAGCCCCTCCAGCACCTGCCGGAACGAGGGGCGGCCGTAACGGCTCTCCCTGGGGAAGTAGGTCCCCCCGTAGAAGGGCTTCAGCTCGGGAGTGAGCCATACCGACATCGGCCAACCCCCGCTGCCCGTGATCATCTGCACCGCGGTCATGTAGATATCGTCGAGATCGGGGCGCTCCTCCCGATCCACCTTGATGCTGATGAAGTACCGGTCCATCATCGCGGCGGTCTCGGGATCCTCGAACGACTCCTCCTCCATCACGTGACACCAGTGGCAGGCGGAATAGCCGATCGAGAGGAAGATCGGCTTGTTCTCACGTCGTGCCGCCTCGAGAGCCTCCGGGCCCCATGGATACCAGCTCACGGGGTTGTCCTTGTGCTGGAGAAGGTAGGGGCTCGTGGCGCCGGCCAGACGGTTGCGCCCCCGGGGCGCGGCGCCCCCCGGGTCCTGCGTGCCTCCTTCGGGACTCGTCGTCATCGTCAGGACAGCTCCCGTGAAGAGGGCCGCGGCCGCGATATGCATGCCACCGCCTCGTTCAATCAACAGCCAGCGCCGCCTCACGGACGATCGGTTCTCCGAGAGTGGCGCCGCTGATCTGGATCGTGAACCTGTAGATCCCGTCGCCGAGCGTGCCGGGCGGGATGGCGTTCACGATCTGGTAGCAGCCGGTGGTTCCGTCGGGCGGCGCCGACAGGAGCAGGTCGTCGAAGTCGGACACGGTCGCATTCCCTTCGCCCAGCAGGGACCGGCGCAGACGGATCGGGCTGCCCGGAGTGGGGTTCTCCCCTTCGGCGGGGCAGAAGAGGAAGCTCAGCGTGGCCGGCTCACCTTTCGCGAGTCGCCGCTCGGAGCGCGGTACGAAGGCGGTCGTGCTCGCCCTGTCCTTGAGCCCGACATTTTCCGCGCCGGCCGCGACGAGAATCGCCCGTTCGTCGCGCGCCCACAGGTAGACCTCGCTGACGTAGGCCTGGCGGGCGGAGGTCCCCGACGCCGGAACCGTGAGAGGGGAACGCCGGGCCCCCACTTCATGTGTGGTCGGATCGAGGACCGCCAGAGCCAGCTCGTAGTTTCCGGGCTCGATGAGGCAACCGGTTTCGAAGATCAGCCTGCTCGCGGCGTCGGGCCGCCTGGGGACCGTGACGGGGATCTCGTGGCGGAAGGAGCAGACCGGGTCGCCGCCGCCCGTCTCGCGGACCTCCCCCATGATCAGGGCGCGGCCCGACATCTGGTCCGGCCCGGCGGGGGTGAGCGACAGGGACTCGAGCGGCACCGTCGCCTTGACCAGGACCTGCCGGCGGGAATCCTCGGGAGCCAGCGCGAACGCCTCGGTCGTGATGGGAAAGCTCCTGAACAGATCCGGCGCCTGCATCGCCGACTGGAGGAGACGCTGCTCGCGCTCCCCGGGCGACGTGTCGGTGTAGTAGGGCCGGTGGCGGATCGTGAGCCCGCGCCGCGGCTCGCCTTCCGGGCCCGGCTTCACACGGACGAGCAGGCTGTGACGCGCGCCGTCTCCCGAACCCTGGTAGCGGTAGCCGAGCAGGTAGTAGCAGGAAAGATCCTGCCAGGCCGTGGCGAGGATGGCGCCGAGGTTGTTGGTCCGCTGCAGGGCCTTCCCGCCGGTCTCCGTTGCGAGTGTCGTCTGAATGGAGAGCGCCGCGTCGAGACCGGAGGCCGCCGCCGTGTAGAGCTGCCCCTGATCGGCGCCGGTGGCGCTGCGGGTTATCTCCATCCCGCCGCCGTCCGCCGCCTCGGCGGTGATGGAGGAGTTCTCGGGGTGCGCATCCCGAAACTCGCTCGTGAGCGTGTCGTCCAGCCCGCTGGCGTGGACCGTGTAAAGGGAGACGCCGGCCGCGTTGGCCTCGCGGGTGAGACGGAGAAGCTCCTCCTTGATGTTGATGCCGACCTCGCCCGCCGTCGAGCGCGCGATCGCGAGATACTGGATTCCCGGCTCGTCGCGCAGGGCGTCGGTGAACAGGATCAGAGCCTTGCGCCCCCGGATGCCCGCCAGCGCGGGCATGAGCCCCTCGATGGCCGCCAGACTCCGCCGGGCGCGCGCCTGCTCCATGTGCGCGTAGGTGGCAGCCAACTCCCGCCGGGCGACGCACGTGGAGCCGGTGCCGTCGCAGGCCTTGCCTGCGACGTCCGTCATCTGGTGCCTCTCCTCGAGGACATCGGTGTCCACCGTCGCCACGTCGTCGAGCATCTCGTTCAGCCTCGATGCGAGCAGCGCCGCGTCGGAAGTGAAGTCCTGCACGAGCCGAAGCGACCTCTTGAAGGCGAGGATCATCACACGGTCCGACGGCCCGACCTGCACGGCGACCTGGTCGCGCGCCGCTTTGAGCGCCTGCCTGTGGCCGGCCAGCGACATCTGCGAGAAGTCGAGGTACAGGACAATGTGGCGCACGGGGGTGGTCCCGGCCGCGGTGGGGGCCGGCGCGGCCGGAGTCGCCGCCTGGCCGGATGGGGCCGTCCCCTCTGCCGGCGCCGGGCAGACCTCCTCGAACGACTCGATGTTGGAGGGATCGATCGGCTTGCGGTCCACGAAAAGCTCGAAGTCCTCGCGCCGCAGGCCCGACAACGGCCTGTCCTTGCGGTCCCGCACGACGACGTCGATCAGGACGAGGTTCACCTGGACCCTTTCGGCGCCCGGGATCCGGGGGGGCTCCTTCGTGGCGGGGGAGGGCCCGGAGACGGCGGCGAGGGCAAGCAGAAGGAACACGTGTGAGGCGAGAGGACGCATGACACCCTCCATGACAGGCAGGCCGGCGCGCCGGGTGCCGTCATGGTATCACCAAACCGATCGCTTGACCCCGTGGCCGTGTCCGGTCCAGACTCCGGAAACCCAACCCACGCAGGAGGTATCACGCGAATGAAGCAGACCGCCTTCATCCCGGTCCTGATGTCCATGGCCCTCTGGATGCCGGCCGCGGCGCAGGGCGGCGCACCCGCGACGCCGCCCACACCGGACGCCTTCCTCGGGTTTCCGCTCGGGGCCGACCGCAGGCTGGCCGATTACAGGCAGATCGTCGAGTACTTCAAGATCCTGGACGAGGCCTCGCCGCGCCTGACCCTCCACAGCCTGGGCAGGACGACACTGGGCGCAGACTTCGTGATGGCGGCCATCTCGACGCCCCGGAATCTCGAACAGGCTTCCCTCCACCGTGAGAGAGCGCACCGCCTCGCTGATCCGCGGGGCGTGAGCCGCGACGAGGTCGAGAGGATCATCCGCGAGGGCCCGGCAATCGTGCTGGTGACCTGCAACATCCACAGCACCGAGATCGCCGCGAGCCAGATGGCGATGGAGCTGGCCCACAGGCTGGTCACCACCGAGGACGCCCGGATCCTGGGCCACCTCGACGACGTGATCCTGCTGCTTGTGCCGTCGCTCAATCCCGACGGCCAGATCATGGAGGTCGAGTGGTACCGCAAGAACCTCGGGACGCCGTTCGAGGGGGGGCGGATGCCGTGGCTCTACCACCACTACGCCGGCCACGACAACAACCGTGACTTCTTCATGCTCGCGCTCGAGGAGACGCGGATGATCAACCGGGTCCTGTACCACGACTGGTTCCCGCAGATCTACCTCGATGAGCACCAGATGGGTTCCACCGGCCCGCGGCTCTTCGTGCCCCCTTTCGTCGATCCGCTCAATCCCAACATCCCGGCGCTGCTGTGGCGGATGACGGCGCTCATAGGCTCGAACATGGCGCTGCGTGAGGAGCTGGCCGGCAAGGCCGGCGTCATCGATCGTTACTCCTACGACGGCTACTGGCCGGGAGGATCGATGAACACCTCCTTCTGGAAGAACACGGTCGGCGTCCTGACCGAGATGGCCAGCGCGAAGATGGCCACTCCGGTCTACGTGGACGAGGGTGAGCTGTCCGGAGACCGCAAGGGGCTGCCCGAGTACAAGGCGCAGATGAGCTTCCCGAACCCCTGGAGGGGCGGATGGTGGCGCCTGCGCGACATCATGGACTACGAGTTGATCGCGACGCTCTCGTTGATCGAGACCGCGTCGCGCCACAGGGAGGATTTCCTGCGGGGAATGTGGGCGAGCGCCACCGCGATGATCGAGGCGGGGCGCGGCGCGCCTCCATACGCCTATGTCGTGCCCACCGGGCAGCACGACCCGCCCACCGCGGCGCTCATGATCGACATCCTGCGCGAAAACGGCGTCGAGACCTACCAGACGTCCCGCCCCGTGCCGGCCGGCGGGCGGACCTGGCCCGCAGGCTCGGTCTTCATCCTGATGGACCAGCCGTACCGCGCCTTCGTCAAGGAGATGCTCGAGAGGCAGGTCTATCCCGAGATCAGGCCTTCCTCGGACGCGGCCATCCTGAAGCCCTACGACGTGACGGGATGGACCCTGCCGCTGCAGATGGGCGTGACCTGGAGCCCCATCGAGGAGCCTCTGGGCGACGAGGCGCGCTCAGCGCTCGTGAAGATGACCGGCCCGCCGGCGGCGGACCCTGGGACGCTGGGGATCGCCGGCGGCGAGCGCGCCGACGCGCGGTACTACGCGATCCCTCACCGGACCAACGCGGCCAGCCGCGCCATCAACCGGCTGCTCAAGGCGGGGCGCGCCGTCTACCTGTCGGCGGTCCCCTTCGTGGCCGAAGGGAGATCGTTCGAAGCGGGGACGATCCTCGTGCCGGCCGGCTCCTCGGCCGCGCCTGACGTCAGGCAGGCCGCTTCGGAGCTGGCGATCGCCCCCGTGGCGCTGGGCGGTGTATGGACGGCCGGGGCACCGCTCGATGTAAGACGCCTCAGGAGCCCCCGGGTGGGGCTGTACAAGCCCTGGGCAGCGAGCATGGACGAGGGATGGACGCGTCTCGTGCTGGAACGCGCGGAGTTCCCCTACCTGAGCCTCGATAACGCGGCCCTGAAGGCCGGAGGGCTGCGTGGCAAATTCGACGTGATCATCCTGCCGGATGTCGAAAAGGAGATCATCGTGGACGGGAAACCCAAGCCGGCCGACCCGACCGCGCGCTATTTCGTGCCGCTTCCCGACGAGTACGCGGGTGGCATCGGACCGGAGGGGGTCAAGGCCCTCAAGGGATTCGTGAACGAGGGAGGCACTCTGGTGGCGCTCGATTCCTCCTCGATGCTGCCGATCGAGGAGTTCAACATCCCCGTGCGCAACGTGCTCGAGGGGCTCAAGACCGACGTGTACAACTGCCCCGGTTCGCTGATCCGCGTGCTGGTGGACCCGAACCACCCCGTGGGCTACGGGATGCCGGCCGAGACGGCCGCCTACGTCGCTCAGGGGCCGGCGTTCGCAACCAGCATTCCCGGCGCGGGCCAGGACCGCGCGGTGATCGCCCGCTACCCGGAGGAGGGAGATCTGCTGCTGTCAGGCTGGATCCAGGGCGAGGACCTCCTGCGCCGCCGGGCCGCCGCGGTGGAGGTCGCGATGGGCAAGGGGCGCGTCATCCTGTTCGGCATCCGAGTCCAGCACCGCTCCCAGACGCACGGCACCTACAAGCTGCTCTTCAACGCGATCCACTACGGCGCCTCGGAGCCCGCGCGGCTGCCGTGACCAGTCAGCCGCGCTTTTTGCCGCTGGAGCCGAAGATCCGGCGCGAGGCGGAGGTGCGGTGGGCCGCCGCCTTCTCCTCGGCGACCAATGGGTTGCGGATGGCGGGGCGGCGCGGCGCGGCGGTGGCCTTGCCCACGTCCTCCACGCTGCCGGCGATCTGGTCCACGTCCATCACGCAACGATCGCCGGGTCTGAAGTAGAAGGCGACCTCCTGACCGCCGCGCCCCACTTCCACGCGGTCGACGATGAAGATGTCGTCCTTCTCGCCCGCGAGGTACTGGCGGAAGCCGGTTACGTGGCGGACGGTGACCATGGTCTTGATGTAGGAGGCCTTGCGCCGGAAGAAGCGGCTGCCGGGACTATCGGGGGCATCCGGGCGGGTCACCGTCATGGTGAACGTGCCTGCCGCCTCATCGTGGACCAGGTCGAGGCCGTGGAACGTCGAATCACGCACCGCGGTCATGGCGTGCAGGAGAGACGCACGGTCGGAGAAGTGCTGCTTCATGGCGCCGGCATTGTAGCTTCGTCTCGTGGAGGAGCGCCAGATGTCTCTTCCATGCGATATGATGCGGCGTCCGGACGGGCATCGAAGGGATGGATGGGTTGACCATGGCCGAGGACGGGCATCAGGCGGACGCCGGCGCACGCACGCTGGCCGTGCACGCGGGGAGCGCTCCCGATCCGGCCACCGGATCCGAGGGAGTGCCCGTTCACCGCACGACGGGCTTCGCCTTTCCGACGGTCCGCGAGATGACCGAGACCTTTGCGGGCCGGACGGGGCGCTTCATCTACACCCGGTTCGACAACCCGACGCTGAGGGAATCGGAGGAGAAGCTCGCCGCGCTGGAGGACGGAGGGCCTCACTTCCACGCGGTCCTCTTCTCATCGGGGATGGCGGCCATCACCGCGGCCCTGATGGCGGCGCTCCAGGCCGGCGACCACCTGATAGCCCAGGAGGAGATCTACGGTGGGACCACGGGGCTGCTTGGCCGGGTCCTGCCCCGATGCGGCATGACGTGCGACTTTCTGACGGCGGCCGAGCTGAGCGAGCCGCGTCGGCTGCGCGCCGCGGCGCGTCCCGCCACCCGCGCCATCCTCCTGGAGTCCCCCTGCAACCCCACGCTGCGCGTGGTGGAGATCGAGGCGGTCTGCCGGACGGCGAGGGAGCTGGGGGCCGCGGTCATGATCGACAACACGCTGGCATCGCCGATTCATCAGAAGCCGTTGAAGCTGGGATGCGAGGTCGTCATCCACAGCGCCACCAAGTATCTCGCGGGCCATGACGATCTTACCGCCGGCTTCGTGGTGGCATCGGGAGAGCTCCTGGCCAGGATCAGACAGCTTCGCATCGACCTGGGCGGGTGCCTCGACCCTTCCGCCGCGTGGCTCCTGGCGCGCTCGATGAAGACGCTGGCGCTGAGAGTCCATGCGCAGAGCCACAACGCCATGGCCGTCGCGCAGCGGCTTCAGCAGCACCCGAAGGTGGCGCGCGTCCACTACCCGGGGCTTCCCTCCCACCCGGGGCACGAGATCGCGGCGCGGCAGATGACCGGATTCGGCGGGATCCTCTCCTTCGAGCTCGCCGCCGAGGGGAACGCGCCCCGCTTCGTGGAGGCGCTGCGCCTGATCCGGATGGTGCCGACCTTCGGCGGGCTTGCCACCACGGTCACGGTTCCCGCCGCCTCGTCGCATTTCTGTCTGAGCCCCGAGCGGCGGCGGGCGATGGGGATCGGAGAGGACCTCATCAGGCTGTCGGTGGGGATCGAGGAGGTCTCCGACATCATCGCCGACCTGGAGCGGGCCCTGGGGTGAGCTCTTTGGCGGAGTCCTTCACCCACGCGATGCCGATCATGGTGGTGGCGCTCTGCGTCCTGGCGATCGGATACCGCTACTACAGCGCCTTTCTCGCCACGAAGGTGGCGGTTCTCGACGAGACCCGCCGGACCCCCGCCCACGTGCTCAACGACGGGCACAACTACGTTCCGACCAACAGGTGGGTGCTGTTCGGCCACCACTTCGCCGCCATCACGGGGGCGGGCCCGCTGATCGGGCCGGTGCTGGCCGCCCAGTTCGGCTTCCTGCCCGGCCTGCTCTGGATCATCATCGGGGTGGTGCTCGGTGGCGCGGTGCACGACTTCATCATCCTCTTCGCGTCCGTGCGGCGGGGGGGCCGCTCGCTGGCGGAGATCGCTCGCACCGAGATCGGCCCGGTCAGCGGGCTGGTGACGGCCGTGGCCATCCTCTTCATCGTGACCATCGCCCTGGCGGGGCTCGGCCTCGCCGTGGTCAACGCGCTGGCCGAGTCCTCCTGGGGAACCTTCACGATCGCGTGCAGCATCCCGCTTGCGCTCTACATGGGGGTCCACATGTACATCCTGCGCAAGGGGAGGATCCTCGAAGCCACGGCGATCGGCGTGACGGGGCTGCTGGCCGCCGTCATCGCCGGCGCCTGGATCCCCGGCTCGCCGTTGGCGTCGTGGTTCACCTTCGATCGCACCGGCATCACGCTCCTGATCGCGGCCTACGGGTTCATCGCCTCGGTCCTGCCGGTCTGGCTCCTCCTCTGCCCGCGGGACTACCTGTCGTCGTACATGAAACTGGGGACCATCGCCTTCCTGGTGGTGGGCGTATTGGCGGTCAACCCGCCGCTCAAGATGCCGGCGCTGTCGCAGTTCATCGGCGGTGGAGGGCCGATCATCCCCGGGGCCGTCTATCCGTTCGTCTTCATCACGGTGGCGTGCGGCGCCATCTCGGGGTTCCATGCGCTGGTCGGCTCCGGCACCACACCCAAGATGATCGACAACGAGCGCGACATCCGCCCCATCGGGTACGGCGCCATGCTGCTGGAGGGGCTGGTCGGCGTCACCTCGATGATCGCCGCGGCCAGCCTCCATCCGGGGGACTATTTCGCCATCAACGTGGCGCCCGAGCAGTTCTCCCATCTCGGGATGCAGACGGTCAACCTCACCGAGCTTTCGGGCCAGGTGGGGGAGAACGTCGCGGGGCGCACCGGGGGGGCCGTGTCACTGGCCATGGGGATGGCGCAGATCTTCAGCGGGCTGCCCGGGATGCGGGGGCTGATGTCGTACTGGTACCACTTCGCCATCATGTTCGAGGCGCTCTTCATCCTGACCACGATCGACACTGGTACTCGCGTGGCGCGATTCCTGGTGCAGGAGTTTCTCGGGAGGGTCTGGAAGCCGATGGAGCGGACCGACTGGCTGCCAGGGACGATTCTGTCGTCCGGTCTCGTGGTGGCGGGATGGACCTACTTCATCCTGACGGGAAGCATCAACACGATCTGGCCGATGTTCGGGATCTCCAATCAGCTCCTGGCGGCGGTGGCCCTGTGCGTGGGAACGACGGTCATCATCAACTCCGGCCGGGGGAGGTACGCCTTCGTAACGCTGGCGCCCCTGGCCTTCGTGGCGACCACAACCCTCATCGCCGGATGGCTCAGCGTCACGACCAATTTCCTGCCCATGGCCGCGCGCCCCGGCCTGGCCTTCCAGGGTTACCTCAACGCCACCTTGACGCTGGTCATGATGGGATGCGTGGGAGTCATCCTCATCGACTGCGTCCGCAAGTGGGCCTCGGCGCTCACCGGACCGCGGCGGGCCGGCCCCTGACGGTCGAGCCCGCGCGTTCCTCCGTGGAGGCCTGACCCTGCGCCGCCACCAGCACGATCGGTGGAGGGGGGGGTGGCACCACGAACAGCCTCTCCTGGGGCAGAAGCGAATAGTGGAGGTTCTTGGCGGTATCCGCGTCGGTCGTCAGAAACAGCTCGAGCCGTGGCCTGTGCTCCGGATCGGGATCCGCGCCGGACCACCAGCTCGACAGGTTGGCGCTGATGTTCTCGACCATCTCGGCGAAGCGATCGGCCGCCTTCTGCCGGAACGTGAGCGTCTTGGGCGTGCGGATGTTGATGATGACGTGACCTCCCCCGGAATCTCCCATCGCGAACCGGATGTAATACTCCGTGGGGACATCGACGCCGAGGACGCCGGCGTCGGTGTGCGTGGGGGTGGAGGGGGCGCCCGTCTGGGACGCGAGCTGATTCGGGTCGGAGAAGAGCTGTCCGGTCTCGCCGCTCGAGTTCGGGTCGGGCGGGATCAGCTCGGGACGGCTCCCCTCGATTTCAAGCACGGTCAGCGGCTTGTCGAGCGTCTTCCAGATGGCCTCGGGATCGGCGCGGCGCCGTCCCCGCTCGTCGAAGGTCATCGCCTTGAACTTGTACGACTTGAGCGCCTTGCCACGCACCCGGAATTCGAGCTGAGACTCTTCGAGATGGAAGAAGATGTACGGCTCCCGCGTGGCGGCCAGGGCCGCCTCCCGCTGGAGGAGGCCGTTTTCCCTCAGGAGAGCGCGCTTTTCCTGGAGGAGAGCCTGGTACTTGTCCAGCGCCGTCTCGGCGCCCGCGCTCGCGCCCGCGCCGGACAGGGCGGCCGCCAGGGCGGCCGGAGCGACGGCGCCCAGGATCCGGATGACCCCTCGCGCCGGCCTCATATGATATATACCCGGGTGCCGAGCCCCACCTGCTTGAAGATCGCCTCGAGGTCCTTCGCCCCGACGCGCACGCAACCGTGGGTGACGTGCAGGCCGAGCGCCCGCTCGAACAGAGTCCCGTGGATCAGGTAGCCGTCGCCGAGGTCCAGGGCGTAATCTCCGAGAACCCCTTCCTCGATCCGCTCGCCGTAGTCCCGGGGGAGATCCTCTCCGACCTCCACGAAAGCCCAATCGGGCTTGGTCCAGACGGGGTCATTGATCTTGCGGATAACGCGAAGCTCTCCACGCGGCGTGTCGAAGACCCACGAGCGGGGTTTGTTAGGATCCGAATTGGGATCGGCCAGCCTCACCCCGGATCCGGTCGAGACGACGGCGTCGCGCACGATCGTTTCGTCCTGCATGACGTACAGATGATTCGACCCCGTGTCGATGACGAGGTAGAGCCCTCTGGGCCTAAGGGCGGTGATCCGCTGGCGCAGCTTCTGATTCGTCGCGGAGAGCTTCTTGACCTCTTTCTCGAGGGAGGCGACCGAGCCCTCGACGCCGCCGGCGTCCACCGGCACCATGAACTTCTCCGCCGTCACCACCGGCACGCCGGTGCCGCGGGGCCGTGCAAGCAGGAGGAGCCCCGCGGAGACGAGGATGACGGAGCAGACGAGGAGGAGCAGGGCCCGGGCGATCCGGACGGAGAGAGGGCGCTTCGAGCGATCCGCTGCGGGGAGGCCGGTGGGGCCGGCAGGCTCAGACATGGCTCTATCCTACTGAATCCCACCCGCGCCGGTCGAGCCCCGGGCCGGCGCGAGGCCGCGGCGCGACGCCGTGCGGTTGAGGCGCGCGAGGTCGCGGTCCGTGGACCCGCCTGACTCGAAGCCGACGATGGTGACAGGCGTGCCGACGGAAACCCTGTCGAACAGGTCGTCCATGTCCCGGTTGCGCAGCGCGACGCAGCCCGCCGTCCAGTCGCCGCCGCGCCCTCCCTCGCCGTGGATCTCGATCAGGCTTCCGGGCCGCGCGCGGCGCGACACCTGACCGCGCCGGCGGGCGCGGTTGAAGCGGGCGATGTCCTCCTCGTTGGGATAGTTGAGCAGGAGCGCCTTGTACCAGCGGGTCTGGCGCGGGCCCCTCTTCTCCGTGATGCGGTACTTCCCCTCCGGGGTGGCTCCGTCGCCGGCGACGACCTTGTCGAGGGTCCCGTTGACGCCGAGCTCCGCCCGGTAGGTCCTCTCGCGCCGGCCATCGACGATGAGCGAGAGCGTCCGCCGCAGCTTGTCCACGATGATCGCCCTGCTGTTTTTGGCGGCCGACCAGGCGATGGTCTCCCTCACCCAGGCTGCGTAACCCGCGCTGCGCGACGGGTCGGTGGTCGACTGGACATACCTCGAGAATCTCGTGTAGGCCTCCCCGATCACTTCATTGGCCTGTTGCGCCGCGGTTATCGCGGCCGGATAGTCGCGCTCGGTGAAGTGACGTCTGGCCTGAACGTAGCTCACTCGCGCCCGGCTCACGTCGGAGCGGATCCGGCTGCGGGGAGGGATGTAGGAGAGGACCCAGTCCATCTGTTCGAACCCGCGGTCCGCCCGCCTAAGGAGCTGCCAGGCTCGTCCGTGCGCCTCCTCCTGGCTCTGGCGGGCTTTCAGCTCGGCGAGCTGTGCCCGGCGCACGGCCGAATCGAGCAGCCCTTCGGATCGCCCGAACTCGCGGCTCCACCGATACCGACGAAGCTGCAGATTCATTTCGCGCAGACCGGCGGAGAACGCGTCCTGCGCGGACTTGAGCTGGTTGGGAGCCAGCGTGTCCGCCCCCGCCGCGACCGCCTGTTCCAGGGCGGCCTTCGCGACGTACTTCTGGCGGACAGGGGCCTGAGCGCAGGCGGACAGCAGTAGCAGGGCGCAGGCTCCCGCCGCCGCGAGACAACGGTTGCGGTGGGAGCGAGAGGGGAGTCCGGGAAGCGTTTGTCCTGAGTGATGACTCATTCTGGATATTGGCCCTGCCAGGCGGTCGCCTCCCAGAATGTACGGCAGGGGCCGCCGGATCGCAAACCCGACGGCCCCTCCACGTGGATGGCTTACTTCCGCTTTCCTCTCCTCGCGGCAGCCTTCTCGGCGGCCTCGTTGAGCTTGGCGGCGATGTCGTTGGCCTGCTGCGTGAGCGCGGCCGCCTTCGACGAGGCGCCCTTGTAGTCCTCGCTCGAGATCATGTTGTTCACGTCACCGATTGATTGGTTCAGGCCATCCAGGTCCGAGGTGAAGAGCTGGATGTCGGCCTTCGTGTCCTTGGTAACCGGCGCGTTCTTGAGCGCCTCCTGGGCGGCGGCGATGGCCGCGGTGGCCTCCTGCAGCTTCTGGTTGGCCTCCTGCTTGGCGGCTTCCTTGGCCGCGACGGCGGCCTGCTTGGACTTGCCGGCGTCCGCCTTGGCGGTCTCCAGCAGCTGCTTCGCCTTGTCGTAGTTCCTCATCAGGGCAAAGCGCTGGCCCTGGGTTTCGATCTCCTGGGTGGCCGCATCCAGCGAACTCTTGGCGGCCTGGTATTCGCTCGGAGCCCACTTGTCGGCCTGCGCCGTGTTGCGGGCGTCATCCAGTGTGGCCTGGGCGTCCTTGATCTCCTGCTCCGGCGGCTTGGCGCATCCGGCGAAGACGACGGCCAGAACGAGCAGGCTGCCAGCGAGCACTAGCTTCTTGGTCCTCATCTGGTCCTTCCTCCTTTTTTACGTCCCCAACCCGGGGACCGGGTCATCCATGGTTCGCTTCACGGGCCCGACCCGTGATCGCTTGCGCATGTGGACTGCACAGCCCCGGGCGGGATGCGGGGCTGATCAGAAAGGATCCGATCGACTAATCCGGGGTTGGCGCCTGGTACCTGGGAGACAACTGCACCGCCTCCGTGCGCGTCTGGACCCACTGGTTCATGGGGCGGTCTTGCTCCATAGTGGATGGTATCATAGCGAACTTGGGCGGGGCGTTGCAAGTACTTGAACCTGGAGGCGGCGACCGGAATCGAACCGGTGATGAAGGTTTTGCAGACCTCTGCCTTACCGCTTGGCTACGCCGCCGACGTTCTTAATCCTGCCTCAGGTGGGTGGAGCGGGAAACGGGAGTCGAACCCGCGACTTCGACCTTGGCAAGGTCGCACTCTACCACTGAGTTATTCCCGCTCGCGAGCCCGTGTTATAGCAGACCTGCGGGGATCCTGTCAAACCGATGGCCGGAAGGCGTCTTCGATGTGATCAATGACAGCAAGCCTTCCGGGCTCCCACGTGATCGAGATGACGTCGAAGCGGCAGGAGGGCTCGACCTCACCCCGGGGGAGCCGTTCGAGCAGGAACAACTGGGCCACCCGCATGATCCGGGCCTGCTTGCGCGCGTGAACCGCTTCGGCGGGCGCGCCGAAGCCCCCGCCGCGGCGAGCCTTGACCTCGACGAACACGAGGAGGCCGCCGAGCGCCGCCACCAGGTCGATCTCTCCGAGCCGAGTCCGATAGCGCCGGGCGAGGATCTTGTATCCCCGCGACGCGAGGTGCTCGGCAGCCAGCTCCTCGCCGGAGAGCCCAAGGTCCTGCCTCTCGCGCGACACGCCGGGGAGGTCAGCGTCGCGGCCGGCCGGGGCCGGGACCGGGCGGGGGGGTGCGGCGCGGGCCGACTCCCGGGCCGCGCAACCCTTCATTCTGCTGCATCCGGCGCAGGCGCTCCTGCATCTCCTGCCGGAACCTCTCCTGGAACATGATGAAGCGAGCCTGCTGGCGGGGCGTGAGCGAGGAGCGCGTCTCGGTGCGCACCTTCATCTCTTTCTGGTGGAGCTGGGTGTCGATCTCCTCGAGCTGATCGATCAAGCCGACGATCTCCTGGTCGTTCGACGTCTCGTCCTCCAGGAGGACCCTCAGCTTCATCGAGATCAGACGCCTCTTGTGGTTGGCCTCCCGCCGGGAGCTGAAGAGATCCTCCACCTGGGGCAACACCTTGCGTTCCTGCTCATCGGTGAGAGCCAGCGACCGCTTCATCCTGGCCATCATGTAGATCTCGATCGTCTCGGCCAGATCCTCCCGCATCGACTCGTCCTCTTCGCCGGCTGCGAAGGCCCTCGCCGTGGGGGGCGCCAGAGACATGAGCGCGATCAAGGCAAGGCCGACCCCCTTCTTCCACCTGTTCTCTGTCATCGTAGTCGGCTCCTCATGTGAGTTCATCCGAGATCCGTCGCGAGGTCGGCCTTCAGCCTGGCCACCTGCTCAGCCGTGAGCTGCCCGAGCATCCGTTCCACGTCGTCACTGGACCACTCCTGGGCGAACCCTCGGGGGGGCTCGATCTCCTCGATCGAGTCGAGGATCTGCCGGTCTGTGACGTCGCCGATCGGGTCCGTTCCCAGCATGTCGCCCGCCACCTCGGGGAGGAGCCCGGGCATCCTCTCCAGGGCCTCGTCGAGCCGGTGGCCGGCGGCGAGCAGCGGGTCGCCGTGGTGCGCGGACTCCGGGGAGAGAAGCAGCGCGCCCACGGAGCCGGCCACCATCAGGAGGGTGGCCGCGGCCACCGCCCGCAGGGAGGCTCGAGACCGGTCGGCGGTGGTCCGGTGGAGCGCCACCCGCTCGCGGACCGATGGGAGGAAGCGATCCCAGTAGGCCTCGCCCGGGTCCGGGATGTCGGCGCCGGCGCAGCGTGAGGCCTCCTCCAGCACCGCGCGAAAGACGCGAAGCTCCTCCGCGCAGGCGGCGCAGATCCTCAGATGCTCGACGACGGCCGCATCGGCCGGGCCGCCGGCCGTCACGTCGGCAAAGCCGAGTCTCGCCTGCTCGCAGGTCACAGGAGCTCCTTAAGCTCGCGCTTGAGAAACGCGACGGCATGAAAGAAGTTGGCTTTCGCCGTTCCTGTCGTACAGCCCATGATCGTGGCGATCTCCTTGTACTGGAGCCCCTCGAAGGCCCTGAGAACCAGTGTCATCTTCTGCCGTCGCGGCAGATCCTCGATGGCCCGGCGAACTCGTTCGTGCCGCTCGCGACGGATCAGGCCATCGAGACCCACCGGGCCGGCCACCGCATGAGGGTTGCCGGCCTGCGCCAGGCCCTCGACCTCCACCTCGTCGCGCCGTGCCACGCGGGCCGACTGCACCACGTTGAGGCTCAGGTTCGAGACGATCCGGCAGAGCCATGTCCTGACGGACGATTCGCCCCGGAATCGGTCCAGGGCGGAGTAGGCCCTGCAGAAGGTCTCCTGCGCCAGGTCGTCCGCTTCGGCATGATCGCCCGTGATCCTGTAAGCGATCCGGTAAACCTCCTTGCGGTACCTCAGAACCAGCATGTCGAAAGCGGCTTCCTCCCCGAGCCGGAACCGCCGGACCAGGTCGTCGTCCGTGGGGAGCGTTTCGGCCTTCGGATCCATCCGGGCCCTCGAGATCTACAGACCGGCGGCGGGGGCTTGGGTTTAACCCGGGCTCAGGGCGCGCTCCGGGCGGCCGCGAGCGCGGAATCCAGGATGGCCAGCGCGGCGTCGGACTGGGAGTCGTCGATCATGAGAGGCGGGCAGAGACGCAGGGTGTTCTCACCGCAGGTGAGGATCAGAAGCCCTCTCCGGAAGCATTCGGAGACGACACTCTTCGTTTCCGTCACGGCTCTCCGGCGGCTCGTCCGGTCCAGGACCAGCTCGATCCCGATCATGAGGCCCAGACCCCGGACCTCGCCGATGAGAGGGTGCCTGCGGGACATCCCGGTGAGCCCGGCTATCAGACGCGCCCCCTGCCGGGCGGCGTTCTCCATGTACCGGGAGGAGACCAGGTCGAGGGTGGCCAGCGCCGCGGCGCAGGAGACAGGATTGCCCCCGAACGTGGAGGCGTGGGCGCCGGGGGGCCAGTTCATCAGATCGGCCCGCGCGATGCAGAGCCCGAGCGGCATACCCGACGCGATCCCCTTCGCCAGCGCGATGATGTCGGGTCTGACGCCGAAGTGCTCCATCGCGAACATCCTCCCGGTGCGGCCGATCCCCGACTGGACCTCGTCGGCGATCATCAGGATTCCGTGCCGGTCGCAGAGGTCCCGCAGCCTCTGGAAGAACCTGGCCGGCGGCACCACGTAGCCTCCCTCGCCCTGGACCGGTTAGACGACGAGGGCCGCGATCTCCTCGGGCGGGGTGGTGTGTTTGAGCGGGTAATCCTCGATGAAGCCCACGCACTCGAGGTCGCAGCTCTCGGGGACCTTCCCGAACGGGCACCGGTAGCAGTCCGCGTAAGGGACGTGGACCGCAGCCGGGAGCATGGGACCGAAGCCGCGACGCTGCACCGTCTTGCTCGCCGTGAGCGAGAGGGCTCCCATCGTCCGGCCGTGAAAGGAGCCGTAGAAGGCGAGCGCCAGGTGCCGTCCGGTATGGAACCGCGCCAGCTTGAGGGCCGCCTCGATCGCCTCGGTCCCGGAGTTGGTGAAGAGGACCCGCGCGTCGCCCGGGCGCTTTCCCACGGGCGCGGCGGCGGCCATCCTCTCGGCCAGCTCGACCGCGCTCTCGTAATAGAAGTCGGTCGCCGACATGTGCAGGAACCTTCCGGCCTGACCGGCGATGGCGGCCGTGACGGCGGGATGGCTGTGACCGGTGGAGCAGACCGCGATCCCCGCGGCGAAGTCCAGAAAACGGTTGCCATCCGGATCGATGACGCAGGCCCCTTCGCCGCGCTCGATGACGAGGGGATAGGGGCGGGTGTACGAGGGGGAGGTCACGCGGGAGTCGCGCTCGATGATGGCCCGGGCCTTCGGACCGGGAGGTGGAACCTGGATCCGGGGCAGGAGCGGGTCGTCGGTCAAGGATCTCACCTCCGTTTCCACCGGACCCCCTGGGGTGTGTCCTCCAGGACGATCCCCCGGTCCAGCAGGTCGTGGCGAATCCGGTCCGCCGTGGCGAATTCGCGATTCAGGCGGGCCTCCTCGCGCCTCCGGATCATCTCCTCAATCTCACCGGTCAGATCGACGCGACGCGGGGCGATCCCCAGGACGTATCGGAGCTCCTGGAAGAAGGCCGCGATCGCCGAGCGCTCGCCGGCCGAGCCCTCGGCCCGGTCAAACGCACTGTTGGCCTCCCGCAGCAGGTCGAAGGCGGCCCCCAGCGCCTCGGGCGTGTTCAGGTCGTCGTCCAGGGCCGCCTCGAAGCGCCCGCGGTGCCGCGCGAGAACCTCGTCGAGGCCCCCCTCGCGCCCCGCCGGTTCGCGCTCGATCCGGTCCGAGAAATCGTCCAGACGGGTGAGCGCGGCCGACGCCTGCCCCACGCCGTCGAGCGTGAAGTTGATCTGCTTGCGGTAGTGGGCGGTCATGAGGAAGTACCGGATGGCGCGGGGCTCGAGCCCGCGCGACGTGAGGTCGCGCAGCGTGTAGAAGTTGCCCTTGGACTTGGACATCTTCTCGCCGTCCACGATCAGGTGCTCGCAGTGCATCCAGAGGCCCACGAACGGCTTTCCCGTCGCGGCCTCGCTCTGCGCGATCTCGTTCTCGTGGTGGGGGAAGATGTTGTCGACGGCGCCCGTGTGGATGTCGAAGGTTTCCCCGAGGTACTTCATGCTCATCGCCGAGCACTCGATGTGCCAGCCGGGGCGCCCCTCGCCCAGACGCGTGCTCCAGGACGGCTCCTGGTCCTTGCGCGACTTCCACAGCACGAAGTCGCGGGCGTCCTCTTTCTCGTACTCGTCGGAGTCCACGCGCGCGCCGGAGAGGATCCCGGCCGCATCGAGGTGCGAGAGCCTACCGTAGCCGGGGAACGTGGATATCTTGAAGTAGAGGGAACCCTGGCTCTCGTAGGTGTGCCCCGCGGCGATCAGCTTTTCGCAGAGATCGATCATCTCCGGGACGTGACGCGTCGCGCGGGGGTACGCCTCCGCGTGCTCGATACCCAGGGTCTGGAGGTCCTCGAAGAAGGCGTCGATGTACTTGCTGGTGTACTCGTCCAGTGTGACGCCGGCCGCCGCGGCGCCGCGGATCGTCTTGTCGTCCACGTCCGTGATGTTCATCACCTGGGTCACCCGGTAACCGCGGTGCTTCAGGAATCGACGGAGCGTGTCCTCCCAGACGTAGGCGCGGAAGTTCCCAATGTGGGCGTAGTCATAGACAGTGGGCCCGCACGTGTACATGCGGACCTCCCGCTCCGCCAGGGGGCGTAGAGGCTCCACCCGGCGCGTCATGGTGTTGTGGAGCTGGATCGCGCGGCCCGTGCGGGCCATTTCGCTGGAGTCGGCGCTCGGCATAAGGAATCGCCAATTTATCCGGTCGGGTGTCCGGCGTCAACGGACCTCGAAGACGAGGTCGCGGCTGGCCGAGGTCCCGGCTATCCGATCGGTCACGAGGACCCGCAGGAGGTAGGGCCCGGGAGGCCAGTCCTTGAGCGCCAGCGAGTATCCATGGGCTTCGCTGGTCTGGCTGGAGAACGAGACGTGCCCCACGTCGTAGGTCTTCTCCGCCTCGACCGTGTAGAAGCCGTAATCGACGTCAAGGCTTGGCAGGGCGGTGGCAGCGTCCTTTGCCGCGCCGTAGACCTGATAGTAGAAGGCGAGCTCGTCGCCGGGAGCGAAGGTCTGGCTCAGCCGCGGCAGGACCCTCAGCGAGCCGATCACGTAGGGAGAGGCGGTCGCGTCCGGCGAGATGGCGCGGGCCAGCATCAGGCTGCTGAGGGTGAGCCCGGTGGCCCCGAGGTCCGGAACCGTAAGGGGCACCTGGTAGGAGCCGGCCCGCCCGCTGACGCGATCGACCGCCGTCAGCAGGATCTTGTAGGAACCGGGTGATAGCGGCACCCGCGCCTGGAAGAGCAGGTCGTCATCGATCCCCGCGGCCGCGTTCTCGGCGGCGGGGGCGAAATCGGAGTCCTTCTCCAGGCTGGCGACCAGGTCGTTGCCGGTCAGGTCCAGGACGCGGCCGTAGAGGACAACGTCCGGCACCTCGCGGCCGCCGAGACGGCGGTAATGGACGCCCGTGCTGCGCACGCCGGCCGTCACCACCACGAGGCTCTTGGAGGTCGTGGTCCGGAAGAACTCTGCCCGGGCCCGGATCGGCACGGCGCCGAAAAACTCGTGAGTCGTGATCGACTCGCGGACCTCCCACTCCTTGCGGGGCTGCTGCAGCCTCGTGAGCTCCGTCAGGAGAGCCAGCGGTGGCGCGCTGGCCGCCCCGCCGGCCTGCCGTATCAGAGGATCGGTGAGGTTGAAGGCCCGCTCGGCGCGCTCCTGCAGGATGAGCGTCTGCGACCGGGCCATCGCAGTGGTGCCCATGGGAGGCTGGTACCCGGCGGCGCCGCCGATGCGGGGATCGGAATCCTTGCTCGGCTGGGTCGACAGGCGGAATTCGCCCGAGATGTCGCGCGCGAAGGCGACGACCACGTTCGGTCCGATCCCCGGGGCGCCCGCGTTGCGGTAAGTCCAAATGACAGTGCCACGGTTCCCCTGCGCGACCAGATCCCGCGTGATCTCGTCGGGCGGCCCCCTGAGGATGTGGATCTTCCCCATGTCGGTGCGCCAACCTGTCGTGGAGGTGTCGTCCGAATAGAGCCGGTTGGCGTCGCGGACCCGTTTCCAGAACTCCGCGCGGTACTCGTTGCCGGGCGTGTCAGGGGTCTCGTCTCGCCGGCGCCAGAACTCCTCGATGAAGCGGGCTCGCTCCTCCTGGGTTCGGAGGTCCTTGTATTCGTTGTCCTCCCACTTGGTGATGATGTACCGGACGGGTCCCTCGCGCCATTGAGTGGTCGGCTTGTCCACGTAGTCGATCTTTTTGCGCGCGGCGGGGAGCGCCGTGACCCCGGCGAGCAGGACGACGGTCGCGGCCAGGGCGCTAGAGAGGAGGGCGCGTGGCCCTGTCATCGACCTATCCCTTCGACTTGGTCTTCGACTTCGCGGCTCCGGGGGCCCCCGCGATCGAGAAGGGAACCACCGAGGTGACCTCCTTGGGCGGGGAGGCCTTGGTGTCGGTGACCTTGATGGAGAGGCGGTACTCGCCCGGCGGCCATCCCCTGAGCGGCAGGCTGAACGCCTGCACGAGGCCCGACTGCCCCGGGGTCAGCACCGGGCGGCCGCTGACCACCCGCCACTGGCCCGCGACGTTTTTCTCGAACGTGTACGAGAGATCGACCCTGGCCGCGTTGGTGACCGGGTCGATGGTGGGGCCGTAGATCTGGAAGTAGAACGAGAGCTCCTCTCCTTCCTTGTACACGTTGTCGGGCCGGGGCACGACGTTGAACGCCCCCAGGACGAAGGGGACCAGCTTGTCGGCCGGCGGCGCCGTGACGAGCGGCTCGATCTTGCGCGCGAGGGTGACGGTGCTGAGCTGAAACGAGCCCGATTCGAAGCTCGGAACCTCGATCTCCTTCTCCAGCTTCCCGATCGCGTGCGAGTTGGGGTCCTTCACGGCGAAGATTGTCTTGTACTTGCCCGGGTTGATCGGCCTCTCCGATTGGTACAGAAGCACGTCGCCGGCGGCCGGTCCCGTGTTACCGTCGTAGGCGCCGAAGCTGTCGGCCTTGAAAAAGCGGTGCAGTGACTCGCCGGTCTGAAGGTCCAGGATCTCGGCCGCCAGGACGAGTGACGCGGGGTCGACTCCTGCCGGCAGCGCGGATCTCTTGACCTCCAGCGTGAGGGTCGCGAAGGTCCCGCTGGAGGCTTTGTAGAAGTTCGTCGTCACATCGAGCGGCACGGTCGCCTGCAGGTCGGTGGCGGTCCTGACGCTCTGCATGAGCTCCGACTGCGGGGTCACCTCGACGGGGGGAGGCGCGGGCGGCGCGAGGGCCTCGGCGGGGACGGGTCGCGGCGCGGGGGCCGCGGGGGAGGGTGAGGCCCCTGCCCCCACCCCTCCGGCTCCTTCCTTGGCCGCGGCGGCGGGCTTTGGCAGGCGGGCGAGGCCCTTCAGGAATGGATGGTTCCAGTCGAGCTTCTGCTCGAGGGTGTATCCGCCCGTCATATCGGATCGGAAATCGAGCTCGAGCCGGTCGTTCTTCCCGCTGAGCGGGTTCTTGAAGTAGATGAACTTGAGCCTCTTGGTGGGTGTCTGCGGACGTGCCTCCGCGGCAGTGCCCCCACCGGCGGTCGCGGCGGGGCTGTCGAACCCGCTCGAGGAGGTCGCATCGGAGCCGATCAGACCGGCTTCCTGCTGGATGTCGTCGGGAGGCCCGAGCAGGATGAACACCTTGCCGCGATCGTCCTGCCAGCCCTTGCCACCCTCATCGGTGAAGCGCGCGGCCGCCTCGCGGGAAAGGCGGTAGAAGGCTTCGCGGTACTCGTTGCCTGGCGAGTCCGGAGACGGATCCCGCCTGGCCCAGAACGCCTCGACGAAGCTCGCACGCTCCTCGTCCGTCTTGAGCTTCTTGTATGCCTGATCCTCCTCCCGGGTGAGGAGGAGCTTTACCGGCCCCGAGCGCCACTTCGCGTCGGGAACATCCCAGCTGTCGGCCGCGGCCGCGGCGAAAACCCGAGCCGGAGAAAGCAACGCCACGAGTGACAGAAACAGGATCGGCCGTGCTGGTGCGAAAGCGTGCCGCATCTTCGCAACCTCCCGGAGAAAGAAAAGGGGCCACCGGTGTGGCCCCCTGATTATAACCCCTGACCGTGACGTTGCTAGAAGTTGAAGGTCGCCCCCAGCTCGAAGCGGCGCCCGAACTCGCGGGTGCCTCTCAGGCCGATCCCGTTGAAGGCCGCGATGTTGTAACTGGTGAGGGCCAGGTCGTCGGTGTTGAGCAGGTTCTCGATGTTGAGGTAACCGGAGGCCCGCACCTTCCCGATGACGAAGTTCTTCTCGAGGTGAGTGTCGATCTTCCAGGCGCCCTGGTTGCGCTGGTCGTTTCGCTGACCGGTCGGGAAGAATGTGCGGAACGTGGAGTTGCCCGTGCTGTCCTGGTCGGCGATCCTCGCGATGACGGAGTAGGGGGTACCGGAGGCCCACTGGATGACGGTGCCGAAGCTGACCTCATGGGGCAGCCGCGTGACGGCCTGGAACTTGAGGATGTGGCGCTGGTCGAAATTGAGGTAGCCGGCCTCGTCGTCTGTCGTCTGCGGGTCGTTGCCGAGCTCCGAGCCGAAGGTCTCCGCCTGCCCGAACGCCTCCGACCAGGTGTAGCTGGCCTGCATCTGCCAGTTGCGGTGCAGCCTCTTGACTACCTTGAGCTCGTAGGCCTCGTAGCGAGAGGAGTTGAAGTTGCCGATCCGGAGTATCTGGTTGAAGGAGTTGTTCACGGTGTAGAGGTCCGGCGCCTGGTTTGGCAGGCTGAAGCCCCTGTTGAACGCGAAGTTGCCCCCCTCGACCGCCTGGCCGGCGGGGTCGACCCCCACCCGGCCGAACTTGTCGGTCTCGAGACGGTTGCCGTCCCCGCAGATGAGGAGCGGGTCGATGCCGAAGACTTCCCCGTACTGCTCGCACGTGATGTGGTTGTAGTCGGTGTCCTGCAGCAGGTCGTAGCTCTTCCGGCGGATGTACGTGATGCCCGCGGACCACTCGGGCGCCAGCTCGCGCTCGAATCCGATGCTCAGCTCGTCGGTGTACGGCGTCCTGAGGTTCCGGTCCACCTGCGTGATCGATACGGTCGAAGCGGCCTTCGAGAGCTGGCCCGGAACGATGACGTGGTTCGCGTTGGGTAGGAACGCGTAGCTTACCCGGTCGGGGCCGATCTCACCGGTGATCGTGCCCAGGAAGAGGCGATCGTAGTAGCGGCTCCAGTTGCCGAACGCCTTGGTCTTGCCGTCGGCCCACGGGTCCCAGGAAATGCTGAGGCGCGGAGACAGGTTGTTGTTGACGATCTCGAAGTTGGAGGTTTGCCTGCCGATGTAACGAGTGAAATCCCGGTAGAACGCCTGCCCCTCGTTCCCCGAGGTGCTTATCCGGCCGTTGCCGTCGAGGTCCAGGGAGGCGATGCTCGGATCCACGTCGACGGTCCCATCCTGGTCCCGATCGGTGTAGATGTTGTTGGTCGGGACTTCGGGCGGGTTGCCGTTGTACTTCGCAGGGTCCCAGCAGTTCGATGTCGCGGCGATGGTCCCGGGCCTGATGGTCTCCTGGAGCCTCGCTTCCGCGCAGTAGGCGCTCCAGAGCTTGATGGCCTTTGTCCGTTCCGCCCGGGGATCGAACTCGTCGAACCCCGAGGTGTCAACGTCCTCGCGGTCGATCCTCACGCCGACGTTGACCGTGAGGTTCGGCCGCGGCTTCCAGGCGTCGAGAAGGTAGGCGCCGCTGTTGAAGCTCGCCGCGCGCTGGGGCGTCACGAGCGGGTCGTACGTCAGGAGGAGCTGGAAGCCGTTGACCTCATCTGTATTGGCGGTCTGGCCGCCTCCACTGGACGGTGGCGGGTTGAACGGAGTGGTCACGTCGAGCAACTGCGGATTGAAGACCGGATTATCCCGGAACTTCTCGTCGGCGAACTCGATGCCGGCCTTGATGTTGTGCTGGCCCAGGAAATCCTCGATGTTGTAGGAGAGGTCGGTCTTGATGCTGTTGCGCTCCCGCGTGTCGTCGCCTCTGAAGGGGAACGGCCCACCGATCTGTCCGTTGACCAGATCGACCGTATAGGTCCGCTTCTCGCCGCGCGCCGGGTTGCAGTTGATGGTGTCGCACGGGTATTGGGCCTGGATGGTCTGGCCGCTCACCTTCTTCACGGTCTCGGTGGGGGTGAAATACTTCGATACCGGTTCGACCTTCTGCCCGCCGGTATAGAGGGTGACGAGCGATTCGAGGAGGAGCTGCGGCGAGATGGTCGATGTCCACTTGAGCTGGGGCGTGGTGGAGCCCTGCGAATACTTGAAATCGGAATCGGGAGAAACCCCCAGGTCGAGCCCGAAACCTGTGAAGGTCAGCGGGTCGATGGTAATCTGCAGCGCCAGCTTGTTGTACGAGCTGGCCTGCCAGGTCAGCTTCCCGAACGCGTAAAGCCCCTTGACGGTGCGCACGATGTTGGAGCCGGCCAGGTTGAGCGGGTTCTCGGCGTCGAGCCTCTTGATGGATGCGTAGTACCAGAGCTTGTCCTTGAAGACGGCGCCGCCGAGGTTCAGCGCGCCGCGCAGATCTGAGTAGTTGGGGTAATCAGTCTCGAACTTATTGATATCATTATTCAGGGCCCCGTTGCCGTTGAGGAACTTGCCGCGCCACTGGAAGTTGATGTTCCCCTCGAAATCATTGCCGCCCGATTTCGTGATGACGTTGGCGAAGCCGCCGTCGGCGCGGCCATACTCGGCCGAGGCGCCCGAGGTGATGACCTCCACCTCCTCGATGATGTCCGAGTTGAGGTTCTGGCCGAACGTGCCGCTGACGGGATCGGTGACGTTGCCGCCGTCGAGCCGGTACTGCAGCCCTGTGTCGCGGGCGCCATGCACGTTGGGGTTGCCGTCACCGTCGGTGTCGGTGACGCCCGGAGCGAGGGTCAGGATGTCCTGGTAGTTCTTCCCGATGATCGGCAGCCCCTCGATGAACTCCGCGCTGTAGGAGCTGGCGGTCTTGGTCCCCTCGGTATCGACGATATTTCCCTGGGACTCCACGTGGATCACCTCGGTGGTCTCCGCCGTGCTGCGCAGCGTCAGGTCCGCCACCGTGGTCTTGCCCGCGTCCAGATCCAGCGGACCCAGCTCCATGGGAGCGAAGCCGGGATAGTCGACCTTGATGTAGTAGTCGTTTGCCGGGTTCAGGAGGGGGATCCTGTAGTTGCCCTCGATGTCCGTGACGACCTGCTTGTTTCCGCTGGGCTGACTCTTGCTCTTGATCATGACGACCACGCCGGGGAGACCCGACCCATCCGTATCGACGACACGGCCTTTCACGGTCGAGGTGGTCGCCTGGGCAAACAGGAGCGGAAAGCACAGCCCCTGAACGATCAGAAGCGCTCCGAACAAAGTAGAAAACCGTCTCGCCGACATGAAAGACCTCCATCGATGCCCAGGGATCAGAAGGGCCGCGATGAGCCCCGGCGGTTCACTGTCCGCCGGCCGGCCTGCGATTTTGCAGGAAAGCGGACTGAGGTAACCGGCGTGATCCTGTGATGAGACTACGGCTGAATAAACCTCCGCCCCGCACAGAAATGGACGACATCTCATACCACGCGGAATGCGATTGTGTCAAGAATCCGTTGCGGTTCGGCCGTCAGGATTTTGAGCCGGCCCGCGGCGGTGGTGCCCCTGGCGGCACTTCCCGCATCGCCTCCCGCGTCCCGAGGCCGCCCGGATTCCCCACTTCACCGGGCCGACCCACCTGAACGCCATCACGATAGACCCTGATCCGGATGTTTTGTTTACCGGGGGGCGGGCCGTTCGCGTCAGACTCCGAGCGTCGGAACCACGACAACCCGGTAGGAGACCGGCCGGACTTCCGCGCCCGGAGCCGCCGATCCCGACGGCAGCCCGACCGTCAGCTCGAATCGGGTGCCGGAGCTCACCGTGCGGGATTCGGTCAATCCGATAGGCTCGAGGCGGGTTCGTGCCTCATCGACGAAATCGGCTCCCGAGAGCTCCACCCTCACGGTGATCAGATCGCCCTGGGCGCGTTCGGGAGTGAGTGTGACCGACAGGCCGACGAACCGGCGCTCGCCTCCGCGGACGGCGGCCGGAACCTTCATTCCCGAAGTGTACGAAACGGGAAGCCCCACCATCGTGCTCAGCACCTGCTCGTCGGGAGGGTCCGACTGGCCCCCGCACTCCCGCGTGACTTCGATCTGAAATCGCACGGTACCGGAGATCGGCGCCGGCGGCGGGATGCTCATCTCCTCGTCCGACGCAGCCCGAACCGAGAGGCTCAGCACGACGCGCCGGTCCGCGCCCTCGTCGTGGTCGATCTCGAACAGATAGGAGCCTTCGGACGAAACGACGGTCGCCTCCTCCCTGTGGGAGACCTGTGCGCCGGGAGGGGGCGTGGAGCCGCCGCCGCTCCAGGTGTCGGCCGCGATGGTGAGCGCGATCCCGGCCTCCTGAGGAGGGCCGGCGGTCACCGCGAGTCGGAAGGAGAGCGGGGGCCCGGCATAAGGGACCCTTCTGATCAGCAGCCCCGTGCCACCGAAGGGGACCCGCGCCAGATTCGTGTCGACCGTCCGGGTGCCGAGCGAGTCGATCACGAGGGTCCTGACCGTCACGAGGGCGCGCGAAGCCGGGGAGGGCGCCTGCGCCGCCACGGGGCCTGTGGAAGCGGCCAGCAGGAGAAAGAGGGGGGCGAGCCCGCACATGAGGCAGACTCTAGATGTGGCGCCGCGCGGTGTCAACGCGCGCCGTTGTTGAAAGGGGCCGGGGGCCTGTTCTACCATGCTCGCCGGGAGAGCCACCTGCCCAGATGAAGATAACCCTCGAAGAAGTCAGGCGGATCGCCGGGCTCGCCCACATCCAGTCCTCGGACGCCGGTGATGAAGAGCTCGAGCTGATGCGTGGCCAGCTCGATCAGGTCCTCGCATTCGTGGACAAGCTCAACGCGCTCGATACGCGAGGAGTCGAGCCAGCGATCGGTGTCGCGGAGGGGATGACCGGGCCCCTGCGCGAGGACGTCCCAGGGGCCACGCTGGCAGAGGAGGAGGCTCTCTCCAACGCACCGGAGAGCGGGCGCGGCCACTTCAAGGTCCCCCGGGTCATCACGTGACCGACCTCGCGCGCCTGGGGGCGGGCCCCCTGCGCGACCTGTTCGCGCGCGGCGAAGCCTCGGCGGTGGAGATCGTCCGGGCGCACCTCGACCACCTGGGCAGGGTTGAGCCTCGCGTCGAGGCATTCCTCTCGGTCATGGCCGACGCGGCCCAGACCCGGGCGGTGTGGCTCGACCGGAGCAGGTCGAGCGGCGAGCCGGCGGGGGCACTGGCGGGAGTGCCTGTCGCCATCAAGGACGTCCTGTGCGTTCGCGGGGCGCCGACCACCTGCGGGTCACGCATCCTGGAGGGCTTCCGTCCCCCCTTCGACGCCACGTGCGTCAAGAGCCTGGTCGACGCAGGCGCCGTCATCCTGGGCAAGACCAACATGGATGAGTTCGCGATGGGGTCTTCCACCGAGCACTCGGCATTCAAGAGGACGCGCAATCCCTGGGACCTCGAACGAGTGCCCGGCGGAAGCAGCGGTGGCTCGGCGGCCGCCGTGGCGGCGCGGGAGGTCCCCCTGGCTGTGGGAACCGACACCGGGGGATCCATCCGCCAGCCGGCCGCCTTCACCGCGACGGTCGGGCTCAAGCCGACCTATGGCCGCGTATCGCGATACGGCCTCGTCGCCTTCGCGTCGTCGCTCGATCAGGCGGGCCCAATTGCCAGGACGGTTCGGGACGCGGCCATGGGGCTGTCGGCGATGGCGGGCCACGATCCACGGGACATGACCAGCTCCGTCGAGCCGGTGGCGGACTATATCGGCGCGGCGGAAGGGCGTGGGCGCGAGATCGCGGGATTGCGGGTCGGCGTGCCTCGCGAGTTCTTCGGCAGGGGGCTCGACCCGGAGGTAGCGGCCGGGGTGAGGCGCTGCCATGACGCCCTCGCGGCACGGGGAGCCGAGATCGTCGAGGTCTCCCTGCCGGCCACCGACTTCGCCATCGCCGCCTACTACCTGGTGGCCACCGCGGAGGCCTCCTCGAACCTCGCCCGGTACGACGGCGTGCGCTACGGGTTCAGGGATCCGCACGCTTCCACGTTGAAGGAGATGTATGGCAGGACGAGGCAGGCCGGGTTCGGTCCGGAGGTCAAGCGGCGGATCATGCTGGGAACCTACGCGCTCTCGGCGGGCTACTACGACGCCTACTACCTCAAGGCGATGAGGGCGCGCACGCTGATCCGAAGCGATTTCGCGCGCGCCTTCGAGAAGGTCGATGTGCTGGTGGGCCCCACCACTCCCACGCCGGCCTTTCGCCTCGGCGAGAAGCTCGACGACCCGCTCGCCATGTACCTGTCCGACATCTACACGGTCACGGCGAACCTCTCCGGCGTCCCGGCCATGTCGATCCCGTGCGGGTTCACGAAGGCGGGCCTGCCGATCGGATGCCAGATCCTGGGGCGGTACTTCGACGAGCCGACGATCTTCTCGGTGGCTGCCGCCCTCGAATCGGACCTGAACGTCATGAAACAGGCGCCACCGCTCGCGGTGGATGATTGACCGGAATGCCGCGCGGGAGAGGCTGCGCGCGCGCGAGCGTCCTCGTCGCGGCGCTTCTCCTGCCGCATCCCGCCCTCACCCCGGCACGCGCCGCGAGCACCCGGCGCGCCCCCGTCGCCGGCTCCGTCGTCGCCACGCTCGAGAAGGCCAACGGGATCTTCCTGGAGGTCCAGGCGGGCCCGCGTGACAGCTACATCTCGCTGGCCGTGGCCTACGCCGGCTCGGAGCGTCGATGGGCCGACATCGAGAAGGCCAACGCCGGCCGGCCCGTCCGGCCGGGCCTCTTCTACGCGATACCGTTCGAGATCCTTTCGGCCGGGGAACGCGCCCGGTGCCTCGTCGCGCTCTTCCCCGGCGACGGTCCCGGCGACGAGGCTTGGGTCCATCGCGTCCCCGAGGGGGACGACGGCCAGACTCTCGAGAGCGTCGCGTTGTGGTTCACGGGGGACGCCAGCCTCGCCGATGACCTGGCAGAGTCCAACGGGATCGAGTGGGCCCCGCTGTCGGCCGGCGCCGAGGTCACGATCCCGGCGGCCATTCTCTCGCCGGTGTTTCTCAAGACCCCGCCGCCCGAGCCGGCGCCTCCTCCCGTGCCGCGGAAGCCCGCTCTGCCCGTAAAGGCCGGGGACCTGACCTTCATGGACGACGGCGCGGCCAGCTACGCGGTCTACCGGCTCAAGGCCGGCGAGGCGCTCTACTCGGCGGTGGTGGCGCGGTTCACGGGGAGGCTCGACCCCGATGACGTCTCCGCGGTCGCCGCCAGGATCGTCCAGTTGAGCGGAATCAAGAAGCTCACCTCCATCCCCATCGGGTATCCGGTGAAGATCCCGCGCGACCTCATCCTGCCCGAGCACCTGCCGCAGGGAGACCCGTTGCGCGAAAAGTACGAGAAAGGGCTGGCTGCGGCGGAACGTCACCAGATCACGACGCGGGCGCGCGACCTGGGGGGCATCACGATTATTCTGGATGCCGGGCATGGAGGCGACGACGTCGGCGCGCAGCGCAACGGCGTGCACGAGGACGACTACGTCTTCGACATCGTGTGCCGGATCAAGGAGCTCGCGGAGCGCACAACCGCCGCGCGCGTCCTGACCACGATCAAGGACCGCAGCAGCGGCTTCGCGCCTCAGGAAGGGCCCTTCGGCGTGGACCGCGACGAGTTCCTTCTCACGACCCCCGTCTACTTCCCGCGCCAGCCCCACGTGGCCACGGTCGGGGTCAATCTGCGCTGGTATCTGGTGAACTCCTACTTCCGATCCGCGATCGCGGCGGGGGCGAACCCGGAGCGGATCGTCTTCGTCAGCGTGCACGCCGACTCGCTGCACCCTTCGGTGCGGGGGGCGATGGTCTACGTGCCGGGACAGGGATACCGGACCGGCACCTACGGCCACGTCGGCCGCATGTACGATCGCAAGGAGGTGGGCGAGCTGCGATACGTGAAGTTCTCCACGGGGGAACGCGAGACCGCGGAAGGGCTCTCGCGCCGCCTCGCCGCCAGGCTCATCGCCGCGTTCACCGCCGCGGGTCTGCCGGTGCACGCCTACGAGCCGATCCGCGATCACGTGATTCGCAGGCGCCGCTCCTGGACCCCCGCCGTCATCCGGACGAGCCTCGTCCCTCAGAGCCTTCTGCTGGAGGTGGTGAACCTCAACAACAACGAGGACGCGGCTCTCCTCAAGCGGGCCTCCTTCCGTCAGAAAGTTGCGGAGGCCTTCCTCGACGCGCTGCGCCGCCACTATTCAGCCGGGGCCCCCCCGACCACGACGGCGGCCGGAAAGGCGCGCTGAGCCGATTGGGCGATTGACTCACCCGGCACCCTGTGGAAGGATCCACGACTTCCATGCGAATCCTCGTCATCGGCGGTGGCGGTCGCGAACACGCGCTGGTCTGGAAAATCGGCGGCAGCCCTCTCCTGCGATCGCGCGCCGACCTGATGTGCGTGCCGGGCAACGCGGGCATCGAGGACCATGCGTCCTGTCTTCCCGCCCCCGCCAGGGGCCTCACCGACGTGGCCGCGCTGGCCGACCTTGCGGTAAAGGAGCGGATCGACCTGACGGTGGTGGGCCCCGAGGCGCCTCTGATGTCCGGGCTCGTGGACGAGCTCACGCGGCGCGGGCTGGCCGTCTTCGGCGCGTCTCGTGCGGCGGCCCGGCTCGAGGGGTCGAAGGTCTTCGCCAAGGAGTTCATGCAGCGCCACGGGATCCCGACCGCCCCTTTCGAGGTCTTCTCCTCCTGCCGCGATACGCTGGACTGGCTCGGCTCCACGGAGCGCTCCTTCCCGATCGTGGTCAAGGCGGACGGGCTGGCGGCCGGCAAGGGAGTGGTTGTGGCGCCCGACAGGGCCTCGGCCCAGGAGGCGGCCCGGGCGATTCTGGAGGAGAAGCGTTTCGGCGCCGCGGGCGAGCGGATCGTCATCGAGGAATGTCTCACCGGCGCCGAGATCTCCTTCTTCGCCCTGACGGACGGCGAGTCCGCGACGCCCCTGGCCTCCTGCCAGGATCACAAGCGCCTCGGTGACGGCGACACAGGCCCCAACACGGGAGGGATGGGGGCCCTTTCGCCCTCCACCGACCTCGACCCGGACATGGAGCGTCGGATCATGGAGCGCGTGATTCAGCCCGCGATCGCGGGGATGGCCGAGGAAGGATCTCCCTACCGCGGCGTCCTCTACGCGGGCCTGATGCTGACGGAACGCGGACCGATGGTTCTGGAGTACAACGCGCGATTCGGGGATCCGGAAGCACAGGTGCTGATGCCGCGCCTCGAGAGCGACCTGGTCCCGCTGCTCGTGGCGGCGTCGGACGCCGGCGGCCGTATGCGTGACATCGCCGGGCGGATCAGGTGGCGGCCGGAATGGGCCGCCTGCGTGGTGCTCGCCTCCGCGGGGTATCCCGGCTCCCCCGAGACGGGACGCATGATCCGGGGTCTGGAGATGGCGGCGAAGGTCCCTCAGACCGAGGTCTTCCATGCCGGGACGCGCCGCGAGCGGGACGGCTCGCTTCGAGATAGGATCGTGACCGCCGGGGGCCGTGTGCTGGCCGTGACGTCCCTCGGCCGGGACCTGGGCGAAGCCCTCAACAGGGCTTACGCGGGAGTCGAATGCCTTTCATTCGAGGGGATGCAGTTCAGACGCGACATCGGCGGCGCGGCCCTGTCGCGGCTCGCGGCGCGACCCGAGCCATTACTCGGACACACTCCTAGGGAGCGGGAGGGATGATCTCATGAGCAGGACGCCCGCGGAGGGCCGCGGCCGGGTCGGCATCGTGATGGGAAGCGATTCCGACCTGCCGGTGATGCGGGAGGCGGCGAAGGTCCTCTCGCAGTTCGGAGTGGAGTACGAGTTGACCGTGGCTTCGGCGCACCGATCCCCCGAGCGAGCGGCACGTTACGCCCGGACCGCCGCCGAGCGCGGCCTCGACGCGATCATCGCCGGAGCCGGGGGCGCGGCTCACCTGGCCGGCGTCCTGGCCGCCGGCACCACGGTGCCAGTCATCGCGGTGCCGCTGGCCTCGAGCCCGCTGGCGGGGTTCGACGCGCTGCTTTCGAGCGTGCAGATGCCGCTCGGGGTGCCGGTGGCGGTCATGTCGGTGGGCCCGTGGGGGGCGCACAACGCCGGGCTGTTCGCCGTGCAGATCATTGCGCGGCGCGTCGTCCATCTTCGCGCCGCCCTCGTCCGGCACAAGCGGAAGATGGCGGCCGAAGTGGAGGTGAAGGCCCGGGCCGTCTCCGCGGAAACGGAAGAGAAATGATCGGACTTCACATCACGACGCAGGGATGCAAGCTGAACCAGTTCGACTCGGCGGAGCTGGCCGGAGCGCTGCGTGGCGCGGCCACGCTGGTCCCCGATCCGGCCGGGGCGCTGCTCGTGATCGTCAACACGTGCACCGTCACCGGGGCCGCCGACGCGGACGCTCGGCAGGCCCTGCGCAGGCGCCGACGCGAGAGCCCGCGCGCCCTCATCGTGGCGACGGGCTGCTACGCCGAGCGTGACCCGGAGGCGCTGCGCGCGATGCCCGAGGTCGACCTCGTCCTGACACGCGAAGAGCGCCCGCGGGCGTCCAGGCTCATCCTGACCTTGCTGCACGAGAGGTTCCCGGACGAGCTGGCCGACGGGTGCGCCGACCGCGTGGCGGAGGAGACGCTGCCTGACTTCGGAGAGAGGACGCGGGCCTTCCTGCGCGTCCAGGAGGGGTGCGATCTGTCCTGCTCCTATTGCGTGATACCCCAGGTGCGCGGCGCCTCGCGCAGCGTCCCTCCCGTCCAGCTCGAGCGCCGGCTGGGGCTCCTGCTCGACGCGGGCTTCCGGGAGGTGGTGCTCACCGGGGTCAATACGGGCGACTACGGCAAGGACCTCACGCCGCGCGAGGATCTCGCGGGCCTGCTGTCGAGGCTGGCGCGCCGGGAGGGGGACTTCCGCATCCGCCTCAACTCCGTCGAGCCGCGTTGCGTGACCCCGGAGCTTGTGGCCGTGATCGCCGATGAGCCGAAGGTGGCCCGACACCTGCAGGTGCCAATACAGAGCGGATCCGACGGGGTGCTTCGCGCGATGCGGCGCAACTACCGGACGAGTCATTATGCCCGCGTCATGCAGATGCTCCGGTCGAGGATCCCCGACGTCGGGATCGGCGCGGACGTCATCGTGGGGTTTCCGGGAGAAGGGGAGGGGGAGTTCGGCGAAACGGTGAGCTTCATCCGCTCGATGCCGATCAACTACCTCCACGTCTTCCCGTACTCGCGTCGCCCCGGGACCCCCGCGGCGTTGATGCCCGGACAGGTCCCTCCACCGGCCGTCGCGGAACGGGGACGGAGGCTGCGCGCGCTGGGCGGGGATCTCTCGCGAGACTTCCGCCGGAGTCAGATGGCGCGCCGCCTGCGCGCGCTGGTCCTCGCCGGACGCCGGGCCGATGGCAGGGCGCGCGCGCTCACTTCCAACTTCATCGACCTCACCCTCGACGCGGACCTTCCCGAGAACGCCTTCGCCGACGTGGTGATTACCCGGGTCGAGGGGTCCGAGACGGTCGCGGTCCCCGCGCCGGTGGCGACGACCGGTTCCTAGACGTCCCCGTGCGTGCAGCGCAGGACGATCCTGTAGGGAAGCCCCTGCAGGCTCAGGTCCTCATCGCAGACCGAGCAGGTCACCAGCGCCGGCTGCGCCGACGGCATCCCGGATCCTGCCGGATCCCCGTCCCGCGCCGGCGGAACTCCGGGCGCCGGCCTCGGATCGAGCACGGGGATCGTCGCGTGTCCCCTCCTGGTATGCGAGGAGTGTGTGGTGGGAGGAGTCATGGCGCCTCCTTGTTGACGCGGAGGCAGTCTACCACTCGACGGTGATGACGCTCAACCAAACGACCAGAAGGTTCCTTCGGCTCGGCTTGCGATCGACTTGCGCGGCGCCGGCGCGCGGACCAGCTCAGCGGCCATCACGGCCGCGGCCGCGATCTCGGCATGGCGAGGGGGGGCGGGCTCGGGGAATGGGTCGGATCCCTGCCAGAGGAGGGCCGCCTCATCGAGGGAGACTCCCTCGCCCGGCCATGGCGAAGGCGGGTCTCCCCCGGCGGCGGCTCTTTCCCCCCGCTCGTTGGCCCCGGGGGCCCGGGTGCTCCTGGCCCGCGCTCCCGCGGGTGGATCCGAGGGCGTGGGGGAGCCTCCGATGCCGCGGTCGATCATCTCCTCGGCCCCCGATTTGAGACGGCGCGCCGTCTGGACGCTCAGGTGCGCCCGATCGGAGAGGTGGTGGACCGAGGCTTCAGCCACGCCCTCCAGCGTGAAGAACCCGGCGGCCCTCAGGGCGCGGAAGGTGACGCGCCCTTCACCGTGGACCTGACTCAGCAGCATGACCGGGTCGGTCATCGCTCGTCTCCTTGAGGACCAGTCCGGGACCTGTCCAGACTCCCTCGGTCTGTTCCCGCAGCACCTCCTCGGCGAGCGAGATGTAATCCTGCGAGCCGCGACATCGCGGGTCGTACTGCGTCACGGGGACGCCGAAGGATGCGGCCTCCTTCAGGCGCACGTTGCGATGGATCATCGTGCGGTAGAGGGCCTCCTTGAAGAAGCGTTCCATCTCGGCGACCACTTCGCGGGCGAAGGTCGTCTGGCGATCGAACATGGTCGCCAGCGCGCGGATGCGTTTCTCCGACAGCCAGCGCCTCCTGTAGCGTTGCAGCGAGCGCAGGAAGTTGCCCGCGCCGTTGAGCGAGAAGAAGCCGATCTCCACGGGGATCAGGATCTCGTCGCACGCCCGAAGCGCGTTGAAGGTCAGTACCCCGAGGCTGGGAGGGCAATCGATCACGACGAAGTCATAGTCCCGGGGCGTCGCCTTCAGGCACTCGGCGAGCCGCCCCTCCCCCTCATCGTCGAAGCCGAGGTCCCTCTCCGCGAAGAAGAGGTCATCTCCCGATGGGGCCAGGTCGAATCCGGGCTGGATCTCGACGAGCACGGGCTCGAGACTGCCTCGCCTCATGAGCGCCTCGTGCACCGTGCGGACGATCGGGGACGCGAGCCCACCGTTGAGCCCCATCGTGGCGTGGGCCTGTGGGTCGAGATCCACGATGAGCACCTTCTGGCCGGCCAGCCGCAGCGCCCCCGCGAGGTTCACGGCCGTCGTGGTCTTGCCGCATCCCCCTTTCTGGTTCATGACGCTGATGACGCGCACGCCGCCCGCCCTCAGTTCGCCAGGCCCGACAGCAGCACCCTGAGCCGTGTGGCGAAGGGCTGCCGGGAGGACGAAGGAGCCGCGGCCCGCGGCCCGAGACGCGCCGCGATCGAGATCATCGCGCGCGCCGCGGGGGAGTCGGGGTGGGAGAGAGCCACCGGCACCCGCTCGGCGATCGAGCTCTCGACTCTCTCGTCGAACGGGATGATGCCGCCCAGCTCCAGCTCCCGCGAGAGGAACTTGCGCGTCACGTGGGCGACTTTGCGGTACGTCTCGAGCCCCGAAGCCTCGGAGCCCGCCTGATTGACCACCAGGAGGGCGGAAGCATCGGGCCGGCGCGCGAAGATCGCCTTGATGACGGCGTAGGCGTCCGTCATGGAGGTGACGTCGCCGGTCGTCACCACCAGAACGTGGTCCGAAGCCAGCAGGAAGAGGAGCGACTGCCGGTCGATCCCGCTCGGCGTGTCGATGATGAGGAGGTCTGTCACCCGATCGAGTGAAGCGATCCCGTCCACAAGGGCGCCGAACCTCGCAGCGCTGAGGTTCGTCAGGTCCGGAATCCCCGAGCCGCCCGGGATCACGTTGACACCACGCGGCCCCCGTACGAGGACCTCCTCGACCCGCCTCTCTCCCGAGATCAGGTGAGAGGCGTTGTAGCGAGGCGTCATGTTGTAGAGGATGTGGATGTTCGCGAGCCCGAGGTCCGCGTCGAGGATCGTGACACGGGTGGTGGCCGCGAGGATCGCGCCGAGGTTGCAGGCCAGCACGCTCTTGCCGGTGCCCCCCTTGCCGCTCGAGACGCTGACGACATCGAAGGGACGCGCCGCGGAGGCCGGTTCGGCCGCGGGGTGGACCGCCCGCGCGGTCATGGCCGGAGCGGGAGGCTCCACGATCGACGAGAAGGACCCCTCGACGAGATCGGCCATGCCGCGCCCGAGCGCCCGCTTCTTCCTGCCCGACATCAGTTCTCCATGAAGCCGGTCTTGAGGATCCGGACGGGGGGCGGATCGGAGGTGCCTCGCTCCTCCGGAGCCCCGGGGGGCGCGGCCGGCCCTTCGCCGCTCTCGGGCGCCGCGGCCCCGAGACGCCCGAACTCGGCTATCTCCTCGGTGGTGAGCGCCGCCCTTGCGGGCGCACGTGAATCCGCGATTTCGGGGGCGCCTCCCCGATCGGTCACGCCGCTCGATGCGCCCGAAATCGCGCGCGCCGCGTCACGGCACTGCGCGTCGTCGGTGATCGGCAGCGACCGGGCCGGATCGAAGAGCCTGAGCTCCACCCCCCGGGGCGTGGATATGAGTGACGCGAAGACGCGCCCCTCGCGGCGCAGGTCGACGCCTCCCGCGATCGCCTCCGGCGCGATGCCGTGGCCGTCCTCCCGGGGTCCCTTCAGCTCCTCGATGACGCGCCGCATCAGGGAGCGGGCCTCTCCGGCCGGCAGGCCGGCCAGCGCCGGGTCGATCCCCGCGGCTGCCGCAATCGGGCCCGCCGCGCGCGCGCGCCGGAGCAGGACGCCTCGCGCCCCGCCGGCGGACACGAGCGTCGCCTCGTGGATCTCGATGTCGGGCTCCGCCAGGCAGGCGGCCAGGCGCAGCGTTTCGCCGGAAATCGCGCCGGCCACGAGGAGCAGGCGGGGCTGCCGGGACAGGTCGAGGCCGACGACGGGCACGAGCGCGCGCAGCAGGCCGAGGTTGGCGGCGATCCACTCCCACTGATCGACCGCCCGGGCCACAGCCTCGGGATCTGCCTCGAGGTGAAACGAGACGAGGGCGAGCCCGCCGTGCTCATCGGCGGCGAGCAGATCGATGGCGCCCCTGCCGGCGATCGGGATGGAGGCGGCCACCGCGCGCATCCCGGGCGAGAGGGCATCGAGATCGGCGAGGACGGCCTCGCGCAGTTCCTCGGAGCTGGCCGGGGTGACGGTGGCGAGACGCACGGTGGAGCTGGCTCCCCTTGCGGTGGGCGGCTCGGCTCCCCGGTGTGAAAAAGGAGCGCCGGCCCGCACGCGGTTTCGGGACGAATGAGTGAAATCGTCTGAACTGGTGAATGCGCGCCCGCGACCAACGGGTGTCGCAAATCGGGCGCTCATCTTACGCCTCGATCCGAACCCAAGTCAAGGTCCGATGTCACCGACCGAGAAGATCGGCATTCCGCTGAAGTTCATCGAGGCCTCGATCTCCCGCAGGAAGCCCAGCTCCGCCAGCGAGAGCAACGCGCTGAGGGATTGCCGGTCCCCCTCGAGGGCGGAGCTCGTGCTCCGAGGTGTGACGGTTCTGTCCGGGCCGCGGTAAACGTGGCGTGCCAGCCTCACGATCTTGGCGTAGAGCGGATCGGCGGGGACTCCGCGCAGCAGCCCGTTCATGAGGTCCATCGCGAGCGCCACGCCGAGCCGGCTGACACGCTCGTCGGGCGACTCGACGAACAGGTCGTACCGGTGCTCAGGCGCCCTGTAGCCGCACGTGACGCCGCTGCAGACGCGCATGTCCGCGATGCCGTGCTGGAAGTCGATGATCAGGTGCTCCAGCAGGTGGGCGGTGTCCACGGTGTCGTCGACCTCCCGCATCGCGCAGGAGGGGCGCCGCCCGGCGTCGAAGAAGGTCTCCTGGATCCGATTGTCCCCGCAACAGACGTGCCGGGAGAGGCTGGGACAGATCCGCTCGAGCCCCTCGATGAGGGAGGAAGGGCTCGCGTGCGCCGTGCCGGCGCCGAGGTGCACGTCCAGGGTGAGCTTGAGCCGCCGCTGGCCCGGCACGAACCTCTTGTTGAGAGCAGTGACCTCGGGGAAAGTCCCGAACGTCAGACCGATCAAGGCCATCGGCCCGGCGTCCACCGCCGGTTCCTCGTCCTCCCAACCGGCCTGACGCCTCGACATCGCGGGATCCCAGCGTGAGACCCCCCGCCCGGCGGCGCCGGCGAGTCCGCGCCGCGCGCCCCATCGGGCGGAGGGGAAGGCTCAATGCCGATTCACACCTCGTCGAACCTGGAGTCTTCCTTGTCGAGCGTTCCCTGGAGGACGATGCGGTATTCACCGGTGTCGAGGTTGAAGCCCTCGACCCTGGCGGTGCAGTTGATGCTGCTGAAGAGCATCTCGCCGAGCTTGTTCTTGAGCGTGCCCGGCGCTGTCGGTGAGCTCTCGATGCAGCGGATGTCCTGGATGCGGAAGCGGGCCATGTCACGTCACCTCCTTCTGGAGCGGGCGGGGGCTAGAACTCCGTGAACTTCGAGGCTTCGCGGTCGAGCGTTCCCTGGAGGACCACACGGTACTCGCCGGTCTCGGGGTTGATCGCCTCGACGCGCGCCCTGGCGTGCGTCGAGCTGAGGATCACCTCGGCGATCTTGCTCCTCAGGCTCGCCGGGGACGTCGGAGCATGTTCGATCGACTTGAGGTCATCCATGCGGAATCGTGCCATCGTCTGTCACCTCCTCCCGAACGGAAACAAAAAACCCCTCCTCGACCGGAGTATCGAGAGAGGGGAGCGGAGTCGCCATGAGACGTCCACCTCGCGGAGCGACTGCCAATGAGCTCGCCTCACTTTAGAGTTGGCGCGCGATCGCTGTCAAGAAGAGCCCGGAGCGGTTCGACCGAATGGTGAGTCCTACCACTCAACGGGCACGCGCACGGGGCGCCCGATCCGATCGCGGTAGAGGAGGTATCGGTTTTCCCGCCCGAACTGGTAGAGTCGCCGCGTCACCTCCACGTCCTTGCGGCAGTATTCCTCGACGAGGTCGAGGCGGCCTTCGCGCACCCAGCGCAGGCTCTGCAGCCCGTCGGCCGACTTGCCGGCGCCGAGGGTCGTCTCCGCCAGGTCGTTCAGCTTGAGGCGGAACCCGATCCTCCTGTGGATCTCCTCGAGCATGTCGCAGGTCGCGATGCGTTCGAAAGCGGCCTCGCGGTATCCGGCGAGCACGGCGTAGTCGAACCGCTTGACGTTGAAGCCGACCACCATGTCGGCCGACATGAGATCGATGATCAGCCGATCGACGTCCGCCTCGAAATAGGTGCGATAGGAACCGGCCGCCTCGTCGTAGACGACCGCCAGCGCCATCCCCATCTCGTGGATCCTTCCCCACCCACCCACCTCCTCGGCGCTTCGCTTCGTCTCCAGATCGAAGAACAGGAGGCGCCCCGGCGCGGAGGCGGGCTCCCTGGCGGTGGGCCCGGCGGCCGGTGCGGGCCGTATCGCCGCGACGGGCCTCGCCGTCCCGCACTCGCGTCTCGCCTCCGTGGGGTTGGCCAGCTCCTCGAGCACGTAGCGCGCGCCGGCCTTGTCCAGGGGATGGTTGCCGCTGCCGCATTTTGGGGAGTGGATGCAGGATGGGCACCCCTGCTCGCAGGGGCAGGAGGCGACCAGATCGCGGGTGCGACCCAGCAGGGTCTCGACGCGCTCGAATCCCTGCGCGGCCAGCCCTATCCCGCCCGGGTATCCATCGTAGATGAAGACCGCGGACCCGCCGGTCTGAGGATGGGCCGGGTAGGAGATCCCGCCGATGTCGCCCCGGTCGCAGATGGCCAGCAGCGGAAAGAGCGAGATCGCGGCGTGCTCGGAGGCGTGGATGCTCCCCATGAAGTGAAACGCGGCACGCGTCGCGCCCTCTCTCACGGCCTCGGGGATCTCCCACCACAGGCCGACGGTCTCGTAGACCATCGGAGGCAGGTCGAGCGGATGGGAGCTGATCTTCTGCTGGTCGGAGATGCGCCGCCTGACGTACTCCTTGAACTCCTGTGTCACCCTCAGGCGGCCCAGGCTCACCTGGTAGCCCGGCGTACACCGCGACGAGAGGACTTCGAGGATCTCGGTCTCCTTCTCCGAGACGACCTGCGTGTAGTAGTCGCGCTCCACGCGTCGCGCGAGGATCCTGCGCCGCTCGCGATCCAGCTCGAGGACCTCGAACTGCTGCCCCTGATGCAGGTAGATCGCGCCCTGGTGGCACTCGATGAAAGCGCGCACGCCGTCCACCGTGCCGATGGTGCGCTCCGGCTCCACGGCGAGAATGGTGTATCCGGCGCCGATTGACCTGAGGTTCACGTCGCGCTGGGGGTTGCGCCTGAGTGAATACCAGGTCTGGCCGCCGGCGTCGGCCACGAGGCCCCCCTCCGAAGCGAGCCTCGCCGTCATCCCCAGCGTCGCCGGGGAATAGATGTCCCGGTCCTGCTCGGTGATCGGGATCTCCGCGCCGGCGCAGATCAGGTGCTGGGAGGCGATCAGGGGATTGCCCGGATCGGCCGCGGCGCGCTCGAACTCCCGGCTGAAGAACTCGGACGGGTGGCGCATGAAGTACTGGTCCAGCGCGTCGGGGAGCGCCACCAGAATCACGAGCGACTCGCGGTCGGAGCGTCCAACGCGCCCCGCGCGCTGCCAGGAGGAGGTGATGCTGCCGGGATAGCCGACCAGGATGCAGACATCGAGCTCCCCGATGTCGATGCCGTGCTCCAGCGCGCTGGTGGAGATCACACCCATCAAGTCGCCGCCGGCGAGCCTCCGTTCAACCTCCCGCCTCTCCTGTGGGAGATAGCCGGCGCGGTAGGTGGCGATACGTGTCATCAGGTCGGGGGCGGTCCCGGCGATCCACGACGCGAGAAGCTCGGTGATCTTGCGCGCCTTGGTGAAGGCGATGGTGCGCAGCCCCGCCCGGACGCATTGCTCGACGAGCCACGTGGCGGCGGTGTAGGGGCTCCCCGAGACGGGGTTGACGAACAGGAAGTGCCGGCCCGGCCTGGGCGCGCCCGAGCCGTCGACCACCGAGAACGGCACCCCCAGCAGCGAGGAGGCGAACTCGCCCGGATTGCCGATCGTGGCCGACGAGACGATGAAACGCGGGGCCGAGCCGTGCCGGCGGCAGATCCGGGCGAGGCGCCTCATGACGTGGTGGAAGTGGGAGCCGAAGATCCCGCGGTAGACGTGCAGCTCGTCCACCACCACGATCTTCAGGTTGGAGAAGAGCTCGCGCCACTGGTCATGGTGGGCGAGGAGGCCCATGTGCAGCATGTCGGGATTGGTGATCAGCACGCCGGGGGGATGCGCACGCAGTTTCGTCCGCTCCCGGGGGGGCGTGTCGCCGTCGTAGATGGCGGCCGTGACGCGCCCGCGAAGGCCGGCCGCAGCGATGAATGAGTCGAGCGCGCCGAGCTGATCCTGCTCGAGGGCCTTGTACGGAAACAGGTAGACCGCGCGCGAGGAGGGCTCGGCCGCGATCGCTTCGAGGGTGGGGATCACGTAGATGAGGCTCTTGCCGCTGGCGGTCGGCGTGACCGTCAGGACGTCCCGCCCGGCGGCCAGCTCGGAGAGGGCCGTCGCCTGGTGCGAATAGAGGCGCTCGATCCCATGGGCCCTCAGCGCACCGAGGACGGACGGATGAAGGGGGTCGGGAGGCTCCGAGTAGACCGCCGGTGCGCCCGGCTGGTATCCGCGATAAGCCACGCTGCCGCGCAGGGTCCGTGACTCGGCGAGGCGGGCGGAGACCTCCTTGAGGGAGTCTGCCGCGGCGATCCTGAGACGCCGTCCGGGGGTCACCCCATCCTCCCCGTCGCTCCGGCTATTTCGGGTATTCGTAGAAGCCGCGGCCCGTCTTGCGCCCCAGGTCCCCCGCGTCCACCATCTTCCTGAGCAGGGGAGCGGGCCGGTACCGGGGATCGCCCATCTCGCGGTGCAGCACCTCGAGGATGTTGAGGCATGTGTCGAGCCCGATCAGGTCGGCCAGCGCGAGCGGCCCCATCGGGTGTCTCATGCCGAGCACCATCACCTTGTCGATCGCGTCGCGGGCCGCAACCCCTTCCATCAGCGCGGTGATCGCCTCGTTGACCATCGGCATCAGGACGCGGTTGGAGACGAAGCCGGGCGAATCATTGACTTGAACGCTCGTCTTGCCCATCCGGCGCGCGGTTTCCAGGGTCGCCGCGACCGTCTCGTCGGAGGTCTTCAGTCCGCGGATCACCTCGACCAGCTCCATCACGGGGACCGGGTTCATGAAGTGCATGCCGATCACGCGTTCGGGGCGCCGGGTCGCGGCGGCCAGCCGAGTGATCGAGATGGAGGAGGTGTTGCTGGCCAGGATCGCGGCGGATTTGCAGAGCCGGTCCAGCTCGGCGAAGAGCGCCGTCTTGACCTCGAGCTTCTCGACGATCGCCTCCACCACGAGGTCGGCGCGTGTCAGCGCGTCGAGCTGGTCGGCCGCGCTGATTCGGCCCAGCGCCGCCTCTCTCTCGGCCGCCGGCATCTTCCCCTTCGCCACCAGCTTCTGCATCTCCAGGTCGATGGCGCGCATCCCCCTGGCCACCAGATCGGCGCTGACGTCGTTGAGGATCACCTCGAAGCCCGCCCGCGCGGCGACGTGGGCGATCCCGTGCCCCATCGTCCCCGCGCCGACCACTCCGATCACGTCGATGGATGCGGATGAGGAGGGCCTCATGATTCACCTCGGATGTCGATCAGAATGAGAGGTGCCTGGGTGCGGCGCCAGTATAGCAGCGGTCGGGCTGAGGACAGGAATCCTGCTTTCCGCCTCAGGCGGATACCGCTGCCACCGCCACCGGCGTGCCCGCGCGCGCCCTGAGCGTCCGAACGTGGAGAACGAACGCGGTGGCGTAGATGGTCAACGCCACGAGCTCGAGGGTCCGGATGCCCGTGAAGATCGCCAGGACCTCGAGCCCACCGCCCAGAACGGCGCCCACGACGTTCGCGCCGAGCGCCCGGGCGCTCTTCTCGGAGGCCGAGAACAATCGCGCGAAGATGACGCTCGCGAACACGGCAGGACCACACGAGATAATCGGCGTCACGAATCGCCCGATGGGAGTGGGTGCGAATGCGGCCAGGGTTGGATCGAGCGCCCACTTCAGGAGCAACGCCCCAAGGAGGCAACCAAAGGCGAGCCGACCGTCCGACCCGGGGCGCCTGAGCACCCAGAGGTTCGCCAGCAGGATGAGCACGAGCAGGGTCCCGAACACCACCGCGTTGACTCGCCAGGTGGCCCCCAATGCGAGCGAGACCTCCGTGATGGCCTTGGTCTCGATGAGCAGGAAGCCTGCTCCCATGAAGAACATCTGCCAGGCGTAGGCGCGACCGCCGGGTCCGGGCGGATCGCCTTTTCCGGCGAGGCGGTGAAGCGCCAGGCTGGCCAGAGCTACGTTCAGCGCAACGCAGCCGAGCAGCACCCAGGGAAGGCGCTCCGGGTCCATGTAAAGGTAGGGCCAATTGTCGGTGGCCGGCCTGATCGAAACGGCGGCGTAGGTCGCCGTCTCGTCGACGAAGTCATGCTCCCGGGCGAGCCGCGGCCAGTCGAGCCGTGCCGCGAGCGGGCCGGCGATGAAGAAGGAGCGATCCGGTTCGCGCTGGAGCTTCAAGACACGCACGGGCTCGCCGCTGGCGACCGTCAGGGTCCGGACCATTCGCTCCGTGACCCAGTGCTTCCAGCCCGTCGCGAAGGCCACCACGAGCAGGCCGTCCGGCTTCAGGACCGAGAGCGCCGAGCGGAAGCTTTGCACGGTGTATACGAAGTACTCCAGCCGGAGAGACGACAGCGCATTGACAGCCGCGTGGGAGTCGAGCGTCCCGAACACAACCAGGTCGTAGCGCGGCTCCCCGGCGAGGCGGCCGAGGACAGCTCGCGCGTCGTCGGTGATCATTGTGACGCGAGGCGAGTCGTACGGCCGCTCCGGATGCTTGTGGCGGCCGATGTCGAGGATCGTCGGGTCGATGTCCACCGCGTCAATCTTTCCGGCGCCCAGCCTCAGCCCCGCGGCGACGTCGTTGCCCGTCCCAGCTCCCAGGACGAGGACCTGGCCGAGCGCCGAACCGAGCCGGAACGGAAGCTCGTGGCGGGTGCGGATTCCCTCGAGGACCGCCACTTCCTCGGGCGGGTACGAGGCCCGGTAGGCCTCGAGCGCCTCGGGTGAAAGGTCCTCGAAATCCTGGAATGGAGAATGGTTCACGTCGATGGCGCCGCCCGGGCTCCGCTCGATATCGCCGATGCGAAGAGGCGGGCGTGGCGAAAGGGTGATGTGATAATAAGGCGACCAGTACGAACCCGGCACGGTCATATGCCTGTAGCCAGCCGCGGCCACCGCCAGGCTGAGCGCCACGGCCGCCGTCACACGTCGCCCCGGAGGCATGAGCGCGATCAGCACCACCGATGCCACCGTGATCCAGACGACCGGAGGCGCCTCGAACCAGGACCCGAGCGCTGCAAGCAGCGACCCCGCCAGGCTGCCCACGATGTCCGCGCTATAGGCCACGAGAGGACGCTCGCCTTCGAAGGCGGCGGCGAGCAGGCGTCCTAGCCCGTAAAATGTGGCGGCAACGAGTCCCAGGATGCCATAGACGATGATCAGGATGGCGCCTACGACGAAGGGCAGGAGCGCGTCCGGCGAGGGCCCCAGGGGAAGAGAGGTCGCGATCCGCTCCAACGCCTCACGCAGGCGCGGCGAGGCCAGGCTCCCGTTCCACTGCACGATCCCGGCGTCGGGGAAGAAGAGCAATGACAGCCCGAACGTGTGGGCGCTCACGCACACCAGGACGAGCGCAAGCACGCACCAGGGGAGCCACATGCGCCGCCCCTCGCTCCTCTCCGGCCGCAAACACCCCAGTCCGAGGCCGGCAAAGGCCGCCATGAGCACGAAGTTCTTGAAGTAGCTGAAGAGCTTCATCTCGGCCCCGAGCCAGCGGATCAACTGCAGCTCGAGGTAGAGGACCAGGAACGTGCATCCGGCAATGCGAAGGCGTCGCATCCTTCCCCCCCCCCCCCGACTCGAAGCGCTTCGGATGATTATACGCGGAGATCGGCCTGAGTCTAGACTCTCCGGCCGGAAGCAGATGTCGCGAACCCTCTTCCGGTTCTCCTGACGGCGCGGATGCGCCCGGTCAGGATGAGACCCGTGGTCATCTTGAGAGAAGCCTTACTCTGGAGTTGCCGAAGGCCACGCGGAGTGCGGCTTCATCCGGGCAACATCGGGGACGATTGTTGCGCTTGCCTCCGGATCGACGCGGATGTAATATGTGCGCTGCGTGAGTGGCAACAGGAGCCGCGATCCTGTCCCCGGGATGGACAACCTTCACGGTGATGCAACGGTACCCGGGGATGCGGCAGACGCGCGATAGCAACTGGACGCGAGACTCACCGAATCAGGGGGTCAGACATGAAGGTCGGCGGCTGGAACATGATGCCCTTGACCAGCTCGAAGAAGTCGCGCAACACCGATCCGATCAAGGTCAGCTCGATCATCGCCTACAAGGACGACAAGCGCGTCGTTCTTCACAGAGTGGAAAAGGTCAACGAGGACGGAACCACCGAGGTCTTCATTATCAAGGCTTCCCCGAAGATCCTCGACACCGACCACTAGACCTCGGTGCAGGCCGAGCCTGATCCTCCCCCGCGGGTCTGCCCCCCTGGAATCACCGCTGTCACTCCTGGCGCTCTCTGTGTATTCCTCCCACTCTGTCGTTTCGCGACCTACTCGACGCCCCGCCCTTCAGGCATGGCCTGGCCCCAGGAGGCGGTCGTAGACCTCGCAGACCTCGGCGACATGGCGCTCCAGCGTGAAGGCATCCATGACCCGCCGGCGCCCGGCGCGCCCCATCGCCTCGCGGCGCGCGGGGTCTCCGTGAAGCTCGATAATGCTCCCGGCGAGCGCGGCCGGGTCCGCGGGGGGAACGAAAATGCCGTGTTCCGGATCGCGGATGATCTCGCGGGGTCCGCCCAGGTCGGTTGAGATCACGGGCCTCTCGCACGCCATCGCCTCGATCAGCGTGCGGCCGAACGACTCCGGCCTTACGGAGCTGTTCACGACCATGTCCATGAGGTTGTAGAGCGGGACGATCTCCTCCCTCCGGCCCGCGAGGACGACGCGCCCTTCCAGGCCGAGCCTTTTTATCTCGGCTTGCAGGAAGGCGCGATACCCCTGGTGGCCGGCCGTGTCATACATCTCATCGCCCACGATGACGAGCCGTGCTTCCGGGATGCTGCGGAGGACCTCCGGCATGGCCCTGATCAGATGGATGTGTCCCTTGAGCGGACTCAACGCGCCGAGCGCGCCGATGACGAAGGATGAGGGCTGAATCCCCAGAGACGCCCGCAGCCCGGGGTCCGGGTCGGCCCGCCTGAAAGTGGCCGGATCGAGCCCGTTATAGACCACGCGCACGTTGCCGTCGCGTGCCCCCGCCATCATCGGCCCTGCCGAGGCCAGGGAGTTCGCGATGATCGTGCTGGGGAGCACCCGTCCGAGCAGCCTCATGACGGATCGCAACGACCCCGGCGCGAGCACGTCGCGTATATGCCAGACCAGCGGGATCCCGGCGACCACCGAGGCGGGCCACGACGCCAGATGCGACTTCGTCCCGTTGGTGTGCAGCAGATCGATCCGGTTGCCACGCACGAACCGCGCGATCCGCACGAGGACCGGCACCATCAGCAACGGCGCGAACAGCGGAAGCACGCGGTTGATCAAGGTCCGCTCGCGTCCCAGACGCAGCAGGGGCGACGGCCACGGGATGACGCTCACATGGGCGCCCGCCCCGCGCGCGGCATCCGCGAGCGGTCCGTCCCTCGGCAGCAGCAGGTACGGATCGAAGCGCCCGGCGGGCAGGCCGCCGACCAGCTCGAGCAGGCTCCGTTCGGCCCCACCGATCGTCGCGCTCGGGCTGATGAACAGGATGCGTCGCGCCGCGACGCCGTCCCGCTGAGGTGGCCTCAATTTGACTCCGTCGGGCGTCCCGCCCAGAATCTAACCGTTCGGCCGGGGGGGCCCCCGCCGGCCTTCACCGGAGGATTGACGAAAGGATGCCGCCCCCCTCGGTTCTCTCGATCGGCAAGTTCTACCACCCCCGCTCGGGCGGCGTCGAGATCGTGACCCGAACCATCGCCGAGGAAGTCGTCCGATGCGGCGGTCGTTCCACCGTGGCCTGCTTCGACGCGGAGCTCGACGGCGAGGAGACCATCGATGGGGTCAGGGTCCGGCGCTTCAGGTCGCGCATGATCGGCCCCGCGCCCTTCTCGTGGCGGTTTCTTCGTGAGTTCCGCCGGCTGGCCAGCGGGCACGGGACCCTCGTGCTTCATTACCCGAACCCCCTGGCCGAGCTGGCCTGTCTTGCGATGGGCCGCGGCGGTGTCGCCTCGATGCTCGTTTTCTATCACAGCGACCTCAGCCGGTACAATGTCATCGTCGACCGGCTCTACTGGATCTTCTCCCGTCGCGCCCTTCGCCGCGCCGACGTCATCGTCACCACGTCGCCGGCATACGCGGCGGGCTCCCCGGTCCTGCGCCATCTCCAGGACAGGGTCAAGGTGGTGCCGCTCGGGACCGATACCGTCCTGTTCCAGCCGGGTCCTCGCACACCTGACATCGATATCCCGTTTCCGCGCCGGGTCCTGTTCGTCGGGAGGTTCGCGCGATTCAAGGGCCTGGAGATCCTGATCCGGAGCCTCTCCTCCCTGCCGGCCGAATATGGCGCCGTCCTGATCGGCGACGGCCCGCATGGAGCCCTCGCGAGGGATCTGATCGAGCGAGAGGGCCTTCGCGGGCGCGTCGTGATGCCCGGAATCATCCCGAACCAGGAGCTGCCCCGTTGGTACCGCGCGTGCGATCTGCTGGTGCTTCCGTCCGTTCTGCGCTCCGAGTCGTTCGGCGTCGTCGCCCTGGAGGCCATGGCGAGCGGATTGCCCATCATCACGACGGAGCTGGGCACGGGAACGTCCCTCTATAACAGCGATGGGGTCACAGGGCGCGTGATTCCGCCTGGAGATGTCCGCGCCCTGGCCGCCGCGATCCGTGAGTGCTACGAGCGCCGGGAGGAGATGGGGCGCGCCGCCCGGCTCGAGGTCGAAGGTCATTACTCGCTGGATCTGTTCCGACGGCGGATGCGGGAGCTGCTCCATCTCGCCGGCACCGGCGATGAGCCCGGGTCTCGCTGAGACGCCGGCCCGACGGGGATTCCATCCGCCGCGCTGTTGACATCAACCGTTCCCGTCACCATCCTGCACCGCGTGAGACGGGAAGCGGACGCGAACGCAACGGACGGCCGGAACGCGCCTGCGAGGCATTGGCTCTATCTCGCGGCCTTCGCGTCAGTATACGGTCTGCTGTTCCTCGCATACTACCCGCCGACTCACGGGGTCGAAGACGAGGTCGGGTTCATCAACCAGACGCTCGCCCTGTCCCGCGGCGCCATCACCCCCGAGGGCGCCGGGTTCGAAGGCTTGCAGGACTTCAGGCCCTACAAGGGCCGCATGGTCGGCATCCGCAACCCGGGGCGCCCCCTGATATCGGCGCCGTTCGTGGCTCTCGGGGGCCTCCGCGGCGTCTTCCTGCCCGGAGCGCTGGTGCATCTCGGGCTGACCTTCGTCGGCGCCCTGATCTTCGTCCGGCTGGGGTTGTCACCGCTGTGGGGCTGTCTTCTCCTCTGGCATCCCACGCTTTGCCTCTACAGCAGGACGGTCATGGGGGACACGGCGGCGGGGCTGGCCGTGCTCTTTGCGCTGCTTGTGCTGCTTTCATCGCGGCGCCCGGGCGCGGGCGCCGGACTGGCACTCGGCGCCGCGGCCGTCATGCGGTATCAGGCCGGGCTGGTCCTGCCCTTCTTCGCCCTGGCGATCTTCGCCGACCCGGCCATCGCCCGGCGACGCCGGGAGGCGTTCATGTGCCTCCTGACCGGCGCCGGCGCCGGCGCCCTGATCGTGGCCTACAACTTCCACATGTATGGAAACCCTACGGGGATCGTGAAAGGCGAGTTCGGCCTCCGGTACTTCCCGGGCAACCTGATCTTCTACTCCGCCGTGCTGCTCTCGATCTGGCCCTTCATGCTCATCGCGCCGGCGATCGATCGCAGCCGCCTCAGGCTCGCCTCCGCCGCGGTATGCGCGCCCACGTTCGCGTTTTTCTGTTTCTACTACTTCCATGACCAGGGGCCCGGAATCGTCCAGACGCTCGTCGTGGGACCAAGACTGATTCAAATCGCCCTTCCAGCCTGGATCGTCACCTACTGCGTCGTGATGGACAGACATGTCGTAACGAGGCTTTCGGGCCTGATCCCGCGGCGGGCGATAGGGGGCCTTGCCGGGGTGGCCCTGATCCTTCTGGCGACGTTCAACGGCCTGATGTTCGCCCGGCATCAGCGACACCTCGAAAACCTGATCGATCTGAGAGCTGAGATCGCGGGGACGGTCCCCCCCGGGTCCCTGTTGCTATCGAACTCCGTAGCCTGGAAGCTCCTCGGAGTCCTGTATCCCGCCGTGCCGGCCTACCGGTTGATGCAGCTCGGCGAACCGGGCTTCACCGCCGCCGCGGCGCGTGAGGATCGCGCATGGTACATATCGTTCCTCACCAAGGACCCGGGCGCCTCCATCGACGACGAGGCCCTCAGCGCCGCCATCGCTCGATACGCCTGCGAGCCGCTCGAGACTCGGCATCCGGAGCTGCTGATGTTCCGGTGTCCGCCCGGCACGGGCGCGCCGGCGCCCTGAGCCAGCCCCTGACGGACCTTGCCTTTTCGGGCATGCTCCGTATACTTACGAAACCCAGACCGGACAGAGCCTTAGGAGAAAAGGACCCGATCACGCCACGCACCGGGAGGAGCCGAATGTCATCGAAGCGGTTGGACAGACAGACTCTCACGGCCTTCCTGGTCGTCGTCATGACCCTGTGGCTTGGCGCCTGCGGGGGCGTCAAGGTCAAGCGGTATCAGGCGGGATCGCCCGATGCCGAGGCCTACGAAAAGGCCGTCTCGCCACCCGTCTTCCAGAAGGTTCCCGCTGCGGAGAATCCCGGGCTCATCCAGGCCGCGCCTGTCGCCGGGGCCGCCGGAGCGAAGTCCTACCTGATCGAGGTGGAGGACGAGCTCGACATCTCGGTCTACGGCGAGACCGACCTGCAGCATGTGGTGGTGCCAGTCAGACCGGACGGCATGATCTCGTTTGCCTTCATCGGGGACGTGATGGCCGCGGGACGCTCGGTCGAGGAGGTCCGTGCCGAGGTGACGCAGAGGCTCGGCCAGTACCTGAGATCCCCACAGGTGACCGTGATCGCCAAGCAGTTCGCGCAGAAGAAGGTCTACATCGGGGGGGAGGTCAAGACCCCGGGGATCCTCTACCTGACGGGCAAGGAGGGGACGCTGCTCGACGCGCTTTACAAGGCCGGCCTCGCCACCGAAAAGGCCGATCTGGAGGGCGCATATCTCATTCGCGAGAACAAGGTCGTGGACGCCGACTTCAAGGATCTGGTCCTCGGCGACATCTCGCGCAACCTCAAGCTGGCCGACCAGGATCTCATCTACATACCCGAGAACACCCGCCGGTTCGTCTACGTCATCGGGGAGGTGAACCAGAACGACGCCATCCCGTTCAGCGAGCCGGTGCCGATCATCCGGGTGATTGCCGAGGCGGGCGGATTGAGGGAATACGCGAAGCGCGGTGAGATCGCCGTGATCCGTGGCGGACTGAAGGAGCCGGAGATGGCGATCGTCAACGCGAGACACCTCCTGAAGGGAGACCTCTCGCAGAACATCCTCGTGCAGCCGGGCGACATCGTCTATGTCGCGAAATCGGCGCTCGGTCATTATGCCGCCTTCATGGACCAGCTTTACCGGGGCATCTCGTTGATTACCCAGAGGAACCTGCTCGTCGAATCCCTCAACCGGAATCGCAGCACGGTCAGGGTGGTCAACAGCGACCCTAACAACTGATGAAAGCCTGCGGGATGATCCGGCTTGAGCTGGTCGAGCACACTGGAGGCAGGAACCCCCGCCTCGGGCGGATCTGCCGTGTCGTCATGCCCGGGGGCAGGTGAACCCCAGACACGTGAATGGCCTCGTCGATGCTCTCGAGCGACCCTGTGCGTCGGGTCAGCAGGTGAAACCATCTCCGCGATTGCTCCCCATTCCGCGTGTATACTTGTGCGCTCGAAACGATTCGCCGTCTGTGAGAACGTCTAACTGGCCGAGTACTTCCACCAGAATCGTGCTACGGGACCTCGTGGATCACGTTTGAACGGGGGTTAGTGCTGCATGGAGACCTCGCTCGTGATCTGGCACTGCGCCGCCAGGTCGGCCCCGCGCCACAACCGCGACGGGTGGGTACGGCCATGACGCTGTCGGTGCTCGTCACGACGTACGGCCGCGTCTCCTATCTCCAAAGGTGCATCGAGTCGCTGCTGGGGCAGGAACGACCGCCCGATGAAATCGTGATCGTCACGCGGGAAGGGGACACGCATACCGAGACGTTCGTCGCCGGACTGATTGCGTCCCACCGGGGGCCGGTGCGGCTGATCCACGCGAGGGTGGCGCAGCCCGGCGTCCTGCCGGCCAATCGCGTGGGGATCGCCCGGGTGACGGGCGACATCGTCTGCTTCATCGACGACGACGCGTCCGCGCGACTGGACTGGCTGCGTCGCATCGAAGCGCACTTTCTCGCGGACGGCCAGGTGGGGGCGGTCGGCGGCCGGGACGTGCAGCACACCGGTGGCGCGTCCGTCGACGAACCCACCGATGAAGTCGGCCGGATCTATTGGTACGGCCGCATCGTGGGCGACCACCACAAGTCCGTTCGTGGTATCCGTTACGTCGATCACCTAAAGGGCGTCAACATGAGCTTCCGGCGCGGGCTGCTCCCTCCCTTCGATGAGATGATCCTCGGCAGCGCGCACTACTACGAGATGGATCTCTGCTTCGCAGTCAGGCGCCTCGGCTATCGGATCCTCTTCGATGGCGACCTGCTCGTGGACCATTACATCGATGCCCCTCGGTTCCTGCCCGGCAACGTGGTCCCGGGCGATCCGGAGCGGGAGTATTTCATCCACCACAACCGCGTCTACGTGATGCTCAAGAACCTCGGCGTCTCTCGCCGGGCCGCCTTCCTGGCCTACAGCTTCATCATCGAGGGTTTCGTCAATGCGTTGAGGCTGGTGGTCGGATCGGGCGACATGAGCCTGAGGAACTTGAAGGCGATCTACCGGGGGAAGGTGGCCGGGCTGGCCGACTATCTCCGCACGCCGGCGGGCGGCCGCCGCGGGTAATGAAGCCTGCGAAGAGCCGCAGGCGGATTCAGTCCAACCCCATCACCTTCAGCAGCGCCGCGGTCGCCGCGTCCCATGAGAACGGAAGAAGCGACTTCTCGAGCGCGAGCGGGTCGGGCGGTGCGTAGGTGGCGTCGTCGAGAAGCGCCCGGCGCCAGGCGGCGCTGTCGTACTCGGCGAACCGGATGTGCGGCAGAGCCAGCCTCTGAAGCTCGTGCAGCGGCGTGGCGAGGACCGGTTTGCCCGACGCGCCGAACTCCAGTACCTTGAGGGGCAGGCAGTGGTGCGTCACCGGCGCCAGGATGAACGGCAGCAATCCGAGATCCGCGGCGTGGAAATAGTCCCAGATCTCACCGGTGGGAACGGGGCCGATGACATATACCCCTTCGGCCACGCCCAGCCGGCGGGCGCGCGGCACGCGTTCCGAGCCGGGTCCGATGAGCAGCAGCGCGAGATCGGGATTCGATTCGCGCGCCTGCAGAAAGGCCTCCACCAGCATCTCGGTGCCGTCGAAGTCGGCGATGTGATTGCCGATGTAGGCCAGCACGCGGCGGCCCACCAGACCATGACGCGCGCGCACCGCGGCGGCGCGTTCCGCCGGCCACGCCTTGATCTGCTCCACCGCCGCGCCGTTGGGGATGTAGACGGGCCGCCGGCCGATGAATTCCTCGACTCGATCGCAGAGACTATGGCTGACGGTCGAAAGCGAATCGGCCCTGAGCATCGCCTCGCGAATGAAGTGCTTGCGCGACCGGCCGGTCGTCGAATCCGGCCATCCATCGAAGAAGTTGTCGACGAGATCGAAATGGACGCGGTACGCGCGGCGGCCGCGCTCCGGGGGGAGGAAGAGGAGCGGGTGCGAATGAAAGACGGTCCCACAACCAAACTTGTCGAGCGCTTCCCTCACGCGGCGCTCGTTGATCCAGGAGGCGATGCGGTTCGTCAGGGGCCCAGTGCCAACCATCACCGGCATGCGGAATCGCGCGACCTCGCCGCCGTCCCAGCGCCCCCAGCCGCCGCGCGCCATGTCCCATCGCAGTATTATCTTCGACATCAGGTGGGGATCGTCCCATCCCCGGGCGTCGGAACGGTCCAGGGCGATCACCGTAGCGGTTCGGGCCACACGCCGGGCCAGCTCGAACTCGCGGATACGCAGGTTGTCGAAGAAGCGCATGCGCGCCAGCCAGAGGATCGACGAGCGGGGGTTCATGGCTCCGGGGTCTCTTCGAGCATTCGCGTCACATCCTCGGTAATCCGGCGCGAGGCCTGACCATCGCCGTAGGGATTTGGTTGCGTCCTGAGTCTCTCTCGCAGGCCCGCGTCGTCCAGCGTCGAACGGAGATGCCCCAGCACCGAGGCGGTGTCGGTGCCCACGATTCTCAGAAACCCCGGCTCGATCCCTTCCGGCCTCTCGGTGACGTCGCGCGTCACCAGAACGGGGACACCGAAAGTGGGCGCTTCCTCCTGGATGCCGCCGCTGTCGGTGACGATGACGTGAGCGTGGCGCATGAGCCAGATGGAGCTGGGGTATGACACGGCGCCGATGATGTTCAGCCGTTCATGGCTGCCGATGAGATCCGCGAGCTGGCGGCCAACGGATGGATTGGGATGGGCCGCGAATATCACCCGGACCTCCGGCCGCTCTTCCACGAGCGCGCGGAGCGCGGAGGTGACATGCCGGATCTCACCGCTGAAGTTCTCGCGGCGATGCCCGGTGGCGTAGATGAGCCGGACCCCGTCGCCGCCCGCCAGGCCCGCCAACTCCCGAGGGACCTCGTCCCCTGTCCGCTCCTTCATTTGGAGCACGGCGTCCACTCCCGTCTGGCCGGTCACGAGCATGCTCGACGGGTCGAACCCTTCCTTCAGGAGATTCCTGCGCGCCCCCTCCGTCGGCGGGTAATGCCGTGTGCAGAGCTGATCCACCAGTCGGCGATTCATCTCTTCGGGCCACGGAGCCTGCAGGGTTCCGCTGCGCAGCCCCGCCTCCACGTGTCCGCAGGGGATCTTCAAGTAGAAGCAAGAGAGCGCTCCGGCGAGGGCCGTGGTGGCGTCACCTTGCACCAGCGCGAAGCGGGGACGATCCGCCTCCAGGGCGCCGGTGAGCGTGGTGAGCGCGCGGGCCGTGAGCCCCGTGAGGTCCTGGTCCCGCTGCATGATCTGCAGGTCGACATCGGTCTGGAGATCGAAGGCCGCCAGGGCCTGGTGCAGCAGCTCCCGATGCTGGCCCGTAGCCACGATCCGGACCCGGACGCCCGATCGCCGCAGGGCCGAGACGACAGGCGCCACTTTGATCGCCTCTGGGCGCGTCCCGATGATGACCGCAACATCCGTCGGCAATCTCGTCTCCCATCAGGGTAGCTCTCCAGCCATCGGGCGCAAACTACCCCGCCGAGATGCGGGGCGTTCCGCGCGGGGGGATGGGCGGAGCCAAAGTATACCCACGAACCGCTCTCATTTCATCCAAAAACGCCGCGAAAGGTACGGTTTCGCCACGTCATTACTTCCTGCAGCACCAGGCGATATCCGGGCGAAGAATCGGGAGCGCTTTGAACAGCGGCGCCAGAAGACGCCGCCGGACGCCCTGAACGCGTCTATCCAGATACCTGACCTCCACCTGGGAGAAATGTCGGCGCAGCTCCCGCCTGAGAGACGACGGGATGAACCAGCGCTCCTTGAACGGGAAGTCCCTGGGATAGAACCACCTGCCGAGACGTTCCATGACCTCCTTGTAGATCCAATTGGGATACAGTTTATTGTACCCGATTCCCAGCAGGTTCTTGTCGATGATGATCGCCCTGCCCCCTGGCTTCAGGACGCGGGCCATCTCGGCGAACGCGCGGTCGGTCTCCGGGATGTGCTCGATGACCTCGACGCACAGCAAGCCGTCGTAGGAGGCGTCGGCGAACGGCAGTCGCGTGGCCGTCGAGAGCACGAACGAGTGATCGCGCTGGCTTCTCGAAGCCTCCTGCAACAACTTCCAGGTGCGATCGATGCCGATGACACGCGCGCCGGCTTCGGACAGCGCTTTTACGAATCGTCCCTTGGCGCATCCCACGTCCAGGAGCAGACGGCCCCGGATGTCGCCCCACCACTCCAGCACCGCTCCCAGCGCGAAATCATCCGGCGGGATGTCGTGGGGGAACATCGAGCTTTCGGCCAGCTCATCGAAACGGCCGGAGATGAGGGCTTCCAGGTCGTGGCTCATGATGCGGGGGAGCCCTCCTCAGAACAGATCCACGGCATCCGCGGGGGACGAACCCCAGGTCAGCGCCTGCACGGCGAACTGCGCGGACCATGTGTTCAGAAACGGACTATATCCGAACCTCGTCCGACGATAATGAAAACCGCCGCTGGCATGCTGGCACTGCAAGAGAAAATCGACGGCCGCCCGCGTGCGGGCCTCGTGAGTGCGGCCGGTGAGGCAGAAGAGCCGAACCGCCTGCGCGGCCGCGTCGCTCTGTCTCGGGCGCAGGATCGCATCGACCACGCGGCGCCGCGAGGCGGCCGGGGTCTTGTAATAGGACAGCCATCCACCATCATGCTCCTGGGCTCCGGCCAGCCAATCGATTCCTCTGCGGGCGGCGACCGCGAAACGCTCCTCGCGCAGAATGGCACCGGCGAAGAGAAGCCCCTCGCAGGCGTAGGCGTGCGCGTGCGAGAAGACGTATCGCGCCCCTGGACCGCTCCAGAACGCTCCGTCGGGGGCCTGCAGAGCCAGGGTGTGCTCGCACACCTTCAGCGCGGCTCGACGATACTCCTCGCGGCCGCTGGCTGCGTGCAGCTCGAGCAGGGCGATGGCGTTCTTCGCGTGGATGCAGCTTCCATCTCCGAAGAAGCCCTCCGGATCGCGCAGCTCGCCTCCCTTCACCATCATGGCGAAGAACGAGCCATCCGCGCGTTGCAGTCCCAGGAGCCATCGCGCCGCGGCCATCGCGCTGTCCAGGTAGCCCTTCCCGGGACAGACCCTGTCGAACCGCGCCAGCCCGACGATGCACGCGGCGACATCGAAGGAGTAGGCGGACCAGGGAGCGTCCCTGTCCGCGGGATCCGGAAGATGCGGATACGCCCCGCTCTCCTGCTGGATCCTGACCAGGTAGTCGGCGGCATCCATCGCCGCCTTCCTGTGGATGTTGCTCTGACCGAGGCGCAGCAGGAACGTGAAGAGGCTTACCGCGTAACCGGTGATCTCCGTGTAGAGGCCCAGCGGGCGGCCGCGCCGCTTGTCGATCCCATGAAGCACGGCCCCATGGCCGGGAGACCCTGGACGGTCGACACGGATCGGTTCGGCCGTCTGCCAGGCAATGGCTCTCTCCAGCGCCTCCATTCGAGCGGCCCTTCCCATCCGATTGAATGTCGTCACGACGCATAGTAACAACTCCGAAGCTGCTTCGGATCGCATCACGGCATGCCGAGACGATCACATGAGCTCCGAGCTTGATGAGCGGCTCGCGTTATTCGGGTTGGGGCCCCGGGCATCGGCCTCCTGTCATCTCGATCTGAGGATTCCGACGATCGAGGCGGTCATCTCGGAGCCGCTCATCCGGTCTGCCACCAGGGCGAAGCCAAGATACGTCGTCGCGCCCGCAAGAACCATCAAGGCGAGCGCCGCGGGCGCCGCAACGGGAGGCGCCCAGGCGCGGACCGCCATCACCGCGAGGTACGTCGCGCCGGATGCGGCGGCCGGGATCCCGAAGACCCGCAGGTAGCCGCCCGGCTCGGCGGCCACGAGGCGGCCCACGCCGCGCAGCAGATACAGCGTCGAGAGAGATGCAGCCAGGACCGTGACGGCGGCCGCCCCCTCTATCCCGGCGAAAATGGTCGCCGGCGCCAGCGTAAGCGCGATGAAGGCCAGGCGGAAGATGGTAACGCGTACCGCCAGGTCGGGTCGGCCGATTCCGCTGGCGACGGTGCCGCACGTCTGTTCCAACGCGGTCGCGACTCCCAGGAGGCACAGGATCTGGAACGTGAGGGTCATCGGGATCCACCGGTCGCCGAACACGACAGGGATCATCTCCGGGGCCGTCGCGGCCAGCCCGACGGCGACCGGGAAGGAGACGATCGAGATCAGCCCCATCAGGCGGATGTATGCGTTTCGCACGCGCTCCGGCTCCTCCTGGACGCGCGCGAACGCGGGGAAGGCGACGGGCGCGACCACCATCTGGACGAGCATCGCCGGCATGGTGGCCAGTCGGGAGGCGAACGTGTAGAGGCCCAGGCTCGTGGTGTCCCGCAGGCGTCCCACGGCGACCCGATCGATCTGCTGCACGACGTAGGAGAGAATCTCGTACCGGAACACGTGCTTGCCGAAGGAGCGGAGCTCGCGGGCGCGGGCCAGGTCGAACCCGAAGCGCGGGAGGTGAGGGGCGGCGACGTAGCTCGTGATCACGAGAATGCCGGTGCCGATCAGGTAGCCGAAGACCAGAGCCCAGACGGAGCGCAGGTGCCAGGCCAGAACAGCGGTCACGACCAGATCCACGAAGTTGCCGATCAGGCTGGGCAGCCCGTATCGCACCATCTTCAGGTCCCGCTCGAGCAGGCTCCAGGCCGGGCTCGCGAATCCCAGCAGGAGGAACCGGATGGAGAGGATCCTGAGGATAGGCACCGCGTCGGGCGTCCTGAAGAAGCTCCCCATAGCCGGAGCGATCGCGACGACGAGCCCCGCGAGAAAGATGCCGCGAACCACGGAGACGGTCCAGAAAGTCGGGAGGTAGGAGTGCGCCTCCTCGCGTCGCTGCACGATGGCCTGGCTGAATCCGGTCTGCGAGAGGACCTCAGCGGCGGTGATGGCGATGAAGGCAAGCCCCATGAGCCCGAACTCTCGGGGCTCGAGAAACCGAGCCAGGATGAGAGTGCGCACGAGCACGAAAAGGTGCATGAGGGCGACAATGAAGACCAGGGAGGTTCCCGCGCGGACGCTCTGGTGCGTCAGCCCGGGCATCGCCGCCTGTGGCGGCGCGGCCGGCTCAGACATTGAATGGCTGCGTCACGCGAGGCCTCCCCGTCCGGCCGCGGCGAGAAGGGGCTCCACTTCTCACCGCTCTTGCCGCGCAGGCAGGATAACATCGATCCCGTCATCTCTCGGGCAGGTGACGCCCGCAGTCGTGGTCTGCACCCATGTGAAGGGGAGGACTGAGGCGAAATACCCGGCCGGGTTGTCACCCTCGCGGTTAGATCGTACTCTTGGGTATCGCGCGAAACCGGGTGCAGAGGCTGGGCTTAAAGGGGCTGCCGAATTCCATGATGCCGGGGAGGAGATCGGATGGCTGACCCCGATCCGAGGAGACAGATCGCCTACGAGCTGCGAGCGCCCGTCTCGGGGATGGGGCTCAAGGATCCGCGGTCCGCCGCGCTGTTCTGGGCGATCGGGAGCATCCTGCTCGGCATCCTGATCATGGCGCTGCTGATAACCGGAGAGATCCGGATTCTGACGTTGATCCTGATCAGCCTCCTGGGGCTCGTCTCGCTCTCACCGCGGCGGGGCATCTACATCCTCACCCTTTTTCTGCCGTTCATGTACGCCATCAGGCGTTGGGTGCTCACGTACGAGGAGTTCTCGCGGCGCGATCCGATCCTTCTCTTTCCAGTCATCGTCACGGTTGCGATATTCGCCGGCGTGATTCTCTTCGATGGCCAGCGCATCTTTCACTACTTCCGGCACAGCCCGCTCCTGAAGGCGTGCAGCCTTCTCGTGGGCGTCTTCGTGTTCCAGATGGTGAATCCGCTGCAGGGGAATCTCCTGGTCGGCCTGGTGGGCGGAATGTTCTTCATCACGCCGGCACTGTGGGCCTTCCTGGGCCTGGGGATCGACAAGGAGACCGTCCAGCGGCTGTTGAGAATCGTCACGGTCATCGGCACCATCACCGCGATCTACGGGATCTACCAGCATTTCTTCGGGCTGAGCGACGTCGAGAACTACGAGGTCAAGGCCAAGGGGTTTTACAAGGCATTCGGCCTCCATTCGAACGTAAGGGTCATGTCGACCTTCGCGAGCCTCGTCGACTTCTCGCGCTACCTCACGATATCCGGGTTCCTGGCCTTCGCCTGGTTCTGGCGGCAGAAGCGGGGGCTGCTCATGTTGGGGATAGTCGCGCTGCACCTGTTTGCGCTGTTGTTCACCGCCTCGCGGACCTCCTATCTCGTGCTCTTTTTCAGCTGCGCGATGCTCATGGTCATCAGCGGCACGAACGTGCGCGCGATCGCCGTGCGGGGCCTGGCCATAGTGCTGGCAGCGGTGGTCCTGTACGGGGTGCTGTACCAGTATGACCCGCACGTCGTGTACAACCAGCAGTTTTCGACCAACCCGTATGTCGTCCACACGGTGTCAGGGATCACCCATCCCACCGAGGAGGGTTCCTTCAAGACGCGCCTGAAGGCATGGACCAAGGTTACCGTGACGACCTTCACCACTAACATGGCCGGACACGGTCTCGGCAGCACGGTCACATCGGCCACCGGGAAGTTCGAGGGAGGGGAGTTCTATGAGGTCGACTCGTACTTCTTCGAGCTGTTCTGGGGGAGCGGGCTTCCGGCGCCCGTGCTGTTCATTGTCATCGGCACGATGTCGCTGCGCGGTCTCGTAAAGCTGCGCCTCGTGAGGCCGGAAGAGTACCTCTACAAGGTCTGCTTCGGCCTCATGTGCGGGGCCTTCTTGAGCAGCGTCTTCGGAATCTCGCTACGCGACACCATCTCGGGCCCGCTGGGGTGGCTCCTCATCGGATGGACAGCACGCGAATTGGTCGCGAGCAGGGAGGTTGCCCTCGCAGGCGTGGCGGCCGCGGCCACGACCGGCCCCGCCGCCGTTTCCGCGTAGCCGGAAGCCGAGGGCGCGCCCATGGGTCGAATCAGCCGGAGGAGCCTGGCAGCAGCGTGTGCCGGCCTTGGCACCGCAGGCCTCCTCCTGCTCCTTTTCGAATGGCCCGGGCTGCGGGGGGCGACCGCCTGGCTCTGCGCAGGGGAGCCGCCCGTCGCCTCCGACCTGCTGGTCGTTCTGGCGGGCGGGTCCGGGGAGCGCCTCGCAACCGCGCTGGAGGTGTACCGGGCCGGTCTGGCTCCCGCGATTCTCATCACTGACGGGTTCGGATTCGCCGACAAAGACATGAGGTATCTGAACGAGCGGGGGGTGCCGGCGCGCTCCCTGATGGCGCCGCTGAGGCCCGCGACCTCGACTTACGAGGATGCGCTGACCATCAGGCAAGTTGTTCTCAGAGAGAACCTTAAGTCGATTCTGGTCGTCACGTCCCCCTACCACTGCCGCAGGGCGCGCCTCATCCTGAAGCGGGTGGTCGGCTCCCTGGGGGTGAGGATCACCGTAACGCCTTCGGTGACCCTCTACATGGACCTCGGGCACTGGTGGCGCTCGCGCCAGGGATGGATCACAGTACCGGGAGAGTTTCCCAAGCTCCTATGGGCCTGGGTCACGGTGCCGACCGTTCCGGCTGTCGGAGATGCCGGCCTCCGGAAATGACTGGAAGTCCTTGACCTGTCGGCAGATTCACGGTATATAGCAGCGACCGTTCCCTCGACTATCGTGGTGGAAACCGCGTCCCGCGAGGATTCTGCCCAATCCCGTGGCAGGCGGGGCATCGAATCCGGGGCTAGATCGATGCTGACCTACACGCTTCTGTTCATCACCTCGGCGGTCCTTTCCTTCCTTCTGGCGTACCCCGTCCGCTCGCTGGCGCTCGTGCTCAATGTCGTGGACCATCCCGAGAAACGGAAGATGCATCAGATCCCGATCCCCTTGATGGGGGGCCTCGGGATCTTCATCTCCTTTGCCGTGGTATCGGCTTTCGCCCTTCTCTGGGGATCCGACCTCCAGCAGGGCCATATGAGGTCGTACCTTGGCATGCTGGCTGGATCGGCCCTGGTGATCCTGCTGGGTATCTACGACGATGCGCGCGGGTTGAAGGCCCCGGTCAAGTTCGTGGGCCAGACCCTGGCCGCGCTGGTTGTCGTGACCACCGGGGATCGCGTCGAGATGTTCACGAACCCCCTGGGTGACACGTTCCGCATGGGGTGGCTGGGCATCCCTCTAGCCGTTTTCTGGATCGTGGGGGTCACCAACGCCGTCAACCTGATCGATGGACTCGACGGGCTGGCGGTCGGGATCTGCGGCATCGCGGCGCTGGGCCTTTTCGCCATCGCGGCACCTGAGAACGCCTTCGTCGCCACACTGACGATCATCCTGGCGGGCGCGGCCCTCGGGTTTCTGAAGCACAATTTCTATCCGGCGCGCCTTTTCCTGGGTGACACAGGCTCCATGTTCATCGGATTTTCCCTCGCCGTCATCGGACTTCATGGCTCATTCAAGTCGACGACGGCCACCATGTTGTTTCTGCCTATCATCGTCCTGGGGATCCCGATCTTCGACACGTTTTTCGCGATCCTGCGCCGGGCCAAGAGGCGCGTGAGCCCCTTCAAGGCCGACCGGGAGCACATTCATCACCGCCTCGTGCGGATCGGGCTGCACCACCGCAGCGTGGTCCTCGTGCTCTACTTCGTGTGCGCCTACCTGGCCCTCACCGCCTACAGCATCGCGCAGTTCCCGTACCAGACCGCGTTTCTCTTCCTCATCCTTCTGACGATTGGAGGCATCATCGGCGTGCGGGCGCTTCAGTTCATCGAGGAGAGACTCGAGACCGGTCTAGCCCCGGCCCACTCGGGGGGCGGTCATGTCGCCATCTCCAACGGAAAGGCGCGCAATGGGCGAGGCGCGAACGGCTCGTCGCGCCAGTGGGGGGGGGATTTCCACACGATGGTCTGTGAGGTGGGCGGTTTCAGGGAAGGCATGCATGAGCCTGCCGGGCGGCTGAGCCTCTGCGCGGACATCGAGAGCATGCTCTTGCGCCGCGTGCGGGTTCACGCCGTGGTGGCGGAGCCGTCGGCGCCGGGGCATCTGCTCCTCATCGTGAGGACCGAGAAGCTCAAGCCCGCGATGGCCGCCCTCGTGAGGGACGGTCTGGCCTGGTATCTCGAAGAACATCGCCAGCGCTTCTCGGAGGAGCCGGACTTTCCGCGGATCCGCTGGATCGGAACCGGCCTGTCGGAGGCGACCCCGGAAGGGGCCAGCTCGGTCGGCGGCAGCTGGGCCGGCAGCGAGGCCTCCACGCAGGGGCGCGAGTCGCCGCCGTTGAGGGCGGGGCCCGCGGGGCTGGTGGGATCCTGAAAGCTCGAGCCCGGCCGGCGCCCGTTCCTTGCCTGGCCCCGGATCCGGTGATACATTGAACGCCTGCCTGGACAATCGGTAGTGATTTCGACAAGCCGCGAGAAGCGAGCGTCGCAGGGGAGCTCATGCAGCAGGATGAGATAGGCCTACAGCATTACTTCGAAGTCCTCTGGCGGCGCAGGTGGCTGATCACCGCCGTCTTCACCATCGTCGTGTCCCTGTCCGCCATCGGGATCCTGCTCAGCAAGACGACCTACAAGGTTCATTCGCTCGTTGCGGTCAAGAACCAGATCTACTATCGCGCTCCCATCATGAGCTTCTCCGAAGGGACCGAGACTCCCGCCACAACCCTGAACGGGGAGTCGTACATCCCGGTCATCAATGGCCTGCCCTTCGCCGAGAAGGTGGCGGAGAACCTGCTCCTGGATGGGATGCCCCTCGATGCGCTGGAGGTGGCGGCCGCCATCAAGGGTGAGTTCCAGCAACCCGATCTGGTACTGATTCACGCCAGCAGCATCGTGCCCGAGAAGGCCGTGGCGATCGCCAACGCGGCGGCCGCCGTCTTCGTCGCCGACACCAAGGCCGTGGTCACCCAGGAGCTGGACAACGGCCGGGACTCCGCGATGGCGTTTCAGGCCAAATACAAGAAGGAGCTCGAGGACCTCGAAAAGGAGATCGCTCAGTTCCGGCGCGCGATGGGTTTCGTCGACATCAACAGCGAGATGGAGGGGCTCAGGGAGAAGGCTGCCCGTTTCGAGGGCTCCCGCGGCGAGGTGATCACCAAGCTCGAGATCGCCCAGAGCCACAAGCGAGACCTCCTGACGCTGGCGAGGGCGGGAAGCTCGGGCGAGCTGAACCTGGACGATCCGCGCGTCGAACAGTACCGCGGGCTCCAACAGTCGCTCACCGAAGCCCGCGTGAGATACACGGACGATCATCCCGCCATGAAGAACCTGCTCCACGAGATCGAGGGGATCGAGAATCGTCTCAAGGGGGCAATCGCGCGCACCGGGAGCAACATGACGCCCGAGGCGTTCCTTACCCTCAAGGAGGATCTGGCGAGGACCGACGCCGAGATCGTCGACCTGCAGACCGCGATCGCCTCCTGGACACGTCAGATTGAAGAGATCCGCCACTCTCTGGAGGGGTATCCCGAGAAACTGGCGCAGCTCCAGGGCATGCAGTCAAGGCAGGCCTCGGCGCAGGAGAGCTACAAATCGTGGTCCAACAGGCTGCAGGAGATCGAGTTCAAGAAGTCGATGGTGCCGGGCAACGCCGAGATCCTCGACCGCGCCGTGAAACCCAGCCCCGCCATCAGCAAGCCGACCTCGCTCGTGATCGCGTTTCTGGTCAGCCTGATGCTGGCGTTTGGCATCGGCTTCCTCATCGAGTTCGCCGACACCACGCTGCGGTCGCCCGAGGAGATCACCGGGATGATTGGTCTGGGTTACCTTGGTGGGATCTCCAAGGTGAAGGAGCCGCGATCGGTGGTCTTCGCGGACGGCAAGCCGACCAACCAGATCGCGGAAGCCTACACGCGGATTTACTCCAACATCAGGTTTGCGGAGGTCGAGAGCCCGCTGCATTCGATCCTCATCACATCGGCCTGCAAGGGCGAGGGCAAGTCCACCACTCTGGTCAACCTGGCGTGCGCCATCGCGGCTGCCGGCAAGCGGGTCATCATCGTGGACACCGATCTGAGGAACCCCACGCTTTTGAGGATTCTGGGGCTCAAGTACGCCACCGGGCTGACCTCCGTGCTCGCGGGCGAGGCCTCGCTCGACGAGGCTCTCCAGCCGTCGGGCCATCCCGGTCTGACCGTCCTGCCCGCCGGCCCCATCCCGCCCAATCCGGCCGAGCTGCTGCACTCCCAGCGGATGAAGGAGATGATCGAGGAGCTGGAGAGCCGGTGCGACCTCGTCATTTTCGACAGCCCACCGACGCTGCTGGTGGCGGACGCCATGCTGCTGGGCGGCGGGCTCGACGCGGCGATCATCGTCGCCGAATCGGGCGGCGTGTCGAGAAGGGCCGTTCAGCAGGTGAAAGAGTCCCTGCAGATGTCCAAGACGAGGATCCTCGGCGTCATCCTCAACAAGATCCTCGAGAGTCCGGGCTCGTACTACAACTACTACTCCTACTACAAGTACTACAAGGAGCCCGAAGGGGAGCCACAGACCACCATCGGGTGGATCAAGGGTGGTCTGGGGTCGATTCGTCGCTCGGTGGGCGGCAGATCCTGATGCCGCGGCGCCGGGCTACCTCCCGGCGGGACGCACCTCCATCAGAAGCGTAGGCCCCACCAGGCGGTTGATCAGGGGGAAGGCCGAGACCGCGCGCACGGCCGCGAAGTAGAGACTCCCCGCCACCGGCAGGTCGAGCAGCCACTGCACGTGCGTGTTCATTAGCACGCTGCCGGTGTAGCGGCGCGCGGCGATTCTGCCTCCCGCTTCCGCCACGATCCTGCTCATCTCTCCGGTGGTGAAGGCAAAGATGTGATCCTCGCCCGCGGGGCCGATGGTGACCCCCGCGAAACCACCGGTCGAGCGTTTGGCCTCCTCGAAGGTGGGAAGCGTGTTGATGACGACGTGGCCGTTGGGCGTGCTGAGCACCAGCAGGCCGTCCGGCGCCAGCAGGCCGAGAGCCCGACGCACCAGCTCGGCCGGCGCCGTGACGTGCTCGATGATCTCGGTCATCACGATTGCGGCGAAGCGTTCCTGGCCACCCAGCTCGAAGGCGTCCCCCTGCACCCAGCGCACCAGCCCCCGATCGTCCTTTTTCTTCGAGTAGCTGATGAATCCCGGCTGCAAATCCACACCGGTGACGCGATAGCCGGCCTCCGCCAGCGTGATCGAGAGGTTCCCCTGGGCACACCCCACCTCCAGGACGCTGGAGCCGGTGGGCACGCGCCGCCGGATGATCTCGGCGGTCTGCCGAAGACGCCAGATGTAGACCAGTCGCCAGAAGTTCGTGGGACTGGGGGCGTCGATCTCGCGCAGGTCGAAACCGTGAACGAATCGCTCCTGCTCCGTCTCAGGTGTGATCTCGAGGGCGCTGCGCATCCCGTCAACCCGGCGGCCACCCGAAGGTCCGGCCTCCCATCAGGTGGAAGTGGACATGGAAGACCGACTGGCCGGCCCCCCGCTGGGTGTTGGCGACCAGACGGTATCCCTCCTCCGCGTCGCCCATCTGCCTGGCCAGCTCGGCCGCCACCCGCACAACGTGCCCCATGAGCGGCTCGTCCCGCGCGGTCACGTCGTTGAGCGTGGACATGTGCACGCGCGGGCAGATCAGCGTGTGATGCGGGGCCTGGGGGTTGATGTCCTCGAAGGCCACCAGGCGGTCGTCCTGATGCACCATCTTAGAGTTGATCTCCCCCGCGATGATCCGGCAGAAAAGACAGTCGTTCACCATGGTCATCATCTTCCTCGATTCTCAACGAACTCGTTCGATCTCGGCACCCAGCGCCTGGAGCTTCTCCTCGATCCTCTCGTAACCCCGGTCGATGTGGTAGACGCGGTCGATCAAGCTCGAGCCTTCGGCCACGAGCGCGGCCAGGATCAGGGAGGCGCTGGCGCGCAGGTCGGTGGCCATCAGGGGAGCCGCCGACAGCGGCGTCGGTCCCCGGACGATCGCGGTGCGTCCGTCCAGCGTGATATCGGCTCCCATGCGTCTGAGCTCGCCCGCGTGCATGAAGCGGTTCTCGAAGATGTTCTCCGTGATGATCGACGCGCCAGAGGCCTGCGTCATCAGCGCCATGTACTGCGCCTGAATATCCGTGGCGAACCCGGGGTAAGGGGAGGTCGCCGCGTCGGCGGCCGCCAGCGTGCCGGTCCGCTCGACGGTCACGGCGTTTTCCGAAACCGTCACGCGCGCGCCGGCGCTGGCGAGATGGTCGGTCAGTGCCGCCAGATGCGCGGGGACGCAACCGGTCACCCGGACCTTTCCGCCCGCGATGGCGCCCGCCAGGAGAAAGGTCCCCGCCTCGATGCGATCCGGGATCACGTGGTGCTCGGCCCCATGCAACGTCTCGACCCCCTCGATGATGATCGTGTCGGCGCCGGCCCCCACGATGCGGGCCCCCATCGCCGACAGCAGGTCGCAGAGATCCACGATCTCCGGCTCCATGGCGCAGTTGCGCAGCACCGTGCGTCCCTCGGCGAGGCTGGCGGCCATCAGGAGGTTTTCGGTCCCCGTGACCGTGCGCGACGTGAAGGTGATGTCGGCGCCGTGCAGCCGGGACGATCGGGCGGTGATGTACCCGTGGACGAGATCGACCTCGGCGCCCAGACGCGAGAGCCCCTCGAGATGGAGGTTGATCGGTCTCTCCCCGATGGCGCACCCGCCCGGAAGCGAGACCCGCGCGCGTCCCGTGCGGGCGAGCAGCGGCCCCAGAACCAGCACCGAGGCGCGCATGGTGCGCACCAGGTCGTAGGGCGCCTCGGGCTCACCGATACGGCCGACTCTGACGGTGCAGGTCCCGTCGTTTGCGATCGAAACGCCGCCGCCGAGGTGCTCCAGAACGCGGACCATGGTGACCACGTCGCGCACGCGGGGGACATTGCGCAGGACGATCGGCTGGTCGGTGAGGAGGGAGGCCGCCAGCGCGGGCAGCGCCGCGTTCTTGGCGCCGCTGACCGGGATATCGCCGTTGAGCGTTCGTCCGCCGCGGATCCTGATCTTGTCCATGTGCGCCCGCCTCCGACCCGTCATTATACTGCGGGCGGGGCGAGCCGACGCGACGTCGGTTGTGTTTCGGATCTGCAGCGCGATAAAATGTGATGAATCCGATTCGACATTCGGAAAGGTCAGGCGAAAAATCACACCTCACGACGCACTCCCGGATGAGGGCACGAGCTCCTCCACGCGGCAGGTTCTCCTGGTCGCCTCCGCGGCCTGGGGGCTGGAAGGCGGACTCGAGCGGTTCAACCGCCGGCTCATCCGGTGCCTCTCCGACCTGATGTCCGGCTCCCGTCTGCGCCGGGTGATGGCCCTCGTCCACTTCGAATACCCGGAGCACGCCGGCCGGTACCCGCGGAGCGTCTCATTCACGCCGGGATGCGCGAGCGTGCCCAGGACGCTGGTTTCCTTCGCCTGGCTGACGCTGAGGAGGCGGCCCGACGTGATCCTCTACGGCGTCGTCTCCTTCGCGGCGCTGCTGCCGCTCGCCGCAATCCTGAGCCCCCGCGCGCGCAGGGTCCTCCTCGTGCACGGGATAGAGGTGTGGGTCCGGCCGTCCCCCTTCCGCCGTTGGGCCGTGAAGCGCTTCGCCGGGGAGATCGTCGCGGTCAGCAGGTTCACGGTCCATCGCATGTGCGAGGTCTATGGCATCACTGAGAAACGTTTCCGGATCCTCGCGAACGCCGTGGACGTGGACGGGACCCACGCGGCCGGCGGTGGCCCATCGCCCGAGCTGCAGGGGGAGCACAGGGTTTTCACGATCTCGAGGCTCGGTGAGCGGGACTACTACAAGAACGTGGACAAGGTCATCCTGGCGCTGGCCAGGATCCGCGAGTCGTTTCCGGATACGCACTACTACATCGTCGGAACAGGGTCGCTCCGCCCCGACCTGGAAAAGCTCGCTCGCGAGACGGGGATGGCCGATTACGTCCACTTCCTGGGGATCGTGGACGATGCGACGAAGGACGCACTCTTCGAGGCCTGCCACGTCTTCATCCTCCCATCCACGGGCGAGGGGTTCGGGATCGTGTTCCTCGAGGCCTGGCGGCATGGCTTGCCGGTCATCTGCAGCGATCAGGACGCGGCGCGTGAAGTCGTGCGCGACGGCGTGGACGGTTTCTGCGTCCCACCGGTGCCCGACCGCATCGCCGCGGCGGCCTGCGCCCTGTTGGCCGATCCGCAGGCGCGCCGCTCGATGGGTGCCGCGGGGCTGGAGCGCCTCCGACAGCGATACGGTCACGCGCAGTTTCACCACACGGTCGAGGAGATCCTCTTCGGGGACGAGCCATGTGCGGGATAGCCGGAGTCCTTTCGCCGAGAGGGAAGTTCGATGCCGGCCCGATGGAGGCCATGCTCCGCGCCATCGATCACCGCGGCCCGGATGATCGCGGGTTCGCCCGTCTCGAGGCGGGGCCGGGCGATCTCTGGCTCGGCAGCACTCGACTCGCGATCATCGATCTCTCCGCAGCAGGGCACATGCCCATGGGAGAGACCGGCTCGAAGAGCGTGATCGTCTACAACGGCGAGATCTACGGTTTTCAGGAGCTCCGCCGCGAGCTCGAGGCCGCGGGGGAGGGCCTCTCCTCCCGGACCGACACCGAGGTGATCCTCCGGCTCTATCGCCGCGAAGGGGCGCGGTGCCTGCAGCGTCTCCGTGGGATGTTCGCCTTCGCGATCTGGGACGCGGCGAGATCCGAGCTCTTCCTTGCCCGCGACCGCGCGGGGAAGAAGCCGCTCTACTACTGCGAGCCGGCCCCCGGCATCTGGGCGTTCGCCTCGGAGGTCCGGGCGCTTCTCGCCGGCGGCTTCGTCGAGCGCCGCCTGGATCCCACAGGGCTGGAGGTTTACCTCGCCAACGGATACACCGTCTCCCCACGAACCCTCGTGCGCGGGATTCGATCCCTCCTGCCAGGGCACTTCATGCGCGTGAGCGTGGAGGGAAGGATCCTCGAGGCGGGAGCCTATTGGAGACCGCCACGACCCGCGCTCACCAGGCAGGTCTTCACGGAAGAGAAGTCCGAGGAGGGCCGCCAGGTCTTTCAGGACTCCGTGGCGCTGCGCCTGATAAGCGACGTGCCTCTGGGCGTCTTTCTTTCTGGAGGAATGGACTCCTCGGCCATCGTCGGGGCGGTCGGCCAGTCGGGGACCGATCTGCGCACGTTTTCCATCAGATTCCGCGAGAAGGAGTTCGACGAGTCCGAATACGCGCGGAAAGTCGCCTCGTTCTGGAAGACCAGGCACACCGAGGTCGACGTCGGAAGAGATGAGTTTTTCGCCTGGCTCCCCGATGCGCTGGCCGCCATGGACCAGCCCACGTTCGACGGGGTCAACACATACTTCGTCTCACGGGCGGCACGGCGCGCCGGTCTCAAGGTGGCTCTCTCGGGGTTGGGCGCCGACGAGCTCTTTGGCGGGTATCCATTCCTCAAGGCGGTTCCTCATCTCGGCATCGCCGCCCGGGTTTCCCCATGGGCTCCCGGAAGCCTGAGGGGGGCTCTGCTCAAGGTGGCGGGCCGTTCGCCCGTAGCGAACCTCTCGCACGTATGGAAGGCGTTCGACCTGTTTGGAACGGCCGGGGATGGCGCCGGCGGTTGTCCTCCGGTGCTCGGAGCCTATCAGGTGATGCAGACACTATTCCCCAGCTGGTCGCGGCGGGCCCTTCTCACGCATCCCCAGAACCACGAGACTCCTCTCGTGAACGCCATCGGGTTGCCCGAGGAGTTCGTCGCGTTCGTCCACGAGGATCTCGACGGCCTCGATCGCCACAGCGCCATGTCGCTCGTCTGCTGGCGCCTCTTCCTGGGCGAGAGGTGCCTGCGCGATACGGACTCGATGAGCATGGGAGTCTCCCTCGAGGTGCGTGCGCCTTTCACGGACCATCTCTTCGTGGAGCAAATGCTGTCGGTGCCCGGCCGCACACGCTGCGCCGGTATTCCCGAGAAGCCTTTCGAAGGGAGGCTCCTGATGCCATGGCTGAAGGGAGCCTGGACGCCGCGCCCCAAGCAGGGTTTCATCATGCCCTTCCGCGAATGGCTCGGCACTGCCGAGGGCGAGGACCGGATGCAGGCGGCGCTGCACGACCGAAGGCATCTGGAGTCGATCGGCCTGAGCCCGCCGGCCGTGGCCGAGGTCTGGCGGCGTCACCGCAGCGACCCGATCGGCATGCCCTGGTCCCGGGTCTGGACCATTTTCGTCCTCAGCGAATGGTGCCGGATGTGGAGCGTGTCACTCTGATCTTCCGGGGCGCCAGAATCGTCCAGGACCTGGCTGATGCTTGACACTTCCCGGGGCGCCTCGTTATCTTGAGCGTCCTGCCTGCGTGGGGGAGGTTTCCGCCGTGCCGATGTACGAGTACGAGTGCACCAAGTGCGGCCATCGCTTCGAGCTGATCCAGTTGTTCTCCGCTTCGCCGAAGACGAAGTGCCCCGTGTGCCGCGGAACCCTCCGCAAGCTCATCTCGGCTTCCGCGATCCAGTTCAAGGGGAGCGGCTGGTACGTGACCGACTACGCGAAAAAGAGCGGCGGGTCCGAAACGGGAAAAGGCTCCGAGGGACCGGCGGGGGACGGGAAGAGCTCCGAGAAGTCCGGGGAGAAGAGCGAGAAGAGCGAGAAGGGCGAGAAAGGCGAGAAGGCCGAGAAGGGCAAGTCGGAGGAGAGATCCTCCGGGAAAGAGAAGCCGGGCGGAAAGAAGGGCTCCTCCTAGCGGCGTTTGCGAGGCCGCGGCCGGGCGCCATCCAGGTCGAGCGACAGCAGGTACTCCCGGAACTCTTTGCCGAGGTCAGGCCGCTTCAGGGCGTACTCCACGGTGGCCTTCAGGAATCCCAGCTTGTTGCCGGTGTCGTAGCGCTTCCCCTCGAACCGGTAGCCGTAGATCGCCTGCTTCTTCAGCAGCGAGCGCAGCCCGTCGGTGAGCTGGATCTCGCCGCGGTGGTCCGGCTTCGTCCGTTCGAGGTGGTCGAAGATCTCGGGCGTGAGGATGTAGCGCCCGATGATGGCGAGGTTGGAGGGGGCCGCGGCCGCGTCGGGTTTCTCCACGAGGTCGCTGATGCGGTAGAGCGAATCGCCCTCGGGTGTGCCGGAGATGACGCCGTAGTCCTTGGTCCGGGAGCGATCGACCTCCTCGAGCGCGAGGATCGACGTCTTCAGCCGCGCGAAGTGTCCGATCATCTGCTTCATGGCGGGGACCTTCGCGTCGATGATGTCGTCTCCCAGGAAGACGGCGAATGGCTCGCGCCCCACCAGATCCCTCGCCGCGAGGATGGCGTGCCCTAGGCCGAGCGCCTCCTTCTGGCGCACGTAGGAGACGCGGATCATGTCCGAGATGTGCCTCACCACTGCGAGCTTCTCTCGATCGCCGCGCTCCTCGAGGACCTTCTCCAGCTCGTAGGAGACGTCGAAGTGGTCCTCGATGGCGTTCTTCCCGCGGCCCGTCACGATGATGATGTTGTCGATCCCCGATGCGACCGCCTCCTCGATGACGTACTGGATGACCGGCGTGTCGACCAGCGGGAGCATCTCCTTGGGCTGGGCCTTGGTGGCCGGCAGGAAGCGGGTCCCCAGACCGGCGGCCGGAAAGACTGCTTTGCGGATCGGCATCTGACCTCCTGCGCTCCCCCGGGTCCCCCCGTGGGTCGCAGAGTATAACGCACGCGCGCGTTGACACCGTAGGAGGCGTTGTTCTAGATTCGCGGCCATGCTCGATCTCTCCTTCGTCCGCGAGAATCTCGACCTCGTCCGGCGGAAGCTCGCCGACCGCCAGGCAGGCATCGACCTGACCCCCTTCACGCAGCTCGACGAGCGGCGCCGCGCGCTCCTGAGCGAGGTTGAGGGGATGAAGCAGCGGCGCAACCAGATCAACGAGGAGATCACGCGTCTGAAGAAGGCCGGTGGGGACGCCGCCGCGCTCATCGCCGAGGGCCGGGCGCTCGGCGACGGGATCAAGGGGTACGACGCCAAGCTCGATGAGATCCAGGCGGAGATGAGCGGGTTTCTCATCCGCCTGCCGAACCTGCCGCACGAGTCGGTGCCGGTGGGCCGGGAGGCCGCCGACAACGTCGTGGTGAGGAGCTGGGGGGACAAGCCGTCGTTCGCGTTCGCCGCGCGCCCGCACTGGGAGATCGGCGAGACGCTCGGGATCATCGACTTCAAGCGCGCGGCGCAGCTCGCGGGAGCGCGCTTCGCGGTGATGCGGGGTGCGGGAGCGCGCCTCGAGCGCGCGCTCATCAACTTCATGCTCGACGTCCAGACGCGCGAGCACGGATACCGGGAGGTGATCCCCCCTTTCATGGTCAACACGAGGACGATGACGGGAACCGGCCAGCTTCCGAAGTTCAAGGAGGATCTCTTCAAGGTCGAGGGGACCGACTACTGGCTCGTGCCCACGGCGGAGGTGCCGCTCACCAACCTGCACGCGGGCGAGATCCTCGACGAGGAGATGCTGCCCCTTCGCTACACGGCCTGCACGCCGTGCTTTCGCAGCGAGGCGGGGTCGTATGGCAAGGACGTGCGCGGGCTGATCCGCCAGCACCAGTTCAACAAGGTGGAGTTGGTGTCGATCACGAGGCCCGAGGCGTCCTACGAGGAGCTCGAGCGGCTCACCCACAACGCGCAGGAGATCCTGCGCCGGCTCGGGCTGCACCACCGCGTCGTGGCGCTCTGCACGGGGGACATGGGGTTCGCCGCGGCCAGGACCTACGACCTCGAGGTCTGGCTGCCGTCCGAGGGGGGGGCGTACCGCGAGATCTCGTCATGCTCCAACTGCGAGGCCTTCCAGGCGCGGCGCGCCGAGATCCGCATCCGCCGGCGCGGCAGGAAGGGAACCGACCTGGCGCACACGCTCAATGGCTCGGGGCTCGCGGTGGGCCGGACCCTCATCGCCGTGCTGGAGAACTACCAGCAGGCCGACGGCACCGTCCTCATCCCCGAGGCGCTCCGCCCCTACATGGACGGCCTCGACCGGATCGCGTAGGATCGCCCCGACCGGAGGGATGGCTGAGCGGTTGAAAGCGACGGTCTTGAAAACCGTTGACCTCTCTGGGGTCCGTGGGTTCGAATCCCACTCCCTCCGCCAATGTTGTCAGCGGCTTGCACGATTCGATCCCTTCCCCCCATTCCGATCCGGGTAGGGAATCACACCAGGCGGCGGAGATAGAATCGCTTCAAGCCGCTGTAGACTGAGCGGCCCAGAAGAAACTGCGCCGCTTTCTTGAAGGGCTCGGACGCCAGCAACAGGAGTGAAATAATCGTTGCCCTGACTTTGCACTTGAAGAGTCTTGCAGGGGAAACGTCCCTGATGAAAAGCACGTTTCCCTGGCCTTCCTCGAGCCAGAATTCAGAAGCTGTTTCGATAAACCCGCGATCACACAGGAATTGTTTTACCTCGTCAAAAGTCTTCTGGCCCTTGAAGAACGCGCGCGTCTCCACCTCGGTATGAATGCAGCACACCCTTTGAAGTATACCCTCCGAACCAAGAAGGGCCTCGAACGCGGCGCCCTCCACATCCACCCATAAGGCGATCCTGGTGAAATGGCCGGCAGCGGATAAGAACCGGTCAAGGCGCAGGCTTTTTACATTGATGGTCTCCCTGACCGCGGTCTCCCCGATCATAAGCGAGCTCAGGCCCCGATTGGCCTCACGATCATTGTAGTCGACATCAGCGATGTTGAAGGCAAGCGTCCCGTCAGCAGCGGCCGCAGCTGCCTGCACAAGCCGGATACCGGCCGAGGCGATCTCGGGATCGCCTTCGATGGCCCGGAAGTTGTGGGGGTTGGCCTCAAAGGCGAAGACGGCAGCATCCGGAAGCGCGGTTCGGAATCGGAGCGCTTCCCTCCCGTCCATCGAACCGACATCGCAGACGCAGTCCGCCTTGAGCTCCTTTACGAGGGAGATGAAAAGGTTGCCTGGAAAGAGTTTCACGGGTCCACCCTAAAGACTGGTTATGGCTCCAGTCGAAATTATACTTTACAGTGAGATCTCCGGGAGAGAGGAACCGTCGGCCTTCCCCCCCTTTGTTCGGTCAACCTTCGAACTGCACAGGGCTGAAGCGGCCACGCCCTCGCTTCCCCCGTATCCCGCACCTCCTGCTGGTGAGAATACCAGCTTATCTGGGTATGCGCAGAATCGGGGGATGACCATCTCAACCGATTATCCGCCGCCGGGTCGGGATGATATCCTGAGGAGCACGGTATGTCGTGGAAACGAGTCTTTGCCCCGGCGCAAACAGGACTGACATCAGGAAGATGGCGCGATGGAGAGAATAACCTTTGTACTAACCAGTTGTGGGCGGCCGGACCTCCTGCAACAGACGATAGATAGCTTTTTCCGACACAACGACTATCCCATAGAGAAGTACATCATCATCGAAGACTCGGCCGATGAAAGAATGAAGGACTGGCTCCTGGAAAAGCATGGCTCCGTTTTCGAGGTGATCTTCAACAAACCAAAGCTGGGTCAGATAAGAAGTATCGATAAAGCATACTCAAGAGTCCAGACTCCATACATATTTCATTGTGAAGATGATTGGCTGTTCTTCCGTGGCAACTTCATAAGCGATTCGTTGTCGGTTCTGCGGGAGGATCCGAAGATACTCCAGGTGTGGTTACGAGATCTGTGGGACACCAACAAGCACCCGCCCGAGCGGACGATTCGGCGAACCGAACAGGGAGTTCTTCACCGAAGAGTGACGCTTGATTACCTTGGATGGCACGGTTTCTCTTTCAACCCCGGATTGAGGCGAAAAACCGACTACGATCTTGTCGGTTCCTACGAGGCTATCAGGAATCAATACGTGAACATCGATCACGAGATGGCGATAGGTCAGAAATACAAAGACCTGGGCTACTACGCGACGATTCTGGAGGAAGCTGCTGTCGAGCACATAGGCTGGGACAGGCAGATCCCTAAGACCAGCACTTTCAAAAGGACGCTGCAGGCCTGTAGCCCGCCCATCCTGTCCACGCTATACCGCTTCGTCAAGAAACACCTGAGGCGCAGGAGCGCAGGGGCGCGGCCGGCGTGAACCGACTGTCCCCGCGCGTCCAGCAGTCGTGCTGATACCATCAGCCATGCGCTGGCTGCCGGCCGCCGTCGTCCTGACGGCTTTGGTCCTCTACCTCGTCACGCTCGCGCCGGGCCTGTTGTGGGGTGATTCGGCCAAGTTCCAGCGCATGGCGTGGGAGGGGGAGCTGCGCTTCGACGAAACCGGCCACCCGCTCTGGGTCTTCCTGGTCCATCCTCTTACCAGAATCCCCGGCCTCGACTCGACACGTGCCTGCAATCTCTCCTCGGCCGTCCTGTCGGCCGTGGCGCTCTGGCCCGCCTTCCGGATCATGCGAAGGCTCGACGCCTCCCAGACGGCCGCCGCGATAGCGTGTCTGGCCCTCGCGGTCTCCCACACGTACTGGTTCCACGCCGTGATCGCCGAGGTCTACGCCCTCAACTCGTTGGCGTCCCTTCTCGTCCTCGATCTCCTCCTGGGCGCCGCGCACCCTGAGACACGAGGCCCGCTCTCGATCGTCCCCTGTCTGCTCCTCGGGCTTCTCTTCGGGGCCGCTTCCGGCAACCACCTGCTGGTCATGCTGTGGCTCCCAGGTCTTGTCTGGTTGGGGGCCGTCGCGATGCGTTCCGCCGGTCTGAGCGCCGCGGGCGCCGTCTCGGCAGCCGCCGGTTGCCTCGCGGGGCTGGCCCCCTTCGTCGCCTTGCACGCGATGGTCGGAATGTCCAAGCCGCTGCCGGTTCTCATCGCGCGCCTGGCGCGCCAGGCGCTCCTCCCGGAACGCCCTCTGGCTGACCTGGCCTCCCTGACCGGATACCTCTTGTATCAGTTCCCGCTGCCTCTCATGCTCGGGGCGGCCGTGGCCGGCGGAGCGCGTCTCTGGCGGGAAAGACGGGCGGAGGCGATCGGGTTGGCGCTCCTGTACGCCACGACCGCAGCGTTCGCTTTCAGCTATCAGGCGAAGGATCGTTTCGCGTTCTACCTCCCCTCGTACCTCGTCGTCGCAATCCTCGGCGCCTGCGGGCTCGACGCGCTCCTCTCGGCGCTGACGCCGCGACGCCTGCGCCCCGTCCACGCCGCCCTGGCTGCCGGCGCTCTGTGCGTGGCGGGCCCTCCCATTGCCTACCACCTCGCGGCGCGTCTGGCAGGTCCGGCGATCGTCAAGCTCGGTCCCGCGGCGCGCAACCTGCCGGGACGCGACGCCGCCCTCTACCATCTCGACCCGGACAAGTCCGGAAACGACGGTGCCCGCCGCTTCTGCGAGGAGGCGTTCGCGGTGCTGCCCCGGGAAGCCGTGCTGCTGACCGACTTCACGATTGGCGAGCCGCTGGCCTATCTGCAGGTCGTCGAGACCAGGCGACCGGACGTCGAGATCTTCTCCGCGCTACCCCGGTTGCAGCTCAAGATGGCGCTCGAGAGGCATCGCGCTGGACGCGAGGTCTACCTCGCCGCGGTCGATTCCTACTACGACATCGAGGGGATCTCCAGGCACTTCGACATCGTTCCGGCCGGCCCGCTGCACCACCTGATCGCGCGCTGAACCGACTTCCCCCCTCCCCGATCCCTCTTCACACCGCGTCCGAAGATTAAGGCGAGCCATTCCCTCAAGTCTCTCTCTCCGTGTGACGACAATAACAATGAACCCTGACGATTGTCGCGAACATCACTCAACCGCGGAAACCCGTGGAGGGGATTTCATGTTCCTCAGGCTCGCTCTCGCTTTTATCGTGGTCCTCGGCTCCGTGACGCACTGCCCCCAGGCCGACGAGCGGGAGGGTCGGACGAGCCGCGCCGAGGCCCGGCTTTTCTGGAGCCTGACGGGCGGCGTCTATCTCTCGGGGATGGGCGACTGGCTCACCACCGCACGTTTCAGGGAGCGGGGTGTGGAAGAGGCCAACCCCGTCATCGGGTCGTCGGCCGACAGCCCCGCGGCGATGGCGGCAATCAAGCTCGGTGGCGGAACGCTCGTGAACTACGCTTCGCAGCAGATGCGCAAGGACGGAAACAGATTCTGGGCCGTGCCGCAGATCGTGTGGATCGCGTTGAATGTCGCGGTGAGCCTCCACAATGCCAACGCGACAGAATGACCCGACAGTCAATCGCTGAAGACGATATGGCCGGCCCCCGCCGGGTGGCGTCGCGCCGAACCGGGGCCTATGTTACCGGCGTAAAAGATCACGATTCCGGCTCCGCTCGCGTCCGCCGCATGCCGTCCGCTTCGCCCAAGGCGAGGGGAGTCGCAGTGATCGGGTCGCTCGTGCACGTCGCCCCTGACGTCCCCCTCACGAGCGACCTCAAAGGAAGGTCGGTCGCGCCCCAGTGCCCGCTGGACGCGGCCGGCCTTTCGTTTTTTCCGGCCCCCCCTGGGTTCGCCCGGTCCGCTTTACCCTTGACTTGGGCCGCACGTCGTCTAAGATGCGCCGGACCACGCGACGTGGTCTAAACGCTTTTGGCGTCATCCGAGGAGACGATGATGAAAATGATTGGCATCAGCCTGTTCGCCCTGGGGGTCTCCGCGGCACTGCCGGCGATGGCGGCCGGCGAGGGCTCGCAGTCGCAGCCCGCCGCGGAGCCCGAGCACATTCAGGTGCAGCACATTCTGATCGGTTTCACCGGGAGCGTCGGCGGCAAGCAGATCACCCGGACCCAGGACGAGTCCAAGAAGCTCGCCTACGAGATACTGGGTCGCGCGCGGAAGGGCGAGGACTTCGACGCGCTCGTCAAGCAGTACACCGACGACTCGGCTCCCGGCATCTACGGCATGTCCAACACCGGGATCGCGCCCTCGATGCCCGGCGAGTCCGCCAGGAACCGGATGGTCGCGGCGTTCGGCGACGTGGGCTTCAAGCTGAAGGTCGGCGAGATCGGGATCGCCGACTACGAGCCGAGGACCAGCCCCTTCGGCTGGCACATCATCAAGAGGGTCAAGTAGGCGCGCCGCGCAGCCAGCCGCCCACAGCGGCCATCCCCTGCTCCAGGCTCACGCGCGGAGACCAGCCCAGGTCGCGCCGCGCGCGCTCGATGCTGTAGGTGCAGCCCGCAGTCAGGAGCCGCAGCCCCATGCGCGACAGGGGTGGTCTGCGTCCCGTGAGCCGTCCGGCCCCTTCCAGCAGCAGGACGGCGGGCCAGGCGGCCAGCGACGGGATGGAGAAACGCGGTGGGGGGCAGCCGGCCGCGCTGGCCAGCGCCTCGAGGTATGCCTTCCAGGAGACCGGGCTGCCGTCGGTGATGATGTAGTCGCGCCCGGCGGAGGCTTCAGCCGCCAGCGCGGCATCGATGGCGTCCACGAGGTTGTCCACGTAGGTCACGTTGACGAGACCGCGGCCCCCCGCGATCAGGATCATCCGGCCCGCCTTCATCGAGTCGACGAGCTTCACCACCCACTCACCCGAGCGCGGCCCATAGACATCGCCGGGACGGAGGATCGTGACGGGGAACCCCGCGCTGTGCATCCCGCGCAGCAGCGACTCTGCCTCGATCTTGCTGTCGGCGTAGGGGAGCCCGATGTGGCGGAAGGGCATCTCCTCCGAGATCCCTTTCACTGCCGGCATCCCGTAGACGGTGACGCTGCTGATGTAGAGGAAGCGCGAGACGGAGGAGCCTGCGGCCCACGAGGCGACGTGGCGCGTCCCTTCGACGTTGACGCGCCGGTACGCCGAAAGGTCCCCCCACCCTCCCATCAGCGCGGCGCAGTGGACGACACAGGAGGCGCCCAGATCCGAAAGCGCGCGCCGCAAGGCCGTCTCATCGGTGATGTCCGCCTCGCGCACCTCGATCCCGGCGCTCGGGAGATGATCGAAGGCACGACCCGGAAGGTCGAGCGCCACGACGCGGCGCCCCGACCCGGCCAGACGCGATGCGACCCGACCACCGATGAAGCCGGCCGCCCCCGTAACCACGACCGTGTCGGATCCCACGCGTCCTCCCCCTGAGCCTTTCGGGAACACGGCTCGCCCGGCGGCGCGAGAGCATACATCAATCGGCCGCCGGCTTGCCCCGCCCGGACGACCCTGATATCCTGCCTCCTCTTTCAAAGGCCGGCAAAGACACCGGACGCCGCGGAGAGGTGCTGGAGTGGCTGAACAGGGCGCCCTGCTAAGGCGTTACTCGGGAAACCGGGTCGGGGGTTCGAATCCCCCCCTCTCCGCCACGGTGGCGTCATGACCAGACCCGCGCAGCAGCCCCGCCTCACGGCCGACGTGATCATCACGAGATCATCGGATCCACGGAAGGTGGTCCTCGTGCACCGGCGCAACCCCCCGCACGGATGGGCGCTGCCGGGCGGGTACGTGGATTACGGCGAGTCGGTGGAGCAGGCCGCCGTCCGGGAGGCACTGGAGGAGACCGGTCTTTCGGTGAAGCTCGAGAGGCTCTTCCACGTTTACTCGGACCCGGCACGCGATCCGCGGGGACACACCGTGACCGTGGTCTTCGTCGGGGAGGCCGATGGCCAGCCGGTCGGGGGGGACGACGCCGCCGACGCCCGCTTCTTCGACATCGGGGCGCTGCCAGGGGACATCGCCTTCGACCACGCCGCAATCCTGAAGGACTTCCTCGATCGTCGCCACTGAACCCGATCGCGGACGGCCCCGCCAGTGGAGGGTCTACTTGACCCTCTCGAGGTAGGAGCCGTCCTCCGTCGAGATCCTGATCTTCTCGCCGGGGCCGATGAAGGGAGGCACCAGGACCATGAGCCCGGTCTCCGTGACGGCCGGCTTGCGCTGGGCGGAGGCGGTGGCCCCCTTGAGCTCCGGTGCGGTGTCGACGATCTGGAGGTCGACGGTGAGTGGCAGCTCGACTCCCACCGCCGTCTGGTCGTGGAAGATGACCTGGATCTGCATGTTGGGCGTGAGGTAGTTCACGTTGTCGCCCAGGTAGTCCCTGTGCAGGTGGACCTGCTCGTAGTTCTGGGTGTTCATGAAATGGAAGTCGTCGCCGTCACGGTAAAGGAACTCCATCTCCGTCTCGTTGAGGATGATCCGCTCCACCATGTCCTCGGAGCGGAAGCGGTGGTCCATCTGGTTGCCGCTGCGCAGATTGCGCAGCTTGGACTGCACCATCCCGCGCCAGTTGCCGGGAGTGATGTGCATCACGCTCATGACGATGTACAGCTCGCCGTTCATCCGTACGCACATCCCTTTTTTGAGCGCGGTCGCCTTGGTCAGTTCCGCCATCTTCCCCTCAATTGATCTGCTTCATCCTCTCGAGAAACCCCGCGGCGTCCTCGAATCCGGTCAACCGCAGCTCGCGGTGCTCCAGGCCGTCCGACCCGATGAAGAGGAGGGTCGGAGCCCCGAGCACCTCGTACTTCTTCAGCAGCGCCTGGACCTGATCGGACGACACGCCCGTGATGTCAACCTTGAGTCGTACGAACCTCGCCGAGGCCGACACGACCTCCGGATTCGCGAACGTCTGATGGTCCAGTTCCTTGCAAGGCAGGCACCAGTCGGCCGTGAAATCGATGATGACGGGCCGCGCCGAGGCGATCGCCGAGCCGAGGGCCTCGTCGCCGTATGGCTCCCACTGCATCCCGGCGTCCGCGCTGCTGGGCATCAGGAGCCACGCCGCGATCGCCACGCAGGCCGCGGCGGTGGCATAACGGGTGAGCCGGAAGCCCAGGGCGCGGATCGGCGATCCCTCCATGAATCCCAGATAGACCCCCGAACCCAGGAGCAGGATCGGGATGGTGAACCTGGCCAGCGCGTCGGGCAGCAGCGGATTGATGAAGTAGCTGGCCATGGCCAGCAGAATGCAACCGAAGAGCCTCTCGAACCAGACCATCCAGGCGCCCGCGCGCGGCAATCCTGACGCGGCCCCCGCCACACCCCCGAGGACGAGGTACGGCAGGCCGAGGCCCAGCGCCAGCAGAAAGAAGAGGGAGAAGCCCAGCAGCGGTGAACCCGATCGGCCCACATAGGCGAGCAGGCTCACCACGAACGGGCCGATACAGGGCGCGGCGACGAGACCCACCGTCAGACCCATGAAGAGCGCGCCTCCCGGGCCCGGCTTCGAGGTGATCCGTCTGCGGATCGCCTCGGGGACCTGGAGCTCGTAGAAGCCGAGCATGGAAAAGCCCAGCGCCAGCATCACAAGGGCCACGAAGAGCAACGCGACGGGGCTCTGAAGCCACGAGCCGAGAATGCTCCCCGTGGTCGCGGCCACCACGCCGAGCGTGGAGTAGGTCACGCACATCCCCAGGACGTAGATCGACGCGAGGCCGAAGGTGCGCGCCGGCTTTCCGGAGGCCTGCCCGCCGAAATAGGCGAGCGTGATGGGAATCAGCGGATAGACGCAGGGGGTCAGGTTCAGCGCGAGGCCGCCGAGAAAGATCAGGGCGACGGCGGCGAACCACCCACGTTGGACCACCCACCGGCCCACCGTGTCCTCCGCGGCGCCCGCCGCGCCGGCGCCCTGACCGCCTGAGGGCGCGGGCTGCGTGGGGAAGGCGCTCCCCTGGAACCTGATGGCGGAGAAGATCTCCGGATGCATCGCGGTGATCGCGTCGCCCCGATCGGCGATCGGAACCGCGATCTCCACGGGAAGCTTCGCCGGCGCGAGGCACGAGTTGTCGTTGCACGCCTGGACCGTGACCGTACCCTTGAGCGTCCTGATCGAGGGGGCCAGGTCCTTGCCGGCGGTTCCCTCCACGCCGACGAGAGCCCGCCCCTCGTACACCCTCAGCTTCACGCCATCCGTGAAGGAGAAGGCCCGCTCGATGTGATCCGGGTAGATCGGCTCGGAGAGGGTGAACCCGGGGTCCGTCCGGGCCTCGGCGAGATCCAGATTCGTGGGGATGAGGTAATCGAGGGTCGGCTTGTGCGCGTTGACGTGGTAGCCGTCCGATATCTGTAGCTCCACCGCGAGGCGGAACACGGAGCCGGGGGGCACCTTGTCGAAGGAGAGGTATCCACGCGCCTTGACCACGCGCGCGCTGGTGAACGCCTGCGCCCGGGCCGGGCCCGTCTGCGCGACGGCCGCCAGAAGGACGATGAGCGCGGACAGGATGATTCGGCGGGTTCTCATGGGCGGCATCGACATGGTCACAGGAAACGATCCTAGCACACGGGATCGGCTCTCCCTGGCGTCAGACGGGCGGTGTGACGGAATGACGCCGGACCAGGTCGTTGTAGTGGGCGAGCTTGTCGTCCACCAGCCGGAAGATCGTCCCTTCGGGATAACGTCCCGAAGGGTCCCTCTGTCCGGCGGGGGAGCCCGTGAGGACTTCGATGCCCTCTTCCACGGTGCGCACCGGGTAGATGTGAAACCTCTTGCGACGCACCGCCTCGACGACCTCCTCGTCGAGCATGAGGTCTCGCAGGTTGGCCTGGGGAACGATCACCCCCTGCGTGCCGGTGAGCCCTTTGAGCGCGCACACCTTGAAGAACCCTTCAATCTTGTCGTTGATGCCGCCCACGGGCTGGATGTATCCCTTCTGGTCCACGGAGCCCGTCACGGCGATTCCCTGCCGGACGGGAGCGCCCGCAAGCGCCGACAGGAGAGCGTAGACCTCGGTGGAGGAGGCGGAGTCCCCCTCGACCCCGCTGTAGGACTGCTCGAAGGCGATGCTCGCCGTGACGGTCACGGGCCTGGCGGCGCCGAACTTCTCCCTGAGGAACCCGCCGATGATCAGCACGCCCTTGGTGTGCGTGCGACCGGAGAGCTGCGCCTCGCGCTCGATATTGATGATGCCGGCCGTGCCCGGCGAGACGGTGGCCGTGATCCGGGCAGGGAGCCCGAACAGGTAGCTGCCGGTGTCCTGGATGACGAGGCTGTTGACCTGACCGATGCGCTCGCCCTCCACGTCGATGAAGATCTGGCCGAGCCGGATCATCTCTCGCAGCTTCTCCTCGTAGAGGTTGCGTCTGCTGATCGACTCGCGGATCGCGGTGCGCACGTGCCTCGCCGTCACGCGGCGCCCGCCGCCGTCCTGGCGCCTCCAGTAGTCGGCCTCGCGCAGGAGGTCCGCGATCTCCCCGAACCGGGTCGACAGCTTGCCCTGCTGGCCCGCCTGCCGCGCGCCGAACTCGGCCACGGAGGCCACGGCGGCCGGCTCCAGCTCGCCGAGCTTCTCGTTCTTGCAGATCCTCCTGACGAACGCCGCGTACTGCCTCAGGGTCTTCGAGCTGAGGTCCATCTGCTCGTCGAAGTCGGCGATGACCTTGAAGATCTTCGTGAAATCGGGCTCCCGCTCGAGCAGGTCCTCGTAGATGCCCCGCTGCCCGATCATGATCACCTTCACGTTGATCGGGATCGGCTCCGGCCGCATCGAGACGGTTGGCACGTAGAGGCTCCCTTCCTCCTCCACGATGGCGAGCGTCCGGCTGATGAGCGTGCGCTTGAGCTCGGCCCAGACGTTGCGCTGGGAGAAGAGATCCTCGGCGGTCACCACGAGGTAGCCGCCGTCGGCGGCGAGCAGGCTGCCTGCGCGGATCATCGTGTAATCGGCGACCCAGTGTCCCGACTGATCGACGATCCTGTCGAAGTGGCCGAAGAGACGCCGGTAGGTCGGGTGGGTCTCCACGATTACGGGGCAGGCCCCGTGCCTGCGGCTGTCGAAGATCAGGTTGACCCTGAACCTCTCCAGGAGCTGCTGCAGGCCGGTCCGGGCCGGCGCGCCCAATCCGTCGGTTCCGGGTATGGGGCTCTCGGCGGGGGGCGGGGTGGGCGCGGCGCCGGGCGCGGTCGGGGCGCCCGATACCGAGGGGTGCCTGAAGAGGTCGAGGTTCGTGACGACCTCCTCCTGCACGTCCCTGAGATACTCCTGAATCCCTTCAGAGCCCTCCCCCGGATAGCGCGCGACCAGCGCCGAGATGCGCTCCTGGAGGGCGGCGCGGACTTCCTTCTTCTCGAGATCGGTGAGCTCGGTCTCCATGCGCGACAGCAGGTCGCGGCTCTGGCGCGCGGTCACCTCCAGGTTCTGCCTCAGGGCCTGATACTGTCGCATGATGAGCTGAGCGCGGGCGCGGGCGAGCTTGCCCTCGGTGACCGCCTTGTCGAGGTCGCCGATCGGCAGGGCGTGCCCCTGGACGACGGGGAACAGCTCGGGACGGCTGATGTTCCCCTCGCGCACGCGCTTGAGCGCGAAGCCTTCCTTCTCGGCGCGGCGCTCGAACCGCTCGATGATCTTGTCCCCCTCCCCCTCGTATCGCGTGACGATCTTCTCCCTCTTGCGGGCGTGGTCTTCGCTCTCGAGGAGCCCCCCCACTTCGGCCTGGATCGCACGGACGAACTTCTCCATGTCGGCGCGAAACCTCTCCGCCATCCCGCGCGGCAGGCTCAGCAGGCGCGGCTCGTCCGGCTTCGCGAAGTTGTGGACGTAGCAGCGGTCGGGTGGGAGGGGACAGAACCCTTTGATCTGGTCGAGGATCTTCTGGACGGTGGACATGCGGCCCGTCCCGGTGATGCCGCAGACGAAGACGTTATAGCCGGGGGAGTAGAGCTCGATGCCCATCTTGAGGGCCCGGATGGCGCGCTCCTGACCGATGATCCCGATGAGGGCCTGCTCTTTCTCGGCTGCGGCCAGATCGAAGTCCGCGGGGCGGCAGACCCATCGAAGCTCGGACGCGGACAGCTCCGGGGAGCGCAGGGGGCGTGCCGGTTTCTTCTTTGTTCCCA
>DASXTC010000033.1:0-43571 GCA_036505635.1 Candidatus Polarisedimenticolia bacterium
GGCCGTCATGTCGCGTGCCGTCCCTTCATTGCTTCCCGCGTCGCCGGCGGCGCACCCGCCCGCCGCGAGCCAGCCGGCAAGCGCCGCAGCAGTCACGCACCCCGGTCTCATTTCCCCTCCTCATGGGCCTCGGCCGGACGATAACACAGAGCGCCGGGCCGATAAACGCCGGCGGCTCGCCGGTTTGACACCCTCTCGAAGCGGCCGATAGAATCGCGGGCATGGCGCGACGCGCACGGGCCCCACGTAACCTCACGCTGATCCTCGCGCTCGCCCTGTGCCTCTCTCCGGCAGGCTGCGATCGCGGCAGAGAGCCCAGCACGGCGGAGGAGGCCGTGGCGGCCGCGGCGCGCGGGATCGACCGTGCCAAAAAGGAGCGCACGCTCGGCCGTCTCGAGAGTCTTCGCGCCGCGCTGACCCGCTACGCGATCGACCACGACGGCACGTTGCCCGAAGGGTCCTCGCTGGCGGCCGTGAGCGGGGAGCTGTGCCCCCTCTACCTGCCGATCCTCGAGGCCGAGGACGCCTGGGGAACCACGATGACCTACTCGTCGGACGGCCGCACCTACTCGGTCGTGTCGGCGGGCCCCGACATGAGCAGCGGCACCGGGGACGACGTCACCCTGCGCGACGGCGCCATCACCGGTGGATCTTGAGGGTCAGCCGGGCGCCGGCGGGGGGAGCCGCCTCCTCGCTGGCCCTCCTCCTGTCCCTCTCCTGCGCGCCCAGCACCAACACCGTCAACGTCACCATGGAGACCTACATCTCCGCCGTCAGCCTCAACGATCTGACCCGAATCCTCGCCTCCTCGGCGCCCTACCAGAGAGAGCTGATGGCGGCGGCGACCCCGAAGGAGAAGGAGGAGGTGGGCCGGAAGTACCGTGACATGATCGAGGGGGGCTACATGCGGTGGGAGCAGGCCAAGGCCACCGGCGAGCTGGACCCCGATCCGCTGGGCGTGACCCTGATCCGGGCGATCGGCCTGGGCAAGGAGGGGGGGGCGGCGTTTCCTCTGCGCGTGCGCTTCGAGGAGGCGAACACGCGCGCGATCATCGAGTCGCGCGCCATCACCAACTACGAACGGATCGACTGGCAGAACCTTCCGTCGGGAGGCAGGATGTACCTGCTGGGGCACCCGTTCGGAAAGGTGGTCAACTTTGCCCCCGGATACGACGACCTCACCCGGCTCACGCTCCTGGCCACCGTGGATCTGGAGTGGACCCTGGTGCGGATCCCCGGTCTGAAACGCCCCGAGCTCTCGCCGAGCGACTGGTTCGTGGAGAAGGTCGAGGTCCGGCCCGAGACCGCCACATCATGGTCCCCATCGACGACGGCGGCGCGGTAGGCGCCCCACCCTCTCCGGGCCGGAATCGAGCGGGGAAGGTCCTGTGGATCATCGGCGCTCTGGAGCGGACCTACGGCCGCCCCACCGCCGGCGAGCGCAAGGATCCTCTCTCCGAGTTGATCTTCACGATCCTCTCGCAGAACACCAATGACGTGAACCGCGATCGCGCGTGGGTGTCGCTCTGGAAAAGCTTTCCTTCGTGGAGGGCGATCGCTTCGGCGGCTCGCCACAGGGTGGAGGCGGCCATCCGTGTCGGCGGGCTTGCTCCCACCAAGAGCCGCGTCATACAGGAGACGCTGCGAAAGGTAAAGGAGGATCAACGCGGCTACAGCCTCGAGGCGCTGGCCGGCATGGACATGCGGGAGGTCGAGGAGTACCTCGCGGGATTCAAGGGGGTCGGTCTCAAGACCATCCGGTGCGTGCAGGTCTTCTCGCTGGGTCAGCCCGCCTTCCCGGTCGACACGCACATCTTCCGGATCACGAAACGTCTCGGGCTCGTGCCGCCCAAGGCCAGCCACGAGGTGGCCCACCGGATCATGGGGGCGCTGACGCCGGCCTCCGAGGTCCTCCCGTTCCACATCAACCTCATCACCCATGGCCGCCGCGTCTGCAAGGCGGCCCGGCCCCTGTGCGGAGAGTGCGTCATCAGGAGGAGGTGCAACTATTACCGGGAGCGACCCCGCCACTCGCGGTAGCTTTCCACTCCACGTTGTGGCTGATCGCTCGACCGGTCCGCCGTCTCCCGTGGCTTCTCGCTACTTCGCCTTCAACTTCCCGACATAGAGCCGGAACGCGGTGTCGAGCTGGTCGCGGCTCATGCCGATCTCCTGGTAGAGGACATCGGCGCCGCCGTCCCCCGCTGCGTCGCGCTTCAGGTACCGCACGAGGGAGGGGGCGTGCACGCCCGAGTCGGCGTGAAGAAGGTAGTGGATCAAGAGCCAGGCTCCGGTGTACCACTCCCGCGCACTGGAGCCGTAGAACTCGTTCGGATCGACGTTGCGGAGGATCTCGTCCACCGTCGGAGCCTCATCGCGGCCGAGCGCTCGACGGAACCGTGTCGCGTCCTCCCATCCCATCCTCTTGCCCGACCGAGGAGCGTCTTTCAGCAGCGTGACCGATTTCCCGCCGATGCTGCCGGCCAGGAAGCGCCCCGATGTGTCGCGCAGGGTGTTTCCGAAGTAGGTGGCCAGACCCTCGGCCGCCCAGAGCGAGCATGGCGCGTCCGGCCCGTAGAGCCGCACCTGCACGAGCTGGTGCGCGGCCTCGTGAACGATGAGATCGGGCAGGTCGGCGGGCCCGATCGTGTCGGTGTGAATCGCCACCGCGTCGAAAAAGGGCCTGTAGTAGCCGACGTGACCCAGCTCGATCGTCCGCTCCTCCTCGGGGAGGAGCTGCCTGTAGCTGGAGCGCGAATAGAAAAGGTAGATGAGCGAGGGTTCCTCGCAGGGGAGGAGCTCGGCCCGCCCCGCCCAGGTGGCGTCGAAGAACGCTCTGAACGATTCGAGCATCTGCGCCCCCGCTTCCACGTCGAACCTGGGATCGTCCGTCTTGACCTTGTAGTGGGCCGTGGACTTGATGTCGTAGTTGTTCCCCTGGATCAGCTTGTTGGCCTTCGCGACGAAGGCCTCGACCTCGGACTTGCGCCTGGCGCGCGCCTCGTCAGAGGGATGGACCTGCCTGGGCGTCTCTCCGGCCGGCGGCATGGCGGCGGCCGCCGGACCTAGCAGCGCCCGGATCAGCAAGCCGGCCAGGATCACGTCAATCATGGGGCCCAGTCTATCTCAGGTTGCGCCGGCGACCAGAGTATCCTTATATTCCACCCGGGTTTAAGCGACGGATCCCCTCTCGGAAAGGCCCCGACCCATGGCGGAGTTCAGACTCGGGCTGGCGCTCGGCGGCGGGGCGGCCCGCGGCCTGGCCCACATCGGCGTCCTGCGCGCGCTGGAGCGGGCGGGGATCCGCCCCGACCTCATCACCGGCACCAGCATCGGCGCCCTGGTTGGAAGCGTCTATGCCCTGGACCCTGACGCCGCCCGGCTCGAGCGCCGCTTCCGCGCGTTCGTCCACTCTCGAGAGTTCCGCCGCACCGAGTTCGATTTCCTGAAAGATTCCCGCCGCGACGAGCCGAGCCTCCTCTACAGCGTCAGCAATCTGATCAAGCGTGGGATCTTCTACTCGTTCTCCATGACGAAGGCCTCCTTCATCTCCGAGGAGAACTTCAACCACAACATCTACTTTCTCGTGGACGACGTGGCCGTCGGCGACACGAAGATCCCGTTCTACCCGATCGCGGCCGATCTGGAGACGGGCGAAGAGGCCATCCTCACGTCCGGGTCGCTGCGCCGCGCCGTCTGCGCCTCGAGCGCGATCCCGGGGCTGTTGCCCCCCGTGCGGATCAACGGGAGGATCCTCATCGACGGCGGCTGGGTGAGCAAGGTGCCGGTCCTGGCCGCCTTCCGGCAGGGGGCCGACATGGTGATCGGGGTGGACATCTCCCCGGAGCTGGACGACACCCGCGAGCTGAAAAAAGGGTTCGACGTCCTGGTGCGGGCCAACGCCATCAAGGCGGAGGCGCTGAAGAATTTCCAGCTCAAGCTGACCGACGTCCTCATCCGGCCGAAGGTGGGAGAGGTCCACTGGGCCGACTTCAACGGGGCGCTGGTCCTGATCGAGGAGGGAGATCGGGCCTCCGCGCTGAAGATCCCCGAGATCAACGAGAAGATCGAACGGGCCCGATGGAAGACACGCCTCGGATTCTCCCGCGGCAAGAGGTACGCCAAGGCCTTTTTCTGAGGGTCCGACGCGGCCTATACTGGCGCCTCAATTCCATGACGACCGCGGGCCCGATCTGGCCCGCCCTCAGGGAGGATCGCTCCTGGAGTACACCGTCACACTCATCCCCGGAGACGGGATCGGCCCGGAGGTCACCGGAGCCGCAGTGCGCGTCGTGGAGGCCACTGGAGTCCCCGTGCGCTGGGAGCGCGTGGAGGCCGGCGCCCTGGCCGTCGAGAGGCACGGCACGCCGCTGCCCGCCGGCGTCCTCGAATCGATCGCGCGCAACCGCGTCGCCCTGAAGGGACCCCTCACCACGCCTATCGGCACCGGGTTCGCCAGCGCCAACGTCGCGCTGCGCAAGGAGCTCGACCTGTACGTCAGCCTGCGTCCCGTCAGGAGCCTGCCGGGGGTCAGGACGCGGCACGAGGGGGTCGACCTGGTCATCGTGAGGGAGAACACGGAAGGGCTCTACTCGGGACGGGAGCACTCGGTGGCGCCCGGCGTGGTCGAAGGGCTCCGGATCATCACGCGCCGGGCCTCCGAGAGGATCGCCAGGTTCGCCTTCGAGCACGCGCGCCACGAGGGGCGCCGCAAGGTCACGCTGGTGCACAAGGCCAGCATCATGAAGATGTCGGATGGCCTCTTCCTGGAATGCTGCCACCGCGTGGGGCGGGAGTACCCCTTCGTCGCATGCGAGGAAATACTGATCGACAACGCGGCGATGCAGCTCGTGCTCGACCCGACCCGGTTCGACGTCCTCCTGATGGAGAACCTCTTCGGCGATCTGATCTCGGACCTGTGCGCGGGGCTGGTGGGAGGCCTCGGGGTGGTGCCGGGCGCCAACCTCGGGGATCGCTGCGCCGTCTTCGAGGCCGTGCACGGAAGCGCCCCGGACATCGCCGGGCGTGGGATGGCGAACCCGACCGCCTTGATCCTCTCGGCCGCGCTGATGCTGCGACACATGGGGGAGAGAGCTGCCGCGGCCGCGATGACCGCGGCGGTGGAGAGGGTCCTGGCCGAAGGAAGGCGCGTCACGCCCGACCTGGGGGGCAACGCGACCACGACCCAGATGGCCGATGCCGTCATCGAGCGCCTCGGCGCGGCCGTGGAGGCGCCAGCGCCATGACCGATTCCGGGAAAGCCCTCGGGCACCTGAAGACATCGCGGCCCTCGCCGACGAGGAGCGCCCCGCGCGTCGTCAGGCACACCGTCACCCTGATTCCGGGCGACAGCGTCGGCGAGGAGGTCGCCGAGGCCGTCGTCAAGGTGGTGGAGGCCTCGGGGGCTGCCGTGGGATGGGATCGGCAGGCCGCCGGCCAGCGGGCCATGGCGAAAACCGGATCCTCCCTGCCACCGGCGCTGATCGAGAGCATCCGCAGGCACAAGGTGGCGCTCAAAGGGCGGATCGCGGCTCCTCTCGGGAAGGGCCCCGGCACGGGAGAGTCGCCCAACGTGGCGCTGCGCAAGCTCCTCGACCTGTTCGCCTCGGTGAGGCCCGCGAAGGACTTTCCCGGGCTGAAGAGCCGCTACGAAGGAGTCGATCTCGTGGTGATCCGGGAGAACACGGAAGACCTCTACGCCGGCATCGAGCACGAGGTCGTCCCGGGCGTCGTCGAAAGCCTCAAGGTGGTCACGGAGGCGGCCTCCTCGCGCATCGCGCGCTTCGCCTTCGAATACGCGGTCAGGCACTCTCGCCGCTCGGTCACCTGCGTGCACAAAGCCAACATCCTGAAGATGAGCGACGGTCTGTTCCTGGAGTGCTGCCGCAAGGCGGCCCGCGACTACCCCCACATCGCCTACCGCGAGCTGATCGCCGACAACTGCATCATGCAGCTCGTGCTCGACCCCCGGAAGTTCGACGTGATGGTCATGGGCAACATGCTGGGCGACATCATCTCGGATCTCTGCGCCGGCCTGGCGGGTGGGCTGGGCGCCGTCGCGGGGATCAACATGGGGGACGAGATCGTCGTCTTCGAGGCGATCCACGGCAACGCCCCGCACCTGGAGGGGCAGGACCTGGCCAACCCTCTGCCTCTCCTGACTCCGGCGGTGGCCATGCTGCGGCACCTGGGTGAGAGCGAGGCGGCCGACCGTATCATGACGGGAGTGGGCCGAGTGCTTGCGGAGAGGGGGGCGGTCACCCCCGACCTGGGCGGGACCGCCCACACGGGCGAGATGGCTCAGGCTATCATCGAGCGGATGGCCGGCCCGCCGGCCGCCGGCTCCTGAGCGCCGGCAACGGGGAGAGAGGATGCCCAGATACCAGAGACACCTGTTCGTCTGCGTCAACGAGAGGCCGCCCGATCACCCCAAGGGATGCTGCGCCGCCAAAGGGTCCGGCCGTGTGCGCGAGCTGCTCAAGGCCGGGCTCAAGGCGCGCGGGCTCAGCCGGCGCGTCCGGGCCAACGTCGCGGGGTGCCTCGACGCCTGCGAATTCGGGACGACCGTGGTCATCTACCCCGAAGGGGTCTGGTACGGCGGCGTCACCGAGGCCGACGTGGAGGAGATCATCGAGCGGCACGTGATCCGCGGCGAGGTGATCCAGCGGCTCTTGATGCCTCCTTACGCCGGGAGCACCGCCAAGCTGCCGCCGCTCGAGCCGGCGCCGGTCCTGGGCCCCCCCGAGACGATCCGATGACGCAGGCCGAGATCCAGGCGCGCATCGATCGCAGCCTCAAGATCCTCGAGAGCGCTCCCGCCAACCACCTGGCCCGCTTCGGACTGGCCAACGCCCTGTTCGACGCCGGACGGATCGCGGAGGCCGAGCCCGAGTACCGGCGCTGCCTCGAAAGCCAGCCCGAGTGGATGGCGGTCGCGATCCAGCTGGGCCGGTGCCTCGTCATGACCGGCCGGCACGGCGAGGCGCGGCAGGTTCTCTCCTCGGCGCGCGACATGGCGATCAGGCAGGGCCACAGCGGCCCGCTGGCCGAGATCGCCGAGCTGGAAGAGCGGTGCCGGTGACGATGGACACCACGGGCCTGGAGCTGATCGACGCCGAGGGAGGGTGCCGGATCCCGGTGCGTGTCAGGCCGGGTTCCAAGCAGGACACGCTGATCGGACCCTACGCCGGGTCCCTCAAAATGACCGTGGTCGCGCCTCCCGAGAAGGGGAAAGCCAACGATGCGGTGGCCCGGGTGATGGCCGGCGCGCTGAACCTGGCCACGTCGCGCGTGCGAGTGGTCGCCGGCTTCACCGACAAGAACAAGGTCGTCTTCGTCGAGGGGTGCGGCGCCGAGGAGGTCCGCCGCCGCCTCGACAGGCTCCCCCGCATCAGCACCGGAGCCCTCAAGGCCTGACGCTACGCGCCGCTCAGAACCCCGCGTCGAGATCCCGGTCGACTCCCAGCTTCCAACCCGAACCGATGGTCGCGCGCCGGAAGATCAGGGGCCCTTGCGCGCGAGAGCCCTCCATTGAGGTATCAGGTCCTTTCGCGCTCGCCGGAGCGACCCGCCGCCGTGCCGGTCTTTTTGCTCCGCATCCACAGCATGTGGCGCGCCGCGTCCCGGCTGATGTATCGTGAACGGCCGTGCCGCCGATCAACATCCTGTACGTGACCGTCAAGGGTCTGCGTTTCAACAAGTCCCAGCAGCTCGGCCTCTACGTGCGCCGCTTCTCCACCGGAGAGTTCGGCTGCCACGTGGCGACGTACAAGGACCTCGACGAGGCGCGGAACCTGGCGGCGCTCGGCGTCGGCGTGCACCGCATCGCGGGCCTGAGGGAATGGAGGAGATGGTCCGCCTTCGTGCGACGCCCGGCCACAATCCGCGATCTTTGCCGGATCGTCCGCGAGCGCCGCATCGATATCGTCCATTCCTTCCAGACCAGCAGCGCCCCCTACGCGCTCGCCGTGACCCGGCGCACGGGGATCCCTCACGTCGTCCAGTTCCGCAACACCTACGACGATCGAGGCCATTACCTCAGGTATGGCCTGCACCGGGCGCGCGTCCTGCTGGCCCTGTCCGACACCATGATGGAGCGGTTCGTCTCGCTGGCCGGCGTCAAGGCGCGCCGCGACCAGCGCCGGGTGGTCATCCCCAACGGGATCGACGTGGAGGAGTACCGCGGCCGCGGCCTGACTCGCAACGTCAGGCAGGATCTGGGGCTGGCACCCGACCAGCCGGTGATCGGGATCGTGGGGACCCTCTCCCCGCGCAAGGATCCCCTCCTGGCGATCGAGGTGGCGCGGCGCGTGGCGCGGCTCCGCCCGGAAGCGCGGTTCCTCTTCGTGGGGGGGTTCAGCGACGACCAGTTCCGCCGGCAGGTCGAAGGACGGATCGAGGAGCTCGGGCTGGCGGGCGCCTGCATCCTCGCCGGCCGCCAGGAGGAGGCCGCGCCGTGGTTCCGGGCGATCGATCTCCTGCTGCACCCGGCCTGGCGCGAGGGGCACGCGAAGGTCTTCAACGAGGCGATGGTTTTCGGCCGGCCCATCGTGACCTCGCGGATCCCCGGCAGCGTCGACGTGGTGGAGGACGGCGTCAACGGTCTCCTGTGCGGGCCGGGCGAGGTCGCCGCCTTTGCCGCCGCGGTGGAATCGCTCCTGGCCGCTCCCGCGCTCCGGATGGAGATGGGGGAGGCGGGACGGCGGCGCGTGGAAACCCGCTTCTCCTCGGAGCGCAGCCTCGACATGCTCGCCGAGCTCTACGCTCAGGTCGCCGGGGGATAGATCGCCGATATCATGTCGAGCTTGAAATTCTTGACCGACCTGTCGAGGCCGCAATGGGCCACCAGGAAGAGCGACCCTCCCTGGACCGTCAGCGTGATCGGCGTCACGAGGCGCGGCCCCGACCCCTTGCTCCCCCCCTGGTACCTGATCCGCACCTGAGACGCGGTGCGCAGCGCCTCGTCCAGCAGCACCGCTTGATCCGGCTTCAAGGCGAGGCGATCGAGCATCTCCCGCGTCGTCCCGAAGTGAAGCTCCGCGCCGTTGCGCTCCACGAGATCCTCCAGGGTGGCGTCGGGGCCGACCTTGTCGAGGATCTTCAGGAATACCTCCTTGCAGGCCCGCACGTCCGACAGCGCGCGGTGGGCCTGCGCGTGCTCCACCCCGAGGGCCCGGGCCACCGTGCCGAGCCGGTAGCTGGCGGCTCCCGGGAAGGCGGACCTCGCCAGCGCGCAGGTGTCGAGGACCAGGTTTCCGGGTGGCGCGAGCGACGACCGGACCCGCATCCTCGCCAGCGGCACGAGCAGCATGGAGACGTCGTAGGGAGCGTTGTGCGCCACGAGCACGCCGTCCCCCGCGAATTCCAGGAACTCCGGGAGGATCTGCTCGATGGCGGGCCGGCCGGTGACCATCTCCTTGGTGATCCCGTGGATCCTGGTCATCTCGGGGGGTATCGGGATGCCCGGATCGACGAGGTGCTCGAAGACGGCCACCTCGGACCCGTCCCGGCGAAAGGACACGGCGGCCAGTTCGACGACCCGATCGTCCACGGGGGAGAGACCCGTCGTCTCGGTGTCGAAGGCCACGAAGATTCGTGCTGCCCGATTTCCAGAGTCCGCGGGGTTCACCGCCCCGGATTGTACTACGGGCGCTCACCGTGGCTGTTATAATCGGGCCGCTGCGGGTCCGGGGCCCCAAATAAAAAAATCAAAAGAGTCTTGGCCTCGGCGACGATCCGCGCTAAGATCGTGGCGTACCAGAAAGCTCGTCAATGCAACCAGATGGAGAATTGATGCCACCTCAGATAAAGGGAGCGGCCAAAGGAGGCAAGCAGGAGTACATCGACCGGCACAAAGTGGAGCGGGTCGAGCTGCTCTGGCCCCATGACGAGCCGCTCAATCCGGATGCCGATATCGCCGATATCCTTGTCTACATGAAGGACGGCTCGCACTACCGCGGCACCGTCACCACCCCGCAATTCATCAAAGAGACGATGGAGCGCGCCGCGACCGAAAGCGTCGAGGCGGGTGAGGGAAGCCAGGTGGAGGGCGATTACTGGTTCGCCAACGCCATCATCATGCGGCGGATCGACGAATCGAAGCTGCGCACCATCGTGGAGGACCTCATCGACTCGTTCATGTTCGAGAAGGCCTTCCAGCGGGCCGAGGCCGCCACAATGGCGTAGCGCCCCACGCGGGACCGCGCGCTGGCCCGAAATCCCTCATCCCCCGACGCGAACCCCTCTTCCCTGACCGGCGAACTGACCCGTTGCCGGCTCCCGCGTCCCCCTCATGCCGGCGACGCGACTTTTGCCAGGCAGGGTGATGACAGACTCCGAGAGGTGGCGCTGAGCCCCCCCTGCACTCTCTGGCAGGCTGAGCGGGACTTCCCGCACGACGCGGAAGGTCCCGACGGCGCCTGAGTCGGGTTTGGCCTCGAGATGACCGGCAGGGAGAGGATGCCGGCCAGGCCCCGCATGCAGGGGATCCTCCGCCTGCTTGCCCGAGGGCCAGCCGGGAATCACCTTGAGCGTGTGGACGCCGTCCGTCCCGCCCGGCGCCTTCGAGAGGAGGTTCACCCATGAGACAGTGGATCCGCGTCCTTCGGATCGCCCTCGTCGCGCTCGCGGCCGCTCTACCTGCGAGCGGCGAGGCTGCGATTCGCTCGCAGAGGATGGCCTTCGTCAGAGAGAGCCCCGCCGATCTGTCGATCGCCGAGGGAGGCATCCGGCTCGTTCGATACCGGTTCAGCCGCCTCATCCGCGGGACCGAGAACCCATTCAAGGTTCTCGCGGGGGGTCCGTCGCTCGTCTTCGACGTCCGCAACGACGGGAAGGAGCCGCGCGACTTCGCCGTCGCCGTGGCCCTGTTCGACGGGCAGGGGACGCTGCTGGGCGCCGGCACACAGAGTCACACGGGCAAGCTCGACCCGGGAGAGAGCAACCAGATGAAGGTGGTCCTTAAGGACGTCAACCAGGATGTCTCCCGCGCCGCCACCCTCTTCGTGGCGCTGGAGACGCGCCGATAGCGGGCCCCTTCAGGTCAGCGAGCGATCTTCTTGCCCGAGCGCGCCCACGCCTGGAAGCCGCCAATCATCGACTCGATGCCGTCGTACCCCATCTGTTTGAGGTTGTCGGCCACCAACGCCGAGCGGTTGCCTCCCGCGCAGTAGCAGATGATCCGCGTGGTGCGGTCGGGGACGACCTGCGGGATCCCCATCTCGGCGACCCCGCGCGGGACGTTGACCGCCCCCTCCACGTGCCCCTGACGGTACTCGTCCGGCTCGCGCACGTCCACGATCGCCACGCCCCCCGCCTCTATGGCCGAGGCGGCCGTCGCAACGTCGATCTCCTTGATCCGCGACTTCGTCTCGTTGACGAGGTCCATGAAGGTCTTGGGCATCGGGCTCCTCTCTTCGTCGCCGGATCTATGACCGGGTCTACGCGTGCCGGTGGGCGTCGAGATCCGGGCGGCTGATGTGGGGGGCGATCCAGTTCTTCTCCTTGAAGATGTCGGCAAGGATCCCCCGGTCCCTCTCGGTCGGGAGCGCCGAGGCCAGGTACTGAGGGTATCTGTCGGGCGACACCGCCTCGCCCATGAAGCCCCAGCACTCTCCGGCGTGACGCCCGATCGCCCGGTTGAACTTCATGTCGGGGATGACGAGCCGGGGCCCGTCGGCCGGCAGAAGGTTGTTGAGCGCGGCGACGTGGTTGCCGATGTCCTCGCGATAGAGCATGCGCGCATAGTCGTTGAGCTGTGTCTTGTCGGGGGGGGTCGGGTTGGTGTCCTCGTCGAAGCGCCCCTTGAGCCCCCACACGTACGACCACTGGGCCGACGAAGAGCTGTCCACGCCGAACAGGTCGTAGGCGGTCGGAATCCACTTGTTGAAGTAGCGCTGAATGGTGTCGAGTGGGATGACACCAGCCTTGACGATCCTCTTGAGGCCGGTGTGGCCGGTGCCCAGATGAAAGGCCTCTTCCTTGAGCATCGGGCCCATCGAGGCCGCCAGCGGGGCGAATCCCGAATGCGAGAGCATCCGGAGCTGGAACTTGCCGTCGCGGTCGATGAATTCGGTGTAGACGAAAAAGTCGAGCCAGTTGTCCACGTCCACGTTGAAGGAGTTCAGCAGGCGGGTGTTTTTGTACGAGCGCCGCTCGAGCTGCTTCTGAGCGTCGACCCGGCCCGAGTACCCGAAATGGCTGACCAGCAGGTGGCACATCTGCCAGCCGTGACGCATCTCCTCTCGCATGACGCGCACGAGGCTCTGGAGGTCGTAGTCCGATGGGGCGCTCTCGGCCAGACGCCGCTGCTGCTCCACCGAGCCGAACTCGGTGTCCCCCTGGTAGACGATCAGGTGCTGCAGGGCGTCACGGATCCGCTGGTCCGGGATCTCGAGGACCTTCTTCCAGCGCTTCTCGCCCTTGTAGTCGCCGAAGGGGATCTCCTCGGTGGCAACCTCGCCGTATTTCGCGTCGAACTTGAATCCCTCCAGCAGCTCCGCCGGAAACCCGATCTCCTTCTGCCACTGGTGGAAGCAATCGACCCAGTCATCGAACGTGTTGATGCGCGGCGCCATCCGGCGGTTCCTCCTTGGCCGTTGAATCCAGAGAAGTTGCCCGGAATTCTATCACAGCGCGCGCGCCACGGCTTGGTCTAGACTGCTGGGTCGGCGGGTTCGAGGCCCCTGCACGCCAGCACGGCGCCGATGACCTCTCCGATCATCACGTTGGGCGTCGAAGCGCCCGCCGTCACGCCGATGGTGAGGGGCCCTGCCGGCAACCAGTCGCGCGTCACGGTCTGCCCGTGGGTGCCGGCCGGCTTGTGCCGGATGGCGTCGGCCCCCGAGATGCACTCCGGCGAATCGATGTGATAGGTGGGCGCGCTGAGGGCCCCGATGGCCGCCAGGTGGTTCGTGTTGCTGCTGTTGTATCCGCCGATGATGATGAGCAGGTCGACCCCTTCCCGGGCAAGCCGGATGACGGCGTCCTGGCGGTCCTGCGTCGCGCTGCAGATGGTGTCGAAGGAGCGGAAGCGGTGCGCCAGCTCGGCCTCTCCGTGGCGCCGCGCGAGGGCCTCACGCAGCCGCTGGGCGATGGCGAGGGACTCGGACGAGAGCATCGTGGTCTGGTTGGCGACCCCCAGCCGGTCGAGATCGGTGTCCGGGTCGAACCCCGGCGAGGCCCCCTTCTCGAAGGTCGCCATGAAGGCGGCGCGGCCCGACTCCGTGCCGGCGCCGGTGCCGGCACGCGTGATGTAATCGCAGACGATCTCGGCCTGGGGCATGTCCCGCACCGTCAGGAACCGGCCCGAGGGGTACATCAGGGCCCGGGAGACAGTCGCTCGGGTCTCCTCGTGGTCGTATTTGCCGTGGATGATGGACGTGAAACCCTCCCGCGCGTACCGCTCCACGTTTTTCCAGACGTTGAGGACAGAGCCGCAGGTCGTGTCCACCAGGATGCAGCCGCGATTGCGGAGGGCCTCGAACGTGCGCGAAGGGACCCCGAACGCCGGCAGGATCACGACGTCGGCCGGACCCAGGTCCTCGGGCAGCTCCTCAAGACGCCCGTCGGAGGAGAGAAAGGCGATCCCCATCCCGCGCAGGCGCTCGTTGACGCGGGGGTTGTGGATGATCTCGCCCGTGAGAAACACGCGCCGGTCGGGGAACTTCTCGACCGTCTCGTAGGCGTATTCGACGGCGCGATCCACCCCATAGCAGAAGCCGAACTCCTGGGCGAGGCGGACCGTCAGGTCGCCGGCCCGCAACGTGCCGCCGGCCAGGCGGATCCGGTCCACGAGGGCGCTGTGGTAGTCGCCGCGCAGCGTTCCCTCGATGGCTGTCCTGAGGCCGAAGCCTCGCTGATAGTACTCCTGCTCGGGCATCTGCCGGGGCACCCTGGGGGACGCGCAGATCATCGTCGCGCCTCGAAGAGGGTAGCACGCCGGGCGCCGGGCCCGGAGGGGCGCCGCGGAGAATTTCTTGTGGCCTCGGCTGTGGGCACGGGGGTATACTGACGAAGCGCAGAGGTCCCCTGCTGCACAGTTTCCAGCGAAGGAGGTGCCTATGCCTGCATTCCTCTCTCTGCACGACGCCGACCTGATCGCCGAAGAGTCGGCTCCCGTCGTAAAGCCCGGGCTGCACAAGGTGTTCGCCGGCATGATCCGCAATCCGGCCGAAACCCTGGGGGCCGCCTTCGCGCACCCGATACAGGCCTACGCGGTGGCCTACGCGGCGGCGGGTGGCGTCTACTGGGCGCTCAATCTGGCCATCGCCCAGGCGAGCGGTCACACGATGTCGCTGCCGGTCATGCTGGCGGCGGTTCTCTTCCTCGGGATACCCGGCGGCATCGCGTACCTGTACGCCCTCACGATCCTCATCAACTGGTCCTGCGAGATCATCGCGGGGGAGTCCGAGCGCAGGAAGGTGAGGATGCTGCTGGCCTACGTGGGCGTGCCCGGTCTGATCGCCCTGGCGACCTCGGGCCTGCTCAAGCTGGCGATCTTCGGCCAGACCCTCTTCATGCCGGAGCGCGTCTGGATGTCGGCGAACCCCGTTCTCGTCTGGGGGCTCTGGTTCGTCGACGCCGTCTGCTTCGCCTGGTCTTTGATGCTCCTGATCAAGGGGCTCAAGATCATGCACGGACTCGGCACGGGGCGGGCGATCGCGGCGGCGACGCTGCCCCTGGTCCCGATTGCCCTCATCGGGCTGGTCTTCGGCATCATCGCCGGATGGGGGCTCTTCACAGCGCCTGCCTGGTGAGCAGGGGGCGCGCGGATTCTGCAGGCTCGGTCGGGGCGGGCACCTCACCGGCGCGATGAGTCGCGCGACAAGAACGAAGGATGCCCGCCCTGGCCTCCCGGAGGGAGGCCCCCGCGCGCGCCTGTGATAAGATCCACAATCATGATTGCTTCGCTGCTCGCGCGACAGGTGTCGAAACGCCCCGACCGGATGCGCATCAAGGGGCGCGTCCTTCTGCTGGCCGATGACGCCGCGCTGATCCGGCGCCAGCTCGGCGGCGAGGAGATCCCCTGGGGTGCCGGCATCAAGCTGCGCGACGACATCTCGACCGACGAGATCACACCCGCCTGGATCTGCTTTCACTACGACGAGAAGCTGGGGGACTTCCCCTACCTGGGTTTGAGGGCCGGCGGGGAGTTTCCCGTCAAGCCGGGGGACGTCAGGCGCGGCGGATTCGTGGCCTCGGTCGCGGGCGTCAGGCGCGGGAAGGGCTCCAGCAGGGAGCAGTCCCCGTACGCCGAGATGTGCGCCGGCATCAAGATCGTGATCGCCGAGAACATCGAGCGGATCTACAAGCAGAACTGCCAGAACCTGGGCATGCTCGTCTCCACCGACTTCGGCCTGATCGAAAGGATCCGGAGCGGCGAGGAGCTGTCGCTGTCGGAGTTCACGGCAGGGCAGGACGAGATCACCCGGCAGATCATCGAGTACGGCGGGCTCTTCCCCTTCAACGTGGCGCGCCTGCAGGGCAAGGCCACCGTCCCCCGGGTGAAGACCCCGCGCCGGCCGATGACGCTCGGAGAGAAGATCCTCGCGCGGCACATGGTGGCCGACCTGGCCCGCGGCGAGATCGGAGTCGAGGCGGTCAAGCCGGGCGACACGGGCTTCGTGGCGGCCGACGTGCGGTTCAGCCATGAATACGTGACCCCGATGGCCGCGATCTTCTTCGAGTCGCTGGTGGGCGCGGACGAGAAGGTCAACGATCCGTCCTCGATCTACTTGTTCCGCGACCACCTCACGTTCCTCGACGACGTGATGCCGCCCGAGCGGGTGAAGATGGGATTGCTCGATCTGGCCCACGAGCTCGAGGCCAAGCAGAGGGAGTTCGCCGTCAAGCAGGGGATCCGCCTTCATGGGGAGATGCCGGGAGGAGTGCGCGGCTCCGAGGGGATCTGCCACAGCATCGTCTACCAGGACTACGCCCTGCCGGGCCAGGTGGTGGCCGGGTCCGACTCCCACACGCCCCATTCGGGGGCGCTCGGGTGCCTCGCCTTCGGCATCGGCACCACCGACGTCTTCAACTCCTGGATCACCAAGGACGTTCGGGTGAAAGTCCCCGAGACCCTGCGGATCGTGGTGACGGGGCGCAAACCCGATAACGTCACCGCCAAGGACTTCATGCTCTACATCCTGGCCCACCCGTACGTCAGGAGCGGCAAAGCCCTGGCCCGGATCATCGAGTATTGTGGACCGGCGGTGGAGGCCCTCGACGTGGACGAGCGGGCCACGATGACGAACATGGCGGCCGAGGTAGGCGGCTTCACGGGGATCGTGGCGCCCGACGGCAAAACGGTCGAGTTCCTGATGCGCAACCGCGGCCTGTCGCGTGAGCACGCCGAACGGCTCTGCGAAGGATGGTTCTCGGATCCGGACGCGGAGTATGCCGAGACCCTCCAGTTCGATGCCTCGAAGATGGAGCCGATCGTGGCGGCGCCGGGTGATCCCGGCAACGGCATTCTCGTCGGCAAGCTGGGCGCCCGCGTGAAGATCGACATCGCGTACGGCGGGTCGTGCACGGCGGGCAAGCGCGAGGACATGGACATGTACGCGCGCGTCCTGGCCGGCGCACTGGCCGCCGGGCGGCGCGTGCATGAGGACGTGACCTTCTACATCCAGTACGGCGCGCAGGAGGTCAAGCAGTACTGCATCGAGAAGGGATACGTCGAGATCTTTCAGAAGGCGGGGGTGAGGATCGTGGAGCCCTCGTGCGGCGCCTGCATCAACGCCGGGCCCGGGGCCTCCTCGAGCAAAGAGCAGGTCGTCATCTCCGCCCAGAACCGCAACTTCCCCGGCCGCTCGGGTCCCGGCCAGATGTACCTCGCCTCCCCTCTCACCGTGGCGGCCTCCGCCGTGGAGGGACACATCGCTCCCTGGTCCGGGCTCGACACGCTGCCCCCAGCATAAACTGTATGAGTCGGGCTCTCCTCTCACATAATCACTAAGAGCCCGCGGCCTCGCGCTCGCCTCCCAACCCTCGCCCACCCGAAGCATAAGCCACTGAGAAGGCGGCCCTTTTCGCCACCACCGGGCCCGGCAGCGCCGGCCGGATTGGGATGGTTCGGGTCTTGCAACCTTCAAAGGCCCGAAACGCAGCACTTGCCGGTGGGGGGGGGTAGAAATGAGAGGTGAAAGCTCCACCACGCGCCGACTCGCGGCTTTCGTTACAACCGCGATCGCCGTAATGTTAGTTACACAGGATTCGAGGGCGAGCGACCTGAACGGTTTCCTCAGGGAGAAGGGGAGGGGAGATGTCGCCCTTTCCTTCACGTGGGAACGGTACGAGAAGTTCTGGGTCGGGGACACGAGGGTGCAGGACCCGGGTGTGGGGAACGTCACCACCCGAAGCCTGTCGCTCTGGTTCGCCTACGGACTCACCGACCGGTTCACCGTGATTGGCGACATCCCGCTGATCGACACCAAGGGGGACGGCCTGGGCGGATTCGAGGAGCGAGACATTCAGGATCTCACGTTGCTCCTCGCCGGCCGCATCGTCTCGTTCGGGGACCGGGTCCGGAGCGAGCTCATCGGAGCCGCCGGCGTCCGCTCCGATCCTTTCGGCTACGAGGCCAACATGCCGGTCGATGTCGGCGACGGCACCGACGACTGGCTCTTCCGGGTCGTCTACCAGCTCAGGTGGCGCCAGTTCTACTTCTCCCAGCAGGTCGGCTACGACCTGCGGGACAACGACGCGCCCGACGGCCTTCCCTTCTACACGGAGATCGGCCAGACCTGGGGCCCCGTGACCGCCACGGGCTACTGCTCGAAGTACATCGCCAACGGGGGGACCGACATCGGGGACCCGGGTTTCACATTTCCCAGCAACGGAGACGAGTTCCTGCGCTTCGGCGCCAGGGTCTATGGCAAGGTCACGGATCACTTCGGCCTCGCTGGAGGCTTGTTTCGGACGAGAACTGGACGCAACACCGGTGACACGAACGGCTACTCGGGCGGGGTCGTGGTCAGCTTTTGATCGACCCGGAGCCGCGCTCACTCTCAGGGGGAGACGACATGGAAGGGCACAGCATGAAGAGGACGGGGGCGGGCCGATTGATCGCCATCACTCTGGCGGCAGCGCTCTGCGCGGCGCTGGCCGCGCCCGAGGCGTACGCCGCGAAGCCCGCGGCGCAGTTCGACTCCAACGTGGCCGTGAGGTGGTTCAACCTCCTGCACGATCTCATCAAGGTGGAGAGGCTGACCCCACCCGTGGCCTCCCGCACGATCGGATATGCCGGCGTGACGATCTACGAGGCCATCGCATTGGGGATGCCTGACCATCGGTCCCTCGCTGGTCAGCTCAACGAGCTCGACGCGATCCCCGCATCGCGGCAGGGGCGAAACTTTCACTGGCCGGCTGTGGCCAACGCCGCCCTGGCGCGCTCGCTGAAAAGCCTCTTTGCCGGCGCGTCGTCCGACTCGCTCGCCCGGATCGACGCCCTCGAGCAGGAGCTTGCGGCCGGGATGCAGGCAACGGTCAAGCAGAAGCTCCTGGCCAGCTCGACGGCGCAGGGCCGGGCCGTGGCCGACGCGATCATCGCCTGGGCCGGCGGCGACGGTTACAGCACGCTGACGAACTGCCCCTACACGCCCCCCGTGGGCGCCGGGCTCTGGGAGCCGACACCGCCGGGCTTCAGACCGGCGCTGCAGCCTTGCTGGGGACAGTTGCGCCCCTTCGTCCTGACGTCCGGTGGCGAGTGCGCGCCACCGCCCCATCCGGCCTACTCGACCGACCCCGCGTCCGACTTCTACGCCGAGGGATTCGAGGTCTACGACACGGTGAACCACCTCTCCCAGCAGCAGACGGACATCGCGCTCTTCTGGTCCGACGATCCCGGACCGGCCGGCACTCCGCCCGGACACTGGATCTCCATCGTGAGTCAGATCGCCGTGAGGGATCACCTCTCGCTGGACAGGGCGGCCGAGGCCTACGCGCGCGTCGGGCTGGGCGTGGCCGACGCCTTCATCACATGTTGGGCCACGAAGTTCCAGGACAACCTCCTCAGGCCCATCACCTATATCCGCAACCTCCTCGACCCGGCGTGGAACTCCCCTCTCACCACCCCGGCGTTTCCGGAGTTCACTTCGGGCCATTCGACTCAGTCGGCGGCCGCCTCGGAGCTCCTCACCGACTTGCTCGGGGACGTGGCGTTCGTGGATCACACGCACGACGCCCGGGGCCTGGCGCCCCGCGTGTTTGGCTCGTTCACGGCCGCGGCGGAGGAAGCTGCCATCTCGCGCCTTTACGGCGGGATTCATTATCAGGCGGCTATCGAGTTGGGGCTCGGACAGGGACGCTGCGTCGCGGGCGCTGTCAGAGAACGCGTGCGCTTCCTGAAGGACGAAGACGAGGACGAGGAGGACGAGTAGCGCCGCTCTAGGCTACTCCACGAAGTCGGCGATGAAGACGCTGGTCTGGTAGGGGTCCGACCCGCCGCGGTTCGAGGCGAAGGCCAGCGTCTTTCCGTTCGGGGAGAAGACCGGAAAACCGTCGAAGCCCGGGTAGTCGGTAAGCCTGAAGGGGGTCGCCTCGGGGGAGCCGTCCGGTGCGTCCACCGTCACCAGGTAGAGCTCGAAGTTGCCCCTGTTGTCGGGCGTCGCGTTCATGTTGGAGCAGAAGACGACCCTCCGGCCGTCGGGATGCCAGGAGGGGGCGAAGCTGGTCGTGTTGCCGGCCCCGTGCGTGATCTGCCTCTTGTTGGAGCCATCGGCGTTCATGACGTAGATCTGCAGCGACCGGTAGTCCTCGGTGCGCGACCCCCTGTAGATGATGCGGGAGCCGTCCGGTGAGAAGAAGGCGCCGCCGTCGTATCCCTTCTCGAAGGTGAGACGCTTGACGTCGGTGCCGTCGAGGTTCATCGAGTAGATCTCGAGGTCGCCGTCTCGGTCCGAGGTGAACACGATCCGGTCCCCTCGCGGCGACACCGTCGCCTCCGCGTCGTAGCCCGGGGACTCGGCCAGCTTGCGCAGGATCTTCCCGGACAGGTCGGCCACGAAGATGTCAAGCCCGGTGTCGAAGGCCCACGTGTAGCTTCCACCCTTGCCGTACCCCGACGGGGGCTCGGGCTGCTTGTCCTTCCGGTCGTGCGTGGAGGCGTAGAGGAAGCTCCTGCCGTCGGGGAAGAAATAGGAGCAGGTGGTGCGCCCCCTTCCGGTACTCACCATGTGCTGGTCCGATCCATCCGCGTTCATCATGTAGATCTGGTCGAACTTCTGATCGCCGCGCTTGGCCTGGAAGATGATCTTCGTCCCATCGAACGACCAGTAGGGCTCGCCCCCGTCCCCTTCGGCGGTGAGCCGCCTGATGTTCTCCATGCGCGGACCGGAGAGAGGCTTCGTCTGGGCCGCGCCGTCCACGCCGATCGACACGATCAGCATGGTGAGAAACGCGAGAAACATCGGCATCCTCCGAGGACCATCGTGAGAGCGCGCGAGTATAGCATGCTAAACTCTGCGCCCTTATGCCCGCCCACGTGATGGCCGTCCCCGTGCTGGATCGGGGCGGCACCGCCGATCGCCTCCGCAACCATTTGAGACGCCGCGCCATCACACGCCCGGGGCTGATCGAGGGAGACCTCTACCTGCTCCCATGGTGGCGCTGCTCCGGGCTGGGCCCTCAGGGCGAAACGTCCTTCTACGTCCTGGCGGCCGAAGTCGGAGACCCGCGCCTGCACCGCGCCAACCTGCCGCCGGCCGACCTCAAGCCGTTCGACGCCTCGTCGCTCCCGGCCGGCGCTCGAATCCTCGAGGCGACACAGGACGAGCGGGGCGTGATGGCCCGGGCCGCCGCGCTGGGGTGGCGGGTCGACGCCCTCGAGGAGCTCATCCACTACCCCTTCTGGTTGATGCGCATCGAGGACTCGGGCCGAATCGAGGGCGGGTGGATCGACGGTGTGGAGGGAAGGGTGATCCACCACACGCTCAAGGTGCCTCCTCCCGTTCCCTCGCTCAAACGCTGCGCTTGGATCCTGGCCATCCCCGCGCTTCTGACGGGAGCGGTCGCGCTCGCCTTCGGCACCGGTTGGCCGGTCCCCGCGGCGGTGGTCGCAATCGCCGCCGGGCCGGGCACGACCCGGCTCCTCCGGAGGGACGCGCGCAAGGAACGAGACGGATGAGCGAGCCGGCGCCGGGCATCGCCGGGATCAGGAAAGTGCTGCGTTGCGGGGCGTGCGGCGGGAAGATCCCCGTCGAGGCGGCCCAAGGGAGCCTCAACTGCCCCCTTTGCGCTCTGGCCCTCGTGAGGATACCCGGCGCTCAGGAGCTCCACCCTATGGCGGTGCCGCGCGCCGGCCGTGACGCCTGTTGGAACGCCCTGATAACGGAGCTGAGACTGCCGTTCGAGGGAAGCGCGACCGAGCTGCGCTCGGCTGGCCTCCTTCTGGTCCCGTTCTGGCGCCACGCGGACGAGACGAAACGGAGCGTCTCGCGGAGCGGCGTCGTCGTCTCGGCGGCAGATCTGACTCCCACGGGGCTTCCTTCGCTCAGTCTCGCCCGACGTCGGGTGAGGGGGCTCGCCGTCGAGCAGACCACGAGGACAGGGGACGGCATGGGGAGGCTGGCGGAGGGAGCGCCCCCGCTCGACGCGACGGTGGTCGACGTCATGCTTCAGCCCGGCCCTCCTCCCCCGGGAGCGGCCGCCGCCTCTGAGTGGCGGCTCGTCTACTACCCGGTCTGGTCGTTCCACTACGTTGTCTTCAGCAAGGAGCACTACCATGCGGTGGACGCGATCACCGCCGTGCCGATCGGCCCGGCACGCCGAATCAACTGGCCGTTGATTGCCACGCTCACCCTGGCGACGATGCTGGCCGCCTTTGCCGTGGCCCAGCCGCTCACAGGGGCGGCCGCGGCTCTCCCGGCCTGGATCGCGGCGCTGGCCGTGATGCGCGCGTTGATCCGGTGGGAGCGCGCCTGACGCGCGCCGCCGCGGGCGCAGAGGGCGGGTCGTAGCTCAGGACCACCAGCTCGGCGATTTTCCCGCGCCGTCCGGCGTTGGAGTTGATGCTGCGCCGGGCCATCGCCGTCCTCACGTCGAAACCCCGGTAGAGATCGCGGATGAACGGGCAGTCGCTGTTGCTCAGCATCACGCGACATCCCCGCGCCGCGAGCCTCGCATAGACCTCCGCCAGCTCCTCCTGGTCGGCGGGACCGAACGACCCCCGCGTGTAGGAAGTGAAGTAGGACGTTGTCGAGATCGGGTGGTAGGGTGGATCGAAATAGACGAAGTCCCCGGCACGCGCGTAGCGCAGCGTTTCGCGGAAGTGGGCCGCGCGGATCAGGACGCGTGCGAGCGATTCGTTCACCGCCCGCAGGTTCTCCTCGTCGAGGATGGGCGGATCCTTGTAGTTCCCCATCGGCACGTTGAATCCGCCGCCGCTGTTGACGCGGTAGAGGCCGTTGAAGCAGGTCCGGTTGAGATAGATCGTGCGCGCCGCGCGGGCCGCCGGGCCCATCCGCCCCGGATCTCTCGCGCGCACGGCGTAATAATGGTCCCTCGAGTGGGCCGCCTTGTGCTTGCGGAGCTGACGGATCAATGAACCCACATCACCCTGGATCACTCGATAGACGTTGATCAGCTCGGAGTTGTCGTCGGCGAGGATCGTCCTGTCCGGGCACAGGAGCGAGCCGACGTGAAAGTAGACCGCGCCGCTTCCGACGAACGGCTCGATGAAGCGCCTGGCGTCGGCGGCTCGAGGATAGAGCTGCGAGAACTGCGCCAGCAGTTGGGTCTTTCCTCCAGCCCATTTCAAGAACGGACGTGCCGGCGCCATCGGCAAAGGTGTGTCCATACGCTCCACTATACCTTGTCACCCTATCATGCCGCTCACTCCAGCGATCCACCGGAGTGATGGAGCGCTTGCCGTGGGACGCCGGGATGAGTTACCCTCGGCGGACATCGTTTGCCGTGGCATGAGTGTGACCCGGAGGGTTCTCATGAAGCGTGTGCTGGTGCTTTCATATTCTCAGAGCGGCCAGTCCACGCAGGCGGGTGATTCGCTCATCAGCCGGCTCGACCGCGGGAAGTTCGACGTCACCGTCGAGAGAATCCGCCCCCGGACCTCGTATCCGTTCCCGTGGAGGGTGGGCCGCTTCTTCGAGGTCTTCCCTGACTGCGTTCTCGGGCGCGCCCCGGATATCGAGCCGCCCTCTTTCCCCCCGAGCGCCCGCTTCGACCTCGTCATCCTGGTCTGGCAGGTCTGGTTTCTGGCGCCGTCGCTTCCGATCCAGGGGTTCCTCAAGTCCGAGCACGCGCGGGTGCTGCGCGGCGCGCGCGTCATCACGCTCACCGTCTGCCGCAACATGTGGCACACGGCCTCCGAGACGATGAAGAGGATGATCGCCGCGGCGGGTGGAGTGCTGATCGACAACATCGTGATCACCGATCAGGGTCCACCCTGGGCCGGCTTCGTCACCACGCCCCGCTGGATGTTCACGGGCAGGAGGGACCGGTTCCTCGGCATCTTTCCCCCTGCGGGCGTCTCCGACGAGGTGATGAACGGGCTGTCCCGATTCGGAACCGCCATCAACGAGAGGCATCACGAGCTTGACGGGAGCTCCACACGCCCGCTGCTCGCGGGCCTCGGCGCCGTCTGTGTCGAGCCCCGATACGTCGTACCCGAGCTGATCGGCCGGTTCACGTTTCCACCGTGGGCCCGCGCCATCGAGATCTCGGGGCCGCCGGCGAGCCTCAGACGACGGCTCCTCACGCTCCTCTTCGTCGCATATCTGGCAGCCGCCATTCTTGTCCTCGTCCCACTCGGAGTCCTCCTGAGCCTCCTTCTCTATCCCGTCATCCGGGGTCCGTTGCGCGCCTACGTCGATCGGCTGAAGGCTCCCTCCGGTCTCGATCCCGTGGAGGCCGAAGCCACGGCATGAGAGGCCCACGTTGAGCGCCGCCTACATCTCGGGGATCGGCGTCTTTCTGCCCAACGAACCCGTGGACAACGCCCGGATCGAGGACGTTCTCGGCCGTCTCGGCGGGCTCTCCTCGCGCACCAGAAAGGTCATCCTGAGGAACAACGGGATCCGCACGCGCCACTATGCCATCGACCCGGTCACCGGCCGGCCGACCCACAACAACGCGCAGCTCACCACCGAGGCCATCCGCTCCCTGATCCACTCGGCCGGCTTCCCGCTCGACGCCATCGACTGCCTGGCCTGCGGCACGTCGTCCCCCGATCAGTGGATCCCGAACCACGGCCTGATGGTCCACGGCGAACTGGGATGTCCACCCTGCGAGGTCATCTCCACCTCCGGTGTCTGCGCCTCGGGGATGTCCGCGCTCAAGTACGCCTGGATGAGCGTGATGGCGGGTCTGTCGCGCCTGGCGATCGCCACCGGCTCGGAGGTCTCCTCGAGCGTCATGCGGGCCTCGCAGTTTCCGCCTCGCGGCGAGGGCGTGGAGGAGCGGCTCGACCGCAATTCCCTGGTGGCGTTCGAGCAGGAGTTCCTGCGATGGATGCTCTCGGACGGCGCGGGGGCCGTCAGCGTCACGCCGCGCGCCGCGCCGAAGGGCCTCTCCCTCCGGATCGACTGGATCGACATGGTCTCCTACGCAAACGAGATGGAGACGTGCATGTACTGGGGCGGGCGAAAACGCGAGGACGGACGTCTCGACGGATGGCGCGATGCGCCGGACCCGCTGGAGGGACTGCGCCAGGGATGCATGAACGTCGCGCAGGATGTCCGGCTGCTGGGGCGCGAGGTCGGCTATCGATCGATCAACGCCGCCTTCTCCCGGATCCGGCGGGCGCGCGGCCTCGAACCCGATCAGATCGACTGGTTTCTTCCGCATTACTCCTCCGAGTACTTCCGGCAGGAGGTCTTCGACCGGTTCGTCGAGATCGGGTTCCCGATACCGTTCGACAAGTGGTTCACCAACCTGACGACGAAGGGCAACACCGGCTCGGCCTCCGTCTTCATCATGCTCGAAGAGCTTCTGTCGTCAGGCAAGCTCGAGCCCGGTGACCGCGTCCTGTGTCTCGTCCCCGAGAGCGCCCGCTTCAGCGTCGCCTACGCGTTGCTGACGGCGACCGGACCCGATGCGTGACGTGGAAGTCCCGCAGGACGAGTCGTTCTACGCGGGACACTCGAGAGCGTGCTACGCGGTGGACCGGCAGGGCCGCTACGTTCTGGTGAAGAGCCGCGGGTGGCAGGTCGAGACGATCGCGACGGCCGAGGCGGTGGAGGACCAGATGCTGCGCGTCGAGTCGGTCCGCTCCGATGTGCTCGCCGGCCGGCTCAGCCCGCTGGCGTTCCACATGACGGTGCGTCAGCTCACACCCCGGCTTCTGGCCGGCAACGTGGGCATGTTCCGGTGGCGGGTCAGACGACACATGAGGCCCGCTGTCTTCGTCCGTCTCCCGGAGCGCATTCTTCTCCGATACGCCGAGTGTCTCGATGTCACCCTCGATCAGATCCGACGGATCCCTGATCAGCGCGCCTCGCCCTGAGGAGGCCCGTCGTGTGAAGCCGGCCTTCCGGCACCTCCATGCCGCGCACTGCGAGAGCGGCGTGACCGCCTCCTTGTTCGCCAACGCCGGGTTCTCGATCAGCGAGCCGATGGCCTTCGGTATCGGCAGCGGGCTCTTCTTCGTCCACGCCCCTTTCGTCACAGTGATGGGATTCCCTCTGACCAGCTACCGCACATACCCGGGGACGATCTTCCGCAAGGTGTGCCGGCGCCTCGGAGTGTCCTACAGGATGAAGGCCTACCGCAGCCGAGGCAGGGCGATGGCGGAGCTCGACGCGCTCCTGACCGGAGGCACGCCTGTCGGCCTCCAGGCCAACATCCACTGGCTGCCCTACTTTCCTCCCGAATTCCGATCGCAGTTCAACGGTCACAACCTGATCGCGACCGGCGTGGAGGACGGCGCGTACGACATCAGCGACCCGGTCCTCGAGACGGCGGTCAAGTGCCCCGCCGACGCTCTGGCGCGCGCGCGATTCTCGAAAGGACCACTCGCGCCGCGGGGGGTCGTCTACTATCCGGTCTCCTTCCCGAAGGAGCCCGACTTCAGCCGCGCGGTGCGCGCCGGGATCCGCGACACATGCCGGCAGAACCTGCACCTGCCGCTCCCGTGGACCGGGGTGAGGGGGATCCGCCATCTGGCCCGGAAGGTCCGGGCCTATCCCGAGAAGATCAAGGACCCGCGCCGGGCGCGCCTCACGCTGGCCTTCGTCATCCGGATGCAGGAGGAGGTCGGCACGGGTGGCGCCGGGTTCCGTTTCATGTACGCGGCGTTCCTGCAGGAGGCGGGTCGGATGCTCTCGCACGATCCGCTGCTGCGCGCCTCCGAGATGATGACCTCGACGGGCGACCTCTGGCGGGAGTTCGGCGCCGCCGCCGCGCGCCTCATCAAGGAGCGTGACGACGGTCGGGTCACCTACAACTCGCTCGGCGACATGCTGGAGGGGATCGCGGGTCGGGAGGAGCAGGTCCTGCGCTTTCTGCTGGCCGCCGCGTGAACGCGGTCGAAGTCCGGGACCTCCGCCTCGTCTACCCGGGCCAGGGCCAGCCGGCGCTGGACGGGGTGACGCTCTCGGTGGCTTCCGGCGAGTTCGCGGGCCTGCTGGGGCCCAACGGCGCGGGCAAGACCACGCTGATGAGCGTGCTGTGCGGCCTGCTCCGCCCGGGTTCGGGCTCCGCCCGGCTCTTCGGTGAGGAGCCCGGTTCCGAGGCGGTGAAGCGTCAGACCGGCCTCTGCCCCCAGGACCTCTCGCTCTACCTGACGCTGACCGCCCGGGAGAACCTGCGCCTGTTCGGACGGCTGGCCGGGCTCGGCGCCGCGCGGCTGAAGCAGCGGATCGACGAGGTCCTCCAGATGACCGGCCTCGTGGACAACGCGGACCGCCGGGTAGAGCGGTTCTCCGGGGGGATGAAGCGGCGCCTGAACCTCGGCATCGCCGTCCTGCACGAGCCGAGGCTGCTGCTCCTGGACGAACCGACGGTGGGTGTGGATCCGCAGTCTCGCCGGCTCATCTTCGACAGCCTCGAGAGACTCAACCACGCCGGCGCGACGCTGATCTACACCACGCACTACATGGAGGAGGCCGAGAGGATGTGCCGGACGATCTTCGTGATCGATCAGGGCAGAGTCCTGGCCTCCGGCGACCACGCGTCGCTGACGGGTGGGGGACGGATCTCCCTCGAGGGGCGGTTCATGGAGCTGACCGGGCGGCAGCTCCGCGATTGAGAGGGGAGCGCGCGTGGCGGCGCTGATCCAGACCTGGAGCCTCTTCGTCAAGGAGCTGAAGGTCCTCCTGAGGGATCGGCAGGCGCTTCTCCTGCTGTTCGTCATGCCGGCCGTCTTCATCTTCTTTCTCTCGCTCGCGCTCAAGAACGTTTTCCTCGAGAAAACGGGCGCCGTCCTGCCCGTGGTCCTCGAGTCGTCCGACCATGGGGAGCTCGCCTCACGGGTCGAAGGGAACCTGCGCCGCCGCGCCGAGCTGCGGTTCGTGGACAGGCCGCCGGGGCAGGAGAGCCGCGCGCTCTTCCTTCGCGGGGACGCGCGAGCCGTTATCCAGATCCCGGAGGCGTTCTCGGACGATCTGAAACGGTTCATCGACGAGGAGGGGGGGAAGCCTTTCGGGGATCACCGAATCGTCTGGGAGGCCGACCCGGTGCTCGACGCCACCTATCGCTGGTTCATCCGGGCCAGCATCGCGCTGGCCGTGCAGGAGGCGATCCTCGACGCGGTTTCCGAGACGGAGCCGGACCAGGCTCCCGTCGCCGCAGGGGCGAGGGACTTCTCGGTGGAGGCCCCACGTGCCCCGGGCTCGCGCGTCGTCCCGACGCCGCTGCAGCAGACGGTGCCGGGCTGGTCGCTCTTCGCGATGTTCTTCATCGTGGTCCCCCTTTCCAACAGCTTCATCAGGGAGCGGCAGGACGGGACCCTCCGCCGCCTGATGACCTACCCGGTCTCCCGCGGGGCGATCGTGGCCGGCAAGCTCGCGCCGTACCTGCTCATCAACATCGTGCAGTTCGCCCTGATGCTCATGGTGGGGCTCTACGTCGTCCCGCTGTTCGGGGATCTGTCGTTGCAGCTCGGCGCGCACCCCTGGCACCTGCCTCTCATCACGCTGGCGGCGGCCCTGGCCGCCACCGGCTACGGGGCTCTGGTCGCGTCGCTGGCCCGTACCATCGAGCAGGCGGGGGCATTCGGGGCCACCTCGATCATCGTGATGGCCGTCATCGGGGGGGTGATGGTGCCCGGTTTCGTGATGCCCCGGCTGATGCAGGACCTGGCCTGTCTCTCCCCCCTCTACTGGGGGCTGCAGGCCTACCTTGACGTCTTCCTGAGAGAGGCCCCGCTCGAGGTCATCGCGCCCCGTATCGTCGCGCTCGTGTTCTTCTCGTTGGTCTGCCTGGTCATAGCGGCGCGGCGCTTCAGATCGGTATAGAATCATCCGGTGCGTTCAAGAGTCGGCATCGCCGCGGCACTTTTGCTCGTGCTGGCGCCGGTTCCCGTCACCGGCTGCTCGATCCGCAAGCTCGCCGTCAACAAGCTGGGCGACGCGCTGGCCGACTCGGGCACGTCGTACGCGTCGGACGACGACCCCGACCTCATCGGTGATGCCACTCCGTTCGCACTGAAGCTGATCGAGAGCCTGCTCGAGCAGAGCCCGAGGCACTCCGGGCTCCTTGCCGCCGCCGCGGGAGGGTTCACGCAGTATGCCTGGGCCTACGTCCAGCAGGACGCCGACGCCATGGAGGACCAGGACCTGCGGGCGGCCGCCGAAAAGCGCGCCCGGGCGCGCCGCCTCTACCTGCGGGCCTACCGGTACGGAGTGCGCGGGCTGGAGACCGCCCATCCCGGGATCACGCCGCTTCTGGAGTCCGACCCGAAAGGGGCGGCGCGGCTCGCCGAAAAGAAAGACCTCAGGTTCATGTACTGGACGGCTGCCTCGCTGGTGGCCGCCATCTCGCTTTCGAAGGACGACCCGGACCGGATCGCCGACCTGCCGATCGTGGACGCGCTGCTGGCCCGCGCCACGGAGCTGGACCCGGACTACGATCGCGGGGCCCTGCACGAGCTTCTGATCAACTGGGATGGAGGGCGCTCCGACGCGATGGGGGGCTCCCAGAAGCGGGCGCGCCTCCACTTCGAGAGGGCGATGGAGCTCGCGGAGGGGAAGCGGGCCTCGCCGCTGGTGGCCCTGGCCGAGATGGTGTCGGTGCAGAGCCAGGACCGCGCCGAGTTCGAGTCGCTGCTGCATCGGGCGCTCCAGGTCGACCCGGACGCGGTCCCCGAGTGGCGGCTGGAGAACCTGCTCATGCAGCGACGCGCGCGCTGGCTGCTGTCGCGCGTCGATCTGCTGTTTGCCGAATGAGACCGGGAGGCAGATCCATGACGAGAAGGATCGTTTTCGCCGCCATCGTCGCGGCCACTCTGGCCTGCGGCCTCGCTCTTCCCGCCGGCGTGGCCGCGGCGCAGACGGCGCCGCCCGTGATAAAGCTCGGCACCGGCGCGCCGAACGGCTCCTCGTGGCACCAGATCCTCAAGACGATGGGCGAGCGGTGGCGCCAGGCGCCGGGTGGCGGGGTGACGTTGAGGATCTACGCCGGGGGCGTGCTGGGCGACGAGCCCGACCTGGTGCGCAAGATGAGGGTCGGGCAGATCCAGGCCGCGGCCCTGACCGCGGTCGGCATGGCGGACATCGATCCGGCGGTGTCGGCGCTGCAGATCCCCCTGATGTTCCGCTCCTATGAGGAGCTCGACCACGTCCGCGAGAAGATCCGGCCGATGCTGGAGAAGCGTCTGGACGAGAGAGGATTCATGGTCCTCAACTGGGGCGACGCTGGCTGGGTGATGTTCTTCGCCAAGGAGCCGTTCGCCCGCCCCGACGATCTCAAGAGAATGAAGCTGTTCGCGTGGGCCGGAGACAACAACGCGGTCGATCTCTGGAAGGAGCTCGGGTTCCACCCGGTGGCCCTGTCCTCCACGGACATCCTGCCGGGGCTCCAGACCGGGCTCATCAACGCCTTCGATACCACGCCGCTGCTGGCGCTCTCCTCGCAGTGGTTCGGTCTCGCCCCGCACATGCTCGACCTGAAATGGTCGCCCCTGGTGGGCGCCACCATCATCACGAAGAAGGCGTGGGAGTCGATCCCGGCGACGGCTCGAGAGGAAGTGGCCGCCGCCGCCGCGGAGGCGGGCGAGCGGTTTCGCGGCGAGGTACGGGCGTCGGACGCGAAGGCGATCGAGACGATGAAGAAGCATGGTCTCATCGTGCGGGCGGCTGGACCCGAGCTCGAGGCCGAGTGGCTCAGGGCCGTCGAGAACGTCTACCCCAGGATCCGGGGCACGCTCGTGCCGGCGGAGATCTTCGACGAGGTCCGGCGTCTGCGCGACGCGTACCGGACCGCCGGCGGCGCCCCCGGCGAATGAGCGAGCTGCTGGCCGGGACGGGCCACGGCGCCGGGCGGGGGAGACGCGTTACCGGAGCGCTGCGGCTCTTCCACGGCGGCGAGGACATGGTCGTCGCGGCCGCGCTGGCCGCGATGGCGATCCTGCCGCTGGCGGAGATCGCGGGCCGGGCGACGCTGGGGATCGGCCTGCCGGGCTCCGCCAGCATCGTCCAGCACCTCACGCTCGTCGTCGGGCTTCTGGGTGGCGCCCTGGCCGCCCGCGAGGGGCGTCTCCTCTCTCTGTCCACCGGCGCCTCCCTCTTCTCCGGCCGTCTGAGGTCCGCCGTCCGGCTCTTCGTGGGGGTCTTCGCCACGACCGTCACCGTGCTGCTCTGCGCGGCCAGCATGCAGTTCGTCCTGACGGAGAGGCAGGGCGGGAAGATCCTGGCGGGGGGCCTGCCGGTCTGGGTCGTACAACTGGTCCTCCCGGTCGGCTTCGCGCTGGTGGCGCTGCGTCTCTGGTGGGGCGCTTCCGACTCGCGGGGAGGGAGGACGCTGGCCGCGCTCCTGGCCGCCGGCGCCTGCCTGATCGGCGCGAGACCGCCGCTCGATCCCGCCGCGCTCGTGGTGCCGGCGATGGTGGCGCTGGTCGCCGCCACGATCCTGGGGGCCCCCGTCTTCACGGCCCTTGGAGGCGCCGCGCTGATCCTCTTCTGGGGGGAGGGGGTTCCCACCGCCTCGATCCCGGTGGAGACCTATCGCCTTGTTGTCTCGCCCACGCTGCCCACCATCCCCCTCTTCACCCTGGCCGGCTACTTTCTCGCGGAAGGGGGGGCGTCCCGACGGCTCGTGCGCGTGTTCGCCGCCCTGGCGGGCTGGCTGCGGGGGGGACCCGCGATCGTCACGGTGCTGGTGTGCGCCTTCTTCACGTCGTTCACGGGCGCTTCGGGGGTGACGATCCTCGCGCTGGGCGGCCTGCTGATGCCGGTGCTGCTCGCCGCGCGCTACACGGAGCGAAACGCCCTGGGACTCCTGACCGCGGCAGGCTCCCTCGGGCTCCTCTTTCCCCCGAGCCTGCCGGTCATCCTCTACGGGATCGTCTCACACACTCCGATCGACCAGATGTTTCTGGGCGGGCTCCTCCCCGGGGTGCTGATGGTGGGGCTCTCCGCCTGGTGGGGCAGGAGGCAGGGGGCCACCGCCGACGCCCCCACGCAGCGCTTCGACGCGGGAGAAGCGCTGCGCGCGATCGGCGCGGCGAAGTGGGAGCTGCTCCTTCCGCTCATCGTGCTGGCCGGGCTCTATGGGGGGTTCGCCACGCTGGTGGAAGTGGCGGCTTTGACGGCGCTCTACGCGTTCTGCGTGGAGACATTCGTGTACGGTGATCTCAAGCCGGTCAAGGACACGCCGCGCGTCATGATCGAATGCGGCATCCTGGTGGGGGGAGTGCTCCTCATCCTCGGCGTGGCGCTAGGGTTCACCAGCTTTCTGGTGGACGCCGAGGTCCCGGCGCGCGCCGTGGCCTGGGTCAAGGGCTCGATCGAGTCGCCCCTGGTCTTCCTCCTCCTGCTCAACCTCTTTCTGCTCGTGGTCGGTTGCCTCATGGACATCTTCTCGGCAATCGTCGTCGTGGTCCCCCTCATCGCCCCGATGGGGGAGGCGTTCGGCATCAATCCGATACACCTCGGCATCATCTTCCTGGCCAACATGGAGCTGGGGTACCTGACGCCCCCCGTCGGTATGAACCTCTTTCTCTCCTCGTACCGCTTCGGAAAGCCTCTACCGGAGGTCTACCGCTCCGTCGTCCCGATGCTGGTTGTCCTGCTCGTGGGGGTGTTCCTGATCACTTACCTCCCGGCCCTCACCACGACGCTGCCCCGGTGGCTCTCCCGCTGAGCCCCCCCGTCTTCGCCCGCCGAATGAACGGCGCCGGCGCGGCATCGCCCCACCGGGCCCGCGACGCGGCGCGCCGAGTGGCGATTGACGCGTTTGTCTAAAGGTCGCAGAGCCGAGGACCGATAACGCTCTCGGCGATGGTCCCAGGGCACTCGCCGGATGCCGCGCCTCGATGCAACTTTACTCAGCGCTCGTCGCGCCGGCCCGAAGGCCGGCTCGACCTACTCGCGGCACTGAGCGATTCGCGGGCGCTCACCCTCCGAATCGACGCGGCGAGGGCACACATGACAAGGCGTTCGAAACCCCCGCTGGGGGGTCTCATCCCGTTCTTTCTGATGTTCTGCCATCTTCCCGCGGCGGCGGCCGGGATCGCAACCGACCCGGTCGAGGTGTCGTCCGCGCGCGCCGAGGCGGGCGACCTGACGAGCCTTTCCCTGGAGGACCTCATGAACATCGAGGTCACCTCCACGGCCAAGAAAGGGCAGAAGGTCGCCGACGCGGCCGCGGCGATCTACGTCATCCCGGGCGACGAGATTCTCAGGTCCGGCATCACGAGCATCCCGGAGGCGCTCCGCCTGGCCCCGGGGATCCAGGTGACGAGAGTGGGAGCCGCGAGCTGGGCGATCACATCGCGGGGCTTCAACTCGCTCTTCGCGCAGTGGATGCTCGTCCTCATCGATGGCCGCACGGTCTACTCGCCGTTGTTCGCCGGCGTCTACTGGGACGTGCAGGACCTGCCGGTGGAGGACATCGAGCGGATCGAAGTGATCCGCGGTCCCGGTGCGGCCCTCTGGGGCGCCAACGCGGTCAATGGCGTCATCAACATCATCACCAGGAAGGCGAAGGACACGCAGGGGGGGCTGCTCACGGCCGGGTACGGCACCGAGGAACGGGCGGCCGACACCCTGCAATACGGCGGGGCGTTCGGCGCCAGAGGGCACTATCGAGTCTACGGCAGGTACATCAGGCACGATTCGACCGTCGAACCCTCCGGGGTGGACAGCAGAGACGAATGGGACGGGCGCAGGGCAGGTTTCCGCGCCGACTGGGACCTGTCGGCCCGAGACGCTCTCACGCTCATGGGCGACACGTACGGCAATCACGGACCCTCGGTCGGGTCCAGCGCGTCCCTGACGCCGCCCTACTCCACGCCCTTCGACTCCCAGCAGGCCTCCACGGGGACCGACGTCGTGGCCCGGTGGGAGCACAGGCATCCCGGCGAGGGAAGGACGGACCTCCAGATCTACCATGACCGCACGAGCAGGACGGGCCCCATATTCGACCAGGATCGAGCCACCTCGGACCTTGACTTCCAGCACCAGATGGCCGCGCGGGGAGGCCACGAGGTCATCTGGGGGGTCGGGTACCGCATCACGAGCGACGAGATCGGAAACGGCTTCGAGATCTCCTTCATGCCCGACAGCCGGCGCGACAATCTGTTCAGCGCCTTCGCCCAGGACGACATCAGCATGGCGGAGGGACGTTTCCGCCTGATCCTCGGCGCCCGACTCGAGCACAACGACTACACGGGCTTCGAATTGCAGCCGGACCTGAGGGTGCTGAGGAAGGTGGGCGAGCACCAGACGGTCTGGGGCGCCGTCTCGCGCGCGGTCAGGTCGCCCGCGCGGGCCGACTTCGGAGCGCGGGACAACCTTGCGGCCTTTCCGGGACCCGGCGGCTCGACCTTCCTTGTCTCCTTCTTCGGCAACGATCTGTTCGTGTCCGAGGATGTCCTCGCCTACCAGGCGGGCTACAGGTTCCATCCCGCCGATACGTTCCACGTTGACCTCGCCACCTTCTACAGCCAGTACCGCAACCTCAGGACGATTGAGCCCGGCGTTCCCTTCCTGGAGACCGACCCGTCGCCCCCTCACGTCGTTATTCCCGCCACGGTCGCCAACAATATGGACGGCGTCGCTTACGGGGCGGAGGTCGCCGCGAACTTGAGAGTCAGCCCTCAGTGGGACCTGGATTGCTCGTACACCTACTTCGGCCTGGATCTCGATCCGGATTCCTCCAGCCTCGACACGACGTCGATCGACCTGGAAGGGGACAGCCCCAGGCACCAGGCCCAGATTCGATCGGAGCTCTCACTGCCAAAGCGGTTCTCCGTGGACAACGCGCTCTACTTCGTGGGCCGGCTGGAGAACGGCGGGGTCCCCTCGCACCTCAGGCTCGACTCCCAGGTGGCCTGGATGATCCGCCAGGGGCTCGAGGTCAGCGTGGGGGGCCAGAACCTGCTCGAGAGCCGCCACCAGGAATCGGGAGGCTCCATCTTCCTCGGGACGGCGGCCGAGATCGAGAGGAACGTCTACGGGAAGATCACGTGGCGGTTCTGAGAAGAAGGCTCCCTGCCCGGGACCGGTGGAGGTGCTGAAAGCCCCGCCGTCGTGCCGGCTGCTCGCCGCGGGGATCGCCGTGATCCTCGGGGTGGGGCTTTCCGGCGGGGTCCCCGCGGCCCCGGCCCGGATCGAACCGGCTCCGGGAACCTCCGTCGAGTATCAGATCAAGGCCGCCTTCCTCTACAACTTCGCCAAATTCGTGGAATGGCCGCCACCCGCCTTCGACGACGACGCCCCCCTCACGATCGGTCTCCTCGGTGAGGATCCCTTCGGCGGCGCGATCGACCAGGCGATCGAAGGGAAGGTCGTGAACGGCCGCGGCCTGGCTCTGAAACGGTTCGCGAAGGTCAAGGATCTCCAGCCGACGGCGATCCTGTTCATCAGCCGATCTTCATCGAGGGACCTGGACGAGATCTTCGAGAGAACGCGGGGCGCGCACGTCCTGACCGTCGGCGAGTCCGACGGCTTCGCGGGCAAGGGCGGCGTCATCAACTTCTTCACGGATGAGAACAAGGTCCGGTTCGAAATAAACCTGGAGGCGGCGAGAGCGGCGGGCCTTCAGATCAGCTCCAAGCTTCTGGGTGTCGCGCGGATCGCCCCCGCCGGCGCGGAGAGGGAGCGCTGAGATGCGCCGGATGCGGGACCTCTCCTTCAAGAAAAAGCTGACTCTCATCATCGCGACGACGAGCTGCATCGCGCTGATGCTCGCCTCGGCCGCGTTTCTCGTTCAGGACGTGCTCTCCTTCAAGAGGAAGATGGTCGACGATCTCTCGAGCGTGGCGCGGATCATCGGGGCCAACAGCACGGCGGCCCTCGTCTTCAACGACGCCAAGTCCGCAAGGGAGATCCTCGGCGCGCTCCAGGCGCAGCCGCACATCGTGACGGCGCACCTCCTCGATTCCAAGGGCGAGGTTTTCGGAGACTATCGCCGGATGGGCGTCGCGGCCTCGAGCGAGTTTCACGACAGAGCCGAGCCGACCCATTTCACCAGGGATGCCCTTCTTCTGACCGAGGGAGTGCGACTCGACGGGGAGCTGGTCGGGACGCTCGTGATCCGATCGGATCTGGGTGAGCTGTACGGCAGGATCAGGTCCTTCGGCACGGCGATCGGGATCGTGATGGTGGCGGCGATCGGGGTTGCGCTGCTCGTGGCCGCGCGGCTCCAGGGCGTCGTGGCCGATCCGATCCTGAGGCTGGCCGGGGCGGCAGGCGAGATCAGTCGGGGCCGGATCGAGACCAGGGTCCCCGTGGATTCGAGCGACGAGGTGGGGCAGCTTTCAGGGGCCTTCAACAGGATGCTGGACGATCTGGCCGCGACCACGGTCTCGAAGAACTACGTGGACAACATTCTCCGCTCCATGGCCGACTCGCTCATCGTCGCCGGGCCCGACGGGATGATCCAGACGGTCAATCAGGCGACATTGAGGCTCCTGGGCCGGCAGATGCCCGACCTGATCGGCAGGCCGCTGTCGGCGGTGATGGCGGGAGGACCGCGTCAGGATACGCTCATCGGGGCCGGCTCGGTGACCAACGTGGAGGCGACCTACCTGGCTGCCGATGGACGGCCGATCCCCGTGTCGTTCTCCAGCTCGGTTCTGCGCCACGATGACGGCGCCGTTTCGGGGATCGTCTGCGTCGCGCAGGACATGACCGAGCGACATAAGGCCGAGGCGGCGCTCCGCAAGAGCGAGCAGAGGTTCCAGCTGGCCACGCGCGCCACCAACGACGTGATCTGGGACCGGGACCTGATCACCGGAGCGGTCTGGTGGAACGAGGCCATCTCGACACAGTTCGGCTACCCCCCGTCGCAGGTCGGGGGCGACGTGGCGTGGTGGGTGGAGCGCCTGCACCCGGAGGACCGCGAGCGGATCGGCGCCAGTCTCGCGGCGTTTCTCGAGAGCGGGGAGACGTTCTGGGCGGGCGAACACCGTTTCCTGCTGGCCGATGGATCGTGGGCGCCCGTCATGGACCGGGGCCTCGTGATGAAGAACGAAACGGGAATGGCCGTCCGGATGATCGGTTCGATGATGGACATCACCGAACGCAAGAGAGCCGAGGAGACGCTCATCGAGGCGCGCGAGGCCGCCCTGGACGCTTCCCGGGCCAAGTCGGAGTTCCTCGCCAACATGAGCCACGAGATCCGCACGCCGATGAACGGGATCATCGGGATGACGGAGCTCGCGCTCGACACGCCGTTGATGGCTGAGCAGCGCGAGTATCTCGAGACGGTCAAATCCTCCTCCGATTCGTTGTTGACGGTCATCAACGACATCCTCGACTTCTCCAAAATCGAGGCGGGCAAGCTCGACGTTGAGACAATTCCGTTCGGCCTGCGGGACAATCTGGCCTCCACGCTCAAAGTGCTCGCGGTGCGCGCTCATCAGAAGGGGCTGGAGCTGACCTCCGAGATCGGCTCCGACGTGCCTGACGCCATCCTGGGGGATCCCGGGCGTCTGCGTCAGATCCTGGTCAATCTGCTCGGCAACGCCATCAAGTTCACGGAGGCGGGCGAGGTGGTCCTGCGCGCCTCGATCGACTCCCCGGGCGAGGAGGAGGTCATCGTCCACTTCCAGGTCAGCGACACCGGCATCGGGATTCCCAGGGAGAAGCAGGACTACATCTTCGAGGCGTTCGCGCAGGCCGACGGGTCCACCACCCGCAGGTACGGGGGCACCGGGCTCGGGCTCGCGATCAGCACGCAGCTCGTTTCCCTGATGGGAGGACGGCTCTGGGTCGAGAGCGAGCCGGGGAGGGGCAGCACGTTCCACTTCACCTCGAGGTTCGGGCTCCAGGCAGAGGCCGACGCGCCCCAGGTTCCCGTGGGAGCCGACCGTCTCAGGGGGCTCCGCGTGCTGGTGGTCGACGATCATCCCACCAATCGCCGGATCCTCACCGAAACGCTGCTCAGGTGGCAGATGGCGCCCGAGGCGGTCGACTCGGGCCGAGCGGCGCTCGAACGGCTGCGGCAGCGCCTGCGGGAGGGGCATCCGTTCGCGCTCGGGATCCTCGATGTCCAGATGCCCGATATGGACGGATTCACGCTCGCCGAGACGATCCGCCAGGATTCGGACCTCGGCCAGACCGCGCTCATCCTGATGCCGTCGGCCGGCGCCCGCGGCGATGCCGCCAGGTGCCGGCAGGCGGGGGTGCAGGGATATCTGACCAAGCCGGTGGCTTCGGCCGAGCTGCTCGAGTGCATCCAGGCCGTCATGGGCGGGCCCTGGCAGGAGGAGAAGCCCGCGCTGGCGACGCGCCACTCTCTTCGCGAGAGTCGCCGCAGGCTTCACGTGATGCTGGCCGACGACAACCCCGTCAACCGGATGGTGGGAGTCCGCCTCCTGGAGAAGCGCGGCCATTCGGTGGTGGCGGTGGAAGACGGGCGACTCGCGCTCGCCGCGCTCGAAAGGGAGCGATTCGACGTGGTCCTGATGGACGTGCAGATGCCAGGGTTGGACGGGTTGGAGGCGACCGCCGTAATCCGCGCGCAGGAGGCCGTCACGGGCCTGCACATCCCCATCATCGCTCTCACCGCCCATGCCATGCAGGGCGATCGCGAGCGCTGTCTCCAGGCCGGGATGGACGACTATGTCATGAAACCGATCAAGGCCGGAGATCTGTTCGCCGCGATCGAACGTCTCGTGCCCGCCGCCGACCCTTTCCACGAGCCCGACTCGGGCCCGCCCGCCGCGCTGGCGGGCGCCTCCGCGATCGACAGCGCCGCGCTGCTGGAACGGGCCGACAACGATCGCGAGCTTCTCGGCGAGATAGTGAAGCTCTTCATCGAGCACTGCCCGCAGATGCTCGCGGAGCTGCGCGAGGGGCTCCAGGGGCGGGACGCAGCGGCCGTGGAGCGCTCGGCGCACAAGATCAGAGGATCGCTGGATACGGTGGCCGGGAGGGCGGCCGCGGAGATGGCCCGCAAGCTCGAAGCGATGGCGCGTGAGGGAAACCTGGAGCTGGCCGAGCAGATCCTCTCGCGCCTGGAGCACGAGGTCCAGCGGATGAAGCCGGAGCTGTCGGCGCTGGCACAGGGCGTCGCGTCATGAAGATTCTGATCGCGGAAGACGATCCCGTCTCGCGCAAGATGCTCGAGAAAACGCTGCTGAAATGGGGCTATGACGTGACCGTCGCCACCGAAGGTGCCCAGGCATGGAACGAGCTTCAGCGCGAGGACGCGCCCCGGCTGGCGATCCTCGACTGGATGATGCCGGGGATCGACGGCGTTCAGGTCTGCCGTAACGTCAGGGCCCTGGGCGGTGCCAGGCCCGCCTACATCATCCTCCTGACCGCCAAGGGCAGGAAGGAAGATACCGTCCATGGTCTCGAGGGGGGGGCGGACGACTACCTCACCAAGCCCTTCGACCACGGGGAGCTGAGGGCGCGCGTGCAGGTCGGTGTCCGTCTGCTCGAGCTGCAGGCCGCGCTGGCCGACCGTGTCGATGAGCTGGAGGCCGCGCTGGCCAGCGTCAAGGTCCTGCAGGGCCTCCTTCCGATCTGTTCGTACTGCAAGAGGGTCCGTGACGACAGGAGCTACTGGCACCAGGTCGAGAGGTACGTGGCCGATCACTCGGACGCGGTTTTCAGCCACGGCATCTGCCCCGACTGCTACGAGAAGATCGTCACCCCCGAGATGGAGAAGCTGGGGGAGCGGTGAGCGCGACTCTGCCGCCGCCGTTCGCCGCCCTGGTCCGTCAGGACTTCCCGATCCGCCCGTCGATCCGGTGCAGCGCGTCGAGGAACCGCGCCCGCGCGTCCTCGGCGTAGGGATTGTAGGTCTCGAGATCGTGGAACATCCCCGGCGAGTCCTTGGTGAGGTTTTCGACCACGCGCAGCAGCCGCTCGAATGAGGGGGTCTTCATCTCCTGATCCGCGACGCCCGCCTCGGCAAGGCCCCGCGCGACGAAGTGGGTCAAGGCCTGAGCCATGGCCATCTGCCGGTCGTGCTCCTGAGGGGTGGTGACGATCACGTGGAGTCCCACCTGTGTAAGGAATTCCCGCAACATCTCGGTCCGCGCGGGACGCGTGGTGCGACCGGGGCAGATCGCCACCGCGAGCCCTTCGATGCCCGCCCTCCCGCTGCGCGGCCCGAACAGCGGGTGCGTGCCGATCACGTCCACCTCGGGAGGCGCCGCGGCGACCATCCACTCCACGGGCGCCATTTTCACCGAGCAGGTGTCCATCAGCAGAGCGCCCGGCCGCAGATAGCGCACAATCTGGGCCAGGGCCTCGGGCATCTCGGAGATCGGCACGGCGAGCAGGACCGCCTGGCACGAGGCGGTCTCCTCCAGAGTGCCCCACGTCAGCCCGAGCGATGCCGCCTTCTTGCGCAGGTCGCGCAGGTCCCAGACGAACAGGTGCACGCGTGAGCGCAGATGCTTGGCCGCGAACTGACCGAAGCGGCCGAATCCGACCAGACCCAGATTCAGCATGCTGTCCTTTCCCGTCGCGGGGCTACGCGCGCAAGGCTCGAATTGTATCACGCTCCCGCCAGGACACGGCCGGCCGGCGCGGCGCCGTGTGCTAACATGACCCTCCTGAGCGTAGGAACTCCCTCCCAATGAGACTGATCCAGGTCGAAGTCGGACACATGCAGAACTTCAATTACCTGGCGGGCTGCGGCCAGACGGGTGAGGCCGCGCTCGTGGATCCGGCCTGGGAGGTGGACCGGATGCTCGAGCGGGCCGCCGCGGAAGGCCTCGTGGTGACACACCTCCTGGTGACCCACACGCACCACGATCACGTCGAGGGGCTCGCGTCGGCCTGGTCGCGCACCGGGGCGATGATCCACGTGCACGAGCTGGAGGCGCCGGCCGCCGCCGCGTGCCTCCGTGCCCAGGGGGAGGACGCCGGCGCGACCGCGATCCGCGAGGTGGTGGACGGCAGCGTCATCGACGTTGGCTCCCTGGCGATCCGCGTGATGCACACGCCAGGACACACGCCCGGCGCCGTCTGCTACCTCGTGCCGCGGGGCGTCATCACGGGGGACACCCTCTTCGTCGGCCGGTGCGGGCGAACCGACTTCCCCGGCAGCGACCCGGAGGCGATGTATCTCAGCCTCCGGAGGCTGTCGGAGCTTCCCGATGACACGATCGTCTATCCCGGGCACAATTACGCCGATTGGCCCACATCCACCATCGTCCGGGAGCGGACCTCCAATGTCCACATGTCGGCTCCCGACCGGGAGGAGTTCCTGCGCCGGCGGATGGGCACCCGGTACATCTCCCGGATCGGAGGGACACGACGATGATCCGCGTGGGTTCCTGGTCCCTTGCGACGGTGCGGGCCGAGAACTTCCGCCTGGACGGCGGCGCCATGTTCGGCGTGGTGCCCAAGCCGCTCTGGAGCCGCGCCCATCCCGCTGATGAGAGGAACCGTATCGAGATGGTCACCCGCTGTCTGCTCGTGCGCGGGGAAGGACGCGTCGTCCTGGTCGACACGGGGATGGGGGGCGAGTGGTCCGACAAGGAACGCGACATCTACGCCATCGAGAATGGCCGCCGATCCATCGTGGCGTCGCTCGCGTCCGAGGGGGTCTCTCCCGCCGATGTGACCGACGTCGTCCTCACCCACCTGCACTTCGACCATGCCGGTGGCGCCACGACGCGGAGCGATGGGCGGGTGGCCGCCGCCTTCCCGAACGCTCGGTATCACGTCCAGGAATCGCAGCTCCGGTGGGCGCTCAGCCCCACCGAGAAGGATCGCCGGTCGTACCGTCCCGACGACTTCGTCCCGCTGGAGCGCGATGGAAGGCTCCGGCTCGTGCGGGGAGGCGCGGAGATCCTCCCCGGCATCCACGTCGAGCCGACTCAGGGGCACACGATCGGCCATCAGATCGTCCGCGTCGGCGAAGGGAGGGGAGCGGTGGTCTACTGCGGGGATCTCATCCCGACCGCGGCCCATCTGCCCATCCCGTGGGTGATGGGGTACGATCTGCATCCGTTGACGACCATGGACGAGAAGCGCGACCTTCTGGCCAGGGCGGTGGCCGAGCAATGGCTCCTCGTGCTCGAGCATGACCCGGTCCACGCCGCCGTGCGAGTGCGGCACGATGGTGAGGGGTTCGCCTCGGCCGGCGCGGTCGAGGGGTTCTCATGAGATCGAGGGGCGCGGGACGGGAGCCGGCTTGGCGGAATTCGTGAAGGTGGCGTCGGTGAGCGAGATCCCGGAGGGGACCGGAATGCAGGTCAACCCCAACGGGGTTCCCGTCGCGCTGTTCAACGTGAAGGGGGAGTTCCACGCGATCGACGGCATCTGCCCCCACCAGGGAGGTCCGCTGGGCGAGGGGTTCCTCAAGGGGAGCGTGGTGACCTGTCCGCTGCACTTCTGGCAGTTCGACGTGGTGAAGGGGCACGCCCCCGAGTTTCCCGAGACTTCGATCGCCAGGTTCGCCGTGAAGGTGGTGAGCGGCGAGATCTTCGTGGAGGTGTGAGCCATGGCGGAATCGCCGGGCGGCGTCATAGGGGCCGGCGGGAGGATCCCCGCATTCACGTTGCCGCTGCAGGGCGGCGGCGAGGCGACCGTGCCGGTGCGGGGCTCGAAGGGGCTCACGCTTGCCGTCTTCTACAAAAACACGTGTCCTACGTGCCGCCTCTCCTTCCCATTCCTGCAGCGGCTTTACGAACAGGTCGGGCCGGCCGGTGGACGCGTCTTGGGGATCTCCCAGGATGGGATGGAGGGAGCCGCCTCCTTCGCCCGCGAGTTCGGCCTGACGATGCCGATCCTGGTTGACGGCGAGGACTGGCCCGTCTCGCGTCTGTATGACCTGGTCTCCGTGCCGACCCTCTATCTGACCGATGGCGATGGGTTGGTGCTCGCGAGCGGCGCCGGCTTCAATCGGCGGGAGCTCCAGACGATGGCGGATGCCCTGGCCGCCAGCGTGGGAGCGGCGGCCCCGCTCCTCTACCGCGAAGGAGAGTCGATCCCCGACTTCAAGCCAGGGTGAGGGGGGAGAAACAGAGCCCCGGCGGGGAGCTGACTCATGGACAAGGGACGAATGCCCGAGGTTGTCATCTATACGAAGGTCGCCTGCCCCTACTGCGAGTGGGCCACGAAGATGCTCGATGGGAAGGGGGTGCCCTACCGGGAGATCCCCGTCACGGGGAACCCCGCGTTGGTCGAAGAGATGATCCGGCGCAGCGGGCGCCGGACGGCCCCGGAGATCTTCCTCGACGGGGTCTGCATCGGCGGATTCGATGAGATGAAGGCGCTTGACGACAAAGGAGAGCTCGACGCGATGCTGGGTCTGGAGGGGAGAAAGACGGGTGCACGCGAGCCCGAGGAGACTGTCAACGTCCTGATCATGGGGTCGGGGCCCGCCGGCCTGACGGCGGCCATCTACGCCGCCCGTGCGAACCTCTCCCCGGTGGTCGTGGACGGAAGCCAGCCCGGCGGTCAGCTCACGATCACCACCGACGTGGAGAACTACCCGGGCTTTCCGGATGGGCTGCTGGGTCCGGCGATGATGGACCTGTTCCGCAGGCAGGCCGAGAGATTCGGCGCGCGGGTCGTCAGCGGCGAGGTGCGCGCCATCGATCTGAGCCGCCACCCCTTTCTGTGCGACGTCGAAGGAAAGATGATCGCCGCAAAAACCGTCATCGTCTCCACGGGAGCGTCGGCCAAGCTGCTGGGAATCGAGTCCGAGAAGCGATTGATGGGTCACGGCGTGTCGGCGTGCGCCACCTGCGACGGGTTCTTCTTCAAGAACCAGGAGATCGCCGTGGTGGGCGGCGGCGACACCGCGATGGAGGAGGCCACCTTCCTGACGAAGTTCGCCTCGAAGGTCACGGTCGTCCACCGCCGGGAGGAGTTCCGCGCGTCGCGGATCATGCTCGACCGAGCGCGCCAGAACCCGAAGATCGCCTGGAAGTTGAACGCCGCCGTGGCGGAGATCCAGGGCGGCCAGGGCGGCGTCACGGGCGTCACGCTCGAGGACACGCGCACACAGGCGAAGGAGGCCTTCGCGACGCAGGGCGTCTT
>DASXTC010000034.1:0-36181 GCA_036505635.1 Candidatus Polarisedimenticolia bacterium
GTCCCGACGTCCTGGCGCCCCAGCCGCCAGACGACATCGAGCGGAGCCTGCCCGCGACACGAGGCCAGTCCGCCGTGCTCGCCGCACTGGTGATGGAACCGGCAGAGACACTCGCGGTTGGCCTCATCGTGGCCGCCTCCCCGCGACCGGTAATCCAGGTGGTGGTCCTCGAGGTGGCGCCTCGACGTGCAGCCCGGTGCCATGCACCGCCACCCGGCTCGAATGTAGATCTCATCGCCGCGGCGCTTCGGCGAGACATCCCACGTCGCCACGAAGTCCTCCAGCAGCGCCAGCAGCCCTAACCAGGAGGGGATCCTCCGGCACCGGATGAAGAGATCCCGTGCCGCCTTGATGGAGGCCGGAGCATCGGACTGTGGCCACGGCTGATCCCACGGGACCTGCTCGACGAGTCGTCCCAGCCGCCTCCGGGCCCCCTCCACGGCAGCCATCAGGCGCCCGGCAGTGACGGCTGGCAGCCTGAGCCGGAGGAACACATCCGACATGAGGCTCGAGGCCGCGAGATCTCCCAGCTTCGCGACTCTGTCTTTGGCCATGCCAGGCTCGCGCCGGATCGACTCGCGCCACTGTGTGTCGGTCAGCGGCATCGGGTCCGAGGGATTCGCCGCCGCGGTCTGCCTGAAGGCCCGGTCCCGGCGAATCGCCCGCTGTTCGTCGCGCAGCCTCTTGATGCTGGCCTCCTTCGAGCGCTGAACCCAGGCGCGCTGGATCCCCTCGTCGACGATTCCGTTTCCAAGCGCGCGGACGACGCACCGGGCCGCCTCGAACCCAATCTCGCCTTGCTCGAAGGCGCGCCTCACCAGCGGCAGCCGCCTGAGCGCCCGCCACAGCCGCGCGCGGTCCTGAAGCGCGGTGCGGCTCTGCCCCAGCCTCTGCTCGGCGTAGTGGGCGGTGGAATCAAACCCCAGCCGGGACCAGGCGCTCTGGTCGGCCATCCGGGCCAGGATCTCCGCCAGCCTGCGTTCAAGCTCGTGCTCCAGGCCCGCAAGCTGCCCGATCTGATCGTCCAGCTCGACGGCATCCCCCCGGCCCGCCCTCTCGCACAGCTTCATGAACTGCCCCAGGCTGGCTCCGGCCAGAGCCAGAGCCCAGTCGGTCTGGCCGGCTTCGGGCAGGTGGCTCCAGTTATCGGTCGAGTGGGCAAGAGCGCCTTCGATCCTGGCGCGCCCCTCCACGCGGTTGAGCTCTCTGACGTCCACCTCGATCTCGGATCCGGCTGGACCGGCCATCGCGTCGGCCACCAGCGCCTCGGCAAAGTCGGCGATGGTGGCTTCGCCTCCCTCCACGGCCCGGAACAGATCGAGCGCCTCGTCAAAGGCGGCCGCCACCGGAGCCGGCATGAACCACTTGAGGTAGCGGCCGTCGTCTGGATCCTCCTCATCGGGATCCACCCCGCTCTGCTCCACACGCATCTCGTCGTGCCCTCCGGCACCGGCCGGCTCCACGGGCCAGGTCGATCCAGCCGCGCGCGCCCGCCCGACCGCCTCCCGAAGTTCCCGCGCGCCCACGCATCGCGCCAGCTCGACCCATGCGCCGAGCGACTCGGCCGAGGCGATCCTCGCGATCGCAATGGCCGCTGCCCTTCCGATGGGACGCCCGCCGTCGTCTCCCGTCAGGGCCGCCGCGAGCCCCTCGAGCTCATCGAGCCGGTCGCCAAGATGCGCCAGATCCCCGAACCACCGGCTCGTGCAGCCGACCCGCTCGCGGCTGTAGTCGGACAGGCGCGCGTAGCCGAAGAGGAACCAGCCACTCTGACGCCTGAAGGCCGAGGCGGCCCGCGCCAGCGGCACGGCCAGACGATCCAGCGCGCCCTTGAGCGACACCGCCAGCGCGTCTGCGGCGAGGATCGACCGCTCGGTCGGATACGACGGCGCCGTCCGCGCCGCGCCGGCCTCGGGCCTCGCCTCCCCGAGCGTGATGGCGCCAAGCCCCGCGGAGTCCTCGTGCGGGTCGGCGGGCACATAAGAGATGTAGCGGGCGTGCGAAATCCGAGTTGAAGTCACGAGCGAAAATGTACCGAACTATAGAGGAAAGTCAAGCGAAACTGTCAGGGCAAGGCAGGAATGAGACATCGAGTGTGGGGACGCGACTGATCGTCATCACATTGATGGCCTGTCGGAGGGTCAATGCAGGAGTCAGCCCTCGTACGCCTCAGCTCGGTTCATACTCCTGTTTGATCGTACAGGATTCAGGAAGGAGAACGACCTCCGCAACACGTCCAGCGACCACGGTGAATGGTCGGTCGTAACATTCCGGGACACCACCACTCCGGATGTATTCGCCCACGGGAAGCAGCACATCGGCTACAGCTCCCGAATCTCCGGTATTGAAACTCAGCGAGCCGCCGGGGCAGTAGTCAAACGCCTCTCCGTGCTTCCTGAGGGGCCTGCAGACCGTGAGGAAGGCGCGTACGTACTGTCCGGATTTTTCGCTCATCGTCCTGAACTTTACGCGACCGCCGCGTTCGTCGAGGAGCAGCTTGACTGGGCCCGTTCCGACATTCTTGGAGAGATCAACCGTGATGGGTAGGCGGTCACCGCGTGTGCTGAAAATCTGCCCTGAGGTCTTGAGCCAGAATCTCTCAGGGTAGTGGGCGAGGAGCTCATACATACTGCAAGTCAGTTCGAACGCGGGAATGGCGAACGACCCATCAGCGGTGGCGCGAGCTTCGCGCCACTGTTCCACCGTTGAAGCCGGGCACGCTGATGTGGCCTCTACGGTGGCGCCTTCCGCTGCCGACCCGTCAGCGTAAACTACGGTTCCCCGAAGACCATCGCGCCCATCTGCGGCCTCGTGGGCGACGAGACCTTGATGCTGCAAGGGCAGCAACACCAGTGCGACCAGGGACCACTTTAAGGCGCACATTGATGACGTACCCGAACGAGATCCGACTGAATCTCCAGTGGGCCCAGCCCCCGGTGCCCGCCCCTCACACGAGCTGCGTGCGCCAGAGATCGTGCAGGTGGACGACCCCTTCCACGCGCCCCTCGCCGTCCACGACGACCAGCGAGGTGATGTGGCGTTCCTCCATGATCCGCAGGGCGGCGGCGGCCAGCTCGCCGGGGCCGATCGTGACCGGATTCTTCGACATCACGTCGGCGGCGCGCTGGCGCAGCGGATCGGGGGAGCGCTCCATCAGGCGCCGGAGATCGCCGTCGGTGACGATCCCCATCAGGCGCCGGTCGCCGTCGCAGACGGTCGTCATGCCGAGCCGCTTCGCGCTCATCTCGTAGATGGCGTCCTTGATCAGCGTGTCGGGCGCAACCCTGGGCAGCGCGTCCCCCTGGTGCATTACCTTGCCGACGGTGAGGACCTTGCGGCCGAGCCGCCCCGCCGGGTGCAACGCGGCGAAGTCCTCCTCGCGGAACCCGCGCATCTCGGCCAGCGCGATCGCCAGCGCGTCCCCGAGCGCGAGGCTCGCCGTGGTGGAGGCTGTGGGCACGAGGTCCATCGGGCAGGCCTCCTGCGCCACGCCGATGTGCAGGTGAATGTCGCTCTGGGTGGCGAGGGTGGAGGCCGGGTTGCCGGTCATCGAGACGAGCATCACGCCGAGCCGCTTGATCTGCTCGAGCAGCTGCATCAGCTCGGCGGTCTCGCCGGAGTTGGAGACCGCCAGCACGACGTCGCCCGGAACCACCATCCCCAGGTCGCCGTGCACCGCCTCGGCGGGGTGCATGAAGAGCGCGGGCGTCCCCGTGGAGGCCAGCGTCGCCGCGATCTTCTTGCAGATGATCCCGCTCTTGCCCAGCCCCGTGACCACGACGCGGCCCTTGCACGCGTGAAGGGTCTCCAGGGCTCTCAGGAATGAGTCATCGAGGCGCCCGACCAGGTCCCGCACGGCGCGCGCCTCGATCTCGAGGACCTCGCGGGCGGTCGCCAGCGGGTCCCCGCTGCCGCCGGGGCGCTTGATCATCGCCTGTCGCGGACCACCTGATCGGCGCTGCGCCCCGCGGACGCCCGCGTCTGCATCCGCCCCGCCATCCGGTTGTTCAGCGAGGCCTCGATGAACTTCCTGAAGAGCGGGTGCGGAGCCAGCGGCTTGGACTTGAACTCGGGGTGGAACTGGCACGCCAGGAACCACGGATGGTCCTCGATCTCGACGATCTCGACGAACTTGCCGTCGGGCGTGGTGCCGGAGATCTTCAGCCCCGCGGCGGTGAGCTGCGCCGTATAGTCCTTGTTGAACTCGTAGCGATGGCGATGCCGCTCGGAGATCTGCCTCTGCCCGTAGGCCTCCATCGCGAAGGAGTGGGGCGCGAGCAGGCACTCGTACTTGCCCAGACGCATCGTGCCGCCCATCTCCTCCACGCCGATCAGATCTCGCAGCTTGTAGATGACGCGGTGTGGCGTGTCGGGATTGAACTCCGAGGAGTCGGCGTCAGCCATGCCGGCCACGTGCCGCGCGAACTCGATGGTGGCCGTCTGCATCCCCAGACAGATGCCGAAGAAGGGGACCATCCGCTCGCGCGCGTACCGGATCGCGGAGACCATGCCCGCCACGCCGCGAATCCCGAAGCCGCCGGGCACCAGGATCCCGTCCACCTGCGCGAGCGTCTCCTCCAGACGGCCGTTCTCCATCTCCTCGGCCTCGATCCACTGGATGTTCACGCGCGCGTCGTTGGCGACGCCGCCGTGGATCAGCGCCTCGTTGAGGCTCTTGTAGGAGTCCTCGTACCCGACGTACTTGCCCACGATCCCGATGGTGACCTCGTGGCGCGGGTTGCGGATCTTGTCGACCAGCTCCTCCCAGTCCTTGATCTCCTTGTCGCGGTAAGGCAGGTCGAGCAGCTTCAGGATGATCGCGTCGAGCCCCTCGCGCCCCAGCGCCAGCGGCACCTCGTAGACCGACCGGACGTCCTGCGCCATGATGACCTGGTCCGGCGGCACGTTGCAGAACAGGCCGATTTTGCGCTTCAGGTCCTTTGGCAGCGGGCGATCGCACCGGCACATCAGAATGTCGGGCTGCAGACCGATCCCGAGCATCTCCCTCACCGAGTGCTGGGTCGGCTTGGTCTTGAGCTCGCCGGCCGCCGCGATGAACGGGACGAGGGTCAGGTGGATGAAGATGGCGTTGCGGGGCCCGACTTCCAGGCGGAACTGGCGGATCGCCTCGAGAAAGGGGAGCGACTCGATATCTCCCACGGTGCCCCCGATCTCGCAGATCTGGATGTCGACCCCCTTGGAGATCCTCCCGACGAACGACTTGATCTCGTCGGTGACGTGCGGGATTACCTGCACGGTGGCCCCGAGGTAGTCGCCGCGCCTCTCCTTGGTGATGACCGACTCGTAGATCTTGCCCGTGGTGCAGTTGTGGTTGCGCGTCGTGACGGTGGAGGTGAAGCGCTCGTAGTGGCCCAGATCCAGATCGGTCTCGGCGCCGTCGTCGGTGACGTAGACCTCCCCGTGCTGGAACGGGCTCATCGTCCCCGGATCGACGTTGAGGTACGGATCGAACTTCTGCAAGGTGACGGTGAAGCCGCGGCTCTCGAGGAGCCTCCCGATGGAGGCTGCCGCAAGCCCTTTGCCCAGCGATGACACGACGCCCCCCGTGATGAAGATGTACTTCGTGTCCATCTCGTCGGCCCCCTGAGAAGTCAGTCGCTTATGATGGATTCCACCCGTTCGATGTCGCCCGGCGTCTCCACGCTGATCGAGCGCCCCGAGGAAGCCACCAGCCGGATGCGGTGGCCAGACTCGATCACGCGGAGCTGCTCGAGGCTCTCGGACGCCTCGAGGCGTCCCCGCTCCATCCGCGTGAACTCGAAAAGATACTCCCTGCGGAACGCGTAAACGCCCACGTGCTTTAAATGACCGTCGAGCCCGCCGGTCATCGACCATGGGATGGCGGACCGGCTGAAGTAGATCGCGTCGCCGCGCCGGTCGGCCACGACCTTCACCACGTTGGGATCGCGCAGGTCCGCCTCCGACGTGAGCGGCTCGTAGAGCGTCGCCATCCCCAGATCGGGATCGCCGTCGAAGGCTCCCACCAGCCGGTCGAGCGCGTCGGCCGCGATGAGGGGCTGATCCCCCTGCACGTTCACGATGACGTCGATGCCGGCCGCTTCGGGACGCGAGGCGGCTTCCGCCACGCGGTCGGTGCCGCACACGTGATCGGGGGAGGTCATCACCGCGCGCCCGCCGAACCCGGCGACCAGATCGAAGATCCTGCGGTCATCGGTGGCCACCCACACGTCCTCGAGTCTGCGCGCGGTTTTCGCGCGCTCGTAGACGTGCTGCAGCATCGGCTTGCCTGAGAGGGATGCGAGTGGTTTACCGGGAAATCGGCTGGAGGCGTAACGCGCGGGGATAATCCCTAGGGCTCTGGTCGTCGGCAGCTGGAAACCTCGCGTGAAGACATCCGACGGAGGGTAGCCGATGATCCCGGGCCTGTCAAAGCGGCCAGGTCCGAGCGCGGGGCAACCTTGACCGCGCGGGGGGTTGATGGCATTCTGCGCTTCGTCGCTCAGGCAAGCCCATACCTTTTCAGAGAGTTACGCATGCCCGCCGCCATCTCGGTCGAGGACCTCGCCAAGAGCTTCATCAAGAGGAGATCACTGCGCGACATGGTGACCCATCCCCTGGTGAAGGCCGAGCGCGTCACGGCTCTTGACGGCGTCACGCTCTCGGTGGCGCCCGGCGAGATCTTCGGGCTGCTCGGGCCGAACGGCGCGGGCAAGACGACGCTGCTCAAGATCCTCTCGTGCCTGATCATCCAGAGCCGCGGGCGCGCCCTGGTCAACGGTTACGACACACTCGCCGACGAGATGCGCGTGAAGACGTCGGTCGGGTTCGTCACGTCGGACGAACGATCGTTCTACTGGAGGCTCTCCGGGCGCGAGAATCTGAGGTTCTTCGCCAGCCTGTACAACCTGCCGCCGGCCCGCGCCGCGCGGCGCTGCCAGGATCTTCTCGACCGGCTCGAGCTGACCGACAAGGCGGACCACGCCTTCATGACCTACTCGTCGGGGATGAAGCAGCGGATGGCCGTGGCCCGCGCCCTCCTGCACGACCCGCCGATCCTATTCATGGACGAGCCGACCCGCTCGCTCGATCCGCTGGCGGCCAAGCATCTCAGGACGCTGGTCACCGACTCGCTCAACCGCAAGGAAGGCAAGACGATCCTCCTGGCCACGCACAACCTGTCGGAGGCGGAGGAGCTCTGCTCGCGCATCGCGATCATCCACAAGGCGCGCATCCGGAGGATGGGGACTCTGGCCGAGGTCCGCTCGTGGGCCCTGGCGCGCGAGCGCTACGTCATCGAGGTGTCGGGCGGCGACGGGTTCGCCCCGTACCGGTTCGACGGTGGGCGCGTCGAAGTGGACGATGGCGCCGCCGAGGGCCCCGCGCCCCACGCGGTGCGCCTGCGGGCCGAGCTGGATCGTGGCGGGGCGGCCCTCACGCACGTACTGCGCGATCTGGTAGCGCGCGGCGCCACGATCGTGTCGTGCACGCGGTACGAGGCGTCGCTCCAGGAGATCTTCGACATGACGGTCGAGGAAGGAAACAAGCCCGCGTGAGGATCCCGGCGATCCGAAAGGCGCTCGCCTTCGTGTGGCGCGACTTCCTGAACGAGGTGTCGTACAAGTCCGCCTTCGTGCTGCACGTGGGGAGCCTCATCTTCTCGGTGGGGATCTGGTTTTTCTTCTCGGCCTTCCTGCAGGACAACCTCAAGGAGAAGATGGACTCGCTGACCGGCGGCAACCTTTTCGCCTTCATCCTGTTCGGCATCGCCCCCTTCTCCTACCAGCAGGTGGCGCTCTCCGCGTTCGCGCACCGGTTCCGCGAGGAGCAGGTGACGGGAACGCTGGAGGCCATGCTGGTCTGCCCCACGCGCACGTCCATGGTGATCTTCGCGTCGGCGCTGTTCGACTTCCTGTTCACGTCCCTTCGCGTGGTCCTCTACATCCTTGTGGGGGTCGGGTTCGCGCACTTCACCACGCGGCCCATCTCGCTCCACATGGCCGGGCTGGCGGCCGCGCTCGTGATCTTCTTCCTGATGGTGCTCACGTCCGTCGGCGTGGGGATCATGGCGGCCGCCTTCGTCATGTACTTCAAGAAGGGGGAGGTGCTGGTGACGTTGATCAGCAGCGCCTCGGCGCTCTTCGGCGGGGTCTTCTTTCCGGCGGGGGCCCTGCCCCGGATCGTCCAGCCCCTGTCGGCGCTGCTTCCGATCACCTACACGACCGACGGCGTGCGGCGCGCGCTCCTGACGGGCGAAGGCATCGTGGACCTTCTCCCGCAGATCCGGGTGCTGCTGATCTTCGCGGCGGTGCTCCTGCCGCTGGGGCTCTACATCTTCCGCATCGCCCTGAGGGCGGCGCGGCGCGACGGGACTCTGGTACAGTACTGAGATGGCCGACACCTTCGCCGCACGGCTGGCCCGGGAGATGGCCGCATGGGTCCGCGACGGGCTCATCACCGAGGAGCAACGGGCGAAGATCGCGGCGCGTTACCGGGAGGCCGGCGCGCCCTCGCGCTTCCTCGCCATACTCAGCCTGGTCGGCGGCGCCCTGGTGGCGGCGGGGCTGGCCCTGGTGATCGCCCACAACTGGGATCGCCTTTCCGACGGGACCAAGATCGGAGGACTCGTCCTCCTGCTGGCCGGATTCCACGCCGGCGGGTTCGAGCTGCGCGAGCGAGGCTACGGCCGATCCGGTGAGGCGCTCCTGATGGTGGGGGGCGCACTCTTCCTCTGCGGGATCGCGCTGGTGGGGCAGATCTATCATCTGAACTCGCGCCCTCCCAACGCCGTGCTTCTCTGGATCGCGGCGCTCCTTCCGATCGCTTACCTGTTGCGATCCGCCCCGGTCCTCTTTCTGGGGCTGTGCGGATTCCTCGTGTGGATCGGGATGGAGGCCTTTCGATCCGACTCGCTTCTTTATCTCGGGCGACCTCACGATGCACGGCGTTGGGATGAGTACGCGTTTTTGAGCCTGCTGACGCTGAGCCTCCCTCTCGGCGCGGGACTCGCGGCGGCCGGCGCTCTCCATGGTGGCACCTGGAGACATTTCCGGCGCCTGTTCGAATCGCTGGGGTTCCTGGTGATGGGCGCGGGCCTCTATTCGCTGGGTTTCTTAAGACACATGAACGATTGGGGAGGGCAGGAGAGCGGGCTTGGCCATTTCGCGCTGGCCCCCGTCGCCGTCTTCGCGGTGATCGCGCTGGGGTTGATGGGCGCGACCTGGAGACGTCACCCGGCCGACCCCCCACGGACCCGGGCAATCCACTACGGTCTGATGGCCGTCTCACTGGCGCTCGCTCTGGCGCCCGGCGTCTGGGGACGCCTGGGTTTCGCCGGAGCCGACACCGCGCTCAACCTGACGCTGGTCTACTGGGTCCTTCTCCTGCTCTTCAGCCTCCATCTGATCTCGGCGGGGGTCAGGTGGGAAAGACCCGGGTGGATCAGCCTGGGAATTCTGCTTGTAGGGCTCAACATCGTGACCCGCTACTTCGACGTTCTGGGCTCGCGCCTCGACCAGGGGCTCCTCTACATCATGGGAGGAGTCCTGATCCTCGCCGTCTCGCTGCTCCTGGAACGCCAGCGTCGCAAATTCATGCTGCAGATGACCGGGAGGAGTGACTCGTGATGACCGTGCGGCGCTGGTTCTACGCGCTGGTTGCCTCCCAGGCGCTCTTCCTCCTGGGCTGGGCCGGCTGGCTCGAAGCGGAGCTGCGCCGGTCTCCGACCGTTCTTCTCGAGACCCGGCCCGTCGACCCGTCCGAGATCCTGCGCGGCGATTACATCACTCTCAACTACACGATCGGGACCGTGCCGATATCGGCCTTCACGGCGCCGCCGGAGACCGATCAATACGGAGAGAAGGTCTGCGTCGAGCTGGCGCCGGCGGGGGAGTTCTGGCAGGTCGCGACGGCGAGCCCGGGTGGATGCGCCGGCGGCGAGCCTCCCGGCGAGGATCGTCTCAGGCTCGAGGGTCGCATAACCTCCGTGGGCGCCGACTCGGTGGCCCTCGACTACGGCATCGGCCGCTACTACGTCCCCGAGGGGATGGGAACCCCGCAGGGGAGGCTGACCGCGCGTGTCGCCATCACCTCCTGGTCGAGGGCCCTCATCAAGGAGGTCTATCTGGACGGCCGGCCCTATCCCTGATTAGATTACGGGCGATGCCTCCTCCTCGCCTGGCTGCCCTTCCCACCGCCATCATTCTGGGGCTCGCCGCGTCCGGCGTCGTCGGCTACAAGGTCCTGTTCGCGGGATACGCCCTGGAGTCGATCGTCCCCGTCGTGGCTTACGACGTGAGAACCGTGCTGACCTTCGAGGGGCACGACGATTCGGTCCGCGTGCGGACCTTTCTGCCTCGCGTCGACGCACGCCAGACCGTCAGGCAGGAGAGCTTCTCGGCGCCCGAGATGAGCGGCGTGGAGGAGATCGAAGGCGAGAACCGCCTCATCACATGGAGCGCCCCCGCGCTGACCGGGCCACACACGATCACCGCGTCGTATCGCGTATCGGCACGCGCCTTACGCTACGTCCTGCCCGAGCCCGACCCGCCGATACCGGCGCCGCCGCCGGGGCTGGTGGAGGAGAATCTTAGCTCCACGGAGACGATCCAGGCCGACCATCCGGAGATCGGCGAGCTGCTGGAACGGATCGCCCCGGCCCCCAGGACCATCGGGAGAACGCTGCGCGCGATCTTCGATTTCACGCACGACCAGGTCGAGTCGATCCCCTTCAAGGGGACCACCGACGCCCTGACCGCGCTGCGCCTCTCCGAAGGATCGTGCAACGGCAAGAGCCGTCTGTTCGCCGCGCTGGCCCGGCGCGCGGGGATTCCGGCGAAGCTCGTCGGTGGACTGATCCTCGCCCCCGGCTCGAAGCGGATCTCGCATCAGTGGGTCGAGGTCAGGGTCAACGGGCTCTGGATACCGTTCTGCCCGCTGAACGGACACTTCGCGGAGATCCCCGCGCGGTACATGCGGCTCTACACGGGCGACGAGGTGCTGTTCACGCACAGCGCCAACATCAACTTCGATTACCTCTTCAACATCCGCCGCCGGCTCGCCTCGCGAGAGACGCTCGACGAGGGGGCCGGCGCGCCCCCCTGGGCCTCGACGCGCCTATGGGCGCTGTTCGGCCGGATCGGGATCCCGATCGATCTGTTGCGGATACTGATCATGCTGCCGCTGGGCGGCACCGTGACGGTGATCTTCCGCAACGTGGTCGGCCTGCGCGTCTTCGGCACCTTCCTTCCGGCCCTCATCGCGGTGGCCTGCCGCGGGACGGGGCTGGGGTGGGGCCTGCTCGGCTTCGCCCTGGTGCTGACGCTGGTCGGGCTCGTGCGTCTCGTGCTGGACCGGATGAACCTCCTGCACACGCCCAAGCTGGCGATGATGCTGACGGTGGTCATCCTCGTGATGATCGGGCTGAGCGCGGCGGCGGTCAGCTACGGCCCGGCCGACCTGGCCTACATCAGCCTCTTTCCGATCGCGGTGACCACGCTGACCACGGAGCGCTTCGCCATCACCGTGCAGGAGGAAGGGTGGCGCGAAGCGATCGCGGTGTCGGCGCAGACGATCCTCGTGGTCTCCGCCTGCTACCTCGTCATGGAGTCGGTGGCGCTGCAGTCGGTCTTCCTGGCCTTTCCCGAGCTGCTGCTCATGGTCCTGGCGGTCGATCTCTGGCTGGGCCGGTGGATGGGGCTGCGCCTGACCGAATACCGCCGCTTTGGCAAGCTCTTCACCAGGATCACCGGCGGGACGGCCGATGCTTAGTGGGCGAAGGCGTCCCTGGATCTCCCCCTGGCGGCGGGCGCGCCGCGTGCTCGGGATCAACGCCCGAAACCTCCTCTATGTGCACGGCCTCAACCCGCGTCGCCACTTTCCGCTCGCGGACGACAAGATCAGGACCAAGAGGCTGCTGTCGGCCGCGGGGGTCCCCGTGCCGGAGACGCTGGCCGTGCTGACGAACCTCGCCCAGGTGGGCTCCGCACGCCCGCTCCTCGAGGCGGCCGCCGAGTTCGCCATCAAGCCGGCGCGCGGACGGCAGGGAAGCGGCATCCTCGTCATCACCACCGTGGAGGGGGGCAGGTTCGTCCGCGCGGGAGGCGAGTCGTACTCGTGGGACGACCTGAGGCGCGCGATGGGGGACATCCTGTTCGGCGTCTACAGCTTCGGCCGGCACGATCGGGTCATGGTGGAGCGGCGCATCAAGGGACACGAGATGATCGGCGCGCTGTCCGAGCTCGGCCTTCCCGACGTCCGCGTGATCCTCCTGCGCGGAGAGCCCGTCATGGCGATGATGCGAGTGCCGACGGTGGCCTCCGGCGGCCGGGCGAACCTGCACCAGGGGGCCCTCGGGATCGCGGTGCGACTGCGGGACGGGCTGGCGTTCCGTTGCGTGCTGAAGGGAAGCCCCGTGACGGCCCATCCCGATACCGGTGCTCCCGTCACCGGATTCCGGCTCCCGTACTGGGACGAGGTGATCGATGTCGCGCGCCGCGCCGCCGCCGCGGTGCCCCTTCCCTACCTGGGGGTGGACATCATCCTGGCTCATGGCTCCGGGCCGATCATCATGGAAGTCAACGTGAGGCCCGGCCTCGAGATCCAGAACGTCAATGGGAGGGGACTGCGCCGAGGGCTGGAGAGGGCCTGGGAGATGCCGGGGAGCCGGCCGTGAAGCCGGCCACCCTGCGCGAGAGCCCCATCCCGGTTCTGCTCGTCCTGATCCTCCTCTTCGGATTCGTCGAGTACCTGCACTGGTCGGTCTCCAGCCAGGAAGGGAAGGCCGACGTCCTGCTGGTCCCGCAGGCCGCCCCACCACCGGCCCCGGCCGATGCCGCCGAGGCAGACCAGGCGCCCGGCAAGCTGGAGGGGGCGGCCGAGCCGTCGGCGGCCCCCGAGGCCGGGCCTCTCCACGGAGCGTCACGGCGGCTCGCGGCGGCGGGGGATCCACAAAAGGCCCTGCTCCTGCTCGACGCTTCCCTGGGCGCGGAAGGCCGGCGAGACGCCCGGCGTCTCGAGGAGCGCGGGGTCCTGCTGCTGCGGCTGGAGCGCCACCAGGAAGCGCTCTCGGATCTGAAGGAGGCGCAGCAGCTCGGCGCATCCTCGGCGATCTTCTTCTACAACATGGGGCTGGGGTTGGCGCGTGTAGGCGACCTCGCCGGCGCCGAGACCGCCTACCGCCGCGCACTGGGCCAGAACCCGGTATTCGACGAGGCCTGGCACAACCTGGGGCTCCTGCTCGGGCAACGTGGAGATCAGGCTGCGTCGATCGAAGCGCTGAGGCGCGCGGTCGATCTGGCGCCGGGGTCCGAGCGGCACCGCCCGCTGCTCGACCTCGCCCGAGCGCTGGCGCGCGCCGGGCGGCGCGACGAGGCTCGCCCGCTGATCCAGGAAGCGATCCACCTGGCTCCGGCCGACCCGGAGCCCAGGATGGCGCTGGCGGGCCTCGAGGCCGACTCGCCGGCCGGCGCCGCTCGCGCTCACGAGCTCTACCGGCAGGTCGCGGCGATGGCTCCCGACGATCCGTCGCCCCATTTCGAGATCGCCCTGCTCGAGAGCCGGGAGGGCGATGTCGCCGCCGCGCAGCGTGAGTACGAGAGGGCGCTCCAGATGCGGCCGGGGTATCGCAAGGCGCGCTACAACCTGGCGCTGCTTTGTCTGGACGCCGGGCGGCCCGCGGAGGCCGCCCGCCACTTCGAGACCTTGATGACTCAGGCATCCGATCCGAAGGCGGCGTTCGGCCTGGGGCGGGCGCGTCGCGCCATGAACGATGCGGCCGGCGCCGAGGCCGCGTACCGTGAAGCCGTTCGACTCGATCCCGGCTACGGCGCGGCGTGGATCAACCTCGCCTTGCTCCTGGAGGACCTGGAGCGGCCTGCGGAGGCGCTCGATGCCTCGGCACGGGCGGTGTCGGCGAGCCCCGACAACGAGAAAGGATGGTCCCTGCGCGGACGCCTTCTCATCGAGGCGGGACACCGCGACGAGGCGCTCGCCGCGCTGCTCGCGGCCGTGCGCCTGCGCCCGGGCAACACCAGCGCGATGCTCAAGGCGGCCATCCTGCAGGCCGACCTGGGCAACGACGACGAGGCGATCCGCCTCTACCGGGATCTGGTTGCGGCCGATCCACGAAACTCGGTGGCCTGGTACAACCTGGGCCTCGCGCTGCACCGCGCCAGACGGGACGACGAGGCCCGCGTGGCTTACGAGGAAGCGTTGCGCGCCGATCCGGAGACGATCAGCGCGGCGCGCAACCTCGGGGTCCTCTACGCCCGTTCCGGGCGCATCGAGGACGCGCGGCGTGTCTTCGCCGAGGCGCTCGAGCGGCGGCCCGATGACGCCGGACTTCGTTACAACCTCGCGCTGCAGCTCGACAAGCTGGGACAGACCCAGGCCGCGCTCAAGGAGATGCAGCGGGTGGTCCATCTGAACCCCGAACACGCGAGCGCCTGGAGGGCGCTCTCGCACATGCTGCGCAAAGCCGGCCAGCAGGTGGAGGCGGATCGCGCCCGGGCACGGGCTTCCGAGCTGGCCGCCAGCGCGAAGGAACCCGGGTTCTGATTATACTGTGTCGCCTCGCGGGGAGACCCTGATGTCAATGACGAAGGAACGATCGCGTCCTGGAGCATGGCTGGCGATCGCCCTGGGCGTCATCGTCATGACGATGCTCCACCCGGCCCGGGCGGCGGTGACGAACCGTGGCGGGCCCTGGACCTTCGATATCCGGGCGGAGGCGGAGGCGCGTTACGACGACAACATCCTCGGGCTGTCGGGATCCGAGAAGGACCGCGTCGACCCCACGGACCCGAACAACGTCAGCCGCTTCCGCATCGAGAGCCCGGAGGATCTCATTTTCTCCCCCACGCTCGCCTTCGGCTTCTCCCGCAAGCCGCGCCGCGGGCGTGAGACCGACATCGGGGCCTCGATCGGAGCCAACCAGTACCTTCGTAACACGATCAAGAACTACCACGAGTACTCCGTGCGGGTCCTCCAGGAGTTGAATCGAAGCCGGGCCCATCGCACCGCCCTCACGATCGGTGGGTCCCGCATCCCCTCCTACTATCTGCGTCAACTCGTGGACGACGATGAATCGGCGGCCGCAGGCATGACCGTGCACAACTCGGCGATCTATTCGAAAAACGAAGGGTACGTGGAGCTGTCCCAGGAGATCTTCAACCGTTACCTGTCGGCCGCCGGACGCTACTCGCGCGTGCGGCGCGATTTCGAGTTTCACTTCAATGAGCGTGACTCGAGCGCCAACGTGGAGCGGGTCGAGATCAACGTTTTTCCACTCGGGAGAATAGGCCTGAGGATCCGGCCCTACGCCGAGTGGCAGAGCCGGTCAGCTCGTGGAGACATGGCCTCCACGACGGTTTCGGATGATGACGTGGGCTTCGACAGCAGGCTGTTGGGGCTCGACCTGCGCGGCATCTGGGGCCGCGACGCGGACCACCGGAATACGCTCAGAGGGTACTGGCAGCGGGAGTCGCGTGACTTCACCACCGACTTCATCCCCGACACCGGGCACTTCGGCCGGGAGGACGAAATCAGGAAGTACGGGGCGAGCTACGACAGAGAGTTCGGGCCACGCTGGACCCTGGGCGCCCGGGTCTATCACCGGGTCACCGATGTGTCGTTGCCGGCGCAGTCAACCAGCCATTTCACGAAGAACGTGGCCGCGGTCTCGCTGGGGTATTCCTTCGATCGTCGGATCGGGACCCGCGGCGAGGAGCCCCGCGAGGTGCCCTAGGTGGAGTGGGACGCCGGAGTCCCACCGCCCGAATCCGAGCCCGCGGAGCCCGATCTGTCGGAGGCGGAGCCGCCGGAACCGAACGCGTCCATCCCGGACGAGGGGCCCGCCCCCTGGGGCCTGCGAGGCGCGATGTACGTGACGGTGCTCGCCTGCGTCTCGCAGCTCGTCTTCGGTCTGCTGCTGGGAGGGATCGCCGGCGCCATCATCGTGTGGCTCGACCCCGGGCTCGTCCGGAGCCAGGAGGAGCTGGCCGAAGCGATCCTTCAGGTGACGATCATCCCGCTTGCGATTCTGTCGTCCCTCTTCACGCTCGGACTGATCTACGCCTCGGTGGTGTTCGTCTGCCGCAGGCCCTTCCTCGAATCGCTTGGACTCAGGCGCCCCGACCCATCCTCCCTGGCCGGCAGCCTGCTGCTGGGCGCCGTGGCCGCGGCCCTCTACGTCGGCGTGGCCCTCCTGCTTCCGCCGGGCCCGGATCAGGAGCCGGGCGGGCCGATATCGAAGCTGGCCGAGTCGGGCCCCTTCGGCCACGCCGTCTGGATCTTCCTGGCCGTGGTGATGGCGCCGGCCGTGGAGGAGATCCTGTTTCGCGGGTACGCCTACCTCGGGGCGAGGCGGAAACTGGGGCCGGTGGGAGCGGGCGCGGTGGTGACGGTCTTCTTCCTGCTCCTGCACGTCACCGAGACGGGGGCCTACCTGCCGGCGCTGGCGGGAATCGGGACGCTCGCGACGGTGCTCGTCGTCCTGATGGAGCGCACGGGAAACCTGACCTACTGCATCGCATGTCATCTGGGCTACAACGCGATGCTGGCGACGATGTCGATGTTCGGGGCGGAATAGAGGCCCTACGGCTTCAGGTACCTCTCGAACCAGGCCATGATGCGCTCGAAGGTCTCGATCTGGTGCGCGCGCTCGCGGAAGCCGTGCTTCTCGCGGGGGAAGACCACGTACTCCACCGGGACCCCCTTCCACCTGAGCGCGGCATACAGCTCGTCGCTCTGAGGCTTGGGCACCCTCTCGTCGAGCGCCCCCTGCATGATCAGGGTGGGGGTGGCGGCCGCGCCGACGTGGCGGACGGGGCTCGCCTCCCAGCAGCGTAGGGCGTTCTCGTAGCACCAGAGCGCCCAGTGGACCTGGCTGTTCTCCACCGGCGTGTCGCTCGTGCCCAGAAACGACATCCAGTTGGTGATACCGAACAGCTCGACTCCCGCGGCGAACCGATCGCTGTACCGCGTGACCGCCAGCGCGGTGAAGTAGCCGCCATACGAGCCACCGGTGATGCCGACCCTCTCGAGATCGATCGGGTACTTGCCGGCCAGGGCGTCGATGGCGTCGAGCACATCGGTGAACTCCTTCCCGCCCAGATTCCCATGATCGGCCGCGGCAAACGCCACGCCGCGCCCGGTCGAGCCGCGATAGTTGGGGTAGAGGACGAACCAGCCGCGCTCGGCGAAGGCCTGACCCGGCGCGGCATAGCCGGTGTTCCAGCCGTCGAGGAACTGGCTCTCGGGACCGCCGTGAGGGATCACGATGAGCGGGTAGCTCGAGCGGCCCGGGTAGAAGGCGGGGCGGATGAGGACCGCCTCGAGGGAGAGCCCGTCGCGGGCCTTGTAGGTCAGGATCTCCTGCCTGCCCCTGGGAAGCGATTCGAGATCCGGGTTGGCCGCCGTGACCCGCCGCGGCTCTGCCCCTCCCTTCGACCCCACCTCGCCCACATAGACCTCGGCGGGGCCATCGGCCGTCGAGGCGGCCAGGGCGAATCGAGCCCCGTCCTTCGACAAGGCGATCGAAGTGAAGATCAGCGGCCCCGGCGCGAGGACCGTCCGGCTCCGGCCGGGGCCCGGGACCTCCAGGATCGCCAGCGCCGTCTTCGTGCCGCGCACCGCGACGGCCGCCAGGCGCCCGTCGGGCAGCCACGCGATCCGGTTGACCGACTCGGGCGCGTCGCCCGTAAGGTTGACCGGCCGGCCCCCGGCGGCCGGCACGACGAAGATGCTCCCACTGTAGGAGTCGTGGACGTCCACGCCGGCGCGGTACGCGATCGTCCTGCCGTCCCTCGACCAGGCGACCTGGTCCACCTTGCCGACCTTGGGCACCAGCTCTCGCGCTGCAGCCGCCTCATCCGCAACCGGGATGACCATCACGCGCTTGAGCATGTACGAGTCGTCGGTGCGCGGCGTGTCGGAGACCGTCGCCACGACGGCCGAGCCGTCGGGGGACCAGTCCATCTCCCAGATGGAGCGATCGCCGGCGGCGGCCACCGGCCGCGGCACACCCGGCGCGCTCCAGGACCCGCCGGCGCCAGCCTCCATGATCCAGAGGCGGCGCGGCTTGAGATCCTTGTCCACGTTGGTCCAGTCACGGCCCGCCTTCTCGTCCTTTTCCTGCGCCTCGGTCTTCGGGTCGGAGGCGACGTAGGCGATCCGGCGTCCCTCGGGGGACCACGCGAAGAGCGCCACGTCTGTCTTTTCGTCCGTGAGGGGGAGCGCCTCGCCCCCCTGCGCGGGCATGAGCCACAGGCGGGTCTTCGCCTTCTCGTCTCCACGCGCGGACAGAAACGCGATTGCGGATCCATCGGGGGACCAGGCCGGCGTCTTGTCCTCGACGTCGGCGGTGGTCATCCGGCGCGGGGCGCCCCCCTCGACCGCGACGACCCAGAGGTTGACGTAGGCCCCGCCCGGCTTGTCCTCGGCGCCTCGCGGCCGCGAGAGGAGGTAAGCGACGCGCCGGCCGTCGGGAGAGATCTCGACGGAGCCGACGCGCGCATAGTCCACGATCTTGCCGGCGGTCCATTTCCAGTCGGCGGTCGAAGGCGGGGGGGAGAGCGGGATGAAGGCGAGCAGGATCGCGATGACCGCGGCGCGCGCCGCCACCCGGATCGACATCGGCACCTCGCGCGAGGATTTCAGCTCGGTTTCTTGGGCGAGTCCTTCATGGCGTTGAAGGCGTCGGCGAGAGTGGAGAAGCTGGTGCCCCCCGACTTGACCGGGTCCTTCCTGTATTTTTCAACCGCCTCGCGCTCCTCGCGGCCCATGGCCTTGACCAGCGAGAGCCGGATCTTGCGTCCGGCGGGATCGACCTCGATGACCTCGGCGGTCAGCTCCGTGCCGGCGGGGAAGAGCCTCTTGTGATCGGCGCCGCGCTGCGTCCCCAGCTCGTTGTTGGGGATCATGCCGGCGCGTCCAGGGCCCAGCCGGATGAAGACGCCGAACTTCTCGACGCGCTCGACCTTTCCCTTGACCGTCTCGCCGACCTTCGGCGGCTCCGGTGGGGGTGGGGCGCTCACCCCTGGCGCGGGCTTCTCGGTGGCGAGCCCGAGCGAAACGCGCCGGCGGGCCTCGTCGACCTTGACCACCGAGACCTTCAGCTCTTCTCCCGCCTTGATCATGTCCTGGGGCTTTGCGTTGCGGCCGGCGCCGCCGCCGTTCTTCATCGCCGCCATCTCGCTGACGTGGAGGAGGCCGTCCACACCGGGCAGCACTTCGAGGAAGGCGCCGAAGTCGGTCACCCGCATCACCTTGGCCGTGATGACCTGGCCCTGCCTGACCCGATCCCCCACGCCGATCCACGGATCCCCTTCGAGCGGCTTGCGGGTGAGCGAGATCTTCTTCTTCTTCGCATCGATCTTGAGGATCTGGACGTCGAGGCTCTGTCCGACCGAAAGGAGGTCGGACGGCTTCTCGACGCGCGCGTGGGAGATCTCCGAGACGTGCAGCAGCCCCTGGATCCCGCCGCCGAGCTCGATGAAAGCGCCGAAATCCTGCAGGGAGACGATGGTCCCCTTCATGACGCTCCCCTCGGTGATGCTGGCGCGCACTTCCTCTTCCTGTTTTCGCTGCTCCACCTCGATGAGCGCGCGGCGCGACAGCACGAGGTTGCGCTTGCCCGGGTTGTACTCCTTGATGAGGAAGTCGAAGGTCTTGTGGAAGTAGAGGGTGGGGTCCTCCTGGCGGCGCACGTCGATCTGGGAGAAGGGACAGAAGCCGCGGACCCCGGAGACCTGGACTTCGTAGCCGCCCTTCACGCTGGCCGTCACGCGCCCCGAGACGGGCACGCCGTTTCGGGAGGCGTCGATCAGCATCTGCTTGACCGCGTGTTTGTCCTTCGTGGAGGCGGACATCCTGCGCGAGAGCCTGACGCCTCCCTCCGTGGAGACAACGGTCGCCTCGATCGGATCGCCCACCTGGATCGACAGCGAGCCATCCTCGGCGGCCAGCTCGGCGCGGGCGATCGTCGCCTCGCTCTTGCCACCGACGTCGACGAGGATGTCGGTCTCGCCGATCTGGACCACCTTCCCCTTGACCACGGAGCCGGCGGCGTGGCGCTTCGGATCGCTGCTGGAAGCCAGAAGACGGGCGAACTCCTCGTGGGAGGTGGGAGCGTCTGGAGTCGTCTGGGGTTCGGGCAGGATGGGAGGCTTGGGTTCGGTCTGATCGCTCACGCATGGTCTCCGGTGTGGCGCCGATTCTAGCATTGCAAGGGCCGCGGAGCGAGTACAGAATTGGGGCGATGAAGCTGGTTTCCCCCGCCGGGGTGATCCTGACCGGGATGGGCGTGGCGTTCGTCCTCTTCTTTCGCGACGCGCTGATCCTGTCTATCTCGCGTCCCGGCAGGCGATTCACCTCGATCCACCCCTGGGAGATATGGCTCCACCCGCTCAAGGTCCTCGCGCTGGCGGGCTGGCTCTGGGTGGCGGGGGCGACCAGCCTCGACAGACCGCTGTTCTCCTTCCTGCCCGCTCCCGCGGTCGCCGCCCTGGGATGGGCCGGGGCCGCCATGGCGGTGGGCGGGATCTCGTTCTCGTGCTGGGCGAAGATGACCCTGGGCGCGCAGTTCGCCTCGCGCGTGGCATTGCACGAGGCGCATCTTCTCGTGATGACGGGGCCCTACCTGATCACGAGACATCCGATCTACACGGGGGTGCTGCTGCTCCTGTGGGGGGTGGTGTTGGCGCTGAACTCCGTGGCCGCCCTGCTCATCTGGGGGATGCTCTTCACCAGTTTGATGTACCTCCACACGGTGGCCGAGGAAGAGCTCCTGCTCGAGCGGTATGGGGATCTCTACAGAACCTACCAGCGCAGGGTGCCGCGCCTGCTTCCCTTTGTTTGACTCCGCGTCGCGGGCGATGATAGAGTTCCGCGCGTGCTCCCCGCACAAACGACGCCCATGAAACTCGACAAGATAAGTTTCCCCACGGCGGGCGAGACGATCTCCCTGGCCGGCGGGAAGCTGGTCGTGCCTGACCATCCTGTCATCCCCTTCATCGAAGGCGACGGCGTGGGGCCGGACATCTGGGCCGCCTCAGTCCGCGTCTTCGACAGGGCCGTCGCCAGGGCTTACGGCGGCAAGCGCTCGATCGTCTGGTTCGAGATCTTCGCCGGAGAGAAGGGGAACGCCCGCTACGGCGAGCTGCTCCCCCGCGACACCTTCGAGGCGGTCCGGCGCTGCCTGGTGGCGATCAAGGGCCCCCTGACGACCCCGGTGGGCGGTGGATTCCGATCCCTCAACGTCACCATCCGGCAGCAGCTCAACCTCTACGCATGCATCCGGCCGGTGCGCTACTTCAAGGGGATCGGGAGCCCCATGCGACACCCGGAGAGGCTCGACATCGTGATCATCCGGGAGAACACCGAGGACGTCTACGCGGGGATCGAATGGAAGATGGGATCCGAAGGGGCCAGAAGGGTGCTGGCCCTGGTGCGCGAGCTGGGCTACGAGCTGCCGGCCGACTGCGCGCTCGGGATCAAGTCGATCTCGCAGAAAGCTTCCCAGCGGCTCGTGCGACGGGCCATCCAGTACGCTCTGGAGCACGGTAAGCCGAGCGTGACGCTGGTCCACAAGGGCAACATCATGAAGTACACCGAGGGAGCGTTCCGCGACTGGGGCTACCAGGTGGCGGAGAAGGAGTTCCCCAGAGAGACGATCAACGAGACGCAGCTCGTCGAGAAGTATGACGGGAGGATCCCGGCGGGCAGGATTCTCATGAAGGACCGGATCGCCGACGCGATGTTCCAGCAGCTCCTGCTGAGGCCCGACGAGTACAGCATCCTGGCGACCCCCAACCTGAACGGCGATTACCTGTCGGACGCCGCCGCCGCGCAGGTGGGTGGGCTCGGCATGGCGCCCGGCGCCAACATGAGCGACGAGATCGCGTTCTTCGAGGCGACGCACGGCTCGGCCCCCAAGTACGCCGGGCAGGACAAGGTGAACCCCGGCTCGGTGATCCTCTCGGGCGTCATGATGCTCGAGCACCTGGGTTGGATCGAAGCGGCGCAGTCGATCACGCGCGCGATGCAGGAAACCATCCTCGCCGGAACGGTCACCTACGACCTGGCCCGCCAGATGGATGGGGCCACGGAGGTCTCCTGCTCGAAGTTCGCCGATTGCCTCATTTCAAGACTGTAAAGGGATCCGGGAGATCGCGGCCATGAGATTCAAGGTGACGGTTGTCGGAGCGGGCAACGTGGGAGCCACCGCGGCCCAGCGCATCGCCGAGAAGGGATACGCGGACGTGGCGCTGGTGGACATCATCGAAGGCGTTCCGCAGGGCAAGGCGCTCGACCTGATGGAGGCCGGCCCCGTGGAGGGATACGACGCCCGGCTCGTGGGTTCCAACAGCTATGACGTGACGGACAACTCCGACATCGTCGTCATCACGGCTGGGCTGCCGCGCAAGCCCGGCATGAGCCGCGACGACCTCCTGATGAAGAACTACGAGATCGTCAAGGGGGTCACGGAGCAGGTGGCGCGCCGTTCGCCCAAAGGTATCCTCGTGGTAGTCAGCAACCCCCTCGACGCCATGTGCCAGGTGGCGCTGAGGGTGAGCCGCTTCCCGCGCGAACGGGTCGTGGGGATGGCGGGCATCCTGGACTCGGCCCGGTTTCGCACCTTCATCGCGATGGAGCTGGGCGTGTCGGTCGACAACATCCACGCCCTCGTGATGGGCGGCCACGGCGACACCATGGTGCCGCTGCCGCGCTTCTCGACCGTGTCGGGCGTGCCCATCACCGAGCTGATGAACGGCGACACGATCGGCCGCCTGGTGCAGCGCACCCGTGACGGCGGCGCGGAGATCGTCTCGCTGCTCAAGACGGGCAGCGCCTTCTACGCTCCCTCGGCGGCGGTGGTCGAAATGGTCGACTCGATCCTGATGGACCGCCGGAAGATCCTCCCGTGTGCCGCCTACCTGCAGGGGGAGTATGGGATCAATGATCTCTTTGTCGGCGTCCCGGTGAAGCTCGGGTCGCGCGGCATCGAGAAGGTCATCGAGCTGAAGCTCACCAACGAGGAGCGGGCGATGCTGCAGAAATCCGCCGACACGGTGGCCGAGCTCGTGAAGGTGATGGGGATCTGAGCTCGACCCGGGGGGCGCGTTGCTCGCGTATCTCATCGCGGCCTTTCTCGCAACGACCGCCCCCCCTCCTATCGATCCGAACCACCTCGCGCTGACCGACTGCCCCGGAGAGCCCGGCTGCCCGGCCCTCGTCCTCCTGTACGACGTCGAGCTGGACAACGCGCCAGACCACCCGCGCGTCTCCCGGCGGCGCATCATCAAGGTCTTCACCCAGGAGGGGATCGACCGCTACACTGACCTGGAGATCAACGAGCCCGCCGCGGACATGGACGTCATGAACCTGGCGGGCCGGACGATCCTGCCGGATGGCAGGGTGATCCCGCTGGCGCCGGAAAACATCCTGTTGAAGTCGGGGATGGGCGAGGAAGGGGAGCCGATCCGGCGCAGGTCGGCGAAGTTTTCCGGTGTGGTGCCCGGCGCCACGATCGAGCTCTCGTACGACGCGTTCTGGCGCCAGATCACGACGATCTCGGAGTTCGTCTGGGACCTGCAGTGGTCGATTCCGATCCTCGAGGGGCGGATGAGGCTGCGCCAGGGCCAGTGGCGCATGCAGTGGAGTCAGTCGGGCCTCGAAGAGGTGCCTGTTACGCATACGACTCCCTCCAGGAACCTGGAGGAGTTCACCGTTTCGAGCGTGCCGTCGGTCCCCTTCGAGCCTCTCTCGCCGCCGCCCGAGGCCCTGCGCGCGCGGCTCTTCTTCTACATCCCGGTGACCCAGGCAGACTGGCTGGGGCAGGTCGCTGGGAGGCTGGCCGGCCGGACCGGGGCCTTCATCGAGAGATCGCCCGCCGTGGCCGCGAAGGTGGGCGCTCTCGCGCCGGCAACCGAGCCCCCGCTCGAGAGAGTCCGCAAGATCTACGGCTTCGTTCAGGAGGAGATCGGCACGGAACAGAAGCGCCTGGGTGAGACCGCGTCTCGAAAGGTGGCTGAGGCCCGGAACGCCGCGGACGTGCTCGCCCGCGGCTACGGAGACGACCTGGAGCGGACACTCCTGTTCGTCGCCATGGTGAAGGAAGCGGGCCTGGAGCCGGCGCTGCTCAACGTCGTGGAGCGCACCGCCAGCGGATTCGACCAGAGTACCCCCGACGAATCGCAGCTCAACGCCTTCGCCGCCGCCGTGAAGATCGGCGACGGATGGACGTTCTACGACGTGGCGGTCAGGTACTGCCCCTTCGCGATGATCGCCCCCGAGAAGGAATCCGACGTCCCCAACGCGATCCTCCTCCGGCCGGAGAAGGGGCAGGGCTTCAAAAGGGAGGTGCATCTGTCGGGCCGCGTCGGCACGGTGTACGACCCCGCGCCCTACTTCGTCGTGACGATCCCCGTGTCGCGGTCGGGCCGTAACGTCCTGACCCGGGAGGCGCGCGTGACGCTGTCGGTGGATGGCGGCGCCCGGGTCGAGGTCTCGGATCAGGGGACAGGGCTCGCCGGCCTCGACATCAGGAGGGAGTTCGCCGGTCTCGACGAGGATGGACGCAAGGAGGCGATCGCCAGCAGGGTGCGCGAGATCGACCCCACCGCGAAGCCGGGGGACTTCTCCTCCGAGGAGCTCGAGTCGTTCGACAAGCCGGCCACCGTGCGTTACACGCTCTCCCTGACCGACCTCGCGTCACGGGTGGGAGATCGCTTGATCGTCCCGGTCTCGATGCTCAATCTGGGTCGGCCCAACCCTTTCGCGCCGGCAGCGCGGCGGGCGCCCGTCTCTTTTCCGCATACGCAGAAGACGCGCGAGAAGGTCATCATCGAGGTCCCGGCCGGGTGCGTGCCCGAGGAGCTGCCGGAAAGGACACTCATAAAGGAAGGGCCTCTTACGCTGGCCACGTTCTTCTCGCGCGAGATGGGCGCGGTCGTCTTCAACCGTCACCTCGAGGTAAACACCATCTCGTGGCCCGCCGCCGACTACGCCCGGCTGAGGGCCTTCTTCGAGAAGGTCCGGGAGGCCGACAGGCAGGTGATCGTGTTCAGGAAAAGCACCGTTCCGTAGTACCATTGCGTGGTGATGTGGCGTTCTTTCCCGGCACGGAAGGCTCTCCTCGCGCTTGCCCTGGCGGCCATGGCCGGCCTCGCCGTCGCGGGCGGCGGCAAAGCGATCGATCCCAACTATCTCTCGATCACCGATTGCCCCGGCGAGCCGGGCTGCGCTGCGATCGTGCTGCTGGATGAGGCCGAGCTCAGCACCGCGCTAGCGCTTGTCCGCGTCTCGCGCAGGCGGATCATCAAGGTGTTCACGGATGCGGGCATCGCCGCTCATGCCGACGTAGTGGTGACCGAGAGGCCCGGTTACGAAGACTGCAGAAACCTCAAGGGGCGCACGGTCCTGCCGGACGGGCAGATAATTCCCCTGGATCAGGAAAGTATCTTCGTGAAACCGACCTACAGGAAGGGTATCCTCCGGCTGCGGGCGAAGTCGGCGAAGTTCCCGGGCGTGGTGCGCGGCGCCATCATCGACTACTCGTATGACCTGTACATGCCGAAAGGGTTGTACAACGCGGCGTGGACCTGGAAGATCCAGGACGAGATCCCGGTCCTCAGAGCGCACCTGACGCTGAGACCGGGCGTGATCCCGTTCTCGTGGCGTATCTTCGGCCCTGAGCAGTCACGGATCACGCACACATCCCCGCGTATGTCCGTGGACTACTTCCACGCGGAGAACATGCCGTCGCTGCCGCGGGAGCCTTTCTCTCCCCCTACCGAGGAAGTGCGCACGAGACTCCTTTTCTACATGCTGTTCAATCAGATGTGGTTCAGCGAGCTGGCGGAGCTGATCGGCCGGGGGGCTGGTATCTTCCTCGAGAAAAACGCCGGGATCCCTGAGAAAGTCAAGGAGTTGGTAGCGCCGGACGATCCCCCCCTCGAGAAAGTCAGACGGATCTACCGGTTCATCCAGCACCAAGTCGGCACCGAAGAGGAGCGCCTGAGCCGGACCGCGAGCGAGGACCTTATGGAGGCCGACAATGTCGGAGAAGTGCTCAAACGCGGCTACGGCGACGACTACGAGCGTACGATGCTGTTTCTCGCGATGGTGAAGGAGGTCGGTCTGCCGCCGGGACTGTTGCTGACGACCGATCGTCGGCATGGAACCTTGAACGTCGATGCTCCCGACGTGCGCCAGCTCGAGTCGTTCGCCGCGGCAGTCAATCTGGACGGCGTTTGGAGGTACTACGATCCAGCCGTCAGGCACTGTCCTTTCGGCATGCTCGCGGGGCACAAGGAGGCAGGATTGCCCAACGCGTTGCTCGTCACGCCTCGCAAGCCCCGCAAGGTCGATTCCTCCGAGTCCTGGGAGACCCAGGTGAACAGAATTCTGAAGGAAGGGACCAACATGCTGCTGGCGATCCCTTTTTCGAGAGCCACCGACAATGTGCTGCGCAGGGAAGCTTCGGTACGGCTGGAGGCGGACAGCTCCGCGCAGATCCAGGTCAGAGAGCAGGCGGAAGGGCAGCCCGATCTGGACAGGCGCGAGAGGTATGGCGGGAAGACCTATGAGGAGATGAGCGCAGCGCTTGCGAAGGAGCTTCACGGGACCGTGCCTGGCGCGGAGCTCCTCTCGGCGTCATTCGATGGGCTCGATGATCCCGCCGGGGCTCTCACGATCCGGTACAGCGTGTCCGTGCCCGCGCTCGCTGTCGTCGCGGGGGACCGGATGGTGGTCACGCCTTCGCTGTTCGCCGCCTCAGCGCACAATCCCTTCACGGCGGAGACGCGCCTCACGCCAGTTCATTTCCCGCACACCCAGAAGACGGTGGACCGGATCACATATGAGATCCCTCGCGGATACGCGATCAGCGAGCAACCCGAGGGCGTGATCCTGCGGGAAGGGGCGTTTCTGATCGTGACCAGTTTTGAGGCGGAAGAAGGGAGGCTCGTGTTCACGCGCCGGGTTGACATCGACGCGGCGATCTGGCCGATCGAGGCGTACCCCCAGCTCAGGTCATTCTTCGAGAGGGTCCAGGTGGCGGATCGTCAGGCCATTGTCCTCAGAAGGAGGGCTACGGAGTGAGGCGTCGCTTGAACACGTTCGTGGTGCCGGTGATGTGCCTCTTGCTTGCGTTCAGCGCGGCGGCGGCGGCGCGCGCGGTTGACCCCGCCTTTCTCGCCATGACCGACTGTCCGAAGCAGCCCGGATGCCCGGCGATCATCTTTGTAGACGAGATCGAGCTCAACAACGAATCCTCACGCAGCCACTACTCGTTTCACCGGGTCATCAAGCTCTTCACGCAGGAGGGAGTCGAACGGTACGCCGACGTCGAGACATCCGCGCAGGTCGGCGGCTACACGGTGAGAAACCTCGAAGGGCGCACGATCCTGCCGGACCGGACCTCGATCCCTCTCAAGGAAGAGAATATCTTCGTCAAGACTCTGCACCGCGGGAAACGCTGGGAGAAGGTCAAGAGCGCCAAGTTCCCCGGCGTGGTGCCCGGTGCCATCATCGAGTACTCCTACGACGTCCTGACAGAGCCCAACAGCATCCTCACCGAGGTGACCTGGTTCATCCAGCAGCGGGTCCCGGTGCTCAGCTCCAAGTTCACGCTCAAGCCCGGCAGCTACAAGCTCGGGTGGAAGCAGGCGGGGCTCGAGAAGGTGGTGGTGTCCACGGAGAGCCCCTTTAAGAACGTGACCTACCTGCGGGCGGCCGACGTGCCGGCGATCCCCGACGAGCCGTTCGCCCCTCCCGACGACGCGCTGCGCGCGCGCCTCTACTTCGACCTTCCCGAGCTGCAGGCGGCGTGGCTCGGTTTCGTCGCGGGGAGCCTCGCCGGGGAGTCGGGCAAGTTCATCGAGGGAGGGCCCGCGGTCGCCGACAAGATCAAGGAGCTGGTGCAGCCGGCCGATCCCCCCCTCGAAAAGGTCAGGAAGATCTACCGCTTCGTGCAGGAGAAGATCGGCAGCGAGGAGGCACGGGCCGGCCAGACCGGCGAATCGGCGGTCAAGGAGGCCGAGAGCGTCGGCGACGTCCTGACCCGTGCGTATGGCAGTGAGTGGGAGCGCACGCTGCTGTTTCTCGCCCTGGTCAAGCAGACGGGCCTCGAACACGCGCTGCTGCTCATCACGGGACGCAACAACACCATCTTCAACCCGGAGGTGCCCGACGAGGACCAGCTCGACTCGTTCGCGGCGGCGGTGAAGACGGGTGGCGGGTGGACCTTTTACGACCCGGCCGCCCGGCACTGTCCCTTCGGGATGATCTCGGCCGAGAAGGAAGGCGGCGTCGTCAACACCGTCATGATCGTACCAACCAAGGGCGCGGGGGCGCCCAAGAGGGGGCAGATCCAGTACCTGACCGTCAGCAGGCCGGAGACTTTCTACTACACCGCGGCAGCTATCCCTTTCTCCACCGCCGGGAAGAACATCCTGAAGCGCGAGGCCGCGGTGAAGCTGACCGAGGACGGCACCGCCGAGGTGACCGCCTCGCAGGATGGGAGTGGTCTGGTCGATCTGGATCACCGCGAACGATACGAGCTTCTCGACGAGCAGAAACGCAAGGCCGCGCTGCTGGAGGATCTCCAGCGCCTGCTCCCCAGGGCCGAGCTGGCCTCGGCCTCGTTCGAGAACATCACGGCGTTCGACAAGACGGCCACGCTCTACTACGAGCTGAAGCTTCCCGGCTTTGCCACGGTCGTTGGCGACCGGATCGCGGTGACGCCATCGCTTTTCGGCGCATTCCAGCGCAACCCGTTCACCGCGGAGAGCCGGCGCACCGCCGTCCACTTCGCGCACACGCGCAGGACGCAGGATCGGATCAGCATCGAGATCCCGGCCGGCTATGAGGTGGAGGAGCTGCCGGCCCCGGTCGTCGTGCGGGACCCGCCCTTCTCGCTCGCCATGTCGTATTCCCGTGAGGGGAGGAACCTGATCCTGGCGCGTCGTGTCGAGATCGACGCGGCCACCTTCCCAGCGGGAGACTATCCCCGGCTCAGGGCGTTCTTCGAGAAGCTGCAGGAGGCCGACAAGCGGGCGGTCGTCTTCAGGAAGGGGAGCCCCTCGTGAAACGTCCCCTCACCGGGGCGCTGATGGTTCTCGCAGGCGGGATGGCGCCGGCGCTTGCCGATAGCGCTCCCGACTGGCTCGAGCTCGCCCTCAAGCGGCCCGTGCCGGCATCCGCGGAGAAGGCCTCTCGGGTGGTCTATCTCGATGAGGGGATGATCGACGTCACGAAGTCCGGCATGCGATGGCGCGTCCGCGAGGCCGTGAAGATCCTGACGGTGGAGGGGCAGCGCTCGTTCGCCTTCATGGCGCCCCAGAGAATCGGCCAGGACTTCAAGCTCGTCGGCGGCTGGAAAGTGCGTCCGGACGGCGACGTCAGGAGATACGACGCGAAGGCGATCGAAGAGGTGGATGCCGACGGCAGCTACGAGTTCTCCATGACGAAGGTCAAGGTGTTCAGTCCCGACGAGGCGCGCGTGGGGGACGTCATCGCCTGGGAGTACACCACCAACGCGAAGTCGGAGGCTTATCAGACGATCTGGCCCCTTGGATGGTCCTCACCGACGCTGTTGTCGCGGCTCGCCGTCAAGGTGCCCTCGGGGTGGAAGATCTCCGCCATCACTCGCAACCACCCCGAGATCCCCGCCGCGAAGGATGACGGAGGGTACACGGTCTGGGAGGCTCGGGATTTGTCGGCGCAGAAGAGCGAGCCGCTGGGGATTCCGCTTCGGGAGGCGGTACCGACGCTCCTGGTGCGCTGGGCCCCGCCGGAGACGGAGGGCGATGTCCGGAGGTTCGACACCTGGGAGAGCGTGGGGAGGTGGTACGCGGGGATCGTGGCGCCACAGGTGGTGGCCGACGCCCAGATCCGGCGGACAGCCACCGAGGCGACCGCGGGGACCGCGTCGAAGCTCGAAGCGATCCGCGGCATCGCCCGCTTCGTGCAGAGCGTGAGATATCTCGACACGGCGGTCGGTCGCAGCACCGCGGAGCCGCACCCCGCTCCACAGATCCTCAAGAACCGCTTCGGCGACTGCGAGGACAAGGCGGTCCTCACCATCACGCTGCTGCGGGAGATAGGGATCGAAGCCTTCCCGATGCTGGCGCTCACGAGCGGCGAAGGCACCGTCGCGCCCGAGTTCCCCGCGCCGGGCTTCTTCAACCACGCCATTGTCGCGGTGAGGGTGTCCCCGGATGGCGAAGGGGTCCCGCCCGCCGGTATCGAGGCTCAGAGCATGGGCCGGCTCGTCATCTTCGATCCGACCAGCTCCAACACGGGCTTCGGCGACCTGCCCGACTACCTTCAGGGGACCCGGGCCCTGCTCGCGGACTCCACGCATGGCGCTCTCATCTCGCTGCCCGTGCTCCCCCCCGAGGCGAGCCTGCGCGAGACCGAAGCCCGGATCTCGTTTCCGAATCGCGGCGGCATCGACGTGAGGACGATCAACAGATTCAGCGGACAGTACGCCGCCGACCTGCGCACCCATTACGAGGCGTTGCGCGGCGACAAACGCAAGGAGGAATTCCTCTCGTGGCTGTCGGGCCACTTCGGCAAGGGGGAGATGCGGGGATTCGACGTGACCGGCGTCGAGACGCCCGACCAGCCGATCGTCCGGACCATCGATTTCTGGATGCCGCTGCCCGGCAAGGACCTCGGCACGGTTCGGATGATGGCGGCGAGTCTCCATCTGTTCACTCGGGCCGACAGGCTCAACGAGACGGAGCGCGTCACCCCGTTGCGCATCGGCGCCGGGTACATGGAGAGCGACCGCACCACCATCGAGATCCCGGCCGGCTGGAAGATCCTGGAGCCGCTGCCGTCGGCGGAGGCGTCGTCTCCGGCGGGCAGCTACTCGATGAAGGGGCGCCTCGAGGGGGCGACCCTTCTGGTGGAGCGCACGCTCAAGGTCAACGCGATCACCGTGCCTCCTTCGGGATACATGCCCATCAAGAAGTTTTTCGATGAAGTCCTGAAGGGGGATGCGACCGGGATCGCCATGGAGAAGACAGGCACGTAGTCTCAGGGCGCGCAGGTGCTCTGGGCCGGGGGCCGCTCGAGCCCGGCGCTGGTGAACCCGGAGGTGCCTTCGAGGCCGAAGGCGGTGGCGGTGGCGAGGAAGTAGCTGCTGGCCGCGGGCAGAGCGCCGCCCGAGAGGTCCAGCGCGCAGCTGGTCCCGTCGCACGCGACTCCGTTCCCCACCTCCCCGCAGCTCAGCGCCCCGGCGCCATGGCTGTAGTACGACCCGAGGGAGCCGGCGTACAGGTTGTACTGATAGCCGGCGCCCAGATCCCCCCAGGCGAAGCGCAGCGAGCCGCCGCCGAGGTCGAGGACATCGAGCGGCACGGACGCCAGATCGGATGAGACCTCGGGCACGACGCAGAGATCGGACTGAAGATCAGCCGGGAGCGCGGCCGCAGCAGCATTGGTGATCGTCACCTCGTCGACATAGATCCCCTCACGGTCGTCCCCTTCGTCGGTGTCGTAGTTGATCTCGACCTGGATCCGCCGGCCGTTGAACGCCGACAGGTCGAAGGTCTCCAGGGTGAAGCCTCCCAGCAGCCCGCCCCAGCCCGCCTGGTCCAGGACGTGGCATATCTCGACGGCGGGGTTTCCGCTGGCGTTGTAGGCGACGCCAGACGACGGGCTCACGAGAGTGTGCTGGCCCGTGTCGAGATCGATGATGTGGACATTGGCGCGATCGTACCAGGCGTCCGAGAGGGGCTCGATCATGGCGAAAAGGTTGAAGCTCATCGTGGAGGCGCCCGCCGGGTCCAGGAGGAGCGCTGGGGAGATCAGCTTCGCGCAGATGTTGGACGTCATCGTGGAGCCGGCATGCGCGCTCTGGATCCCCGAGGAGGCGTGCGCGCTCGACAGTCCGAAGTTCACGCCGGTCCATCCCTGGAGCGATCCCTCGAACCCGTAGCCCATCGTGCCGAAGACGGGTGGATTCGTCTCCGCGCCCAGCGTCACGTCGAGACTGGAGGGGGCCGGGTTGCCCGCCGAGTCTGTCGTGAGGGTGAAGGGGACACCGGATGCGGTGGCGCCCCCCAGGCTGAACCGGAACTGGCACGGGGCGCTGGCGCCCCCAGCGAGACTCGCGACGGAACAGGTGGGAGGATCCGGCGCGAAGGTGACGCGCGGGTGCGATGTCGTCACGTCCCCGCCGGCGGGCCCAGAGGCCAGGCTCCCCGAGTTGCGGATCAGGTAGTTGACGGTGACGGCCTCGCAGTTGTCGGCGACCCCGTCGGCGTCTCCGCCCGGGCTTGCGACCGACACGCTGCCCGGCACGACCTCGACGAAGGCCGTGGGAGTGACGGCGCACGACGGCGAGCCGTCCAGCACGATGTCGAACGAGTCGAGCCAGCATCCTTCGTTGCCGCTCGCCGCCACCGCGACGTGGACCTTCCCGGCGCACGCCTCCGAGGGCCCGATGAAGATCTCGAAGTCGGCCGGCGGCGCGACGTTGCCACCCGCGGGGATTGTGCCGTATGACAGCGGCCCGCCCGAGATCACCGGCGAGCTGGCGGACCCGCTGGTCAGAGTAGCGGTCACCCCCGTGGCCGGCGCGCTCCCTGCGGTCTCGCCGAGCCTGACTCCCACGGCGACGCGCTCACCAGGCTCCAGGAGGCCGTCCGAGTCCGATCCCCCGGCGACTTCGACCGCCGTGAAGCTTCCCACCTTCACCTCGGGGAGCCCGACCGTCACCGTGACGACATTGCTCCCGGGCGATACGTCGGCGCACCCGGTCCGGCGCACGGCGGACACGAGGTACCTGTAGGTCGCCCCGGCCTGCACGCCGACGTCGAGGATCGGACCCGCGCCCACGTTGCGCGCCAGCGGCAGGAATGCGTCTCCCGCCCGCGTGTTGCGCAGGACGTCGAAGCTTGTGGCGCCCCCCACGGGCGTCCAGTCGATCGTCACGGCCGGCAGCCCCGTGGCCGGGTCCGACGCCAGCGACAAGGTGACGATGGGGTCCGAGAGCGCGGCGCAGTCGCCGGAGTCGATCACCAGCGGGGTCTCGGCGATGCCGTGGTGGCTCCAGGCGGCGTTGATGTAGGCGGCGTGCGGCGTCCCGTTGGAGAGATTGGCGTCGTCATCGTCGATGAGCATCATGGCGTCATAGGTGCTCACGCCGGCCGCAACCGGATCCCACGTCTCCATCGGGGGCCCCCCCGCGATCAGAATCCGCTCGAAGATCCAGCGCGCCCGCTCGGCGGGCAGGGCCGGGTTGCCGGCCGGCAGCGCCGCGCCCGTGATGTAGTCGGCCCCCGCCAGCAGGTTCTGGAGCAGATGCCACGTGGCCTGTCCGGTGATCTCCCCCAGGCAATGGGTGCTTGTGCCGCAGTTGTTCGCGGTGCGGGTGAGCGTGGCGCATGTGGAGCAGACGGCGGGAGTCAGCGGATGATCGGTTCGCCCCGGGGCCTTCTCGTCGATGTCCCGCACGCCGCTGCAATTGGTCGTCTTCAGCGAGGTGGTGGAGAACGACTCGCCGACGCACGTGTCTCCGGCCAGCGAGAGTGCCATCAGATCCCCTTTCCACTCGCTGAGCGCCCCGTTGGTGATGCCCGTTCCGTCGAAGCGGTCCCACGTGTGCCCCAGCTCGTGGTAGATGACGTCGCGGATCTCCCCCGTGTTGCGGCAGGTGCCGCCGGCGTTGTAGAAGGCGACGATGTGGCCGCTGGAGAAGGCGTTGCAGACCGCCTGGATGTTCACGTGGGCTTCGATCTCCTCGAAGAAGGCATTGTCCCACTTTCCCAGCAGGAGCCGCAGCAGGTTGGCGTGGAAGTAGGTCGTCCGATCGGCCGGAGTCGAATAGCCATTGCCCAGGACCGGTGGGCCGGCGCTGCCGCCGCCCGTGCCGAAATCGATGTCACCGGAGGGGTCCCCGGTCCCCGAGGGCTGCGCCGGAAAGGAGCAGTTGTCGCAGTGCATCCGGAAGAACCGCCCGCCCAGGGTGCTGGAGGCCGCGCCGCCGGCGTAGGGGAATCGGCCATTGATGTCGGCGTCGGCCTGCGACCCGCCGACCTCGGCGCGCGCGAAGGGGAACTGGACGATCCTTTCCACGTCGTCGGCGCGGTTGGGGCGCACCCCGCCCAGCACCGTGGCCCGCGCCCGTCTGGGATCGGGCGAACAGGCCCCGATGTTGCGCGCCTCGGGGAAAAACGCGAGGACCTCGCCGTCACGGGCGTCCACCCAGGCGATGTAGGACTCCCAGACGTCGGTTCCCTCGGGCCGGACCTCCAGCACCCAGACGAGGTGGTGCCTGAGGACTTGTGCCGGGCCGAGCGACTCGAGACGCGGGTAGAAGGCCAGAGCCGGCTCGCGGGGCATCGTCAACCCGCCGGCCTCGGTGCCGGCCTCCTCGAGGTACCGGGTCAACGAGGCGAGAGCCCGCGCGGGGTCGAGCTTTGGTTTCGAGGAGACCGCCACGGGGCCGAGGGTCCGCGAAACAATCAGGATCACGCTGTCGTCCCGAACGCCCAGGCTCAGACCCGCCCCCAGGACCGGAAGACCATCCTTGACCAGGTCGAACCGCAGGACCCGGACTCCTCCCGGGCCGGAGTCTTCCAGAAGAGGGCGCGAGCCCGCCTCGTCGAAGTCGAGCGCCGAGCCGGCCTCCTCGATCCCCGGAGCGAAGAGGGACCGGTGCCGCGCAACGAAGGACCGGGCCGCGGCCTCGGGGTCGTCCGCGGATCCGAGCTCGAGCCCCTCGCCGAAGGCGCGGTCGAGGCTTCCTGTGAACGGATCGACCGTCCCTCTCCAACCAGGGTGGTCCCCGAGAAAGCGCCGGACTCCAGGGTGGCCCTGACGCAGCGCCTCCTGGGCCTGGGGAGCCTGGGGGAGCCGGACCTCGTCCGGATCGCGCACCGCGGAGGCGCCGGGGGGCCAGCCACCGGCGCGCCGGGTCGAGCCGGCGGCGGGGGCCCAGACGCAGAGAAGCACGATGGTCAAAACCAGGTGTCGACGGAACATTTGTTCGTGGGCCCTCAGGCCAGGCTCCGAGTCGAGCAAGGCCTAGAATATACTGTCAACCACCGCCGCTGTCGGCCCCGAACCGAAACAGAACCCAGGGGTGCCAGGTGCCCGACCTTCCCCGGACCGAGCTGCACCAGCACGTGGACGGATCGATCCCCCTGCCCGTGATCTGGCGCCTGATGGTACAGCACCGGCTCAACCCGGTGGCCACGATCGAGGAGATGGAGAAGCTCCTCGTGATCCAGCCCGAGGAGGAGGGGAGCCTGCTGGGGTACCTCGACAAGTTTCACTACCCGCTCTGGATAACGCAGTTCTACGAGAACATCGTGGAGGTCACCGAAGCGATCGTGACGGAGGCGGCGCGGCACGGCGTGACGCTGCTCGAGCTCCGCTACTCGCCGATCATTCACACCTACGCCGGCCTCACGCTGCGCCAGACGATCCGCTCCGTGCTCACCGGCCTGAACCGCGGGGCGGCCGGCACGAAGATGGAGGTGGGTCTCATCATCATCGCCATGCGCCACCACGGCCCGCACATCGCCAAGATCCTGGCGAGGCAGGCGATCGCCGAATCGCAGGAGTTCCATCACAACTGCGGCGTGATCGGGTTCGACATCGCGGGGGCCGAGAAGGGCAACCCGCCCCGTCTCTTCGCCGAGGCGTACCAGATCGCCCGCAAGGGGTCGATGGGTCTCACCGCGCACGTGGGTGAGGATGAAGGCCCCGGGATGATCTGGCAGGCGGTTGACGACCTCGGAGTGAACCGGGTCGGGCACGGCTGCTCCGCCGTGCACGACCGCGAGCTGATGCGCCGGCTCGCGAAGGACCGGATCCTCGTCGAGTGCTGCCTGACCTCGAACTACCAGACGGGAGCCAGCCCGCGCTCGAAGCCCCATCCCATCTTCGCGTTCCTCGAGGCGGGCGTGCCGGTGGCGATCTGCACCGATAACACGACCGTGTCAGGCACGAACCAGCAGCGCGAAAACGAGCTGCTGGCCCGTGAACTGTCCCCGGACGACCTGAACCGGATCCACGAGGAGGCGCGCCGCTACTCCTTCATCCGCCGCGCCGCGCCCTAGGAGTGCGTCCGAGTAATGGCTCGGGTCGCGTTGCGAGCGCCGCGGGGTCGGATCCGAGGAAGCGCGACGAAGTCGATGCGAGACATCGTCGAGGAGCGCTGACGAAGGAGACGGCCCCG
>DASXTC010000035.1:0-58865 GCA_036505635.1 Candidatus Polarisedimenticolia bacterium
CTGCGTGTCACGGATGCCCACGATCTCCATCTCCTCGCCCACCTTGCACTTGCCCTGCTCGATGCGCCCCGTCACCACCGTCCCGCGTCCCGAGATGGAAAAGATGTCCTCCACCGGCATCAGAAACGGCTTGTCCAGCGCGCGCTGCGGGATCGGGATGTAGTCGTCCACGGCCTTCATCAGCTCCAGGATCCCCTGCTTCGCCGCGGCATCCCCCTGCATCGCCTTCAGCGCCGAGAGCCGGACGAAGGGGATCTCGTCGCCGGGGAACTGGTAGACCTTCAGCAGTTCGCGCACTTCGAGGTCGACGAGATCCAGGAGCTCGGGGTCGTCCACCGCATCGACCTTGTTGAGCGCCACCACGATCTTCGGCACGCCGACCTGGCGCGCCAGCAGGATGTGCTCGCGCGTCTGCGGCATCGGTCCATCCGCCGCCGACACCACCAGGATCGCTCCGTCCATCTGCGCCGCACCCGTGATCATGTTCTTCACGTAGTCGGCATGGCCCGGGCAGTCCACGTGCGCGTAGTGCCGCTTGTCGGTCTCGTACTCCACGTGCGCCGTGGCGATCGTGATCCCGCGCTCCCTCTCCTCCGGAGCGTTGTCGATGCTGTCGAAGCTGCGCACCGCGATCTTCGGATTCTTCTCGTGGAGCGCCATCGTGATGGCCGAGGTCAGCGTGGTCTTGCCGTGGTCCACGTGCCCGATCGTCCCGATGTTCACGTGCGGTTTCGTTCGATCAAATTTCTCTTTCGCCATCACCGACTCCCGCTGCGGCCGATACGCGCCTGCCGGCCGGATTGTTCAGATGGTGTCGCCGCGCGTCGAAACCGTGGAGCCCACGACCGGGATTGAACCGGTGACCCCGTCCTTACCAAGGACGTGCTCTACCACTGAGCCACGTGGGCTCTTCCCGTCACAACCCTGCGAACCTTCAATCGACCCCGCCCCCCCGAGGGAGCCGCGCCGTCTCCGTCGAACGGACTGGAGCGGGAAACGGGATTCGAACCCGCGACCCTCGGCTTGGAAGGCCGATGCTCTACCACTGAGCTACTCCCGCCCCAAGCTGGTATTCGGTCGCCGCATCTTCCCGTATGGCCGCGTCGCTCCACACCAGCCGGGCGCTCATGCGACCTCGGTACTCGACGACATTCTCGACTCACCACAGCAATACCATTCCGCGTTCAACATCGTGCGCCCGCCCCGACCTGATGCGTGGTGGGGAGAGGAGGATTCGAACCTCCGAAGGCGTGCGCCGGCAGATTTACAGTCTGCTCCCTTTGACCGCTCGGGAATCTCCCCGGCATGACGTCCAGCTGACCCGCGCCGGCCGGCCCCGAAAGCCGCCGCGTGCGCCGCGGAACTCTCCTCCGAGGCGAAGGCCCGGGCCCTCATCGCGAAGGGCGCGCGCCGCCATAGGGCGGGCATCGCGACACAGATACCCTGACAGTTCACTTCCTCGCTTGGAACTCGATGCCCGGGAAGGATGTACCCGGGATACCGCCCTCTGCGGAACTTCAACGTGCCGCTGCCCCGGCCATGGAGCTGGCGAAGGGACTTGAACCCCCGACCGGCTGATTACAAATCAGCTGCTCTGCCAACTGAGCTACGCCAGCTAGACGAAGCGCCGATGATACAGCGGTGATCTATGGATGTAAAGGGGTTGAACCACCTTTTTCGTCAGGGGGGGGCGATCCCGCCGCCCCCCCCTTCCTGGCCCCTGCCGGCCACCCGGCTCTGCCGGAAAGCCTCGTACAGGCAGATTCCGGCAGCCACGGAGACATTCAGCGATTCGAGCCCTCCCATCAAGGGAATATGGACGAGCTGGTCGCAGGTCTCCCTCACGAGGCGCCGGAGCCCCTGACCTTCGCCCCCCACCACAAGGGCCCAGCGGGATGGGTATTCGAAGCGATCCCAGGGGAGGGCGCCCGAGGCCTCCAGGCCGACCGTCCAGAAGCCCCTCTCCTTCAGGAGCTTCAGGAAGGCGGTCACGTTGCCAAGCCGGCCGACCGGGATCAGCTCGGCGGCCCCCGCCGCAGCCCGTGCGGCCGTGGCCGAAAGCCCCGCGCTGTGGCGCTCCGGTATGAAGACCGCGCTGACCCCCACCGCGGCGGCAGTCCGCAGGAGCGCACCGAAGTTGCGCGGATCCTCCACACCATCCAGCACCATCAGGACCGCCTCGGGGCCGCAGGCATCGAGCAGGTCCTCGGGATCCGCGTAGGGCAGGGCGGCCGCCGAGGCGACCACCCCCTGGTGGGCCGATCGGGGCTGGCCCCCCGTCAGCCTCTCGATGCGGACGCGGTCCACCTCCTCGACCGGGACGCCGTGGCTGCGCGCCGTCGCCTTGAGCTGGACCACCCTGCCGCGGTCATGCCCCTTCTCGATCCAGACGCGCTCGACCGTGCGTCGCCCGGATTTGAGCGCAGCCTCGACCGCGTTGAACCCGAGCAGAAGATCCATCAGGCTGCTCCATCGGATAGACGCGCCTCGACGAGTCGCGCCCTTCCGGCGCACGACAGGATCGGCGAGGGGAGGATATGGAGCGAGCCCTCGTCAATGAGGGGGATGAGCCGGTCCAGCTCCGGCCCTTTCTCGGCCGCCGTCATGGCCACGCGGATCGGATGGAAGAGGGCGCGACCCTTCACGCCCAGAGCCCGGCCCACGGTCTGCGCCGCCTCGCGGAAAGCCTCACGGCCGTCCAGCAGGGGCGGGCGCCTCGCCTCCACCGTCCGCGCAAACTCGCCGACCACTCGAACCGCCGCGGGCTCCGACGCGAGGCCCGCGAGCGCCTCCTGAGCTCCCGGGTCCTTCCCGAGGTGCTCCTCGAACCGGAGAAGACCACGCAGAGCGCCCGGAGCGTCGATGAGCGTCTCCATCTGACCGGCAAAGACGTGGAGCGCCCGCGCGATCCAGTCTTCCGTCGCCGGGTCGGCCGGCCCCTCCGGCACGAGGCCGGCCGCCGCGAGGCCGGCCCGGCAGAGCCGGGCGAGCTCGTGGGGTTGGGCGTTGCGGATGTAGTGGGCATTGAGCCATGTGAGCTTCCCCACGTCGAACATCGAGGCCGCGTGCCCGACGCGATCGAGGCTGAACGCGCCGACGATCTCCGGCACCTGCAGGATCTCCTTTGCGTCCGGGTGAGCCCACCCCAGGAGGACCAGGTAGTTGACCATCGCCTGCGGAAGGAATCCGCGATCCCGGAAATCGGCCACCGAGGCGGCCCCGTGACGCTTCGACAGGGGAGAGCCGTCCGGTCCCAGCACCAGCGAGACGTGCGCGAAGGCTGGAGGGGGCTCGCCCAGGGCGCGATAGATGAGGATCTGCCTCGGGGTGTTGGAGAGGTGATCTTCGCCGCGGATGACGTGGGTGATCCGCATCGCGGCGTCGTCCACGACGACGGCGAAGTTGTAGGTCGGCGAGCCGTCGGCCCTGACGATGACGGGGTCGCCTATCTGCGCCGAGGGGAACTCGACCCTCCCCCGGATCAGATCGTCGAAGAGGACGTTCTCGCCGGGAACCCGGAACCGGAGCGCGCAGGGTTCGCTCGAGGCGCGGTGCCGCGACTGGTCGGCGGTCATCTCGCGGCATCGGCCGGAGTAGCGCGGCGCGAGGCCCGCCTGGCGCTGAGCGTCGCGCTCCGCCTCGAGCTGCTCGGGGCCGCAGAAGCACCGGTAGGCCCTATCGCCATCGAGCAGTCTGCGCGCCGCGTCATCATATAAGGACCTGCGCTCCGACTGCCGGTACGGGCCGTGGGGGCCCCCCCTTCCCGGCCCTTCGTCCCAGTCGATGCCGAGCCAGCTCAGGTCCTCGTAGATCGCGTCCTCCGACCTGCCCGTGGATCTCTCCATGTCGGTGTCCTCGATCCTCAGGACGAAGATGCCGCCGCGCGCGCGCGCGTAGAGCCAGTTGAACAGGGCGGTACGGGCGTTGCCCACGTGGAGATGGCCGGTGGGCGATGGGGCGAAGCGCACCCTGACGGCGGGCGGCATCGTCAGATGTTTCCGATCAGGGCGATCGTCTCGGCCGCGATCCCTTCCTTCCGGCCCAAGGAGCCGAGCCCCTCCGGTGACGTCCCCTTGATGTTCACCTCGGACTCCGTGGCGGCGAGGGCCGCGGCGATCTTCCGCTTCATGGCCACCGAGTGCGGGGCGATCTTCGGGCTTTCGGCGATCACGACGGCGTCGAGATTGATGAGCCGGTACCCTCTCTCCTGCATGAGGATCGTCACCTTTTCGAGCAGGTGAAGGCTCGAGACCCCCTTCCACCTGGGGTCGCTGTCCGGAAAGTGCCTCCCGAGGTCCCCCAGGCCCAGCGCTCCGAGCACCGCGTCGCAGACCGAGTGAGTCAGGACATCCGCGTCCGAATGGCCGGCGAGACCGGGCTCCCCCGGGATCTCGACGCCGCCCAGCACGAGTGGCCGGCTCGAGCCGGCCGGCGCGAAGGCGTGAACATCGTGGCCCAGCCCCACCCGAAACACAGCTAGTCTCCCTCTGGCCGCGCCAGAAGGGCCGCGGCAATCTCGAGATCGTGGATGGTGGTGATCTTCAGGTTGCGCGGGGAGCCGGCCACCACCTCGACGGCGCCTCCCATCATCTCGATGAGCGCGGCGTCGTCGGTCACATCGATCTGGCCGGCTCGCGCGTACGCGTCACGCAGGAGGGCCAGGCCAAACCCCTGCGGCGTCTGCACCAGGACGAGCCGGTGACGGTCCAGCGTGCCGGCTGCCATCGTCCGCCCCATGGGATCCGCCATCTCCTCGACGTGCCTGACGGTGTCGGCCGGCGCGACGCCGGGGACTGCCGCCCCGGTCCGGGCCGCGGCGTCCAGGACGCGCGAGATCACCGTAGGGTCCACAAGCGGCCGGGCGGCATCGTGCACGAGCACCAGGTCGCCGGCTACGGCCGCGCCGCGGCCTGGAATGTGCTCGAGCCCCATCCTGACGGTGTCCTGGCGCCGCTCACCGCCCGCCGCCACGACGTCGACCTTCGGATACCGGCGCGCGATCCGGGAGGCATCGGACAACTCCGACCCGGGCGCCATCAGGACGATCGCGTCCACGCGCGGGTGGTCCTGGAAGACGACGAGGCTGTGTTCCACGAGGGGCAGGCCCGCGAGGTCGGCGAAGGCCTTGGGTCGCCCCAGCCCCATCCTGACGCCCGCCCCCGCGGCGACGATGAGCGCGGTCGTCTTCATGCCCCTCTGCGCCGGAGAAGGCCGATCAGATCTCGAGGATTTCCTTCTCTTTCTTCCTGGCGAGATCGTCAATCAGCTTGGTGTGCTGGTCGGTCATCTTCTGGATGTGGTCGAGGGAGCGCTTCTCGTCGTCCTGGGAGATCTTCTTGTCCTTCTCGAGCTTCTTGGCCTGCTCGTTGGCGTCCCGCCGCACCAGCCTGATGTGCGTGCGGGCCTCCTCGGCCGTCTGGTGGACCTTCTTGGCCAGATCCTTGCGCCGCTCCTCGGTGAGCGCGGGGATCGGTATACGCACCACCTTGCCGTCGTTGGAGGGGTTCAGCCCGAGGTCGGACTTGAGGATCGCCTTCTCGATGGCGCCCAGGGCCGTGGGGTCCCACGGTTGGGCCACGATCAGGGTCGGGTCGGGGATGCTGAGCGTGGCCACCTGGTTGATCGGCGTCGGCTGGCCGTAGTAATCGACCTGGACGTTGTCGAGGATCGAGAGCGACGCGCGGCCCGTCCGGATGGTGGCCAGCGAGTGACGCAGGTGCTCGATGTGGTCCTTCATCCGCTTTTCGGCTTGAGCGTACAGATCGTTCAGCATCGCTCCTCCCGCGGCGCGGCCGTCTCCCCCTCAAGCTCTGACTATCGATCCGATCTTCTCGCCAAGCACGACGCGTTTGATATTACCACGTTCGGTCAGATTGAAGACGATGATGGGGAGGCTGTTGTCCATGCACAACGAGATCGCCGTGGTGTCCATCACCTTGAGGCCTTTCTCGAGGACCTCGATATACTTGATGGAGTCGATCTTGGTGGCGCGGGGATCCTTGTGAGGGTCGGCGGTGAAGACCCCGTCCACACGGGTCGCTTTCAGGAGGACCTCCGCCTTGACCTCCATCGCGCGCAGCGCGGCGGCCGAGTCGGTCGTGAAGTACGGGTTGCCGGTGCCGGCGGCCAGGAGGATCACCCGTCCCTTCTCGAGGTGCCGGATCGCGCGCCGCCGGATGTATGGCTCGGACACGGAGCGCATCTCGATGGCCGAGAGCACCCGAGTGACCACGCCCACCTGCTCCAGGGCGTCCTGAATCGCGAGGCTGTTGATGACGGTGGCCAGCATCCCCATGTGGTCCGCAGCGACACGGTCCATTCGCTGGGCACGGGCCGACAGACCGCGGAAGATGTTGCCTCCCCCGAGGACCATCGCCACCTCCACGCCGAGGGCGTGGACCTCCTTGACCTCCTCCGCGATGCGCTCGACCACGGCCGCGTCGATGCCGAACTCGGACTCCCCCATCAGCGCCTCCCCGCTGAGCTTCAGCAGGATCCGCTTGAAGACGGGTTCCGGCGAACGGGATGTGGATCCTCGAGTCACGTCGAGCCCCTCTCTATTCCTTGCCGCCGTCCCCACCCTCGCCCAGGACGAAACGCGCGAATCGGCGGATGCGGATGTTCTCGCCGACCTTTGCGATCATGCCGGAGACGAGATCCCTGACGGAGACGCTGGGGTCCTTGACGAAAGGCTGCTCGAGCAGGCACGCCTCGGAATAGAACTTCTCCATCTTGCCTTCCACGATCTTCTCGACAACCTGCGGCGGCTTGCCGGTCAGGGCGGCCTGAGCCCGATAGATCTCGCGCTCGGCCTCGAGCACGCCGGCGGTGACCTCCTCCCGCTGAATGAACCGCGGGGAGGACGCGGCGACGTGCATGCTGATGTCCTTTACGAGCTGCTTGAACTGGTCGGTACGGGCGACGAAGTCGGTCTCGCAGTTCACCTCGACCATCACCCCGATCTTGCCGCCCGGGTGGATGTATGCGCCGACCACTCCCTCGGTGGTTTCCCGGTGGGCCTTCTTCGCCACCGCCGAGAGCCCCTTCTTGCGGAGGATCGCGATGGCCGCGTCCAGGTCGCCGCCGGCCTCAACCAGCGCGGTCTTGCACTCCATCATGCCCGTCCCGGTCCGCTCGCGCAGCTCTTTGACCAGGGACGCCGTGATTTCCATGAGTTGCCTCCGTTGTGGGGACCTCGAACCGGGGTCCCGGGGCCCGCGACGCGCGTGTCGCCACTGTTCGCGGCCCCGGCGCGGCGTTCGGCCTGACGCAGATAATCAGATGCTGTCTCGCCGTGGTGAGACGAAAGGAGGGTCAGCCGATCTCGGCCGGCACCTTTCCTTTCGGCGCCGGGGCTTCCCCGAGCTCTACGGCGCTGGCCGGCTCGGCCGGTTCCGGCCCCGCGGATCGGGGCCGGGCGCGGCCCTTCGCTCTTGCCGCAGCCCTTGTCCCCGCCGGATCCGTGGTGCTTCTCTCCTCGCCGCCCGACTCGGCGGACCCGGCGGCAGCGCCGTCCCTGGCGGTCTGCTCTGTTTCCGCGGCCTCGCTGGCCTGCCGCTGGTGGAAGTTCTGGCCCTCCGTCGCCGCGTCGGCGACGCGCGAGACAAAAAGACGGATCGCCCTGATGGCGTCGTCATTGCCGGGGATGATGTAGTCGATGAGGTCGGGATCGCAGTTGGTGTCGACAACGGCGATGACGGGGATCTTGAGCTTGCGCGCCTCGGTGACGGCGATGTACTCCTTCTTGGGGTCTATGACGAAGATCGCCTCCGGGAGCTTCGACATCGTCTTGATGCCCGACAGGACCTTGTCGAGCTTGACCCGCTCCTTCTCGAGCTTGCCGAGCTCCTTCTTGGTGAGCATCTCGCGCCGGTGCGCGTCGGTCTCGAGCGACTCGAGGTACCGGAGGCGCTCGATTCGCTTCTTGATGGTCGTGAAATTCGTGAGGGTCCCGCCGAGCCAGCGGACGTTGACGAACGGCATCGCGCAGCGGAGCGCCTCTTCCTGGATCGTCTCCTGCGCCTGGCGCTTCGTGCCCACGAGGAGCACCGACCCGCCCTTGCCCACGACCTGCACCACGAATTCCATCGCCTTGCGGGCCCGATGAACCGTCTGCTGGAGATCGATGATGTAGATGCCGTTGCGCGTCCCGAAGATGAACGGCTTCATCTTGGGGTTCCAGCGCTTGGTCTGGTGGCCGAAATGCACTCCAGCTTCGAGCAGTTCCTTCATCGAGACCGATGTCAAGCGTTCCCTCCTGCCTGTGGCATGACGTGTACGGCGCCAGTGTGGGTCAGGGCCGCGCATCCCGGCGCGCGACCGCCAGCGTTCCGAGCTCTCCCGAGCGCGTGGGTGCTACCTCTTGGAGAACTGGAAGCGCTTTCGGGCCCCTTTCTGCCCGTACTTCTTGCGTTCCTTGATCCTGGAGTCCCTCGTGAGGAACCCCGCCTCTTTCAGCTTTCCCCTCAGCTCCGAATTGTACTCGAGCAGGGCGCGAGAGATGCCGTGCCGGACCGCTCCGGCCTGGCCGGCAGAGCCGCCGCCCTCGACGTTGATCCTGATGTTGAATTTTTCCGCCGTCTCCGTGATGGCCAATGGAGCGCGGGCCATCATTCGGAGCGTCGCGCTGGTGAAGTAGGTGTCGATGAGGCGATCGTTTATCTTGATCTCACCCTGGCCCGGTCTCAGGAGGACCCTGGCCACCGCGTTCTTGCGTTTCCCCGTGCCGTAGTATTCGATGGTGGCACCCAAGCCGGCCTACCTCCTTCTTCTCTGTCGAGAACCCTACCCGGCGCGCCGCGTCCGGAGCTGGACCACGAGAGGCTCCGGCTTCTGGCCCGCATGCGGATGGTCGGGACCCGAGTACACTTTCAGCTTCGTGAAGAGCTTCTTGCCCAGCGAGTTCTTCGGCAGCATCCCGGCGACGGCCTTCTCGATGACCCGCTCCGGCCGGGTGGCCAGAAGCTTGCCCGCCGTGATCTCCTTGATGCCTCCCGGATAACCCGTGTGCCAGTAATACTTCTTGTCGGTCTTCTTCTTTCCGGTCAGGACGACCCTGGAGGCGTTGATGACGACGACGTGATCGCCATGGTCATGGTTCGGTGAATAAGTCGGGCGATGCTTGCCTCTGAGTCGCGAAGCGACCAGCGTCGCGAGGCGACCCAGCGGCTTGCCCTCCGCGTCCACGAGGAACCAGCGTTGGTCCCGGCTCACCCCTTTGGAAACATAACTCTGCATGGCCGCTGCACTCCAGCCGATCAGGCGCAAATGTGGGTAGACGAAACCCCCTTTTTACTACACGGCGCCCCGCAGTGTCAAGGTAAAACGGGGTGGCAATGGAGGTTTCGCCCCCGCGGCGCCCGGCCACGGGGCGGCTGGATCGGGATCATCCTCTTATTCCCGGCGCCGCGACCGACCCCGGGCCTCTCGCGGCTCTCGATGCAGGGGCCATTCCGCGCGGTATGATGACGGCGGCCACGCCGGTCGGGTTCACCGCTATCCGGGAGGGTGGGAATGCCGGAAGCCGCAATGATCCGTGAGATGTTCTCGTCGATCGCCGCGCGCTACGACCTGCTCAACCGGGTGCTGAGCCTCGGGTCAGATCAGGATTGGCGGCGCCGGACCTGCGACGAGCTGGGGATCTCTCCGGGGGAGATGGCCGCCGACCTGTGCTGCGGCACCGGAGATCTGGCGCTTGCGATCGCCCGCCGAGGGGCGCGGGTGGCGGGAGTCGACTTCTCCCGCGGGATGCTCGCCATCGCGCGCGGCAAGGGGGTCGAGCGCCTGGCCGAGGCCGACTGCCTGCGTCTTCCCTTCCGCCGGGGGACCTTCGATCTGGTCACGGTGGCGTTCGGCGTGCGGAACTTCGCCGACCTCGACGCGGGTCTGCGCGAGATCCATGCCGTGCTCAAGCCGGGCGGGAGGGTCGGCATCCTGGAGTTCGCCGCGCCCCCGGGGCCCGTCTTCCGCCGGTTCTACCTCGCCTACCTGCGCTGGGTCGTGCCGTCGCTCGGCGCGATCGTGTCGGGACGCCGCTCCGCCTACGTCTACCTCTCCTCGTCGATCAGGGGATTCCCGGACCAGCCGAAGATGGAAGGCATCCTGCGCGCCGCCGGCTTCGCCTCGGTGACTCATATCGACTTCGCCCGCGGGATCGCGGCGCTCTATGTCGGGTTCCGGCCGGCCTGATCTCACCGCCCGAACCAGCGACGCCAGGCGGTCCGGGGCTCAGGCTCGATCCGGCCTCCTCGGACCGTGGCCCCCACGACGATCCCCGCGCTGATGAGCACGAGGTTCTTGATGATGTACTGCCCCTCCAGCGTCGGCGCGTAGGGGATCCGGGTGAATACCTCGTGCGGGAAGAGCACGACGGGCGACAACGCGCCCAGCATCTGCACGTAGAGCAGCAGCAGGATCCCACGCAGCCCCCACCCCAGGAGCAGCCCGACCCCAATCACACACTCCCACGCCGCCAGGATCGGCAGAGAGACTGTAGAGGGGACGCGGCCACCCGTCAGGACGCCGATGGTCCGGGCCGCCAGCTCCTGCGCGGGGCTCAGGTCCGGGAAGAACTTGAGCGCCCCGAACCACAGGAACACGATCCCGAGGCTCCACCGCAGCAGCGCGAGGCCGTAGCGCGCCATCCATCGCGTGATCGCCAGATCCGCCTTCTGCAGGGAGATTCTCAAGCCCTCGATCCGCATCGGGTGTCCCCTCCTTCGGGCGACTGAAGCGCTCCGGGCGGCGCTCTCGAGTGTCTCAGGTCATCGTGGACGGAATGGCTCACACCTGACGGCGAAATCCACGTGATAGTGCTCGTCATGTCGAACCCAGGGGCGCTTCTTGAACCACGGAAGCTCCGCCCGGACCAAATCGCACTCTCTCGTGCCACGGAGGGCTGCCACGAACTCCGGTGCGAAGATCACACGTCTGATGGGAACTCCGCTTCGACCCGCCACTTCCTGGAGCTGGAGCAGGTGCGCGCAGACCGCGGGAAAGTCGATGGCGAGTTCGCCGGTCTTGCCTCTCTCGTCAAACTCGATGTCGTACCCATACTTGTTCAGGACATTTGTCGGGAGCAAAGCAGGCTTGCCATCGCGATCCCGGACCGGGACAAGGAAGTCGACCGCGGTTCCATTCTGATGAGTTCTGTGTGGAGCGAATCGGCCGCCGCCCCTCAATCCCGTTTCACCGTATACCCACACGATCTCCGGATTGCTGATGGCCAGGTGGGCGTATGTCTCGATCACGACGTCCCTCACGGCCGCGTGAACGTAGGTCCGTCCGGCGGCTGAACCGAGACGGCTGTACGCCCGAAAATTAGGACCATCGAGTGGCAGCGCGACTCCCCCTTCGAGCCGGCCTCTCTCAGGGGTCCCGTAGCAGGTGCTCTTCGACTCCGGAGCCTCGCCGAGGGATGGCAACACAACCATCAGGATTCCGGCCAGCGGGAGACCAGGTCGCCAAGAACCGGATCGTGACATCATCACCCGTCCGTCCCGCCGGGGACAATCGGATCGCGCTCGCACACGGTTCGCGCTGGGGCTTCAAGCGGTGGACCGCGGGAATGATACGCGAGAACCCAAGACGTTCAAAACCCCGTGGGGAACCGCACGCGGCACCCACGATCATCGGCGATCCCCCTTCTCGAAACTCAGGGCAGCAGGACCCCCTCCAATGGCCCTCTTGAGCGAGGTCGATCGCCCGAGTCGGTATCGAGACGCGGAGCGCGGGAACCCCACCCGAGGGCCGTCGAGAGCGAGCCTGATTGGAGGAGCGGGGTTTTAGACGCGGAGCCGGAGGGAATCCTTCGGAAGGCCCTATGACGCGCGGCCGTTTCACACGCCGGGCGTGTGTGGCCGAGCGGAATGGAGGCGAGCGCGAAGCCGGGCAAGCGCGAGCCGTGCCTGATGAAGGATTTCCCCGGCGACTCCAGCGCTACCTCAGTCCCCCATCAGCATGACCATCAACGCCTTCTGGAGATGGAGACGGTTCTCCGCCTGGTCGAAGATGAGGGAGCGCTTCGAGTCGGCCACGTCATCGGTCACCTCGTCGCCGCGGTGCGCGGGCAGGCAGTGCATGAACCAGGGGTCGGTGCCGGCCGCCTTCATCACGCCCGCGTTGACCTGGTACGGGGCGAAGATCTTCTTTCGCTTCTCGGCCTGGTCCTCCTGCCCCATGCTGGCCCACACGTCGGTGTAGACGAAGTGCGCCCCCTTCACCGCGCGCGCGATGTCGTGGGAGACGTCCACGGCGCAGCCGGTCTCGTGCCCGGCCTCGGCGGCGTAGGTCACGACGTCTGCCCTGGGCGCGTAGCCGGGAGGGGTCGCCACCGAGATGCTCAGCCCCGTGCGGGCGCCGGCCAGCAGCAATGAGTGGGTCACGTTGTTGCCGTCCCCCACGTAGGCAAGCTTCATCCCCTTGAAGGTCCCCGCCGCTTCCTTCACCGTCTGGAGGTCGGCGAGCGCCTGCACCGGGTGGAAGTCATCCGACAGTCCGTTGATGACCGGCACGCGCGAGTAGGCTGCCAGATCCTCGACCAGCTTGTGAGCGAAGACGCGGGCCATAATCCCGTCCACCCATCGCTCGAGGTTGCGCGCCACGTCGGCCACGCTCTCGCGCACGCCGAGCCCGACCTCCGACGGCGACAGGTAGATGGCGTGCCCGTGGAGCTGGGTCATCCCCGTCTCGAAGGTGACCCGCGTGCGCAGGGAGGGCTTCTGGAAGATCATCGCCAGAGTCTTGCCGTCCAGTGACTTCTTGTAGGCGCCGGGGTTCTTCTTGATATCGGCGGCCTTCTGCAGCACCGCGGCGACCTCGGCGATCGACAGATCCCGGATCGTGATGAGGTCGCGTCCTTTCAGAGCATCCATGCCTCAGACTCCCTCAGGAGGAGATGCGGGTGCCGCCGCGGCCCGAGAGGGCCGACACGCAGCGCCGCAGTGACGTGATGATGACATCGTGGCCGGTGGAGCGCGCGAACTGCACCGCCGCCTCGATCTTGGGTCCCATGCTCCCGGGCGGAAACTGCCCGCGACGCAGATGCCGCTCCGCCTCCTTGACCGACATCCGCGTGAGGGGTCTCTCGTTCTTCCTGCCGTAGTTGAGACAGACGTTGTCCACGTCGGTCAGCACCACCAGGAGATCGGCGTGCAGGTCCCGGCCCATCATCGCCGCGGTGAGGTCCTTGTCGATGACCGCCTCGATCCCCCGCAGCTTGCCGGAGGGCTCCTCCACGACCGGCACCCCGCCGCCGCCCCCAGCGATGACGACGTGCCTCTCCTGGAGCAGCGCCCTGATGACGCCGATGTTGACGATCTTGAGCGGACGGGGCGAGGGGACCACCTTGCGATAGCCACGTCCCGAATCCTCCACGATCCGCCACTGCCGGACCTTCCTGAGAAACGCGGCCCGGTAAGCCGTGTAAAAGGGGCCCACCGGCTTGGCCGGGCTCCGCAGGCCAGGATCGCGCGGATCCACCACGACCTGAGTGAGCAGGCAGACCACCTCGCGGTCGATCCCCTCAACGAGCATTTCGTTGCGCAGGGCGCGCTCGAGCAGGTATCCGATGCTCCCTTCGGTCTGCGCCACGCATACATCCAGCGACAGCGGCGGCACTTTGGTGATCGCCTCCTCGACCTGCACGAGAAGGTGGCCGACCTGAGGGCCGTTGCCGTGCACGAGCGCCAGGTCGTGCCCCTTCTTGAGGATCTTGACGAGGGAACGCGTGAGGCTTTCCGCATGCTGCATCTGCTGGCGCTGGGTGCCGTCCTCGCCCGCTCGCACCAGCGCGTTTCCGCCGAAGGCGACCACCACCAGCTTGCGCCTGCCGCGTTGCGACGCCATGGTTGCCGCCTGTCAGCGGACCTTCGCCAGGACCTCGGCGAGGCCGGGCCGCGTGAGCTCCTCGAGCTCGTACCCGACGGTCTGGGCCGGCTTGTCGAACCGGACGAGACGGCGCAGATCGATTGGCGTGCCGATGAGGACCAGGTCGCAGTCAACCCTCTCGATGGTCGCCTGCAGATCCCGGATCTGCCGATCGCCATACCCGAGCGCCGGCAGGAGGGTGCCGATTCCGGGGTACTGCTCGAAGGCATCCCGGATCGTCCCGACTGCGGCGGTCCGCGGGTCGACCAGCGCGGCGGCGCCGAACTTGCGTGCCGCCACCACGGCCGCTCCGTACTTCATCCCGCCATGCGTGAGCGTGGGGCCGTCCTCGATCGCCAGAACCCGCTTGCCCTTGATGGCGGAGGCATCTTCCACGGTGATCGGAGAGGCGGCCTCGATCACGAGCGCCCCGGGGTTGACCTCCGCGATGTTGCGCCTGACGGTGGCGATTCCCTCGGGCGGGGCCGAATCGACCTTGTTTATCAGGATGACGTGGGCGCGACGCAGGTTGGTCTCGCCGGGATGGTAGGTCACCTCATGGCCCGCCCGGTGCGGGTCGGCCACCACGATCTCGACCGTGGGGCGGTAGAAGGGCAGGTCGTTGTTGCCGCCGTCCCAGACGATGACGTCGGCCTCCTCCTGAGCCCGCTCCAGGATCTCACCGTAGTCCACGCCGGCGTACACGACGGTGCCTCGCCGGATGTGCGGCTCGTACTCCTCCCTCTCCTCGATGGTGCACTGGTTGGTGGCGAGGTCGTCCATGGTGGCGAACCGCTGAACCCTTTGCCGGACGAGATCCCCGTAGGGCATCGGGTGCCTGACGGCCACGACCCGCCTGCCGGCGGCGGCGAGAATCTGGCAGACCCGGCGCGTCGTCTGGCTCTTGCCGCTCCCCGTGCGCACCGCGCACACCGACACGACCGGCACGCGCGCGGCGAGCATCGTCGCGTCGGCGCCCAGCAGACGGAAGTCGGCCCCCGCGGCGTTGACGGTCGAGGCATGGTGCATGACGTACTCGTGCGATACGTCGCTGTAGGAGAAGACGACCTCCCGGACCTTCTCTTCCCGGATCAGATCGGCAAGCAGCCTCTCCTCGTGAATCGGGATCCCCTGCGGGTAGTGAGGCCCCGCCAGCGCGGCGGGGTATCGGCGCCCCGCGATGTTGGGGATCTGGGTCGCCGTGAAGCAGACGACCTCGCTGTCGGGGTCGCCGCGGAAGACGACGTTGAAGTTATGGAAGTCCCGGCCCGCGGCGCCCATGATGATGGTCCGGCGTCGTCCCATGTCAGCTTGACCTCGTCAGGCGGAAGGTGCCGCGCCGGCTCACGCCCGGAGAGGATCGGGCGTCCCCGGATGCGCAGAATCTCTGGCATTGAAACCGGGGGCGCAAGATATCACCTGTCCCGGGGCCAGTCAAGGTGGTAGAGGGCCTCAAGATCAATAGAATGAGTGGATTAGCTACTCACTCGCGACGTCCAGGTCCCGTATTTTGTTCACGAGTGTCCTGACGCTGACACCGAGGATCTCCGCCGCGGCCGCGCGGTCCCCGCCCGCCATCTGAAGGGCGCGCGCGATGTGCCCCCGCTCGGCCGCCCGCGCCGCAGCCTGGGACACCTCGGCAAGCGAGCAGGAAAGGTCGGCCGGTCCTCCCCCCTGCGTCATGGACTGGGTCGCGGCGAGAGGCTCCGGGAGGTGAAGCTGCTCGACGCCGATCGAGTCTCCCTCGCACAGGATGATCGCGCGCTCGATACAATTCTGAAGCTCGCGCACGTTGCCGGGCCAGGGGTACCGCCTCAGACGCTCCGCGGCCTGAGGTGTGATCTTCGGCGGGGTTCTCCGCTTGAGATCGCGGCTGTACCGGGCGATGAAGTGATCCACGAGGCTCGGGATGTCCTCTGATCTCTCCCTGAGCGGCGGGACGGTGAGGGGCACGACGGAGAGCCTGAAGAAGAGGTCCTCGCGAAAGGCCCTGCCCGCGACCGCCGCGGCGAGGTCCTTGTTGCTGGCCGCCACGATCCGGACGTCCACGGAGATCGTCGCGGTGCCCCCGACCCGCTCGAACTTGCGCTCCTCCAGGACTCGCAGGAGCTTCGCCTGCACCGCCGGCGGAGTCTCCCCTATCTCGTCGAGAAAGAGAGTCCCTCGGTCCGCCATCTCGATCTTCCCCATACGCGCCGACCCGGCGCCAGTGTAGGCGCCCTTCTCGTGGCCGAACAGCTCGTTCTCCAGGAGCGTCTCGGGGATCGCGGCGCAGTTGATGGCGACGAAAGGACCGTCGCGACGCGGCGACAGCTCGTGGAGGGCACGGGCGAAGAGCTCCTTGCCGCTGCCGCTCTCGCCCTGCAGCAGCACCGTGGCCGTGGCCGGCGCCACGCGCCGCACCTGATCCACCAGAGCCTTGAGCGCGGGGGACTCCCCGATGATGCGGGGCATCCCGAACCGCTCCGCGAACTCTTCCTTCAGGAGGATGTTCTCGGTGCGCAGGCGGCGCTGAGAGAGCGCGCGCTCGACGAGCAGCATCAGGTGGGAGGTGTCCACGGGCTTGGAGAGGAAATCGAAGGCTCCGTCCTTCATCGCCCGCACCGCGTCCTCGACGGTGCCGTAGGCCGTCATGACGACGACGGGGACCTGGGGGTCCCCCTCCAGCGCGGCGGCCACCACGTCGTGGCCCGAGCCCCGCGGCAGTCTCAGATCGGAGAGCACCATCACGTAGGAAGCCGAGCGCAGCTTCTGGACGGCGCCGGGGGCGTCGATCGCCTCCTCGACCTCGAACCCCTCGGCCTCGAGGGTCTTCCTCAGGACGATCCTGAGGCTCTCCTTGTCCTCGACCACGAGGATGCGATCCATGCCGGCAAACCCCTCGGGCCGGATCAGGGAGCGGCCGGGCCGGCCGGCTTCATCTGGGAGAGCTCCGCGAAGCGCCTCTGCAATGCGTTGAGCTCCGCGTCCACCTCCGCGAGCCGGCTGGTGATCTTGGAAAGCCGCTGGACGTTGTCCATGCCTGATTCGGCGATCTTGTCCGGCTCGCTCAGCGTGGCGCGCGGCAGAAACGGGTTGTGCAGCGATGGGATGCGGCCGCGCAGATACTGGGACTCGGCGGTCAGGGCGACGATCTTCTCCCGGGTGGTGCGCATCTCCTCGTCGCGCTGTTCGTCGGTGAGCTGCGCGCCTTCCCGTTTCGGTTCCTCCGACGTGGAGGGCTTCTTGCCGGTGAGGTCGACGGTGACCGCGTCGCCGGAAAACCCGAACTCCTCCTTCACCTTCCGGTACCTGTCAAGGTCCTTGTTGGTGAAGACCCGGGGCCCGGACGAATCAGAGACCGAGGGGGCCGAGGAACCAGGGGCGAGCGCGGGCGCGGCATCTTCGGGAACGGGGGCCGACGTCTCCTGCGCGGGGGGCGATGGAGACTCAGCCGTGAGGACGGTGATCGCCGGGTCCGGTCCCGGAGACGAGAGGGACGCCGTCGTGGGGGCCGGGTCGGCCGGAACGCTTGCCGGGGTGGAGCCGTCGGAGGACCGGCGCCCGGGTCCGCCGCACGCGAACAGAAAGACCGATGCCGCGATGGCGGCGAGGGTCAGAAGGAGCCTGTACCTGTCCCGGACGTTCTCCACGTGGGCCGAATCTATTCCGGCCGCCGCTCAAGTCAAGATGGACGCTGGATGTGGGGCACCCCGGGAATCCGCGCCGCGCGGGGCGATGGGGGATGCAGGCAGGGGGAACCGGGGTCTCCATGGGGGGGAAGGGCGCGGCCCCCCCTGCCTTCGGGCGAACCTTTATAGATCCGTCTGCCAGACCGTGACCATGGTGCGGGGCAGCTCGAGGTCGGAAGGGGGCCACTGCCCCTTGATCAGTCTCTCGTCGAACCAGACGTCCGGTGTGCCGCCCGTGCCCCCCAGCACGCCCATCCGGGTCACGATGCTGCCGAAGAATGTCCCGTTGCCCTGCGCGTCCCATGTCCCCGATGTGTAGATGACGCCGTACCAGTTGATGTCCTTGAGCATCGGGATTCCGTTGTCGTCGCGCAGGGTGGAGGTCGTGTAGCTGAAGGTGTCCCCCGTGACCGGTACGACGGTCGACGTCTGGCCTCCCGCGTTGGGGTCGATGGTGGCCGCGCCCGACGCGCTGGTCATGTAGTTGAGGTTCACGTACTGCTCGCCGGAGTCGTAAAGCTTGTTGCCGTTGGCGTCGACGTATGGTTCTCCCGGCGGGAGGAGGGCGCGGCTCACGCCGTCGGGCCCGATGCCGGTCTGCCTCAGGTTCACGGCGTTGAGAAAGATGAAGCCGGCGCCGGACCAGCTATCGGATGAGGTGAGCGACACCTCGTCGGTCAGGTTGGTGCCTGCCGGATCCGGGGGCTGGCCGTCGGACGTGTCGAAGAAGTAGAGGCCGCCGCGGTTGCCCTTCGTCCACCTGGCGAAGGTCTTGGCCGCGCCGACGCCGTTCTCCCGGAAGCTGTCCCCGGCCCCCGTCCAGACGAAGTAGTGGGCGTCGCCGAACCCGCTTTGCGACACCTGCTTCCACATGTCGTAGTCGAACGCAGGGCAGGAGACGACCGAGTGCTGGAACTCATTGGAGTTGTCGGCGGCCGTGGGCGTGCCGGAGTTGTAGGGATAGGGCTGCACCAGGTTGCCGGGCGATGCGTTCGGGTCGAGCGGCGGGTTGAAGGTCCCGCCGGAGACGAGACGGAACCAGGGATCGGCGATCGTGGCCGAGGCGGTCCCGGCCCGCGCGTTGATGTAGTTGGTCAGCGTGGCGCCGGAGATGTAGCTGTTCTGCGCGGCCCACGGGATGCTCTCGGGGGCCCGATCCTGCAGCTGGGTCTCGCTCGTGGAGATGCTGGCGTCGAGGACCGCCGTGGTGGCTCCCCAGTGCACGGCGAAGGCGCCGTTGGTGCTGAGGCTCGTGCACGATTGGAGCGGTCCGCCGGGGCCAGGGTAGGGCGCCTCGTTGAGGACCATCTTCACCACGCGCTCGGCCATCCGCCGCGAGGTCGGCGTCGTGACCCAGGTCGAGCCCGACTTCGCCATCCCCCGGAACTTGGCGGCCGTCACCTTGACCGTGGCGATTCCGTACCTGGTCGGCGCTCCGTTCACCATGATGATGGGCGGGCCGTAGATGTCGATGCGCTGGATGCGCCCCGTGTTGGGCTGGTCGGTGAAGACCGTTGCGTTGATCTGATCCAGGATGTCGATCGTGTTGGGATCGCTGGCGGCGAGGCTGGTGCTCTGGAGGATCATGTCGGGCCCCGCCTCGGTGCCCCGGTACTCGGCCGCTAGGTTTCCCCGGTACGGCTTGTCGAAGAAGGACAGGTAGCTCAGCGCGTTCGGGTCCACCGTGAGGCCCTGGCGGAAGTAGGGCTTTCCCGCCGTGCCGTCGGCCGCAACCTCCACGGTGTTCGGGTCGTTGTCGTGGTCGAAGATCCGCTGCAGCCGATCGTAGTAGGCGCTGTTACGCATGTCGTACGTGTTGAGGAACTTGAACTCCACGCTCGAGGGCACGGACGGGGGACCGAAAGCCGGCCGGTCGAACATCGCCTTGATCATGCGGGCCCCCGCCTCCGACACGAACAGGAGCTGGTCGGAGTCGCGCTGGTTCTGCGCGATCAGGTTCTCCGTGTCGGCCATGAACAGGTACGACAGGCCCAGCAGGGTCAGGATCACCGTGACCATCATGGTGATCAGAAGCGCCGAACCCTTCTCTGTCGAACGCATCGCTGTCATCTGCCGCACCTCAGAGTGAGCAGTTCGGGTCGGTTGATGGATCGCACGAGACGACGCTCAGCGGGCTGGTCACGACGGTGACGTCGCACCGCCCGGTCCCGCCCATGGAGGCCACCGTGAAGAGGAATTCGGACGAGAAGGTCTCGCCGATCCAGACGCTGCCGGCCTTGTTGAGCACCGGCTGGGTGAACCTGTACTTCAGGCGCACGGGGTTCGCGCCGTTGTTCCCGGCCAGAAGGCTCAGCACCGGCGCGAGCGGGTTGACCGTGAAGTCCAGCGTCGCTGTCGGCGAAAGGGACGGGCTGAGGTTGAACGTCCTCGGGGACGTCAGAGCGCCCAGCACGTTGTACACGAACTGGTCCAGCTTGGGGTCCTTGCCCGCGTTGTTGGTCCAGCTGATTCCCACCACGTCGATGCTCACGTCGGCGGTGCAGTTGTTGATGATGTCGAAGAAGAGTTCGTTGTTCTTCAACGACCCGGTCGCCGGAGAGATGGTCGGATTGGTGGGCGAGATGCAGCACGCGATCGACGACACCGTGACCGCGGTCGTGGAGGTCGAGGTCGTGCAGCCGCTCGTATTCGTCACGTAGGCGATTATCTGCACCGTCGTCCCGGAAGCCACCGAACCGGCGTTCCACGTGTAGGAGTACGGCGCCGTGTTGTCCGTCTGGTTGGAGAGCACCGCGCCGGTCCCGGCGTTCTTGACGACCAGCTGGGTGGAGGTCGCCGAGACGCCGCTGACGGTGATGGTGATCGTCTGATTGCCGACGAGCGTGGAGCCCCCGGGGTTGACGTTCATGCTGATGCTCCCCCCGAAGGTGCACATGTCGGCTTGATCGGGGAGCGACAGGGCGCTCTCGTTGCCCGGACAGTCATCGAGCGCCGAGATCTTGTAGTAGTAGCTCTGGCTCGCCATGACCGACGGGACGTTGGGGTCCTGGAACTCGGGGGCGCTCGGATTCGAGACGACGCCGCTGAACACCTGGCTGTAGGAGGCCTGGTTCGGATCGTTGCCGAGGTTGACCACCGCACGGTAGACCGAGTACTTGTCGATCACGATGGCCGCGGGAGTCGGATCGGTGTTCTGCGAGACCGTGTTCCACGTGACCTTGTGCAGGCCGAGCCCCATGTCCGTGGCCGACACCGAGGTGGGCGCCGCCGGGGGGACGTTGGTTGTGGACGCGCCGTCCGCCGCCGCGGAGACCGCTCCCTGCTTCGCGCAGAGATCCTCTCCCTTGACCTTGTAGTAGTAGCGCCGGCAGTTGACGACGCTGGCGTCGGTCAGCGCGTTGACAGTGAAGGGAACCGTGTTGGGGTCCCAGCTCGCGAGCACCTGCGACGGCGTGTTTGGATCGAACGTCGAGACCGCACCTTTATAGACGCGGTACCCCTTCAGGTCCCGGATGGGGTAGGGGGACGAATCGCAGCTCAGGTTCGTCGTATTGCCCGTGATCCCGGACCATGAGACGTTGACCTGGTTCTTGACGGCGGCGAGGGTCGCCGCCGCGTTGCCCGAGCACGCCGCGCCGGTCACCTGCGCCGGAGTGGTCGTGTCGGTCGGCGTGGAGGGGCCCACGATCACGTTGCCGCTCTGGTTGCCGGTCATATCGACCGAGCGCGCGGCGTAGTAATGAGGGCCGGTGATCCCCGAGATGTAATAGTCGAGCCCGGTCGTGGAGACCACGTTGGTGAGGTTGCCGGTCGAGGTGCCCCAGCTCAACGTGTAGCTGGCGATGTCGGGGTCTCCACCGGAGGTCCATTTCAGGTAGGTGCCGTCGCAATGCCCCTGGCACGCGGTGAAGCTGGCCGGGGCGTTCGGATCGTCCAGGTCGATGTCCACCACGCCGACCATGCCGAGGTTACGCGGCGTCACGTCGGTCGCCAGGGTGTACTTGCGGTAGTGCTTCGTCAGCGCGTTGGGATCGGTCGGGTCGACGTAGGCCAGGTCTGGATCCTCGGTCATGCCGACGACCTTGATATTGACCTTCGTGATGCTCGCGCGCGCTGCGAGGCTGGCGGCGTCCTCGGCCCCGCCCACCGGCGTCACCACGTTGCCGGCGCCGTCGTAGTAGATCAGGTCCATCGACTTGATGTTGTCGGCAACCGGCTGCTTGACGACCGATGTGCTGTTGGGCGAGACGATGTAGCGGTAAAGGGTGTAGGGCGGATCGCTCTGCGTCAGGTAGATGTTGCTGACCGACACCGTCTCCTGAGTGCCGTTTCGCGGGACGCCCTGCACGTCGGCGACGAAGCTGATGCTGGTGCCGCCCGCGCCCGAGGGCTTGCCCAGGGCGTACGTGACGATCTCGTCGTTGCCGGTGCTGACGGTCCTGAAGGGCATCCCGGAGCCGCCAAGGGTCGATTCGGGGGTGGTGCGCGCCGTGGCGTCCTCGAAGTCGTAGTCGCCGCGCACGGTGATGGCGCTGGCCCACATCCCCTCGATCTGCTCGTCGGGCCTCGTGGTGACCCCGTCGGGATTGGTGTTGAAGCCGGCCATCCGGACGTCGGCCACCATGCGATCGAAGGCGACCCGCGTGTTCTGCTGCTGACCGGCGGCGTTCTCGCTCGTCTTGAAGGACTTCTGCAGGTTGTCGTAGAGGGAGAACATCACGATGAAGACGATCGCCATCACCGTGACCCCGACCAGAACCTCGGCCAGGGTGAACCCTCGCTCCCCGCGCCGGACGCCCCGTCCGAAAGGCCCCGCCGAACTCGTCATCATCATGGTGTTTCTCCTCGTCTTCACGGTCGCATCCTCCTGACCACGCTCTGTGCCGCGCCGGGGGCAGAGTCCGGCCGGCTCACGGCTACCAACGAATCCCTTCAAGCTTGACGCTGCGGTCCCTTCTCAACTCCTTCCATCCCAGCGTGACGTCGATCCGGATCGCCTCGCCCGTCGAGAATGTGGGCGGGGTCACCGTGCCTCCCACCGGGGTCATGGTGACGACACCGTATCCCTGGTAGAGCTTGGTGCGGATGTCGCTCCCCCACTGCGCATTGGCCACGCTGGCCGACACGCGCGTGTCGGAGGTGACGCTCTGGGCGTTCGGATCGGGACTGGCCCCCTGCAGCAGCAGGTAGAGGCCCGTGTAGGACTGCTTGTTGATGTCCTCCATGATGTCCTGTCCGAGCGCGGTGGCCTGCGTGAGCTGCCTGCCGGACTTCACGAAGGTGCCGCCCAGCACGAACATCGAGCAGATGGCCACCATCACGCCGGCCATCAGGCCGAGCGAGACCAGGATCTCGATGAGGCTGTAGCCCTTCTCTCCCTTGCGGGCGCACGAAGTGGTCATCGCGTGAACCTCGCGCCGACCTTGCCGGCGACGGTGAAGGTGATGGTGTACCGATCGGTGTATCCGCTTCCAATGCCATGCGCCAGCCTGACGTAGTTGGCCGTCGGGTTCAGATCGTCTGGCGTGGTCGGGTTGGCGACGGTGCCGTTCTGGTTGAGGTTGAAGGTGAGCGCTCCGGTGGGAGCGTTGGTGATGGTGATCTCCTTGGGCAGCCTGAACGTCTGGGTCGTGATCGGTTTGCCCGGGATCGTGTAGCTGAACGAGTAGGTGTTCGTGGGGGACGGGTTGATGGTGAACGTGACGGGCAGGTGCTGCGTCACCGAGATCTGCCGCGCCGTCCTCATGTGACTGACCATCTGATCCGACGCCGACCTGATCCGATAGGCCCGGTAGAAGCTCCCCACGTTGGGGACCGCCGCCGCGACCACCAGTCCGATGATGACCACCACGACGAGCATCTCCGCGAGGCTGAATCCCGCCTCGCTCCGGCGCCGGTTACCAGCCCCGCCGCCTGCCTTCCTCCGGTCGTGAATCATCTGTCTCAAGCCTCGCATCCTCAGGACTCCCTTCCCCACGATTGACGCCCCTCGCTGCACGGGTAGAGCAAGGCCGCTGCCAGGTGGTATCCGGTTTTCGGGATGTGCGCCGGAAGAAGCCTCTGTTCAGCCTCTTGGGAGTGGGCCGCGCCCTCCGGGGAGGGGACCATGGCCGCCGAGCGCCTTCCGGGAGGGGATAAGAACTGTTACGAGATGCCTCAGATGAGCCGCTGGCTTTCCGCGAGAGGTTTAGACGATGACGCGGAAATGAGCTCGGGGGGGACCGGGAGGGTGACGAGGAGGCGCGCCCCGCCCCCCTCGGCGTTGGCGGCCTGGATCGTGCCGTCGTGGCAGACGATGGCCTTCTGTGCCAGCGCGAGGCCGAGCCCCGTGCCCCGTTCCTTGGTGGTGACGAAGGGCATGAAGAGACGATCGAGCACCTCGGGCTGAATCCCCGGCCCCGAATCGGCCACCTCGATGCTGACCTGCCCCCCCTCCGGATCGAGCGACCCGGTGATCGTCACGCGACCCCGGGCGCCGGGCCCGGGCGGCATCGCCTCCACGGCGTTGCGCAGGAGATTCTGGAAAGTCTGCCTGAGGAGCCCCTCGTCGGCCCGGATGGCGCGGGGCCACTCCCCCATGAGGTCGATCCTCACATCAGGTCTCTCCAGGTCGCGCGCGACCTGCCGCGCGACGTCGGCCATGACGGAGCGCAGGTCCCACTCGGTGGGCACGAGGGTCGCGGGCCGCGCGTACCTGAGGAAATCGTCCACGACCCGGCCGATCGACTGCACCTCCCGGACGATCGCGGACGCGTGCTCTCCATGGCTCGCCCAGCTCGAGCCCTCCCCTTCCCGAGGCTCCCTTCCGATCAGCCGCGCATACCCGAGGATCGTCGCCAGGGAGTTGCGGAACTCGTGCGCGATGCCGGCCGACATCTCCCCCAGTCCCGCCAGGTTCTCTTTCAGACGGACGCGCTCCTGAAGACCGCGGATCTCGGTGAGGTCGGAGAACAGACAGAAGGCGCCGCCGCCCCCCGCTCCGGCGCCCGGGATCGCGGAGACGGTCACGCCCAGATGCGCCGCCGCGACGCGGCGGTCGCCGGGAGGCTGGTAGGGCACCACCTCCCGCGAGTGGGCGCGTCCGGCTTCCACTCCGTCGCGCAGTATCTGCAGCAGCGCGGGCGAGGAGCCGAAGACCTCCCTGAAGTCACGCGCCACCACGCGGCCCCGCGGGGCGCCGAGGATCGTCTCGCCTGCCGGGTTGAGAGCCGTGATCCTCCCTTCCGGCCCGACGATCATCACGCCGCTGGTCAGGCCGTCGAGCAGCTCGGGGCTGATCCTCTCCGGCCGGCCCGAGCCGGCGAGCGCCCGCATCCGGTCCAGCTCCCGCTCCTGATCCTTGAGCTTCTCGACGACGCCACGGAACGAGGAGATCAGATCCTCCGGCTCGACGGCGGGTCTGACCTCCCGGGCCTCGAGCTGCGCGGCCGTGGCCCTGAGCGCCCGGTAGGGACGCAGGACCCAGCGGACAAAGGGAAACACGAGGGAGAGCACGACGAGACCGGCGATCGCCTGCGTCCAGGCCAGCAGGCGGATCTGGCGCGAGATCGTCCGCATGCCGCTCACCTCGTGTCCAGTCTTGAGAAGAGAGACCGGCCCCGTGCCCGCCCGCTCGAGCGCGACAAAGACGAGGATCTCGCCACGGTCGCTGCCGTACTCGGAATCGTCCTGGGCCGGCGCCTGCTCCCTCAGGATCGTGCCGCCGCTCGCCAGCGCGCCCTGGTCGGAGTGGCCGACCTCCGCCGCCACCTCGTCGATGACCCCCACGCGCCACGGCTCGGTGCCCGCGATCACGCGCCCGTCGAGATCCAGGATCTCGAGCGAGGCCAGCGAGTAGGCGCGGGCGAGATCGGTCAGTCGCGCTGTGATCGCGAGCCTTCCCGCGGGCTCGCGCGATCGCGGGGCCAGGCCCGAGTCGGTGAGCTCGCGTGAGACGGCGCGTGAGGTCGACGTAATCCGGCCTTCCGCCTCCTCGACGAGGAGAGATCTTGATCGGTACAGGATGTTGAGGTCGATCACGCCGGCCGAGACGAGGAAGAGCACGAGGAGCACCAGGAAGAGCTTGACCTGGCTCTCGTAGCCCTGGACCCGGATCTCCATCTCGAATCGGCCCCGCGCGCGGCTCCGGCGTCAGCCCGTAATCGGCAGCGTGACGACCAGCCCGAGGTACCAGTCGATGATCTCGGCGCCCCAGAAGAGGCTCACCAGCGCCGCGACCCCCAGAAAGGGTCCGAAGGGGACGGGCGTCTTCATCGTGTGCCGGCCCAGGAGGACCAGCGGGACGACGTAGATCGACCCGATCACCGAACCCAGCAGCATCGTCAGCAAAACCTTGGATATGCCCAGGAAGGCTCCCACCATGGCGAGCATTTTCACGTCGCCGAGCCCCATCCCCTCGCGCCGCTCCTCTGATTCAACCTCCGCCTCCACTTCGACCTCTCCTTCCGACAGCGGAGGGACGGTGGGGGCCGGGGGCCTCTTCCGCCAGGCGGACCGGGCGCGCGCGTAAGCCATATATAGGGTCCGCACCGCGTAAGGGACCACCCCGCCCATCAGCGCCCCCATCAGCGCGCCCCGCAGGCCGGGATCCTCGCCAAAGGCGGAGAACCCGACGCCGGCGGCGATCCCGGGGAGCGTGACACGGTCGGGCAGAATCCCGTGCCGGAGATCGATCGGCACGAGCACCAGGATCGAGACGGCCAGCCAGGAGAGCGCGGCCCAGCGCAGGGTGAGGCCGTGCTGCGCCGCGAGGGAGGCCAGGAGCACCGCGGAGGCGGCCTCCACCAGCGGATACCTCCATGGGATCGGCCAGCGGCAGCGGCGGCAGCGCCCGCCCAGGACGATGAAAGAGAGGACCGGGATGTTGTCGAACCAACGGACGGGGGCCTCGCACGACGGGCATGCCGAGCCGGGCCAGACGACCGAGCGTCCTTCCGGGAGGCGGTGGATGCAGACGTTGGCGAACGAGCCGAACAACAGCCCGAGCGCCAGGGCGATGGCGATCTGGGCCGGCCAGGCCAGAGTCGCATCGATCATGAGGCGGCCTTGCCCCTGAGGCTGGGCCGGCTCTGGCTCCTCACCTCCCCCGTGCGCGCGTCGTAGAGGTAGGGCAGCGCCTCCGGATCGAGGGGTACGCGGGTCAGCAGCCCCGCCTCCACCAGCGCCTCCAGGCTGGGCGGGTTGCCGCCCCTTTGCGCGCGCCACGCGGCCACGGCTCCGCGCAGCGTCTCGAGGTCGACTTCGATGGAGAGATCGTGCACGTGCATCCGCGAGACATCCCGGACGTAGCTGCTCTCGGCGCCCGCCGCGACCTCCTTCCAGAACTCCAGGGACGTCCGCTTGTCGCCCATCTTGTTGTACATCTCGGCGTGCAGGCGCCTTACGACCGTCGGGGTGCCCGGGAGATTCATCGCTTTTTCGAAGTAGGCAGCGGCGCGCGGGTAATCGTGGAGCGTGTCGTAGCAGAGGAACCCGGCGTCGAACGGCAGTATCCATTCGCCGGGGTTGGCGGCGATCCCCTTGTCGAGCAGGCGCAGCGCCATCTCGTTCTCGCCCGCCTCCACCGTCATGATCATGGCCCCGACCAGGTACGGATCGACGTAGCGGGGATCGAGCTCCGAGATGACGCCGCCGTAGATGTGCTCGAGGTACTTGAAACGGTCCGCCCTCTCGTAGTTGCTGTAGTACTGGATCGACCAGATGTAGATCAGGTCCGCCATCACCTCGGGACACCCGAGCGACGTAATCTTCATGTACTTCCCCGACGGCAGGTAGAGGATCGGAGTGTTTGGCGGCCGGGACGCGCGCGCGTTCTCCAGCCACGAGAAGGACCAACTGGCCGACGCGATCGAGGCCGCCAGCCCGAGCGGGATCCAGAGCCTCCCCGGCCTCACAGGAAATCCCTCCTGCGGAATACGAGCACCGCGAGGGCCAGCACGATGAGCGTGTAGGAGAGGCCGTAGACGGAGGCGAAAAGGACCTGGGCGGGAGGCACCTCCAGCCCGTGCACCACCATCCCCTTCACGTTGAGAGCCTCGAGGTTCGGCAAGCCCCGGTAGAGGAGCCGGCAGAGGGCCCGGCCGGCCCCTCCTTCGATCCTGTCAGCCAGCAACAGGAGCCCCCACGAGAGGTGTCCAATCACGTACACGGTGACGGTGAAGAGGCTGCTGAGGATCGGAGTCGAGAACGAGGAGAAGAGAATCGCGAACGCCGTCACCAGCATCAGCTCGACGAAGATGAGGACGATCGCGCTGGTCAGGGCGATGTCCATCCATCCCTTGAAGGCGAGCAGCAGGTAAAACACCGTCGTCATGACGGCGACGTTCACGGCCAGGACCATGACCAGACCGAGGTACTTCCCCAGAATGAACTGCGACCGGCGGATCGGCTTGGAGACGAGCGTGTACACGGTGCGTTTCTCGATCTCCTTGAAGACGAGGCCGACCCCGACGAAGATGGCCGTCGCCACGCCGAACAACGAGATCGCGGCCAGCCCGATGTCCTTGACGATCTTCTCCTCCGCGCCGACCGTCAGGTAGCTCAGGATCCGGCTCGAGACGATCATCAGGATCGCGAAGGCCAGCAGCAGGTAGAGGATTCGGTCCCGGATCGCCTCGCGGAAGGTGTTTGCGGCGATCGCGAGGGTCCTCATCTGGAGGCGACCTCCCGCAGGTAGAGATCCTCCAGGGTCTCGCGCCGCGCGGCCACGGAGATGAGGGTGCCCCCGGCCGTCCTGACGGCGTCGAGCAGCCGCATGAGGTCGGCCTGGACATCGACCCTTACGAGGGACTCGCGCCCCCGAGCGGAGATGAGCGAGGCCGCCAGACCGTCGAGCCGGAGCGCCTCGAAGGCGGGTCCGGCGAAGCTCACGTCCCACGAGCGCACCGCGGGCGAGAGCAGGTCCGACACGCGCCCCGAAAGGCCGATCCGCCCCTCCTTGAGGATCCCGACCCGGTCGCAGACCGCCTCGGTATCCGAGAGAATGTGCGACGTGAAGAAAACGGTCTTGCCGCGGGACTTCAGCTCCAGGATGATGTCCCGGAACTCCCGCCGGCCGATCGGATCGAGGCCGCTCATCGGCTCGTCGAGAATCACGAAGTCGGGATCGTTGATGAGGGCCTGCGCCATCCCGATCCGCTGCAGCATCCCCTTGGAGTACTTCCGAAGCGGCAGGTCGGCCCTGTCGCTCATCCCCACCTTCGCCAGCACATCGGACGCGCGCCGCCGCCGCTCCGCCCCGCCGTAACCGAAGAGCTGCCCGTAGAAGCTCAGGAACTCGCGCCCCGTGAGGTACTCGTAGAAGTAGGGGTTCTCCGGCAGAAATCCGATCCTCCGCCGGATCGGGACGCTGCGGTGGTCGCGGCCGAAAATCCGGATCTTCCCGGCGTCCGGGAAGATGAGCGAGAGGATCACCTTGATGGTGGTGGTCTTGCCCTCCCCGTTCTGCCCCAGGAGACCGAAGACCTCCGACTCCTCGATCCTCAGATCGAGCCCCTTGAGCACCTCCCTGGAGGTGAGCGAGAGGTGCCCCTTGTACGTCTTTCGCAGCCCTTCGATCTCGAGCACGGGCCCGGGCATCGTCACCCTTCCATCTGCGTCGACAGAGACACGGCCCGGGCCGTCTCGCCGGCCATGAGCCCCTCGTAGAGACGCTCCTGCCGGCGGACCATCCCGTCGATGTCCCATGGGGCGGTGCGCGCCAGGGCCGCCTGGCCCATGCGGCGGCGCAGCGCCGGGTCGCGCACGAGCTCGATCGTCGCGCGGGCCAGCCCCGCCACGTCGCCCGGCTCGAGAAGGTACCCGGTCACGCCCTCCTCGATCGCCTCGGGCGCCCCGTCCACACGGGTGGCCACGATCGGCAGGCCGGTGGCCATCGCCTCGGGGAACACCCGCGGCAGCCCCTCCCACAGCGACGTGTGGATCAACAGGTCGAGCCTCCTCATCAGCTCGGGAACGTCGCGCCTCCAGCCTTCGAGCGAGACATGCTCCTCGATCCCCTCGGCCCGGATCATCGCGTCGACCTGCGGCCTCATCTCCCCGTCCCCCACCAGCACGAAGCGCACCGGCGCGCCCGCCTCGCGCACGACCCGGGCCGCGACACGGACGAAGTCGAGCGGCGCCTTCTGTGGCTTGAGGCAGGCGACCATCCCGACCGTGACGGGTCGGTCCCCGTCGAGCCCCTCTGTACGCGGCGAGAAGTCCGACAGGCGGATTCCGCTCCGGATGAGGGTCACGCGGTCCGGTGTGTAGAGATCCAGCTCGAGCCCGGTCCGCAGGTTGGCGCGCGACACCGCGACGAAGGCCGTCGTCGTCAATCTCCCGGTGATCCTCTCGAGCGCGACGAGGGATTCCCTCAGAAGACGAGGCTGCCCGGGGTGAAAGCCGTAGCCGTGTATCGAGTGGACGATGCGCCCGACCCCCGAGAGCGACGCGGCCCACCGCCCCAGGATGCCCGCCTTGGAGGAATGGGTGTGCACGATGTCGGGCCGCTCGCTGCGCAGGATCCCCACGAGGCCGCGCAGCGCCGAAAGATCGCGCAGCGGCGAGATCTCCCTTCTGAGGGCCGCTACGAGGTGGGTGCGCCGGACCGCGCGGCGCCCCTCCTCCACAAGGATCCCCTCGCTGCCCGTCACGAGGATTGGCTCGAAGCGCGCGGGGTCCAGGTGCGACAGCGTGTAAAGCGTGTTCTGCTGCGCCCCGCCCAGCTCCAGCTTGGTGATGATGTGGCAGACGCGGATCTTCATGGCGTCCCCCGCGCGTGAACCCCCTCGGCCCGCGAGGATGCCCCCACACGTCCCGTCTCCATGACGGAGCGGAACCAGTGTTCCAGCATCACGAGAGTCCAGATCGCCTCCTCGTGGTTCCGGCGCCCCGACACGTGCTCGCCCAGCAACGTCTCGATCCCCGGGCGCGAGAGGATACCGCGCGAAAGGGTCCTCGTTTCCAGCAGCAGGTCGCGGCAGTAGCCTGCCAGGTCGTGCCTGAGCCAGTGGTCGAGCGGGACGCCGAATCCCGCCTTGCGCCCCCTGACGATCCCAGCCGGCAGGTCCCGCGCGAAGGCCTCCCTCAGGATGGCCTTGCCCCCGCGGGCGCGAAGCTTGAGGGAGATGGGTATCCGCATCGCCAGCTCCACGACACGATGATCCAGGAGCGGGGCGCGGGGCTCCAGCCCGTGCGCCATGCAGGCGGCGTCGACCTTGTGCAGGATGTCGTCGGGCAGCCAGACGCGCAGGTCGGCCCGCTGGATCGCCGCCAGCGGTTCGCGCTCCCCCGCCGCCCCGTAGGCGGCGTGGATGGCGTCGAGAGGATCCGCGGGCCCGCGGAGCCCGGGCGCCACGGTGGCGGCCAGCGGTCCGCTCAGGCATGTGATCCACAGATCGTTGCGCGCCAGCGGCCCCAGACCGGAGCCTTCGATGAAGCGTCGCGCGCGTCCAGCGAGGTTGCGTCTCGCCGGCCGGCCGAAGAGGGAGGCGAGCGCCGCCGCCCGGACCATCCGGCTCCCAGCGCCCGTCCCCCCGAAGAGAGCGCCGAGCCTGCCCGCCAGCGCGTGGGCGCGGTGCCGGTCGTAACCGAGGAACAGCTCGTCGCCGCCGTCCCCCGACAGGGCGACCGTGACGTGGCGCCGGACCTCCCGCGAGAGGTGATAGACCGCCACCGCGGAGGAGTCGGCGAAGGGCTGGTCCAGCTTCGCGGCCAGATCGGGCAGGATGTCGGCCGTCTGCGCCGCCGTGGGACGGACCGGGATCTCATGGTGCTCGGTGTCCAGGATCCGGGCCAGCCTGGACGCCCGGCCCAGCTCATCATAGTCGGCCTCCTTGAAGCCCACGGTGAAGGTCCGGATCGGCCCGTGATGCGCGCCGGCGCGCGCAAGCCGGACCATGGTGGAGGCGACGATCGCCGAGTCGAGCCCGCCGCTCAGAAAGATGCCCAGCGGCACGTCGCTGCGCATCCGGAGCGCCACCGACTCGGAGATCGTCTCGCGCAGCTCCTCGATCAGACGTGCTCCGTCAGGCGCCTCCCCCTCGCGGGCCGCCTCGGGGAGGCTCCAGTAGGAGGCCAGGAGCGCATGGCCCTCGGAGTAGGTCAGGATCGAGGCGGGTGGGAGCTTGAGGATCCCCGCGATCGCCGTGCCGGGCCCGGGGACATACTTGAGCGCGAGGTAGCGCCGGAGCGCCTCGGGGTCGGGCTCGACGCTCTGTGAGCGCGAGCGAGCCAGGGCGACCAGCGCCTTCATCTCCGAGGCGAACGAGATCCCGCCGGGGCCGATGCGGTAGAAGAGCGGCTTCTTGCCCATCCGGTCGCGGGCCAGAAGGAGACGCCGCCGTTCGGCGTCCCACAACGCGAAGGCGAACATCCCCCGGAGGCGCTCGACGCACTCGTCCCCCATTTCCTCGTACAGGTGCAGGATCGCCTCGGTGTCGGAATCCGAATGAAAGGTGTGGCCGCGTCCCGCCAGCTCCGAGCGCAGCTCCTTGTAGTTATAGATCTCCCCGTTGAGCGCCACCCAGGCTCCGGGCTCCGCCCCGCCCCGCAGCGCGCAGCGCAGGGGCATCGGCTGGGAGCCCCGTTCGCTCAGATCGATGATCGCGAGCCGGCGGTGCCCCAGGGCCACGCCGGGGAGGACCCGGATCCCCTCCCCGTCCGGACCCCGGTGGGCCAGCGTGGCGAGCATGAGCGCGACGTCGGAGCGCGGGTCGGCGCCCGGCGCCCCGGATGGGTCGGCGCTGGCGAGGCCGGCGAGCCCGCACATCGTCTAACCCGCCTCCCCGCGTTCCGCCGAGCGCGCCGGCTCGCCCGAGAGGATCTCGAGGGCCAGGGTGCGACCGTCGGCCATCGAGTCCTCCATCGAGTTGTAGTACCAGCCCCCGTACCTCCCGATGGAATGGATCCCGTGTCGCGCCAGCTCCGCGTGGACGCGCGGGAGGATCTCCCGGCGGTGGCGGTCGTAGATTACGTAGGCCGGGTTGATGTAGAAGGCGGTCCGAGTGACGATGCGGTCCGAGCCCCTCAGGATCCCGGCGCGGATCAACCCCGCCCGCGCCTGCTCGTAGAGTCGCTGCTCATCCCACGGCTCGCCGGGCCGGGCCGCGATCTCGACGTAGATCGACGAGCATCCCGCCGGCGCCGCCTCGGGCGTGAACGACGCGGGGAAGCCGGCCCGGTAGAATACGAAATCCCTCTCCGGAAAGTAGACCCAGTGCCTGTCGGGCTCGACCAGTCGATCGAGACCGAGGTTCAGGTTGATCACCGCCACGTGGCGCATCATCCGGGCCGCTTCCGACATCCAGGAGGGAAGCCCCTTGGCGATCGCCAGCAGCCGTGGAAGCGGGAGGGTCGAGACGAGACGCTCGTACGGGAGCGTCTCTCCCGAGCGCGTTGAGACTGTGCGACGCTGGGGATCGATGGAGACCGCCTCCGACCCGAAGGTGATGTTCCTCACGCGTGCGGCCAGGGCATCGGGAAGGACCTGGATGCCGCCACGCCGGGGATAGAGGAACGAGGGGTTGTAGCCGAACGCCTTGCGCGAGATCCCGAGGGCCCCATCGACCACCTCGGACAGCGAGGGGCGCGGGATCGACCACGAGACCCAGTCGCACGTGACCTCCTGAAGGTCGGTCAGCCAGAGCTTCTCGTTGTAGGGAATCATGAAGTGGCGGGCGATCCCCGCGCCGAAGGTCCGCTCCACCCACTCCTTGAACGAGATCCGTTCGGCCTCCCCGGTGGAAACGGGGCCGGCGCGCGTCGCCTCGACGAAGCCGACGAGGCACTCGGCGACCACCTCGGCGGGCAGCCCGTGCGTGTTCACCTGAAAGGGATACGGAGTGAACGTCCCGTGCGAGTGGATGAACGCCTTGCGATCGATCTTCACGAAGCGATCCTCGGGGATGAGCTTCTCGACCAGAGCCCGGATTTCCGGCCGCCTCAGGTGCAGCAGGTGGCCCGTCAGATCGAACGTGAAGCCGTCCTTGACGACCGAGCGGCACAGACCTCCTGGTCGATCCTCGCGCTCCAGCACGGAGACGTCGCAATCCTCCTGAAGGTGATACGCGGCCGAGAGCCCGGCCAGCCCGGCGCCCAGCACGACGATCACCGCCGCCTCCAGTGCAGGAGGTTGCGCCGCGCGGCCTCCACGGCCGGATCCGGGAGGGGCTCCTCGAGCGTCACGGTCGTGGCTCCCCCGGCGGGCGCCGCGGCGGCATGAACCGGGATCCGCGAGAGCGCGAGCCCCGCCATCACGAGGAAGATCACGACACCTCCCACGAGGAAAGCCGACAGCGTGGCGTCGAGGTAGAGGTTGAGGATGGCGAGCGCCCCGAGCGCGGCCCCGGCCCCCCACGACAGAAAGACCACCAGCCGGACCGGCATCCCCGTGCGCCGCAGCCTGAGGGCGAAGTGATCCGGGCTCCCCTTGAAAGGGTTTTTGAATCGCGCCAGGCGAAGCGTCATGACGTACACGGTGTCAAACAGGGGGACGGCGAGGATCAGCAGCGGGCTCAGGTAGCCGATCTCATTGTAGCGATCGTACTTGCCAATCATCGCCAGCGACCCGAGCATCATCCCCAGAAACAGGCTCCCCGTGTCCCCCATGAAGATGCGCGCCGGGTGAGCGTTGTACTTCAGAAACCCGAGGAGGCTTCCCATGAGGGTGGCCGTCATCATCACGATCGGCGTCTGCCCGTTGAGCGTGGCGACCACCAGGAGGCAGGCCGCGGCGATGAGGGCCGTTCCCGAGGCAAGCCCGTCCATGATGTCGATGATATTGAAGGCGTTGGTCATCCCCACGATCCACAGCACGGTCAGCGCCAGGTTCGCCCACCCGGGCAGCACGCCGATGTGGATGGCGATGTCGCTCTTGATGAGGACCAGGGTGGCGAACCCCTGGCCGAGGAACTTGGGCCAGACCCCGAGCACTCCGAAGTCATCGATCAGCCCCAGAAGGACCAGGATGGTGCCGGCCAGCAGCAGGCCCAGCACCCGCTGGTCGAAGTCGAAGACCAGCGCCATCGTCAGGATGAAAGAGACGTAAAGGGCCAGCCCGCCCAGGTAGGGAATCGGCCCGCGGTGGTGCTTCAGAGAGCCATCCGGAACGTCCACGATCCCGAACCGCACGGCGGCCCGCGCCGCCACCGGGGTCCCGTAGAGCGAGAAGACCAGGGCGGTGGCGAAGCAGAGCAGCGCCTCCAGCGGCAGCGGCATGTTCGCGATCATCTTTATACCCGGGCGGCGGCCCTCAGGGCCGCGCGCGAACGGATCGCCCGCCTCTTGCCAAGCGCGCGGCCGAGCAGGCGGCGGTGACCCCATAAAATCGGGACTGTCGTCGGGGAGAAGATAAGCAGATAGAGCCAGATCACAAGGTCCCAGGCCAGGATGAAGGGCAGGTGCGCCAGGAAGGAGCCGGGGGCCTCGTTCTTGAGGATGGCCAGCCAGCGGTTCTTGACGATGTGGGCCTGGATGTGGGGGGGGCGGCGCGTCATCTCGCGGTGACGGCCCGCCCCATCGCGCCGGGCCGTTTGGGTCCCTCCCCGGTAATGCGCGGCCACGGCGGCAGGCTGGTAGCGGCAGAGCCAGCCCATCGTCCGGGCCCTCCAGCCGGCGTCGAGGTCCTCCCCGAAGGCGAAGAAGTCCTCGTCGAAGAACTCACCGTCCATCGAGATGTCGTCGATGGCCTCACGCCGGTAGAGCGCCGCCGCTCCGCAGACGGAGAAGACCTCCCCTGGCTGTTCGTACTGCCCACGGTCCTCCTCGCCGTAGCCGCGCTCCATCACACGGCGGTTCAACTTCAGGATCTGTCCGGTGGTGTCCAGGGTGCGCCTGTCGAACCGCAGGACCTTGCCGGCCACCATGCCGACCCTGGGATCCTCTGCGAACGGCTCCAGGGCCTTCTCGATGTAGCCGGTATCGAGGGTCGCGTCGGCGTTCAGGAAGAGGACGTGGGCGCCGTGGGAGCGTCTCAGCCCGACATTGTTGCCGGCGCAGAACCCGAGGTTGCCGGCGTTTTCCACGAGGAGGGCGGAGGGGAACCGTTCCCTGACAAGCTGCGGCGATCCGTCGGTCGAGCCGTTGTCCACCACGATCAGCTCCACGGCCGGCCAGGTCTGCCGCATGACCGAGGTGAGGCATCCATCCAGAAACTCCCGCGAGTTCCACGACAGGACGATCACGGAGACCAGTTCACCGACGGCGCCGGTCGCGCTCATGCCGTCTCCCCCGCCCGCCGCGGGGCCTCGTCCGAAAGGGCCCGCTGGTAGACCGCAAGGGTCCCCCGCGCCGCCCTCTCCCAGGTGAACTCCGCGGCGCGCGCCAGACCTTTCTCGCGGAGCCGCCCGCGCAGCGCCACGTCCGACAGGACCGACCAGAGCCCTTCGGCGATCGCCTCGGTGCTCGTCGGATCGACCAGGAGGGCGGCGTCGCCGGCGACCTCGGGAAAGCACGAGGTGGAGGACGCCAGCACCGGAATGCCGCTCGCCATCGCCTCGAGCACCGGCAGGCCAAACCCCTCGTAGAGCGAGGGGCAGACGACGGCCGCCGCTCCGCCGTAGAGGGCGGGCAGGTCCTCCGCGCGCACGTAGCCGGCGACGCGAACCGAGCCCGACAGGCCGCTGCGGCCGATCGCGGCCTCGATCGGTGGAGAGGGGGGCTCGACCGATCCGGCCAGCACCAGCGTGAGGTGGGGTGCCCTGCGGCGGACCGAGGCGAACGCTTCCAGCAGGCGGCCGAGGTTGCGGCGCGGCGTGATCGATCCGACGTGCAGGAGATACTCCTCCCCCAGGCGATACCTCTTCCTGACTTCGGCGAGATGGGCCGGTTCCTGCGCCGGGCCGAACGAGGGGTCGGGAGCCAGGGGGACGGCGGTTACCTTCGATGCCGGCACGCCGTAAGCCTTGATGATGTCGCGTCGCGAGCACTCCGACACCGTGAGGATGTGGCGCGCCTTGCGGGCCGAGGAGGCGGCAAAGCCGTTGAAGGCGATCCGGGCCTTCCGGGTGTACCACTCCGGGTGCAGGTGGAACGTGATGTCATGGATCGTCACCACAGCCGGCGCCGGGCAGAAGGCCGGCAGCGTGTAGAAGGTCCCGTGAAACAGATCGACCGGGCGCGTCATCAGGTGAACCGGCAGCCTGAGGTGGTTCCACGTGAAGACATTGTCGACCAGAGGGGTCCTCAGGACCCTTGTCTCGACTCCCGCGAGGCCCGGGCGCGCGCCGGCCTGAGGCGCGGCCGCGAGGAGGAGCCGCAGCCTCACCTCCGGGTTCATCGAGCTCATCGCCGCGACGAGGTTCGCGACATACCGGCCGACACCCGTGGGGCTCCCCGCGAGGCTCCGGCCGTCGATCCCGATGGTGACCGTGCGGCTCACTCGAGCGCCCCGCGGTAGACTTCGATGGTCCGGCGCGCGGTCTCCCTCCAGGTGAACCGCGCGGCGCGCTCGCGCCCCCGGCGGGACAGATCGGCGGCGAGGGTCTCGTCGTCCAGGATCCGGGCGATCGCCCCTTCGATCTGCCTCTCATCGGATGGATCGACGTACAGGCAGGCGTCTCCGCCTACTTCGGGGATCGCCCCGGCTCGGGACGCCACCACCGGGGCCCCGCAGGCCATCGCCTCGAGCACGGGAAGCCCGAACCCCTCCGTGAAGGAGGGATAGACCACCGCGGCGGCGCCGCGGTATAGCGCGACCAGCGTCGGACGGGGCACGAAGCCGGGCAACCTCACCCTGTCGAGCAGCCCCGTGGCGGCCGCGCTCCGGATCAGCTCGGCGGTGGCGGGCCCGTGCTCGCCGGCGATGACCAGCGTGAGGTCCCGTCCCCGGGCGGTCAGGGCCGCCAGCGCGCCGAGGAGGCGCGGCAGGTTCTTGACGATGTCGTGGCCGCCGGTATGCAGGATGTAGCGACCTCTGATCCCGAGCCGGGAGGCCACCACCGCGGCCGAAGGGTCGGGCGCGGCCAGCTCGGCCGGCGTGATGTCGGCGGCCAGCGGGATGACGGTGACCTCCGCTCCGTCGATCCCGAGCAGCGACACCACGTCCGCCTTCGTCGCCTCGGACGGCACGATGATCCGATCGGCCCGGCGCGCCAGGGAGAAGTTGATCCGGAAGAGCCGGGCGTTTCGCCGCGAGACCGTCCCCGGCAGCTTCAACGGGGTCAGATCGTGAATCGTCTGCACGACCCGGCACGATCGCGGCCTGATCAGGGGCACCGCGTAAAAGGGGGAGTGAAAGACGGTCACGCGCCGCAGGGCCAGAAGCGGCGCCCAGGCGAACTGATCCCACAGTGTGATGGCGCGGCGCGGGCGGCGCAGCCTCACGCGCATGACGCGACCTGCGGCCCGCGGCTCCTCCTCCAGCCCGTCGCCGAACAGCACGATGTCATCGTCACCGGCCGCCATCTCCAACGCGAGGCCGGCGAGCAGGCCGCGGATGTAGGAGCCGACTCCCCGGCGGCCGCTCGTGCCGCTCATGGCTCTGATGTCGATCCCTACGCGCACCCGCCCTCCCCTTCCTCCCGGCGCCGTCCGGGCCCGGTCCACGGGGCCGGTGGTACACTCCGCCGCGTGCTGACCGCTCCCGGCGCGCTCGCAGGAGTGCCGAGAAGATGAGCCCGGCGATCCCCGAGCATCCGTCCGGTCTTCCTTCCTCCCGCATCGAACGCCTCGCCGCCGGGTTCGGGCTCGCCGTCTTCAGCACGGTGCTGCTCCTCGCGCTTCTCGAGGGAGCTGTCAGGCTCTACGACCGGGCGCTCAAGGGCGCGCCCATCGCGCAGGCCGACCCCCTCGAGACCCTCTACCTCTCTCATCCTTATCTGCCATCCATCCTTCGCCCCTCCACCGACTATCGCGACGCAGACACGGCCGGCCACATCAACTCGCTCGGCTTGCGGGGGCCCGAACGCCCCGCCGAGAAGGCCGAAGGGTCGGTGCGGATCCTCTGCGTGGGGGGGTCGACCACCTTTGGCGCGGGGATCGTCGGCGACGAGAAGACCTGGCCGGCGCGCCTCGAGGCCCGCCTCCTGGAGATGCGTCCCGACCTGCGCATCGAGGTCTGGAACGCGGGCGTGCCCGGCCATACGACGGCCGAGAACGTCATCTACCTCAGCCTGCGTCTGATCGACTTTGCGCCCGACCTGGTGATCCTGTACGAGGGATACAACGACTTCAAGCCGAACCGGCACCCCGGCTTCAGGAGCGACTACTCGCACTGGAGGGATCGCGCCGTGGCCCCGCGGCGAGCACTGCTCGAACGGCTCCGGCTCTACACGCATCTGAGGTCCTTCATCGACCGACTGCGGGCCGATCCGGAGGCCCCGGTGCGCGACCCGCGCACGGGGGAAAAACTGGAGCGCTTCGATTCGGTCTCCGAGGAAGGGGTTCTCACCTTCGAGAGGAACCTCAGGACCCTGATCGCGGTGGCGCGCTCGGCGGGGGGCTCGCCGGTGCTCGCCACCCAGGAGTGTGTCCGAGTAATGGCTCGGGTCGCGTTGCGAGCGCCGCGGGGTCGGGTCCGAGGAAGCGCGACGAAGTCGATGCGAGACATCGTCGAGGAGCGCTGACAAAGGAGACGGCCCCGCGCCGCCGCAACCCTTCGGGCGCACGGGGATCGCGGCCTCATCCATCGTCGCTCGTCGTCGACGACCACTCGGGTCGACTTCCTCCTCGCTCCTTGGCTGCGGCTCGCAAGCCCCGTGCGCGCGGCCCAAGCCATTACTCGGACACACTCCTAGGCGCATCCCTGCACCGACGAAAACGCGCGCGAGCATCCCGATCTGTTCATCTACCTGCCCGGCCTGACCTTCGCCGGAGTCAAGGAGACGTTCGACCGGTACAACGAGGCGATCCGCGCCGTGGCCACCCGGCAGGGCGCGCCTGTGGCCGACGCGGCCCGTCTCATCCCTGAGGATCCCGCTCTCTTCGTGGATCACGTCCATTTCAACTCCAGGGGGGGCGGAGGCCTTCTCGCGGGTCGTCGCGGAGACGATCCTGCCGGCCCTGCCCCCCGCGAGTTCGAACGCGCACGCTCATGCGGGGCCCGGCGCGGCTCCCTGACCCGCCGATCCCAGCACGACCTCACGGTACAAGGCTTCGACCTCACGCGCCATGCGCGCCGAGCTGAAGCCCGCCGACGCCGCGGCGCGCGCCCCCTCCCCGAGCCGCGCGGCCAGCGCCGGGCTGGCATGCAGGCGGCCCAACGCCCCGGCGATCTGATCGGGACGCCCCGCCTCGATCAAGAGTCCGCTGACGCCCTCCTCGATCGCCTCGGGGATCCCGCCCACGCGGCTCGCCACCACCGGAAGACCCGTCCACATCGCCTGCAGCAGAGAAAGGGGCATCGCCTCCTGGTGCGAGGGGAGCGCGAAGACATCGAGCGAAGCGAGGAAGGGCTCGACCTTCTCGATTCGACCCGGCAGGATCAAACGGAGGCCAAGCTTGCCGGCGCGTTCCCGCAGCGCCCCGCCAAGGGGGCCCTCCCCCGCCATCGCGAGGGCGAGGGCGGGAAGCCCGGCGAGGGCCGCTCCCTCGAGGAGATCGAGCACCCCTTTCTTCTCCTCCAACGCCCCGAGGAATCCCACCAGCGGGGACGCGTCCAGGGGCAGCCCGAGACGCGCGCGGGCCGCGTCGCGAGGCTCGATGGCGTCCGGCGCGGCAACGCCGTTCAGGATCACCGCGATCCGCTTCTCGGGGACGCCGAATCGCTCCTGCAGGAATCGCGCGTCGGACCGGCAGACGGCGATCACCCTGTCCACGAAGCGGCCCGCCGCCATCTTGGCCGCCCGGCTGTAGGGCTTCTCCAGAGGAAACCAGGTTGGCGCATGCTCGGTCGTCACGATGTGCCGCGCTCCAGCGACCTTCGCCGCCATGATCGCGGGGATCGCCTCGATGGGGGATGACAGATGGAAGTGGAGGATCTCCGGTCGCTCCCGCTCGACGAGACGTCCGAGCGCCGCCATCCCCGGCAGGTCGGTCTTGCCCTTCACCGCCATTCGCTCCACTCCCGCGCCCGTCCCGGCGCAGGCCTCTGCTTCCCGGTCGACCGCGGCGGCCGTCGAAAAGATCACCTTCACCGCGTGTCCGGCGGCGACCTGCTCCCGCGCCAGGAGCCGCACGTGGTGAAGCAGCCCGCCGATGACCTCGGCTCCCGTGAAGTGGATCACGCGCATCGGCGTCCCCTCCTCAAGGTCCGGCCGCCCCGCCTGGCCGCATCCCCACGATCGAGGCCACCAGGTATTTCAGCGGCTCGAGCGAGGCGCGTCTGAGCCGCCATGCCGCCACCAGACACCGGCGCGACTCCGCCTTCCTCCCCTCCTTCATCAGCCAGTATCCCGCCTCGATGTGAAGCCGGTACCGCGTGGCCCGGCACCGGGCGGGATCCCCCGAGACGAGCTCGGGGTGCGTGCGGAGCTGTTCCTCGAAGATCGCGATGTCCTCGAGACGCAGGTCGGCCATCCTCTCGGTGGCGCGCCCCTCGACGATCCTGTATCGCGTCAGGGGCTCGGCGATGAACGCCACCCCGCCGCTCCCCGCCGCCGAGGCGATCCGCAGCCACAGGTCCCAGTCCTCCGAGAGCTTGTAGCGGGGATCGAACGGGCCCGTCCCGTCGAGGCCGGGCAGACGCGCGCGCCTCGCCATGACGGAGGACATGGGGATGTAGTTCCAGTGCACGAGGTTCTCGTACGCCCTGTCGAGCAGGGCAGCCGTATCGGCGACGGCCGGGAAGATCTCCAGGAGGCGTCCGTCCCGCTCCACGCGCGCCTGCGTGAAGACAAGAGCCACATTCGGGTCCGAGTCGAGCCTGTCCACCTGGCGGCGGACCTTGCCGGGCTCCCACAGATCATCATGATCCATGAAGGCGACGTAAGTCCCACGCGCGAGCCTCACGCCTTCGTTGCGCGCCGCCGAGACTCCGCGCCGCGGCCCGCTCACGAGACGCACGGGAGGACCGAGGCCCGACACAACCTCGGCTGTGCCGTCGGCCGAACCGTCGTCCACGACGATCACCTCCAGATCGGCGAAGCCTTGACCCAGAACCGAAGCGATCGTCGGCCGGATGAAGGAGGCCGCGTTGAAGGCCGGGATGACGACGCTGACCTTCATGAGGAGATCCGGGGCGAGCGCCCCCGCGGCGCGCCCGAGCGCAGGAACGACGAGAGATAAAAGAGGTAGGGATGCGGTCTGAGAGGGGCCTGACGGATCGCATCGGCGAGCAGGCGCCGGGCCTCCCGCGGGGCCCCTTCCCTCAGAAGCGAGCACCCCTCCAGGAAGAGGTGGTGCCACCTCATGCGGGCGAAGTCAGCCGTGAGCCTGGCCCTCATCGCGGGCTCCCGCTCGGCGCACCGTTCGAGATAGCGCCCCCATACCGCTACCACGCAGCGGGCGAGAGTGCGGCTGTCCCGCGTGACGTTGCCCGCGTGGAAGCGGCGCCTCACCAGCGGACGGTCCACGACCGCGAACCTTCGCGCGAGCGCCACCCGAAACCAGAGATCGGTGTCCTGTCCGATCGGAAGCGATTCGTCGAAGGGTCCGGCCTCGTCCAGACAGGAACGTCTCAGGATCACGGTCGGCGTGGAGATCATGTCGTAGAGGAAAATCGACGAGGGCGTGCAGCGTCCATCGAACCCGCGCTCCTGGAAGTAGGTCCTCTCGACCACGCCTGGCCGGCCGAAGCCGACCATGTCCGAGAAGACCAGTCCCAGATCCGGATCGCCTTCCAGAAGAGGGATCTGGAGGGAGGATTTCTCCGGGACCCAGATGTCGTCCGCGTCGAGGAAGGCGACGAGATCCCCGATGGTGGCGCGAAGTCCCGCGTTGCGCGCGCGCCCCGAGCCGGCTCGCGCCTGGCTCAGCACCTTCACGCCGCGCCCGTATCGCCGCGCCGCCTCCGCCGTGCCGTCGGTGGAGCCGTCGTCGACGACCACCACCTCGGGCTGGTCGAGTCCCTGCGCGTATACCGAGTCGAGCGCCTCCGGGAGAAACTCCGCGGCGTTGTGGGCGGGAATCACGACGCTGACTCTGGACATCCCTGGGCCGTCTCCTCGCTCAGACGCTGCGCTTGGGGACGCGCGGAGCGGACAGGTCCTGCTTGAGCGCCCGCAGGAACATCGTCTGGCCGCGCGTGATCCCGGATTCCACCAGAAGCTCTGCCGAGGCGATCGCCGTCAGACCGTCCTGCGTGATGACGTGCATCTTCGTGTCGGCGTCCGCGGGCACGCTCCTCCCGAGCAGGCGCGCCTTGACCCGACCGGCCGCGGCGCGAAGCCGCACGCGAAGGGGGGGAGGCGGCATGGCCAGCGCGACCCCCTGCATGACGGCCATGACCCCGCCCCCCTTGAGCACGCGGCGCGCCTCCCGGATCACCTGCACCGGATCCAGCGCATGGTCGAGCGTCTCGCAGAGCAGGACCGCCTCGAAGACGCCGTCGGCCAGAGGCAGCTTCTCACCCACGCCGCGCACGAGCACGGGCCCCGGCGACCCGGCGGCGGGCGGCGGCAGGGCCGCGGACAGCGGCGCCGGATCGAGGCCCCAGTAACGACGTCGCGGCAGGTACCGGATCAGCTCGCCGCTGCCGCAGCCGATCTCCAGGACCGTCGCGCTCTCGGGGATCCGCGCGAACTTGAAGAACTCGCCCGCCAGGTCGTCGGCCACCTTCTGGCGAGCCACGGAGGAGGCCGAGCCGTCCCACGTGGCCCGTCTCCATTCTCCCAGCGCATCCAGCTTCTCGCGCCACCGCGCCCATTCCGGCCCGGGAACCCCGCCCGACCAGGGGAGGAGGTCCGGGATCCCCTCGCGCACCTCGTACACGGCCGTGCACCGCGTGCAGCGCAGCGACCCGTCTCCCTGCCGCACGTCACCCCGGCAGCGTGGACACGCAAGAAGCGACAGGTCGGCCTCGGTCAAGGGCATCATCTCTCCTGCGCGACCGCGTCGAGCCGACCCGTCTCGGCCAGCGTGGCGTAGAGGATCTCCATCCTTGTTGCCAGTCGCCGGACATCATGGCGCGCCTCGACGTGGGCGCGCCCGGCCCGCCCCATCGAGGGCCAGCGCTCCGGGCTCGCGGCCAGGACGGAGAGGCTCGCGGCCAACCCTCCCACGTCCGCCTCGTCGCACAACAGGGCGCTGTCCCCCTCCCTCACGATCTCAGGGATGTCGGCGTGCCGCGTGGAGAGAATTGGAAGACCACACGCCTGCGCCTCCAGCAGTGTCGTGGGGGCGCCCCCTTCAGAGTCGCCGTCGGCGGCGGTGCGGCTGGGCTGGATGTAGATGTGCGCGCGGTCCAGCTCCTCGATGAAGTCCCGCCGCGGCCTTCGTCCGAGCAGGGTCACCACGTCGCCCAGATCCAGCTCGCGGACCAGCTCCTCGATCGCCGGCCGCTCGGGGCCGTCCCCCAGGATCCTCAGCCGCAGGCGGCGGTCGCCGCGGCGGGCCTCGGCCAGAGCCCGCAGGGCGATGTCGAATCCTTTCTTGGGGACCATCCTGCCGCACTGGAGCAGCGTCAGGGGACCCGCGCCCGGGCCCTCCCGTTCGCGGAAGCGATACCTCATGGGGTCGATCGCGATCCGCTGGATCCTGAGCTTGGAAGTGGGACACCCGAGGGCCTCCAGCTTCCTCTTCATGCAGGTCCCTTCGGCCAGGAACGCGTCCCCCATGTCGAACAGACGCCGGTACCGCTCGCGGAACTCCGCGAGGACGGGCGCCATCGAGGCGTCATAGCCGTAGAAGCTGGTCACCATCGGCAGCCCCGTGCGCCGCCGCACCTCGAGGAGATCGCAGGCGGTGGGACCATAGTGAGCGTGGATCAGGCGCACGGCCTCGCGCGCCAGGATCCCTTCGAGATGAGGCTCCCCGCCGGTGAGCCGCCGGCGCGCTGCCCCGACCATCCGGGCGGGGCTGAAACGTCCCGGCGGCGAGCGGTGGAGCCTGACGCCTGAAGGAAGCGGGAAGACCTCGAGGTTCTCGAAGCGTTTCGCGATCACGACGGGCCGGATCCGGCTGAACGCCGCGAGGTACTCGTGGATGAAGGTCTCGGTGAGGCCGAGGTAGCACTCCATCACGTGGGCCACCGCGGGGGACGACATTGGAGCCGCGAGGGTCTCCGCGCTCACGGCGCCACCCTGCGGCCCGAGCGCCGCATCCCGGAAAAAGCCTCCCGGACCAGCGCCAGCGCCTCGGCCGCCGCCGCGGGCCTTCCCGCCCACGCCGCGCAGGCAAGCGCACCCGCCCCGATCGCCGCGCAGGAGACCAGGAAGGCGGCCTGCGCGACCGGCTCGGCCGGCAGCCAGATCACCTTCACCGCCAGGAGCACGCTCGCCAGCGACACCGCCAGCAGGGCCTGGGGCACGAGCGCGTGGAAGAACGACTTCATCGGCAGGTCGATCAGGCGGTTGGCGATGACGTGCGAGATCGGCCAGAGGATCAGCGCCGTGATCGTGTAGCTGACCGCAACTCCCATGAGCCCCCACATGAGGCCGAACGCGATCGCCGCGGCGTAGCAGGTCGACGCCACCAGCTCCCACTTCAGCATGAGATCCGAGCGACCCCTCGACAGGAACAGGCTTCCCACCGTGGTGCCGATCGAGCCGGCCATCCCGGCCAGCGAGAGCACCACGATGAGGGAGGCCACGGGCGCCCAGGCGGGTCCGAACAGGACGCCGGTCAGCTCGGGCGCGGCCACCATCACGGCGGCCATCATCGGGAAGGTGACCAGGGCGATGTACCGCACCGTCCTGAGGTAGCCGCGCCGGATGCGCTCCGTGTCGTCCTGCATCGAGGCGAAAGCGGGGAACGAGACGCGGCCCACGATCCCGCTCACCTTCTGCAGAGGGTACATCATCACCCGGTAGGCCATCTGATAGAAGCCGAGCGCCTCCGCGCCGAGAAAGCGGCCGATCAGGATGTCGTCGATGTTGCGGCTCAAGAAGTTCAGGAGCTGGTAGCCGGTCAGCGGGGCGCTGAAGCGCGCCAGCTCCATGAGATGCGCCCTGGTCGGGCGGTCCGCCCGCGACAGCGGGCTGATCCCCGACATGGGGATCACCAGGATCGTGGTGATCGCGGTGCCCGCCAGCGCCTGCCCGGCGAGGCTCCAGACTCCCCAGCCGGTCACCGCCATCGCGGCCGCGATCGCCCCGGCCCCCGCGAGGCTGATCGTCTCCACCGCCGCGATGCGCCCGAAGCTCAGACGCCTCGCGAGAAGGGCCTGAGGCGCCGAAGCGGCCGCTCCCACCGGGAGGTTCCAGCACATCAGCCGCAGCAGGGGGACCAGGTCTGGTCGCTTGAAGAAGCCGGCGACGATTGGGGCCCCGGCGGCCATCAGCGCCGCCACGGCCGAAGCCATCGCGATCTGGGACCAGAAGACCGCGGTGGCGTGGCGCGGGCTCAGGTCCTTTCTCTGAATCAGCGCCGCACCCATTCCCATCTCGTTGAGTGGTGCGACGAAGGCCAGCGTGACGGCGGCCATGCCGATCATCCCGAAGTCTTCCGGCACGAGATACCGCGCGAGGATCGCCGTGACCGCGACCTGGAGCACCTGCCGCACCGCCTGGGATGTCGCCGTCCAGACGACGCCGCCCGCCGCGGCCCTGCGGATCTCCTCCGCCGGCTCGCTCACCCGAGCACCTCGCCCCGCTCCACTCCGATCGCGCGCGCCAGCCTCCCCGCGCTGTATCCCATGCCACGCCACGCGACCTGGTGGATGACGACCGGACCGCCGGCCGCCGATACCAGGAGCGTCGCCTCCGTGGTGGCGAGGACGAGGCCGGGACGCGCGGCGCGCCTCTCGCGAGCGATGGTGTGCTGCTCCCGGGCCTTCAGGATCCCGACTCGTTCCCCGCGGACGGTGGTGAAGGCCTCCCCCGTGCGCGTCAAGGCGACGATCTCGCCGGACGACATGTGCCTCCAGCGGATCCGGTGATCCTCCTCGGAGTCCTCGTGGAACGTGGAGGCCCGCGTGTGATCCTGTGGCTCGCCCTTGCCTGCTCCGGCGGCGACGAAGCGCTCGACCATGGCGACCAGCTCCGCCGCGGCTCCCATCGCGCGCCGGTAGAGCGAGCCGTAGTCGTCCTCCTCGGTGAGCGGCAGCGGGATCCGCGCCACGATGTCGCCTGCGTCGACCTCCTCGGTCATGAGGTGGGCCGTGACGCCTCCCTGGGTCTCGCCGCTGGCCAGCGTCCAGAAGATCGGATGGCACCCGCGGCACCGGGGCAGAAGCGATGGATGGAAGTTGATCGCCCCGAGAGCAGGGATCTCGAGCAGCTCACGCGGAAAGATGAGAGGAAACGCGGCCGAGAGAATCAGGTTGGGACGAGCGTTCCGCACGCGGGCCAGGAAGCCCTGGGAGCGGATCTCGTCGACGGCGTCCCACTCCACGCCCGCCGCGCGGCACGCGTCCTCCAGCGCCTCGGACGTGGTTCCCGGATCGAGGACGAGCGTGGGAAGCGGCTCGCCTCCCGGGATCCGCGCGGGCAGCGGCTCCATCGCCCGGCGCGTGCGCGCCACCGCGCGTCGCAGCAGCCCGGCACCGGATGTGAGTGACGCCGAGCCCGCGCGCAGCGCCCTGGCGCGCGCTCTCGTCCACGCCTGCCTGGATGGAACGATGACTCCGCGCAGAGGGAGGCCCGAAGCCAGGACCGCCCGGGCCACGCTGAGGCCATACGGGGAGCGGTCCCCGAGAAACAGGAGGGTGGTCGGAACCTCGGGCATCAGGAATGCCGCAGCAGGACCTTCCTCACGGCGTCGATGACGTCCTGTACGTCGCGGTCACCGAGGCTCGCCGACAGCGGCAGCGACAGCGTCCGCTCGGAGATGTGGCGCGCGTTCGGAAAGCCCTCGGGCGCGAAACCGAACCGGTCGCGGTAGTAGGGATGCAGGTGCAGGGAGATGAAGTGGATGCCGGTGCCGATCCCCTCTCTCTTCAGATCCTCCACCACCGTGTCGCGGTCCACCCGGAGGCGCTCGACGTCGAGCAGGAGCGTGTAGAGATGGCGCGCGTGACGGGTCCCGGCCTCCTGGGGGAACGGCGTGGTCGCCGGCAGATCGGCGAAGGCGGCGTCGTACCGCTCCCAGATCTGATTCCGAAGGCGCGAGTACTCCTCGATTCGCGCGAGCTGGTGGATCCCGAGAGCCGCCTGCACGTCGGTCATGTTGTACTTGAAGCCCGGGTAGAGGACCTGGTAGTGCACGAACCCTTCGTCGCTGTACCGTCTCCAGGCACCCTTCGACAGCCCGTGAAGGCCGTACATCTGAATCTTCTCCGCCCAGTCGTCATGCGGGGTCGTGACCATCCCCCCCTCGCCGGTCACGAGGTTCTTGGTGACGTAGAACGAGAAGCAGGCGGCGTCCCCCATCGTCCCGACGTGGCGGCCGTGATAGACGGCCTCGATGGCGTGGGCGGCGTCCTCAATGATAATCAGTCCGTGCCTGCGGGAACACGCGAGGATCGGATCCATGTCGCACGGGCGCCCCGCGAAATGGACCGGCAGGATGGCCTTGGTCCTCGGCGTGATCGCCGCCTCGATCAATGAAGGCTCGATGTTCTGCGTGCGCCGATCGACGTCCACGAACACGGGCGTGGCTCCGGTGTGGACGATCGCGTTGGCTGTGGCCGCGAAGGTGTGCGGCGTCGTGATCACCTCGTCGCCCGGCCCGACTCCCGCGGCGATCAGTGAGAGATGGAGGCCCGCGGTGCAGGAGTTCAGCGCCAGCGCGTGCCGCGCGCCGATGTAGCCGCGGAACGATTCCTCGAACCGCGCGACACGGGGACCGGTGCCGATCCAGCCCGATCTCAGCGTCGCCACGACCTCCTGGATCTCGGCCTCCTCCAGAGCGGGCCTTCCGAACACCAGGAAATCTTCTCGGACCGGGCCGCGGGAGGCCCGGGGATTGAGCGTCGCGGCGGGTTCCGGCTTCATCGGAATTCTCCTATCCTGCTGATCTTCCTGTACTTCTGCCCGTCCCGCGGGCGATTATAACATAGGCTTCACGCGGGCTTTGTCGAGCCTTTCCGCCACGCTCCCGTCCGGCCGGTCCCGAGGTGGACTTGAAAGGTCGTTCCGTATCAGAATCGAGTGGAATCCTTCCCACGGGGATTCGACAATCCATGCCGGAGGCATGATGGCGGCGCGGCGCGTGAGACTCGGCGACCTGGTGGATGACTACTGCTCCCGCTGCAAGCTCGTGATGAACCATGGGATCATGGCGCTCGACGGCGAGGTGATCCTCAAGGTCCAGTGCAACACCTGCCTCAACGATCACCCGTACCGCCGCGGCAAGGCGCCGCGCAGGAAGGACCCGGTCAAATCTGCCTTCGACGAGCTCATGGCGAAGCTGCCCGGCGCAGGCACTCCCCCGGCCCGCGGCAGGACCCCCGTCCCCCTCAAGGACGAGGAGGAGGAAGAAGAGGAGCCTGAGAAGGAGGAACCGTGAGCTGCGCAAGCCTCGCCTCGAGGTCCTTCAGCTCTCTGGAATCCAGCCGCATCAGGTCCTCCTCGTAGCCGTTCCGGGGCGCGTATCCGGTCAGCTCGCGTCGGATCAGGGCGAGCCGGTCCAGCTCCTGTTCCGTCTCCTCTTGCCGTCCGGAAACCAGCAGCGCGCGCGCCATGGCGAGCCTCGCCTCGAGGTACCTTGGCTCGAGCGCCAGCGCCCGCGAGATCAGCGCGACCGGCTCGTCGACCGGGCTTCCTCGGGCCAGCAGGAAGAGCGCCAGCTCGAGATAGGGGCGAGGATCCTTCAGCCCGAGCGCGAGCGCCTCGCGGTAGTAACCCTCCGCCCGCTGCGTTGAAGCCGCGCCGGCCGACAGATCGAAACAGGCCCGGGCGTGGAGCTGCGCCAGACGCAGGAGCGGCTCGGGCCTGCCCGGGTCGATGCGATGCGCCTCCTCGAGGTCCAGGTCGACGGCCGCGAAGGTAGCAAGGTCGAGCGGCCGATCCCGCCGCCAGGCGATCTCGGCGCGCCCTGCCGGGTAGGCTGGGTTGTACGGGTTCATCACGATCGCCCGCGTGATGGAGGGATCCGGAGCGCCGGGCCGGCTCGCCACGGCCCCCCTGGCAAAGCTGAGGTCGGCCGCGTAGGGGAGCGCTACTCCCCCGAGCCATGCCGGCGTCGCGATCGCCGCCAGCGCCAGGGTGGCAAGGCGCCGGGAGGGACCCGGGCTCGAGGGGAGCGCGAGGTAGAGCGCGGCGTCCCCTGGCCGTGCCGGTGTCAGCAGTGGGAGGACCAGGGCGAGGAGGCTCAGCGTCACGACGGGGACGTCGAAGGGCATGTCGACGATCCCGTGAACGAGGCAGACCAGAAGCGCGAGCGCCGCGCAAGCGCCGGCGGCCCCCTCCGAGGTCTCCCCGGTTCTCAGACGCCAGAGGCGGGGCACCAGGAGGGCGAGCAGGGCGGCCAGCGCGGCAAGGCCGATGAGGCCCGTCTCCACCAGCGCCTGCAAATAGGTGGCGTGCGTCGAGCCGGCCCGCTTCGAGTATTGGAACATCTCGCGCTCGAGCGGGAAGGCGTACCGATAGCCGCGCGCCTCGAACATCCCCGGCCCCATCCCGAGGATCGGGTGATCCAGTGCCGCCTCCACTCCCGCCCTCCAGATCCTCACACGATCGAACAGGTACGGATCGAAGATCCTTTCGAACCGGGCCGCCACGCTGACCGCCGAGGCGAGCGCCAGGAGCACGAGCGCCCCGGCCAGCAGGATCTTGGCGCGACGCGGCAGCGCGCGGGCCGCGGCGGCTGACCAGAGAGCCGACACCAGGATCGTCGAGAGAAGAGCGCCGCGGGCCCCCACCATCAGGATCACGCCAAGATCCAGAAGCGCCATGGCGAGGCACGCGCCCGCGGCGATCCTGCGCCCGGCCCGGCGGAGATCGATCGCCAGGCCCAGAGCGAGGAAGGCCCCCACGTTGAGGTAGGCGGCGAGCTGGTTGGCGTTCGCGAAGGTCCCGGACGGGGTCAGGTTCGTCTTCCCGGGCGCCACGAGGACGAAGATCGCCTGCGCCGCGCTCGCGGCGGCCACCGCCCCGGCGCGCAGGCGCCAGCGCGAGCCGCCCAGCAGGATCATCGCGACGGCCAGGAGGATCGTCATGGCCACGTTCCACAACGACAGGAACGGTCCGAACAGGTAGTCCACGCGCAGGAAGGAGATGAGGCAAGCGGCGGCCACGCCGAGCCCGGCCAGCATCTCCCATCCAAGCGGCAACGCGATGGTCCCCCGACGCATCCGGAGCAGAAGGGCTCCCGCCGCGAGGAGGAAGATGATCGTGTGCGCCAGGAAGAGCCCGGATGGGCTCGCCCCTCCCTCGAACCAGACAAGCGAGACGAGCAGGAGGGCCAGCAGAGCGTCGAGGACCGCAGTTGCCCCGTCTTTCACCGCGGCTCCGTCCCGCCCGACAGCGCCCCGGCCACGGCATCCCGATCCCGGCGGTACTCGATCTTGATGGGGTAGAGCTGCGCCGCGCGCGTGAGCGCGATGTAGGCTCCCAGTGGATCGCGCCGCGCGAGGCGGACCTGCCCGAGGTGATGCCAGTGGTGGGGGGTTTGAGGATCGAGATCGACGGCGTCCACCGCCTGTGCCTCGGCCTCGGCGAGATCCCGCTGTCCATCCGGCCCCATCCCGCGCTGCAGCAGGAGGTGGGAGAGGATCGAGCGGGAGTCCGGGTCGAATGGGTTCCTCTCGACGGCGTCGGAGGCCAGGTTCGCCGCCAGGGATGGATCGGCCCGCACCGCGCGCAGCGCCGCCTCCTTCATGATGTCGGCGCGGGTCACCATCAGCGCGAAGGCCGCCAGGCCCAGCGCGGCCCCGGTCACGAGGAGCTTCGGGACCCCGCTCCCCGCGGCGCGGGGCGTCGCGGGCCCGCACGCGAGGCTCGCCAGACCGAAGAAAGCGAAGCCGACCGTGGGCAGGTAGAAGGTGAAGTCCGCGAGGTTATGCAGGAGAAACGAGAGACAGGCCGCCGAGAGGAAGGGGGCCATCCAATCGTCTCGCGCCGCGGCGAACCGGCGCAGCCTGAGGGCGAGGGCGCCGGCCAGGATCGCGGCCGCCGCGCCCGGCACCATACCTCCTTCCGCGAGGATCTGGAGATAGCTGTTGTGCGCGAACCGCGACTCGTTCATCTCCCAGGTGCGGTGCCGCGGGAAGGCGATCCCGTAGCACCCGACCCCGGCCCCCAGCACCGGGTGCTCCGCGAAGATCGCCAGCGCCACGTTCCAGTTCCCGAGACGCAGCGCGAAGGGGCCCTGTCCTTCATCGGATGACGTGCGTGCCGACCAGCGCAGCGCCATCAGGCCCGCCGCCCCCGCCAGACCGGCCGCGATCAGCACCACGGCCACAGCGCGCGCCGTGCCGCGACGATCCTCGCGAAGGTTCCACCAGGCGGCGAGCCCACCGGCCAGGGTGACGCAGAGGATCCCCGCGGCGGAGCGCGTGGCCACGAGGCCCGCGGCCTGGATGCCGGCGAGGAGCCAGGCGAGGGCGCGTTCGGGGCCGCGCCCACCGGGACGGCTCGCCCACCCGAACGTGAGCGGTATCGAGAGCGCAAGGAAGCCGGCCAGCGCGCCCGGCAGCCCCAGCGTCGCCATCGCGCGCCCGGAGGCAATCCGGGCCCGGAGCGCCTCGGATGCCTCCGGACCGGCCAGCAGCGCGAGTCGGTCGAATCCGAACAGACACTGGTAGAGCCCGTGCGCCGCGAGCCCCGTTCCCGCGGTGATCACCGCCGCGGCGATGATTCCACCGGGGGGCCACGCGTCCTTCCCCGCGTCCCGCGCCAGCAGGCCCCGGCAGAACAGGAAAAGGAAGGCGTACGCGCACCAGAGCGCCGCCGTTCGTGCCGAGGCCAGAGGCTGGAGTGAGGAGACGACGTTGGCGGCCACCGCCGCCAGCGCGATGGTCCAGAGCCAGGGACGTTCGGCGGTCGAGCTCCCGAGCGGGTCCGCGCCACCGGGTCCGGTCGGGCGCGTGAGGACCGCCATGAGGGAGGCGAGCGCCACCGCCATCCCCCAGGACTCGGCGCGGACGTGGGGCGGCGCGAAGGCCGCCAGGATGATGAGAGACGCTGGAAGGAGAGACCGCGGGTCGAGACGGTTCAGGGTCGTCCCCGGCGGGCCCCTCGGCTCCCGGCCGGCGAAGGCCTAGTCGGGGGCGTTGGAGAAGCGGCCCGTGGCGTAAACGATATCCAGCTCGAATTGGAGGCGGGTGGCCGACGTGATGTCCACGCCGTCGATCCCGTCCCGGCCGAACGACTCAAGAGAATACCAAGTATAGCTGTCCGAGTGGTATCCGTAATCGTGGAGCCAGTGATCCCGATCGGGGAGAACCACCTTGGTGTGAGGCTGCAGAAGGTTCACCAGGGTCGCCGAAGGGGTCGCATCGGTGGGAAAGATGCTCTCGTCGATCTGATAGAGCTGCACCGCCGTGGCGATGCCGCGCATGTCGGCCATGGTGGCGCGCTGCTTCGACTTGTCGACCGCGGTCTGAAGAGCGGGGATCGCGATCGCGGCCAGTATCCCGATGATCGCCACCACCACCAGAAGCTCGACGAGGGTGAACCCTCTGGATCTCCGGTCCATCATCCTGCTCCTCCGCGCCCGATGAGCGCCGCCGGCCGGTCCGCTCTCCCTTTGCGAGAGCGCTCCAGCCGGCTCCAGGCGACGGGCTATGTCTGAACCCCTTCCGGATAGGCCGTGAAGGTCCCATTCTGGAAGATGATGTCGCAGTCGAAATCGTTCGTCGCGCCCTTGCTGGCAGAGCTCACCTTCTTATCCTTGCCGTACGTCATGATGGTGTAGTCGGAACCGGAGCCGCCCGTATCGGAGCCGTAGTAGTACAGGCCCCCCCACCCATCCTTGGTCGGGGCAAGCTTGATATAGATCGGCTCGATCCCCATGTTGGTGGCTCCGATCGACGTGATGCTCGCCATCGAGGTCGAGATCGGGTAGAAGTTCACGTCCACCGAGTACGACTCGACCGCCGTGCCGAGCGACCTCATGTCGGCCATCGACCTCTTCTGCTTGCCCCTGTCGATCGCGTTCAACAGGTTGGGGATCGCTATCGCCGCGATGATCCCGATGATGGCCACGACGATGAGCAGCTCGATCAGGGTGAATCCGGTGCGCTTTATCAGCCTCGACATCGGGGGTGTTCCTCCTCTTTTCGACCGGAATACGACAACGGTGGTGCCAGTTGCAGGCCGGCAACCCGGCGCTGGTGGCAACGATGTCAATCTACATGACTTGTCGGCCACCTCGCCAGTTCAGGAGGCGATTGAGACCGCCAGCGCACCAACTCCAATGATGGAGCCGGGTGCCAATCTGTGTCGCCCGGCTCGTAAGATCAACCTTGGTCCTCGTTCCGGCTCCCCGTCCGTGTCCGGGAAGGCATCCCCCTGAGAGCCCGTCCTGCCTGGACGATCCTGCGATCGGGACCCGCGCCCACTTTGACTCACTTCTCGCCGGACGGTCGAACCTCTGAAACACGAGGGGCGGGGCCCCCCTCTCCGATGAGTGGCGCCCCGCCCGCTTGACCTCAACGCTACGTCTGGACCCCTTCAGGATAGGCCGTGAAGGTTCCGTTCTGGAAGATGATGTCGCAGTCGAAGTCGGACGTCGCGCCCGCGCTCGCCGCGCTCACCTTCTTGTCCTTGGAGTAGGTCGAGATCGTGTAATCGGAGCCCGCGCCACCGGCGTCCGAGCCGTAGTAGTACAGGCCGCCCCACCCATCCTTGGTCGGGGCAAGCTTGATGTAGATCGGCTCGATACCCATCGTGGTGGCTCCGATGGACGTGATGCTGGCCATCGAGGTCGAGATCGGATAGAAGTTCACGTCCACTGAGTAGGACTCGACCGCCGTGCCGAGCGACCTCATGTCGGCCATCGACCTCTTCTGCTTACCCCTGTCGATGGCGTTCAACAGGTTGGGAATCGCGATGGCCGCGATGATCCCGATGATGGCTACGACGATGAGCAGCTCGATGAGAGTGAATCCCATCTGTCTCCGAAGCTTCATCATGTCTGCTGTTCCTCCTCTGGCCAGGGAGAGAGGCAACGGCAGTGCCAGCCAGGGATTCGCGCTCAGGTATGGCCCCAACTCACACAGAGCACGCGACTTGGGAGTAGAACGGCGAAACACCTGGAGTCACGCCGGATCGTGCCGCACGGACGTTGATGTCAGGGGCACATGACAAGGACTGTCATGCCTCGCGAAACCCCGGCTGGGAGCCTGCGTCTTGAAACAGCTCGGCGGAGCCCCCCCGGTGTGGGGGATGGCTCCGCCGCAACCGCAGTTCGGACGAGATTTAGGTCTGGACCCCTTCCGGATAGGCGGTGAAGGTGCCGTTCTGGAAGATGATGTCGCAGTCGAAGTCGGACGTCGCGCCCGCGCTCGCCGCGCTCACCTTCTTGTCCTTGGAGTAGGTCGAGATCGTGTAATCGGAGCCCGCGCCAGCGACGTCCGAGCCGTAGTAGTACAGGCCGCCCCACCCATCCTTGGTCGGGGCAAGCTTGATGTAGATCGGCTCGATACCCATCGTGGTGGCTCCGATGGACGTGATGCTGGCCATCGAGGTCGAGATCGGATAGAAATTCACGTCCACCGAGTAGGACTCGACCGCCGTGCCGAGCGACCTCATGTCGGCCATCGACCTCTTCTGCTTACCCCTGTCGATGGCGTTCAACAGGTTGGGAATCGCGATCGCCGCGATGATCCCGATGATGGCCACAACGATGAGCAGCTCGATGAGAGTGAATCCCATCTGTCTCCGAAGTTTCATCATTTCGTAGGGTCCTCCTTCGAGCAATGAGCAGAGCAACCGCGGTGCCAGGCGGATCCTCGGATCGTCGTTTAGAGCTAAGTCATTTTTTCATAGCGACTTAGCTTGCTCAAGTAGAAAACGACTGACCCATCGAGGGGACCTTCTTTGACAGTTCCGATTGACACTCATTGTCATCGCTCGCGCTCCCGCGTGATCGAAACGGAACCGGCCGCCGCCAGCGCGAGGCGGCATCCGGGCTCCTCGGCGAGCTTCCGGCGGATCTCTCCCGCCAGCTCCTCCTGCCCTGGCCCAGGTTCCTCGTCGAAGGAGCCCAGCGCCCACTCCTCGGGGCGCGCCACGCGGTACTCGAGCGTCCGGGCCAGATCGGAGTACCTCCCGTGGCGCCCCGCGAAGACCATTGCCGTGTCGTCCCAGTAGACGAGGGCCCAGTCGCTTCGAGGGAAGTGGAGCTCCGAGAAGGTGCCGGCCGACCGGCGTCCGGTGTCGGCGTCCACGACGGGGACTATTTCCGGCCGGTACATCAGAATCGCCCCGTCGACGCCATGCCTGTCGAGAAGATCGCGCCACCGCCGGCCGTCGTCGATCGCGGCGGAGAGATCCCTCAGCAGCGCGGAGTGCACCTCGTTGCGTCCATCGATGAAGACGCGCCTGACCGGGTACCCTCTCCAGATGAGATACCCTCCGAACGAGACGTCGTTGTAGAGCCGCCCCTCCTTCATGTGAAGGTCGATGAAGTCGGCCGCCTTTTCCGGAAACCTTCCCGGCTGTACGCCGATCCCGATGGCCGCGCCGGCCTGCGGAAAGACGATCATCCACGCGCAGGCCGCGAGAACCGCCGTGAGGGCCGCCACGGGGACCAGCCTCCCGCCGCGACGCGCGTTGCCGGGAGCGGGGGCCAGGTCCACCATCAATGGCAGCAGGGCGAAGAAGATCCCTATGTGCCGGACGGAGCTGAGGGCCATTGCCGCCGCGAGAAGGAGGATCGCCAGGCGGGGGCCGGCGAGAGGTCGGAGACGGGCGAGCCTGGCCAGCGCCGCCGCGGCAACGACGAGCAGCACGAAATAGAACAGCGGGAATTCGCGCGAGCTAGGGGCCGTCCACTCGGGGTTCGTGATGTTGGCAGGGGCCAGCGCTTCGGTGATCCCGGAGGGCACCGTGTATATGTGGTACCCGAACGGGTTGACGAGGAGAGACACCGCGGTGATCGGCACGGCGAGCCACACAGGCCCCATGCCGGACCGGACCGCCCTGGACGATCGCAGATGATCCAGCGCGGCGCCGGCGGCACAGGCAAGCATGATGACAGGAGCGATCAGCGCCCCCGCGTGCATGTTGACCCAGAGGATCGTCACGAGAGCGATCGAAACCAGGCGGCGCGCCGGCGACGACGGCCTCGTGACCAGGTCGAGCCCGATGGCCGCCGTGGCCGTCGCCATCGCGAGGCTGACCGCCTCTGGTCGCTCGGTCAGGCGGAACTTCATGCCGGCCACCGAGAGGGCGACCACTGCCAACGCGGTCCCTGCCGACGAGCCGCTGCGTCTCAGCGCCCAATAGCCGATGGCCGCGGTTGCCAGCGCGCAGGATCCTTTCAGCAGCGTGAATCCCAGCGGACCAAGAGTGTGAAACCCGTAAAGAAGGACCTGGAAGAGCCACTCGTGATCGATCCAGGGCGCGCCGGCCGACGTGAACGAGAAGTCGTCGGCACGCGGCACCGAGAGGGTGGAGACGATCCGCTCGCCCGCCTCGAGGTGCCACCACAGATCGTAGGATCTCGCCTTCACCAGCGAGCTGCACGCCGCAATGAGGAACAGCCCCGCGGCGACGGCCAGTTTGATCCGCGCCTGGCCGGGATCTCTCACCGGCGCCTCGGCACCGCGAGGATGCCCGCCAGGAGGAGGCCCGCCGCAGTCACCATCAGACCGGACCGCACCGAGGACGGTTTGTAGAGGAACTCGACCCGGTGCGTGCCCGCGGGCACGGCCACGGCTCGGAACATCGTGTTGGCCCTCAGGATCGGCCGTTCCTCGCCGTCCACGCTCCCCTTCCACCCGGGGTAGAAGGTGTCTGCCAGGACGAGGTAGCCGGGCTCCGCCGAGGACGACTCCACGATCACCCGCGTGGGTCCCTCCTCGAGGATTCGCGCCCCTCCCGGGACCGCGCTGGGATCTTCCGCGGCGGCAGGGCCCCGCGGGGCGAGCCCCTCCTCGAGTATGACGGCGGCGCGTGGATCGAAGGATGGTTCCCTCAGCCGGCGCGCGGCCCTCAGGATGTCGGGATGAACCTCCACGCGGGAGACCACGTAGGCGCGCGGCAGCGCGTTCTCGTTGCGCATCACGACCACGGGCGGACGGCTCTCCCCTTCGAGCCGCGCCGCCTCGACGAGACCGGGGCCCTCCAGCCCTCCGTATGTGATGACCCGATCCACCCCCGCCACCGACAACAGCCGCGCGGACTCCTGCGCGGGGATCGAGGCGCCTTCCCCCTCGTAGAGGAGCCTGCCGAACGCGGCCCCGGGCATCACGTCGAGCCGTTCGTTGCCGCGATCGTAGGCGAACCGGTATCCCGAAGGGAGGTATGTCGCGTTTCGCAGAGTCATCCGGTCCCAGAAGAATCCCCAACGCAGCGAATCGGGCTCATCCCCACGCGGCGTGCGGAAGGCGAACCCCTCGGGGCGTCTCGCCGCCCAGATCCTTCCCGCGCCCGCGGGACCGAGTGGCGCCGCGAGCCGCGGAGGGGTCGTGTAGAAATCAGACGGCGCGACCGGGTTCAGCGAGACGTTCGCCGCGATGAGATCGAGCAGGGGCAGGACCAGAAGGCCGAGCCGGATCGTCCTGGGCGCGCGAATCGAAAGCAGGAGGCCCGTGAGCGCGATGAGAAGACCGCACCGGACCATCGAGGCCATCAGCTCAGCACGATGGCCTCCCGCCAGGAGCGCTCCAAGCGTTGCAAAGGCCGCGCCGCAGGCCACCCAGACCGGGATCCCCCGCCAGGCCGACCCGGCCTGACCCGACCGTGCCGTCGCCCGGTCGTAGCCGCGGGCGGCGAGCACCGCCACGGCCCACGTGGCCAGCAGGAAGAACTTCACCGGATACCGGACCGATCTCAGCGGCGGCAGGATCGAGATGAGCGCCGGATAGAGGGGCAGGAACCTCCCCAGCGCGAGTGCGACCCCGCCGGCGGCCAGGCAGCCGAGCCCCAACGCCTCCGCGCGGCGCGCGCCCCCCGAGCGCACGCCGGCGCCAAACCCCGTCCCCGCAAGGATGAGCGCCGCCGGTCCCAGATAGAGACTCAGGATGAGGGGGAGCCCCGCGTCGAAGACGCCACCGCCCCAGTACCTCGCGGGATCGGTGCGCGTCGGATCGCCGAACAGGCCCGGCACCACCGTCTCGATCAGAGCCGCGGGAGGCAGGGACCACTTGAGGGCGTCCTCGCGGTCGAACCCGGCCCCTCTCTCGGAACGGGAAAGGAGCTCGGTGGCCGGAAGGATCGCGACCATCGAGATGGCGAGCGCAAGCAGCGCGATCCCCGCGGCCGCGGCAAGCTTCGTTCCGAGAGGCCGGCGCGGGCCGGCCGTTCCATCTAGGAGCGTGTCCGAGTAATGGCTCGGGTCGCGTTGCGAGCGCCGCGGGGTCGG
>DASXTC010000036.1:0-6473 GCA_036505635.1 Candidatus Polarisedimenticolia bacterium
TCAGCGCTCCTCGACGATGTCTCGCATCGACTTCGTCGCGCTTCCTCGGATCCGACCCCGCGGCGCTCGCAACGCGACCCGAGCCATTACTCGGACGCACTCCTATGGATGGACGCCCGGCCGCGGATGTCGTAGAGTCACCCACCTCCGGAGGCTTCATGACCCCGTTTCTTCGTGGAACGCTCATCTCGACCATCGGCTGCGCGGCCCTGATGGCGGGCGCGGGAGCCGCCGACTGGCCGCAGTGGCGCGGCCCTCAGCGTGATGGCGTCGCCGCCGGGGTCGTGCCACCGGCCGTCTGGCCGGAGAAGCTCGTCCGCGCCTGGTCGGTCCCCGTCGGCGAGGGACATGCCGGCCCGATCCTCGTCGGGGATCGCGTCTTCGTGCACGCGCGCGAGGAGGATCGGGAGGTCGTCAGGGCCTTGCGACTGTCGGACGGCGGCACCCTGTGGCGCGTCGCGTGGCCCATATCCTACGAGATGAACCCGGCGGCCACCGGCCACGGCAAGGGGCCGAAGGCCACACCCGTCGAGGCCGGGGGCACGCTCTTCACCTTCGGGATCACCGGCGTGATATCCGCCCTCGACGCCGCGACGGGGGACCTCCGCTGGCGCAAGGACTTCTCCACGGAATTCAAAGCGACCTCCCCTCTCTACGGAGCGGCCGCTTCGCCGCTGGTCGTCGACGATCTGGTCATCACCCACGTCGGCGGCCATCACGACGGAAGTCTCTCCGCCTTCGACGTGAAAACGGGGAAACGCCGATGGGCTCTCAAGGGGGATGGACCGGGGTACGCCTCCCCCATCCTGGCGGAGCTGGCGGGCCGGAGGCAGATCATCACCCAAACGGACCAGCGGATCGTCGGCGTGGCGGCCTCGGACGGCCGGCTCCTCTGGAGCCTCCCCTTCACCACCCCATATGACCAGAACATCGTGACTCCCCTCCTCTTCGAGAATCTGCTCATCGTCTCCGGGATCGAGCAGGGGGTCCGCGCGTACACCTTCGAGACGAAAGGAGAGGACCTGTCGCCGCGCGAGGTCTGGAGCCGCAAGGACGCCTCGTTCTACATGAGCTCTCCCGTCCTGGCTTCCGGGAGGCTCTTCGGCCTCTCCCTGCTGCGTCAGAGGCAGCTCGTCTGCCTGGATCCGAAGACCGGCGAGGTCCAATGGATGAGCCCGGGGCGCGTCGCCGACCAGGTGACGCTGGTGGCGGCGGGCACCTTCGTCCTAGCGCTGACCGACGGCGGCGAGCTGATCGTGCTGCCGGCCGCCTCGAAGGAGTTCTCACCGCTCGCGCGCTACCGGGTCGCCGAGAGCCCCACGTGGGCGCACCCGGTCCCCGTGCCGCACGGAGTGATCGTAAAGGACAGGACCGATCTGAGCCTGTGGAGCTGGGGATCCTGAAACCAGCGCGGGCGGGACTCGTAAGAGCAGGGTCCGATCACGGGAGGTTTGGATGCCACGCTTGAAGCCCGCAAGGCGAATCCCTATAGCGATGCTCGCCCTCTGGTGCCTGGGCGGCGACTGGCCGCAGTTTCGCGGGGCCCGGCGGGACGGAGTCTCCGCCGAGACGGGCCTGGCCAGGAGCTGGCCCGACGGCGGCCCCGCGCTGGCGTGGCGAAAACCGATCGGGGACGGCTTCTCGAGCATCACCGTGGCCGCGGGACGTCTCTACACGATGCACTCCGACGCCGAGTCGGAGATCGCCGTCTGTTTGAAGGCCGACACCGGCGAACCGATCTGGCGGACCCCCATGGGCCCGAAGTTCATCGAGGAGTTCGGCGATGGTCCCCGTTCGACGCCGATCGTGGACGGCGATCTCGTCTTTGTCCTCTCCTCCCACGGAAAGCTCTCCGCCCTGAAGATCTCCGACGGTTCGAGAGTGTGGGAGGTCGACCTGGTCGCCACGTTCGGCGGAAGGGTGCCCCAGCGAGGGGTCGGCTCGACTCCTCTGATCGACGGCGATCTCCTGATCGTGGAGGGAGGCGGGGCGGAGGGAAAAGCGATCCAGGCGCTCGACAAAAGGACGGGCCGGACGAGCTGGACCTCGCAGAACGGACCGGCCGGGTACGCCTCAGGACTTACCGTCACGATCGACGGCGTGCGGCAGGAGATCTTCCTGAGGACGGGCACGGGCGAGATCGTGTCCCTGAGCTCCGGCGGAGCGCTGCTCTGGAGCCACAGGTGGATCCCGGGAGCAATCGCCATGCCGCTCTTCGTCCCGCCCAACCGGATCTTCGCCTCGGCCTCCGATGACGTGGGCTCGATCCTCATCGAGGTGACGACGGAACAGGGCAAGGGATCGGCGCGCGAGGTCTGGACGAGCCGGACGATGAAGAATCACTTCAACTCCTCGGTCCTCGTGGGGGATCACATCTACGGATTCGACAACGCCTCGCTCAAATGCATCTCGGCGGCCTCTGGAGAGCAGCGGTGGGTGCATCGCGGGTTCGGCAAAGGCTCGCTGATCGCAGCCGACGGCCTGCTGATCGTGCTGAGCGATCAGGGAGTCCTCGCGCTCGCCGAGGCAAGCCCCGAGGCCTATCTGGAGCACGGGAGGCTCCAGGCTCTCACCGGAAAAACCTGGACCGCTCCCACGCTGGCCGGCGGCCGCCTCTACCTGCGCGATCAGGACGAGATCGTGAGCCTCGACCTGCGCCCCTCGGGCCGCGCCTCCTCGGGGTACTAATCATGACGAGGAACCTGGATCGCCTCATCCTGGCCGTCACCTTCGCCGCCTCCCTTCCGGCCGGCGCGGCAACTCCCGTCGAGGCGCCCGCCCAGGACGTGCTGCGCCGGCACGTCGCGGCGCGCGGCGGCGCCGAACGATGGCGCGCGATCGGTTCGATGGAGATCACCGGCCGCCAGACGACCTTCAGCGCTCCCGGCGCCTTCAGGATCCTTCGCAGGCGGCCCAACCTATACCGGTTCGAGGGGACGGTCCTGAAGCGCGCCGTCGTCGAGGCTTACGACGGGTCCACCTCCTGGTGGATCTCCCCCCTCACGGGCAACGGCTGGCCGCTGCCGGCCCCCCTGCCGCACGCGACGATCATCGCGCGCGAGGCCGAGTTCGACACCCCGCTCATGGCCTATCCCGAGGGGGGGCACAAGGTGACGCCCGTGGGCCTGACTGATTTCGAAGGACAGCGTGCCTGGCGGATCGAGGTGACGCGCGGGGACGGCTCCCGCGAGGACTGGTACCTCGACCCGAACACTTTCCTGGAGATCGCGCGCGTCTCCACCACGGCCGACTTCGGTCAGGAGATGGAGAAGCGTTCGTACTTCTCCGACTTCCACGATCACGGCGGGCTCCTGATCCCCCACCGGATCGACATGGAGTACGGCACCCGCAACGAGGTCCTCGAGGTCGAGAACGTGCGCCTGAACGTGGCGGCCGGCGACGAGCTATTCCGCATGCCGGCCCCCGAAGGGATGGAAGCGTTGAAGCCGCTCGCCGGGGAGTGGAATCTCAAGATCGAGACGCGCGCGTATCCACGGGCCCCCTGGGTCGCGAAGGAGGCCTCCTCCACGATCACGCGGCTGCTGGACGGGGGACTGCTCGAGGAGCGATTCACGCACATGGAGCAGGGTCTTCCCGTCGAGGTCGTGCGGACGTGGTCCTACGATCGGTTCCGGGGGGTCTACAGGATCACGCACGCCGACAACTTCGCCTTCCACCAGAACGTCCTGGAGGGGACTCTGTCACAGGGACGTCTGAGCGCGAGCAACGAGAAGAGCGGGACTGCTCAGACTTCCCCCGAAGGGACGGTACACAACCGGATCATCGCCTCCGAGATCGGCCCCGGCGGCTTCAAGGTCGACTGGGAGAGCTCCACGGACGGCGGCGCGACGTGGACCACCGACGTGAAGTACACCTACACGCGCAGGTGAGCCGCAGCGCCTTCACCGGAGCCCCTCCACGACGTACAGGTCCGAGAAGCTGCGCTGAACGCCGTAGGTGTAGGAGCCGGCGGCGGGCGCCATGAGCAGATTGCCGATCCGATTGGCGCCGGCGGTGTCGGTCGGGTCGATTGACTTCCAGAGCTCGCGCCTGCCCGATTCGACGTCGACACGGTAGACCTTGAGGGACACGTCCGTGGGATGGTAGACGTAGAGGGATCGCCCGTCGTCATCCCAGCAGACCGGGAGATCTCCCGCCTCCTGGCCGGGGATGACGCGCGGCTCTCCCCCTTCCACCGGGAAGAGCCGGATCTGGCGATCGAACGAGGCTGCCACCGCGCGGCCGTCCGGTCTGACAGCGCTGGCATTCCCCATACCCTCGGGTGAGATTGGCCGCGGCTCTCCCCCGGCGAGATCGCTAACCCAGAGGCGCCGGGACTTTCCCGCCTCGGCTCCCCAGAACACCACGCTCTTGCCGTCCGGGAAGAAGCGGCCTCCGAGGATGCTCACAATCGGGCCCAACTCGAGGGTCCTCGGCTCCCCGGCCCCGGTCGGAAGGAGGACGAGCCGTGAGCCTTCCGCCCCTTCCGGGTCGAGGACCGCGAGAACCGACCGCCCGTCAGGCGACAGGGCGAGCCCCTTCCCGTCTCCGAGCCTGATCGCGGGCTCGTCGAGCGCCCGGCGGAGAAAGACCGCGTCCCCCGCTTCTCTCTCCTCGTAGAAGAGGAGCGTCTTTCCATCCGCGGAGAGATCCGCCGCGGTCGACCAGTCGAGCCACGACACGTCCTGCTCCCTCGACTCGCCCGCTCGGAGCCAGTAGAGGCCGGCCCTCCAGGTGACGTGGTTCACGAGGACGCGCCCGTCCCGGAACAGGTCGCAGAATCCCAGCATCCCGGGGCTCCGGAGGATCTCGCGCACCTTGCCGGTCAGGGAAACCGCGTGGAGGCTCGGCGCTGCTTCTCCTCCCGAGAGGATGAGCCAGATCTCGTCACCCGACCGAGCCCAGGCCAGCGCCCATGCCAGTCCCTTGCCCACGAGCGGCGTCTTGCGCCCGGTGAGGTCGAGGACCGAGAGGGACCCGACCTCCCCATTCCCCTCCAGGATCGCGATCTTGTCTCCCTTCGGCGAGACCCGCAGGTCGTACAGGTCGGGCGACTCGTAGAGGACTTTGCCGATTGGGAATTCGACCGTCCGCCGACTCGTGACATTGCGGATCACGGCCAGGTCGCTTCCGTCCGGCGCCCAGTCCGCCGCGAGGATTGACTCGCTCATCTCGCGCGGGGCGCCACCGGCGAGCGGGACGCGGGCGAGGACATCCGGAACGCCGGCCGGACGGATCAGGTTGATCGCCATCTCGCCGGACGATGAGATGGAGAAGACGTCGGCGCTCGACAGGCCGAGCGTTCGGGACTCGGTGGCGCCGGCGCGGGTCGTGAAGAGCTCGGGCGGCCTTCCGTCCCAGGCGCCCGCGTAGACGATCGTCTGTCCGTCGGGGGCGAAACGCGCCGTCGTGATGTGCCCGTGGCGAAAGGTCAGCCGCTGGAACCTCGGGAAGGTCCTCTGACCTCCGTCCCCGGTTCTCCGGCCCGCCAGAAACCCCGCGGCCACCGCTGCGAGCGCGAGCGCCACGCACGCGGTGACGAGGCGCGCACGCGTTCGGGGGCGATCGGCCACCCGGGCGTCCGGCGCCGGCGCGACTCCCGAACCGAACGCGCCGGCCGACGTCGTCTCCAGCGCGAAGGCCAGGTCATACGCGGAGTGGAAGCGCGCCTCCGGGTTCTTCTCCAGGCAGCGTCGGACGATCCGGTCCAGCGCGGGGGAGACGCTCCCGTCGCCGACCGACAGCTCCGGTGGGTCCTCCCGCAGGATCGCCGACATCGTGTCGGCCGCGGAGTCCCCCGCGAATGGCCTGCGGCCCGTGACCATCTCATAAAGGACCACGCCAAAGGAGAAGATGTCGGACCGCGAATCGGTGGGCCGTCCGCGCACCTGCTCGGGGGACATGTAGAGGAGGGTCCCCAGGACAGCCCCCGGCTGCGTGCCGGCCGACGCGGTGGGCGACCCGCTCAGCGCGCCGGTTCCCTCCGCCATCGCCAGCCTGGCCAGACCGAAATCGAGGATCTTGACGCGGCCCTCCTTCGTGACGAAGACATTCTCCGGCTTCAGATCTCTGTGAACGATCCCTTTCTCGTGTGCGGCGGCGAGCCCCTGCGTGACCTGCAGGGCGTAGTCGAGGACACGTCGCGAGGAGAGACCCCTGCCGGCCAGCGCGGAGCGCAGCGTCTCGCCTTCCAGCAGCTCCGTCACGACGAACGAAACCCCTGCGTGGGAGCCCACGTCGTGGACGGCCGTGATGTTGGGGTGGTTGAGTGCCCCCGCGGCGCGCGCCTCCTGCTCGAAGCGCCGCAGCCGGTCGGGATCGCTGGCGAAGGCCAATGGCAGGACCTTCACCGCCACGTCCCGGCCCAGACGCGGGTCGCGCGCCCGGTACACTTCCCCCATGCCCCCGGCTCCGATCGCGGCGACGATCTCGTAGGGGCCGAGGCGGGTGCCGGGCTCCAGCATCATGGGTGA
>DASXTC010000037.1:0-161569 GCA_036505635.1 Candidatus Polarisedimenticolia bacterium
ATCCGGCCGATGGACATCGTGCTGCCGGACCAGTTCTTCGACCGCACGAGCCGGCGCGTCTCCACCTTCTTCAGCGACGGGATCGTGGCGCACGTGGCCTTCGCGGATCCGATCTGCCCGGAGCTGAGCGGGCACCTGGCATCGGTGGCGCGGGGAGCGGGCGCGCGCGTCCATGAGGGGGGGACCTACCTGTGCATGGAGGGGCCCCAGTTCTCCACGCGCGCCGAATCCCACGTGTACCGCTCGTGGGGAATCTCGGTCATCGGAATGACCAACCTGCAGGAGGCCAAGCTCGCGCGTGAAGCCGAGATCTGCTACGCGACCATGGCGCTGGTGACCGACTACGACTGCTGGCACGTCTCCGAGGAGGCGGTGACCATCGAGGCGGTGCTCGAGTTCCTCAAGAGGAACGCCCAGACCGCGCGCCGCGTGATCGCGGGGACTGTCGCCGCGATGCCGTACGCCAGAGGATGCTCGTGCGGCACGGCCATGCGCAACGCCATCATCACCGACCCCGCCGCCATCACGCCGGAAGCCAGAAAGAGGCTCGATCTCTTAGTCGGCAAGTACCTGGCGTGAGGATCCGATGTCCATTCTCGTCGTAGGCTCGGTCGCGTTCGACAGCATCGAGACCCCCTTCGGCTCGCGCCACGAGGTCGTGGGCGGCGCGGCCACCTACTTCGCGCTGGCGGCCTCCTATTTCACCGGGGTCCAGATCGTGGCCGCCGTCGGCGACGACTTCGGGCCGGACCAGATGGCGATTCTCAACCGCAGACAGATCGACCTGCGGGGCCTCGAGCGAGCCACCGGGCGGACCTTCCGCTGGGCGGGGCGCTACTCCTTCGATCTCAACGCACGCGAGACGCTCGACACGCAGCTCGGAGTCTTCGAGAGCTTCCGGCCCCGCATACCTGAGCCCTGCAAGCGGCCCGACTTCCTGTTTCTGGGCAACATCGATCCCGAGCTTCAGCTCGGCGTGCTGCGGCAGGTGGAGCGGCCCAGGCTGGTGGGATGCGACACGATGAATTACTGGATCGAGGGGAAGCCGGAGGCCTTGCGGCGCACCCTGGCCGAGGTCGACGTGCTGGTGATCAACGATGGCGAGGCGCGCGAGCTGGCGCACGAGCCGAACCTTGTGAAGGCGTCCGCTGCGATCCGCGCGATGGGGCCGGCGACGCTCATCGTCAAGCGCGGGGAGTTCGGGGCGGCGGCCTTCGGCGCGGGGCCCCCCTTCGCGGTCCCGGCCCTCCTGCTCGACTCGGTGCTCGATCCCACGGGCGCGGGCGACTCGTTCGCCGGCGGCATGATGGGATACCTCGCCTCCGTGGCAGCGCAAGGCAAGGTCACTGATCTCATGATGCGCCGGGCCATCGCGATGGGGAGCGTCATGGCCTCCTTCGCCGTGCAATCGTTCGGCGTGGAAGGGCTGCTGAACCTCAGCCGCGATCAGATCGACGGGCGTTACGAGGAGTTCCGGCGACTGTCGCACCTGGACGAGGCCTGAGGGGAGCGGCCGCCACCGGAGGCGTCATGCGCGCTGGCGCGTCATCCCCACGGTCCTTCGCGGGCCTGCTCGCGTCGCTCGCCGCCGCGACCGTCGCGGCCTCTCTCGCAGGGCTCCTCCTCGGCATCCGCTGGCTGACGCCGATCCTGGACGCGCTGCCGGCCTGGATCTTCATGGCCACCGCGCTGCGGCGGGGGAGTCGCGCCCGAGCGATCGGTCTGATGCTCTGGTGGGCCTTCTGGCTCGCTACGACGGCGGTCGTTTTCACGATCCTCGCGCCGGGGCAGGCCGAACGCGGCATCTTCAACGGCGCCGCCTACCGCGATGAGATGCTCGCCTGGATCTCATCAGGGGCGGGGCGCGAGTCCACGCCGACGCTCTTCATCCCCCAGCATCTGACGCACGCGGCGACTTTCTGCATCGTGACTCTCGCGACAGGCGGGGCGCTCTCGCTCGTCATGGGGGCGGTCATGATGAACTACATGAGCTTCTACGTGGGAGCCCTGATCGGCCAGTGCGCCGGCTCACCAGCCCATTCCACGGCGATGCTGCTCGCCTGGAACCCGTGGTCGATGATGCGCGTGGTCTCCTTCGTCATCCTCGGAGTGGTCCTCGCCGAGCCGCTGCTGTCGTCACGCCTCGGTGGCGAGTGGCCCGATCCCCTCGGGCGGCGTCGATGGATCGTCATCGCGATCGCGGGGCTCGTGCTCGATCTGCTTCTCAAGGGGGCCCTCGCGCCTCTCTGGCCGTCTCTGCTTCGGGGATGTCTCCATTGACTTGAAGCAGGGCCCCCCCTAGAATGGACAGACTGCCTCCGCACGCGGAAACCCCAATGAGTGAATAACTTGCCGGGAGAGCTTCCCGGAGGCCGCCGGGGAAAGGATGCCCGAGACGATCGAGGGGGGCCATCAGGCCAGGGGACTGCGCTTCGCGGTGGTGGCGAGCCGGTACAACGAAACCGCGTGCGACCGGCTGCTGGAGGGAGCGCTGGAATGCCTGAGGCGGCACGGGGCCCAGGAGGCCGACGTGACCGTCGTGCGAGTGCCCGGTTCGTGGGAGATCCCGGTGGTGGCCCGCAGGCTCGCGCTGTCGAGGTCGCACGACGCCCTCATCGCGCTGGGAGTCCTCCTCCGCGGGGAGACGTCGCACTTCGACCTCGTGGCCAGGCAGGTGGCCGAGGAGCTCGCGGCCCTGGCGGCGACGACCGGCGTGCCGGTGGCCTTCGGAGTGCTGGCCGCCGAGAACGTCGAGCAGGTGTTCGCCCGCGCCGGGGAAGGCGAGCGCAACCGCGGCTGGGAGGCCGCGATGGCCGCCATCGAGACCGCGAACGTCATGAAACGTCTGGAGACCGTGTGAGCAGGGGAGTCGGCGAACGGCGCAGGGCACGCGAGTACGCGCTGCAGCTGCTGTTTCAGCTCGACCTGGCCCCCCAGGGGACCGACGAAGCGGTTTCCGAGTTCTGGAACGGCAAGCGCGTCGCCGACGCGGTGCGTCTGTTCGCCGAGCACATCGTCTCCGGCACGATGGCCCGTCGCGATGCCATCGACGCGATGCTGGCCTCCTGCGCTCACCACTGGCGCATCAGCCGCATGGCGGCGGTGGACCGGAACATCCTGAGGCTCGCGGTCTACGAGTTCCTGTGCGAGCCGGACACCCCCAGGATCGTGGTGATCGACGAGGCGATCGAGATCGCCAAGAAGTTCGGCAACGACGAGTCGGGACCCTTCATCAACGGCATCCTCGACGCGCTGCGTCTCAAGCTCGAGAGCGGCGAGATGGAGGTGCCGCCTGAGATTGCCGAGCCGTCGCCCGCCGCGCTGTTGCCCGTCCGAAAAACGCTGTGATAAGATGCCGCCCCGGCTCTCCCGGGCGCGGTAAACCTCCCACGACGATCGCAGGAATCCAACTCAGTGGCCGACTACACTCCAAGCTCCATCGAGCCCAGGTGGCAGAGGATCTGGAGCGAACGACGCTGCTTCGAGGTCCCCGACCTCCCCGAGCGGCCGCGCTTCTACTGCCTCGAGATGCTGCCGTACCCCTCGGGGCGCATCCACATGGGGCACGTGCGCAACTACGCCATCGGCGACGTGATGGCGCGATTCAAGGTCATGCGCGGTTTCGACGTGATGCATCCGATGGGCTGGGACTCCTTCGGGCTGCCAGCCGAGAACGCGGCCATCCAGCGCGGGATGCACCCCAAGGAGTGGACCGAGTCCAACATCACCGACATGCGGGGCCAGCTCGTGCGGATGGGGTTCGCCTACGGGTGGAGCCGCGAGCTGGCCACACACAGGCCCGAGTACTACCGCTGGAACCAGTGGTTCTTCATCCAGATGTTCCGGCGGGGGCTCGCCTACAGGAGCCTGCGCCGGGTCAACTGGTGCCCTGAGTGCGCCACGGTGCTCGCCAACGAGCAGGTCGAAGCGGGCGTCTGCTGGCGTTGCGGGACAGTCGTGACCCAGAAGGAGCTGGAGCAGTGGTTCCTGCGCATTACCCGTTACGCGCAGGAGCTGCTCGACGACCTGGAGACGATGACCGGCTGGCCCGAGCGCGTCGTGACGATGCAGCGCAACTGGATCGGCCGCAGCGAGGGCGCCTTCGTGGATTTTCCCGTTGAGGGGGGCGCCCCTCTCCGCGTCTTCACCACGCGCATCGACACCATCTTCGGCGCCACCTTCCTCGCCCTCTCCCCGGACCATCCCGTGGCAAGGGACGTGATGGCCGGCTCGTCTCAGGCCACCGACGTCGAACGCTTCCTGCAGGAGCACCGGAACGCCCCGGTGGGGGAGAAGCTGTCGGCCGAGAGGGAGAAGGCGGGCGTATTCAGCGGCCGCTACGCCGTCAATCCCTTCACCGGCAGCAGGATCCCGATCTGGATCGCCAACTTCGTCCTGATGGAGTACGGCACCGGCGCCATCATGGGGGTGCCGGCCCACGATGACCGGGATTTCGAGTTCGCGACCCTCTACCGTCTTCCGATCGCGCGCGTGATCGCGACGGGGGACGGCACCGATCCGCCCCTGCCGTTCACCACCGACGAAGGGCGCACCATCGAGTCGGGCCGATTCTCCGGACTGCCGCGCGGTCGCGCCAGGCAGGCGATGATCGGCTGGGCGGAGGCGCACGACTTCGGACAGGGCTCGGTCCAGTTCCGGCTGAAGGACTGGGGGATCTCGCGGCAGAGGTACTGGGGGACTCCGATCCCCATGATTCACTGCCCCGCCTGCGGCGTGGTCCCGGTGGCCGAGTCGGATCTCCCCGTGCTGCTACCGGAGGACGTCCTGCTGACCGGCAAGGGGGGAAGCCCCTTGCAAACGAGCCCGACCTTCGCGAAGGTGTCCTGCCCGACGTGCGGGGTCGCGGCTCGCCGCGAGACCGACACCATGGACACCTTCATGGACTCCTCGTGGTACTTCTACCGCTACCTCGATCCGGCCAACACGACGGCGCCCTACCGCCCCGAGCTGGCCCGCGCCTGGTTTCCCATCGATTTGTACATCGGCGGGATAACGCACGCGATCCTCCACCTGATGTACGCGCGCTTCTTCAGCATGGTCATGCGCGACCTGGGTCTGGGGGCGCCCGGAGAGCCGGTCGCCAGACTGGTCTGCCAGGGGATGGTCCTCAAGGGGGGCGCCGCCATGTCGAAGTCGAAAGGAAACGTCGTTGCCCCGGACGACATGATTGAAAAGTACGGCGCCGACGTCACGCGCCTGTTCGTGCTCTTCGCCGCGCCCCCCGAGAAGGACCTCGAGTGGAGCGAGTCGGGGATTGACGGCCTCCACCGCTTCGCCAGGCGGGTCTGGCGGATCGTGGACGCGCACGCCGCGGCGGTGGCCGGCTCCCCGATGTGCGCGCGTCCGTCGGGAGCCGCCGCCCTCGAGCTCCGGCGCAAGGCGCACCAGACGCTCACCCGGGTCACCGACGACATCGATCGCAGGCTCCATCTCAACACCGCCATCGCGGCGGTCATGGAGCTGGTCAACGCGCTCTACGCCTTCGCGCCGGCCGAGGAGGGGGCCGAGGCCATGTCCGGCCGCCCCGACGAGGACCGCGCCGTGCTCGGGGAGTCGCTCGAGATCCTGGCCGTCTGCCTCGCGCCCTTCGCACCCCACCTGGCCTCGGAAGCCTGGGAGCTCCTGGGCCGGAAGGACCTGCTGGCGACCCACAAGTGGCCCGAGGCCGATCCGGCGATGCTGGCCACGGCGACCGTCACCGTGGTGGTCCAGGTCAACGGCAAGGTCCGAGGGCGCGTGGAGGTTCCTCAGGGCGCCGACGAAGGGAGCGTGCTCGACGCGGTGCGCTCGGACGCCCGGCTCCGGGGGACCGTCTTCCCCGACGGCGGCGGCAGGATCGCCAGGACGGTCTATGTTCCCGACAAGCTGCTCAACGTCGTGATCGCGGCATGAATCACCTGCCGGCCATCGTCCTCGCGCTGGCGGCCGCGTCCGCCGCGCCTGGCTGCGGGTACCGGCTCGCGGGGCGCAATCAGCTCCTGCCTCCCAGCGTGAAGGTCATCGCCGTGCCTCCCTTCGAGAACCAGACGCGCCGGCCGGAGATCGAGCAGCGGATCACCGAGCAGGTCACCGCAACCTTCATCCAGAGGGGCGGCTACAGGACGACGGCCTCGGAGGCAGGCGCCGACGCGCTGCTGAAGGGGGAGGTCACCGGCTACGACATCACGCCGGTGAGCGTGGGGAGCCAGGGCCGCGCCGATCGCTATGAGGTGGTCATCACCGCCTCGGTGGAGCTGGTCAAGCTGCCGGAGCGCAACGTGCTCTTCCGCAGCAGCCACTTCGTCTTCAAGAAACAGTACAGTGTCGAAGGGGGCAACCTCACCTTCTTCGACCAGGAGATCGTCGCCATCAGCGAGATCGCGAAGGACTTCGCCGAATCGGTCGTCACCTCCATCCTCGAGGGGTTCTGAAGATGGCCGCGACGCGCCGAAAACCTCAATCGGCCTCGCGGGAACCGGCCGCCCTGGTCGAGCTCGTACGCCGGGGGGAGCCGCTGCCGATCCTCCTCGCGACCGGGCGTGACTGGTACACGCGGGACGCCTTCCTGAACGAGATCCGCCGGTCGGTCGTGACCGGGGGGTTCGAGGCGTTCAACGAGACCCTCTCATGGGGAGAGGAGATCTCCGGCGCCGACCTGGTGGATCAGGCGGAGATGATGCCGATGGGAGGGGGCCGCCGCTTCATCCTGGTGCGCCGCGCCGACAGGATTCGCGAGAGGGACGTCGAACCGCTGGCACGTTACGCCGCTTCCCCGTCACCGGACACGTGCCTCATCCTCGTCTTTGACCCGGGGAAGAACGCCGCGCTGGCGGCGCTGGGCAAGCTCGCCCCCGCGGTCGATTTCGCGGCCCCCCGAGACTACCAGCTCGCGCGGTGGCTCGAGGCCCAGGCCCGGCGGCTGGGCCTCAGGCTCGAGCCCGACGCGGCGCGAGCGCTCTCGGAGCTCTCGGGCGAGGACCATATCGGCGCCATGTCATGGCTTCAGCGGGCCGGCCTGGCCGCCGCGGGGGCGCCCATCACCAGGAAGACGATCGAGGAGCTGGCCGGACAGGGACGCGACACGAACCCGTTCCACCTCGCCGACGCCATCCTTGGAAGGGAGCCCGCCCGGGCGGTCGGGATCGTCCGCGATCTGCACGATACGGGCACCACCGGCTACGCCATGATCGGAATGCTGGAGGCCCAGCTTCGCCGATATCTGAAGATGAGGGCCGAGATGGCGGGCGGCGCGACGGCCTCGCGTGTGATCCAGACGGCGTCGCCGACCCTGCCGCCCGACGTCAGGAGCCGACTCGCGAGACAGCTCGACTCGTTCGACGAGAGGCGCCTCATCGAGGCCTTCCGCGCGGCGCGGGGAACCGACCGCGCCATCAAGAGCTTCGGTTCCGGCGCGGAGCTGGGCCACGTGGAGTCGCTCGTCTGGAGGATCTGCGCGCTGTGAGCCGGCATGAGACGGTCCTGATACTCGATTTCGGCGGCCAGTACACGCAGCTCATCGCGCGCAAGGTGCGCGAGCAGTCGGTCTACTGCGAGATCCTCGCGCCCGACGCCCCGGCCGCCCGGCTGCGCGAGGCAAAACCGAAGGGGATCATCCTGTCCGGTGGGCCCGACTCGGTCTACGCCCCCGGCGCGCCGGTGGCCGACGCCGACCTCTTCGGCCTCGGCGTGCCGGTGCTCGGGATCTGCTACGGGATGCAGCTCATGGTCCACCGGCTCGGCGGAAAGGTCGAGGGTGGGGGCCGACGCGAGTACGGCCATGCGATGGTGGAGATACTCCACGAGGGGAATCTCCTGCGCGGCCTCGGGCCGCGCGAGCAGGTCTGGATGAGCCACGGCGACGAGATCGTCGCGCTGCCCGGAGGGTTCGTCGAGTCGTCCCGGAGCGATGCCGTTCCGTTCGCGTCCGCCGAGGACCCCGCCCGCAGGCTCTACGCGGTGGCCTTCCATCCCGAGGTGGTCCACACTACCCACGGCGTCCCGATGCTGCGCAATTTTCTCTTCCGGATCTGCGGGTGCCGCGGCGATTGGACGATGGCCTCGTTTCTCGAGGAGGCGTGCGACCGCGTCCGCCAGGAGGTGGGAACCTCGGGCCGCGTGCTCTGCGGGCTATCGGGCGGCGTGGACTCCTCGGTGGCGGCGCAGGTGATCCACCGCGCCATCGGCGAGAGGCTCACGTGCCTGTTCGTGGACACGGGGCTGCTGCGCGCCAACGAGGCCGAGGAGGTGCGCGACCGATACGAGCGCAGATACGGCCTCAAGGTCCTGTACCGGAACGCCTCCTCGCGGTTTTTCGAGGCGCTCAAGGGCGTCACCGATCCGGAGCGCAAGCGCAAGGTCATCGGCGAGGTCTTCGTCCGTGTCTTCGAGGAGGAGGCGCGCGCGATCGCCGGGGAGGGCAGGATCGGGTTTCTCGGGCAGGGGACCCTGTACCCCGACCTCATCGAGTCCAGGTCGGTGCGTGGACCATCGGCCACCATCAAGACGCATCACAACGTGGGCGGGCTCCCCGAGACGATGGATCTCAAGGTGATCGAGCCCCTCCGGGATCTGTTCAAGGACGAGGTGCGGCGGCTGGGTCTGGAGCTGGGTCTCGATGGCGAGCTGGTGGGCCGCCACCCGTTCCCGGGCCCGGGCCTCGCGGTGAGAATCCTGGGGGAGGTGACGCCCGAGCGGGTGGCCCTTCTGCAGAGGGCCGACGCCGTCTTCATCGACGAGATTCGACGCGAGGGGCTGTACGACAGCATCGCGCAGGCCTTCGCGGTGCTCCTGCCGGTGCGCAGCGTCGGGGTCATGGGGGACGGCCGTACCTACGAGAACGTCCTGGCGTTGAGGGCGGTCGAGACGAGCGACTTCATGACGGCGGACTGGTGCCGCCTGCCTCACGAATTCCTCGCTCGCGTCTCGAGCCGGATCGTCAACGAGGTCCGCGGGGTCAACCGGGTCGTCTACGACATCAGCAGCAAGCCCCCCTCCACCATCGAGTGGGAGTAGCCGGGAGAGAGATGGCGGCCAGACAGTTCGTCCACCTGCACAACCACTCGCAATTCTCGCTGCTCGACGGCGCCAGCAAACTCGAGGACCTGCTGGCCAAGGCCGCCCAGTTCGGCATGCCGGCGATGGCCGTCACCGATCACGGAAACCTCTTCGGGGCGGTGAAGTTCTTCGACATGGCGGTACCCAGGGGGATCAAGCCGATCCTGGGTATGGAGGCCTACATGGCCCCGGCGGACCGGCGCGACAAGAGCGTCCAGGCCGAGGGGACGCAGGGGCAGCAGAAAAAGCCCTACTACCACCAGATCCTCCTGGCCTCCAACCAGCAGGGCTACTCCAACCTCGTGAAGCTCGCCTCGCTCGCGTACACCGAGGGCTTCTACTACAAGCCCCGCATCGACAAACAGCTCCTCGCCGAGAACGCGTCGGGTCTCATCGCGACTTCGGCCTGCCTGGGGGGCGAGGTGGCCCAGCTCCTCCTGACGGGCCACAAGGCGAAGGCCGAGCGCGCCGCCGCCGAGCTCTCCGAGATCATGGGGCGGGACAACTACTACCTCGAGGTCCAGGACCAGGGGCTGCCCGAGGAGAAGGGGGTCAACGAGGGGCTCGTCGAGATCGCCCGGAGCCTGCGTCTGCCGCTCGTGGCGACCAACGACTGCCATTTCCTGACGCGGGAGGATCACTTCGCGCACGACGTACTCATCTGCATCCAGACGGGCCGCACGGTCAAGGACGCCGGACGCATGCGCTACACCGCGGAGCACTATTTCAAGTCGGCCGACGAGATGTGGAGCGTCTTCCCGCACCTGCCGGAGGCGCTGGAGAACACGCTGGCTATCGCCCAGCGCTGCCACTTCGCGCTGGACAAGGGGACGTACCACCTGCCGCACTTCCAGGTGCCGGATGGGTACGACGAGGAATCGTACTTCCGCAAGGTGGTGGGCGAGGGGTTCAACGAGAGGATGCAACGCTGGAGGGAGCTCGAAACCGCCGGGCTCCTGAGGTTCCCGCTCGCCGCCTACGAGAAGCGTCTCAAGGAAGAGCTCGATACCATCGCGATGATGAAGTTTCCTTCCTACTTCCTGATCGTGTGGGACTTCATCAGGTACGCGCGCGAGAACGGCATCCCCGTCGGGCCGGGCCGCGGTTCGGCGGCGGGCAGCCTCGTGGCCTACTGCATGCGGATCACGGACGTCGATCCAATCCAGTACGGCCTGATCTTCGAGCGATTCCTGAACCCGGAGCGGATAAGCCTGCCCGACATCGACATCGATTTCTGCATGAAGGGGCGCCCCCGCGTCATCGAGTACGTCACCCGGAAGTATGGCCGCGACAACGTCGCGCAGATCATCACGTTCGGCACCATGGCGGCGCGCGCCGTCATACGCGACGCGGGACGCGGCCTCGACATCCCGTTCGCCGAGGTGGATCGGATCGCCAAGCTGGTGCCGGCCGAGCTGGACGCCACCGTGGACAAGGCGCTGGCCACTGTCCCGTCGCTGCGCGAGGCATGCGAGAAGGACGAGACGATCAAGCAGCTCATCGAGGTGGCCCGGAGGCTCGAGGGGCTCACGCGCCACGCTTCGACCCATGCGGCGGGGGTGGTCATCTCGCCCCGACCCATCATCGAGTACGCCCCGCTCTACCAGGCCAACCCGGGCGAACGCACGACCCAGTACGCGATGGGGGACATCGAGCGGATCGGGCTGCTCAAGATGGACTTTCTCGGGCTGAAGACCCTCACGCTCATCCAGGACGTGCTCGATCATCTCAGGGACGAGAGGGGCGTGGACCTGGACATCAACGCGATCCCGATTGACGACCCCCAGACCTACCGCCTCTTCTGCGAGGCCCGGACCAGCGGCATCTTCCAGTTCGAGTCCTCCGGGATGCAGGACATCCTGCGCAAGCTCAAACCGGAGCGCTTCGAGGACCTCATCGCGCTCAACGCGCTGTACCGGCCCGGACCGATCAAGGGAGGGCTGATCGACGACTTCGTCAAGCGCCGGCACGGCAGGATCAAGGTGACCTACCTGCACCCGATCCTCGAGGAATCGACCAAGGAGACCTACGGGGTCATCGTCTACCAGGAGCAGGTCATGCAGATCGCTTCGCGTGTGGCGGGGTTCACGCTCGGGGAGGCCGACAACCTGCGCCGCGCGATGGGCAAGAAGAAGAAGGAGGTGATGGCGGCCGAACGGGAGAAGTTCCTCAAGGGGGCCCGCGAGCGGAAGATCCCGGAGAAGACCGCCAACGAGATCTTCGACCTGATGGAGCACTTCGCCGGCTACGGCTTCAACAAGTCCCACAGCTGCGCCTATGCGCTCGTGGCCTTCCAGACCGCCTACCTCAAGTCCCACTACCCGCACCACTTCATGGCCGCGCTGCTGACCACCGGGATGGAGAACTCCGACGACACCGTCAAGTACATCGGCGAGTGTCGCGAGATGGAGATCGAAGTGCTGCCGCCGGACGTCAACACGAGCCGACTCGATTTCTCCGTCGAGCGCGACGCGGCCGCGGATGTCCAGCGGCTGAGGTTCGGACTCGCGGCCGTCAAGAACGTGGGGGAGTCGGCGATCCGGTCGGTCATCGAGGCGCGCCTCAGGCTTGGCCGGTTCCGGTCGCTGTCGGAGTTCTGCGAGAACGTGGACCTGAGGCTCGCCAACAAGCGCGTCATCGAGTCGCTCATCAAGGCGGGCGCGTTCGACTGGCTCAAGGCAAGCCGGGCCCGCCTCTGCGCGGGGCTCGACACGGTGCTGGAGGGCGCGGCCAACCGCGCCCGCGACCGGGAGAGCGGCCAGGCCAGCCTGTTCGGGATGATGGCGATGGATGGACCCTCCACCGACTCCGGCGCCCCGGTGGACCTTCTGCCGGATGTCGCTGGCTGGAGCGACCGCGACATGCTGGGCTACGAGAAGGAGACGCTCGGCTTCTACATGACGGGCCATCCTCTGGCCCCCTTCGCCGAGGAGCTGGCCCGGATGTGCACGCACACCACCGCCGTGCTCGCCGAGGCGGGCTCGACCGCCGAGGTGACGGTGGGCGGGATCGTCACGGGGCTCAAGCGCCGCAAGACCAGGAAAGGGGACTGGATGGCCACCTTCAACCTGGAGGATCTCGAGGGCGTGGCCGAGGTGGTGGTCTTCCCGGACCTCTACGGCAAGATCATGACGCGCCTCGTGGAGGACGCGCCGCTGCTTGTGACCGGCAAGCCCGAGATCGAGGACCGGCCCCGCATCCTGGCGACGGCCGTCTCAACCATCGAGCAGGCGCGCGAGTCGCGCACGTCCGGCGTCGCAATCCAGATCGTGACGACGGGGCTGACAGACGAGACCCTCCAGCAGCTCCGAGCCACGCTGGGGGGGCATCGTGGCGGCGTGCCCCTGTACCTGGAGATCTCCAGGCCCGGCGGCTTCGTCATGACGTTGAAGGCGGATGGGGGGGAGTTCGGCACATCCCCCAGCCGCGAGATGATGGCCTCGGTCGAGGCGATCCTTGGCAAGGGGAGCGTCAAGCTGCGCTCGCGCTCGTCCCGCCCGGGCTCGCCTTGACAATTCCGATCCGACCATCTAGCGTTAGGGCGAAGTCATTCAACATCCACAAATGAAAGGAGGTATGTCGCGCATGAAGAAGCTCTTTTCGATTCTGAGCATCCTCGCGGTCGCGGGCCTGGCCTTCGCGCTGACGGCGAATGCCGGGGACAAGAAGACACACGAGATGACTGTCACGGTCGTCTCGATGGACGTGACCGCCAAGACGATCACGGTGAAGGACGAGAAGGGAGTTGAGAAGACCGCGCCCGTGCTTGCCGAGGCGCTCGAGAGCCTCAAGACGCTCAAGGCCGGCGATATGGTCGTCCTGACCTGCCTGGACAACGACAAGGGCGAGCATCAGGGAGTCAGCGCTATCAAGGCCGCGAAGAAGTAACCTCACACGTAACCGCCCCGCACAAGGGCGCCAAGGCCACGAGCGGCCCGGCGCCCTTTTTGTTTCTCTCCCCTGCGGCGAGGGCCTCCGGTTTGACGCCTCGCCGATGCCCGCGTATAATGCGGCCTTCCTGTAAGCGGGTGAAGGGGTTAGAGGACCGCCCGGAGACGACCGGCGACCCACCGAGCCTCTACCTCCCCGAGAGATCCGCGCTCGTCTGACCAAGAAGCTCTCAGGAGGTAGTTCATGGCATCGACCAGCAAACGGCTCTTCACCTCGGAGTCGGTCACGGAGGGGCACCCCGACAAGATCGCCGACCAGATCTCCGATTCGATCGTGGATGCGATCCTCAAGGACGACCCGGACGGTCGGGTGGCCTGCGAGTGCCTCCTGACCACTGGGCTGGCCCTCATCGCCGGCGAGATCACCACGAAGACCTACGTGGAGTTCACCGACATCGTCCGCAACACGATCAAGGCGGTCGGCTACACCCGGGCGAAGTACGGGTTCGACTACGAGACCTGCTCGGTGCTTTCGGCCATCCGACCCCAGTCGCCCGACATCGCGCAAGGGGTGGACACCGGAGGCGCGGGGGACCAGGGATTGATGTTCGGCTACGCCTGCAACGAGACCCCCGAGCTGATGCCGATGCCGATCATGCTGGCCCACAAGCTGGTACGGCGACTCTCCGAGGCGCGCCGATCCGAGCAGCTCTCCTGGCTAAGACCCGACGGCAAGTCCCAGGTCACGATCGAGTACCGCGGCGACAAACCGGTGCGGGTGGAGGCTGTGGTCGTCTCGTGCCAGCACGACGAGAAGATCTCGACCGCCGATCTTCGCAAGGAGATCGAGGAGAAGGTGATCCGCAACGTCATACCGGCCGCCATGCTGGACTCGAACACCAAGTTCCACATCAACCCGACGGGCCGCTTCGTGAAGGGCGGGCCACACGCCGACACGGGGCTGACGGGGCGCAAGCTGATCGTCGACACCTACGGTGGCGTCGGAAGCCACGGCGGTGGCGCCTTCTCGGGAAAGGACCCGAGCAAGGTGGACCGGTCGGCCTCCTACATGGCCCGCTACATCGCCAAGAATATCGTGGCCGCCGCCCTCGCGGAGCGGGTCGAGGTGCAGATCGCCTACGCGATCGGCGTTGCCGATCCCGTTTCGGTGATGATCGACGCGTTCGGCACCAACAAGGTGAGCGAGGATAAGCTTGTCGAGCTGGTCAACAGTCAGTTCCCCATGAAGCCGCGTGAGATCATAAAGCACCTGAACCTGCTGCGCCCCATCTACGCGAGGACCGCCGCCTTCGGCCACTTCGGCCGCACCGAGCCCGAGTTCACCTGGGAGAGGACCGACAAGGCCGCGTCGCTGCGCAAGGCGGCGGGGCTCTGATGGGCGACGTCAAGGACAAGGGCCTCGCTCCCCACGGAGTGCTCAGGATCGAGTGGGCCGACCGGAACATGCCGGTGCTCGCCGAGATCCGGTCGCGGTTTGCGAAGGAAAAGCCCCTCCAGGGGCAGCGCGTCGCCGCCTGCCTGCACGTGACGTCCGAGACCGCCAACCTGATGCGCACCCTCAAGGACGGGGGCGCCGAGGTGGCCCTGTGCGCGAGCAACCCGCTCAGCACACAGGATGACGTCGCCGCGGCGCTGGTGGTGACCTATGGCATACCGACGTTCGCGATCAAAGGGGAGGACAACGAGACCTACTACAGGCACATCCTCCAGGCGCTCGAGGTCAAGCCGACCATGACCATGGACGACGGGGCCGACACCGTCTCGATACTGCACTCCGACAGGAAGGACCTCCTGGCGGGGATCATCGGCGGCACGGAGGAGACCACCACCGGCGTCATCCGCCTGCGCAGCATGGCGGCCGACGGTGTGCTGGCCTATCCGATCATCGCGGTAAACGACGCGCTGACCAAGCACATGTTCGACAACCGGTACGGCACGGGGCAGAGCACGCTCGACGGTATCATCCGGGCGACCAACATCCTTCTGGCGGGGCTCAACGTCGTGGTCTCGGGATACGGCTGGTGCGGCAAAGGGGTGGCGCAACGCGCCCGCGGCATGGGCGCCCACGTCACCGTCACCGAGGTCGAGCCGGTCCGGGCCCTCGAGGCGATCATGGATGGATTCCCGGTCAGGCCGATGGCCCAGGCGGCCCCCGCGGGCGACGTCTTCATCACAGTGACGGGCAACAAGCACGTCATCCGCGCCGAGCACATCGACGTGATGAAGGACGGGGCCATCCTGGCCAACTCGGGGCACTTCAACGTCGAGATCGAGATCCCCCATCTGGAGCGCAAGGCCAGGAGCCGGCGCACGGTCAGGGATTTCGTCGAAGAGTTCCTGCTGAACGACGGCCGCCGCATCTACCTGCTGGGGGAGGGGAGGCTCATCAACCTGACGGCCGCGGAAGGGCACCCCGCGTCGGTCATGGACATGTCGTTCGCCAACCAGGCCCTCTCCGCCGAGTACGTGGTCCGCAACGCCAAGGCCCTCGAGAGGCGGGTCTACCCGGTCCCCGAGGAGATCGACCGCGAAATCGCCCGATTGAAGATCCTCAGCCTCGGCCACCGTGCCGACACCCTGACCGAGGAGCAGCAGAAGTACCTTCGCTCCTGGTCCGAGGGGACCTGAAAAAGAACAACCGCAGCCCGCGAGTCGGGGCGGGCGGCCCATTCGGGCCCCTGCGCGGCAGCCCCGGCGACGCGGGGCGATTTCATCTTGTCGCTGGCTGGTTCTCACGGTATATGAGGATGTTGCAGAGGAGGGGGATGGTCCCCCGAGCGGGGGCCTCCCTGTAAATCGTCCCCGGGAAGGTGATTTGACGTGCGAGGCACCATGAAGCGCGCCCGATGGGTTCGGCACGGAATGGCATTCCTCGTCGCGGCCCTGACCCTTGCTCCGGGGGCGAGCCAGGCCTTCGGTGCCACCCTCGAGGCGCTCTCGGTCGACCCGGCGTGGGTCCCCAAGAACACGGCCCCGGCGTCGGCGCTGGCCGTGATCCGCGGCATCGGCTTCACACCGGCCACAACCGTGAAGTTCGACGCGGCATCCGCCACGGTGACCTACCTGGATTCCAGGACCCTGCGCGTGCAGGTGCCGACGTCGACGCTGGGCAAGCAGGCCACCGTCACGGTGTCCGACGGCGCCCTCTCCGACGGCATCTACCCGTTCATCTACACGGACGCGAATCTCTACGTCAAGACGACCGGCAACGACAGTTCCAACGGAAGCACGCCGGCGCTGGCAAAGCGCACGATCGGCGCAGCGTTGTCGGCAGCCTCAACCTCGACGACAACCCTGATCCGGGTGGCCGCGGGCACGTACAACGAATCGGCCCTCGCGCTTCCAACCGGGGTCGTCCTGAGCGGCGGGTGGGACACGACACTGCTCCAGCACGACGTGGATCAGTTCGTCACGGTGCTGGACGCCGGCCGCGCGGCCTTCGCGATGCGCTCGTTCGGCCTCGATTCGGGCCAGATCGTCGATGGCCTGACGATCCGCAACGGAGTGCGCGACGGTCTGGGAGGCGGCGGGTTCGTGATCTCCGGGGACAACACCGTGATCTCCAATTCGGTCCTCGCCGGCAACGTGTCCTCGTCGCGCGGCGGCGCGGTCTACGCCGTTTTTTCGACCGCGTACGGCGGGACGCCGATTCTCAGCAAGAACGTGATGGTGGGAAACAGGTCCTACTCCAACTTCGGAGGCGCGATCTCCATCTACCCGTTCTACACCCAGGGGCAGATCGTCGACGTCGCGGTCAGCGACAATTTCATCGTCGGCAACCGTTCCTTTGGCGGACGGGGGGGCGGGATCGGGCTGGGAACCCAGCCGTCCTACTCCTACAACGTGATGGATCTGAGCATCGTCGGAAACGTGATCTCGGGCAACCGCGCCATGGCCGGAGGGGCGGTTTCGGCCGTGGCGGGCGGCGTGAGTGACCATTACGCGCTGCTGGTGGACAACAACCTTGTCTTCAACAACAGCGCGACCGGTGAGGGCGGGGGGATTCTGCTGGCCGGCCCGGGCCGCGTCGGGGGCCGCGTCTCGGGCAACACGATCGTCGCCAACACCGCCGGCGTTGATGGCGGCGGGGGGATCCGCTTCAGCCCGACGCTGACCTACGACGCCGCTTTCGAGGCGACAAACCTGATCGTCTGGTCCAACCTGAACATGAACCTCGCGGGATCCGCGCTGGCCACCTTCTCCGACATCCAGGGGGGCTCGGCCGGCACGGGCAACATCTCGACCGACCCGGGTTTCGTCGCCGGCCCGATGGGGCATTTCTACCTCGAACAGGACGCAAACGCCATGAGCCCCGCCGTGAACGCCGGCGGAGGGCTTTCCGCCGACTTCTCCATGGAGTCGCAGACCACCAACGCGTCCCTGGCTCCCGACGCCGGACTCGTGGACATGGGGTTCCATTACCCGTTGGGCGCAACTCCATCGCCCGACCCGATCTCGGTGACTCGTGTCGACCCGGCGGCGGGGGACCTGGCCGGCTCGGACTGGGTGCTGATCCGGGGCAGGGGGTTCGATCCTGGCGCAACGGCCACATTCGCGGGGGCGGCGGCCACCGAAGCGATCTATGTTTCACCTACGCGGCTGCTGGCGCAGCCCCCCGCGCACGCGCTCGGGCCCGTGGACGTCGTGATCACCAACCCGGATGCTACCTTCGCGACGCTGGCGAGCGGCTACCAGTATGCCGACAACCTGCCGCCGCAGTGGCCCACGACCGTGGGACTGCAGCAGGTGCTCACGGGGCAGGACTGCCTGCGCAGCGCCACGCTCACGTGGAACGCGGCCGTCGATGCCGTCACGCCCCCCGTCAGGTACTCGATCTACCGTGAGACCTGCCAGCCGACGACCAACAACTTCCAGAACCCCTGTACCAACACCGGCTACGTCCCCGGTCCCACCAACTTCGTGGCCACCACGACCGAGAGCTTCTACACGGACACCAACTTCGGCACCGGGGGCGCGGACCCGAAGATCATCTACCTGATCCGGGCCGCCGATTCGGTCTCTCCCGTGGCCAACACGGAGTTCAACTACTCCAAGAGAATCGTGGTCGTGACCAAGAACACCAGCGACACCACGCCACCGCCCAACATCGGCGAGACTCTGAACGTCTCCCCGGCAAGCGTCCTGGACTGGGTCGGTTCGGCCGGCGCGGTGAGCTACCGGCTCTATCGAACTACCCTCGCGTCGGCCTACTCCTCACCCGGGACGCTGACTCCTCTCATCACGTTGACGACCGCGAACAACGACCTGGACGGAAACGGCGTGACCGACACGCAGTACACGGACGCGGCCAACCCGGCGGCGAACCAGATCTTCTTCTACAAGGTCACCGGTCTGGACCGCTGCAACAACGAGAGCGTGGGAGACCTCGGTCCCTGAGGAGCCATCCCCCTCGCCCTTTGTCCTGCCGGTTTCGACTAAACTGACGCGCTGATGGCGCGAACCTCCACCGTCACCCGCAGCGCTGCCTCCCTTCTGACCTCCCGTCTCGCCGTTGCGGGGATCGGCCTGGCCTTCCTCGGGGTGAGCGCCCGATTGCTGAGCGTGGAGGAGATGGCGGTCTTTGCCGTCTACAACACGCTTTGCGGCCTTCTCACGGTCATCGGCAGCCTCGGGCTTCTAACGACCTGCATGCGGTTGCTTCCCGGCCTCCTCGCGTCGGGGGGGCCGGAGGGGCGCGGCGAGGCCGCCGGGCTGCTGCGCCTGGCGGTGGGAGTCTACGTGGCTGGAGCCGGGACGGTGACCGCGGTCCTCTGGGCCGCCGCCGGGCCGCTGGGTGAGCTCTTCCTCAAGAGCCCCCGATTCACCGGCGACCTGCGGGTCGCCGCGCTGGCGGCCCTCTGCTTCGGCCTCTACGAGGCGAGCCAGCTTCTGCTCTCGGCATTGCAGGAGTTCGGCAAGGTGGGACGGTACAACGTGGCCGCGGCGCTGGCGCAGCGGACGCTCTCCCTTGGGCTCTTCTTCCTTTTCGGATTGAAGGGATATCTGGCCGGGTTCGCCATCGGCTCGCTCTGGGGGGCGGGCCTGGGGTTTCACCGGATCGCGCCTTTCATGCGCCGGGTGACAGCGGCGCCGCCGGCAGGGGCCGTCGGGCCCGCCGGGCCGGGGCGCCGGCTCCTCTACTCGCTCCCGTTCTACGCCGACGGGTACCTTCGCTACTTCTACATGCACGCGGACCAGATCCTGGTCGGCGTCCTGCTGCCCCCTTCCAGTCTGGCGGTCTACTTCATCGCCAAGCGGTTCATCCAGTACGGACAGGTCCTGGTGTCGAGCCTCGTCGATCCTCTCACCACGAAGGTGACCGAGATCCGGACGGTCGAGCCCGCGGCGCTCGGCCGTGCCTTCGTGGACTCCCGGCGCTACTTCGTGCTGCTGTTCGTGCCGCTGGCGGCGATGCTGGCCAGTATGAGCCCCTTCCTGCTGGCGGTCGTGGGGGGCGCGAGGTACGAGGAGGGGGTGACGCCGCTGGCACTGCTGATCCTCTCGCTGCCCTTGTTCGCCCTCTTCTCCCAGACCGCCAGCTTCCTGTACGGGCTGGGGAGCCCGACCGATCGGCTCGTCACCAACCTCGTCTCGACCATCTCGCAGGCCGCGGGGATGGCCGCCTTCATGCCCGGCCTCGGGCTGGCCGGCCTCGCCCTCGCCAGGATCGCCGGCTTCGCGATCGCGGCGTGGTTCGCCCGTGTGCGCCTGCGCAGGTACCTGCGGCCCACGCTGGAGGTCGCGGGGCCCGGTCCGCCCGCTTTGCTTTGCGTCGTTCCGGCCGGCGCGATGGCGCTCATGATCCTGGTGCCTCACGGGCTCGTCGGGCGGCCGATGCTGATGCCCCTCTACGCGGTGCCGGCGGGAGCGCTCTGCCTCGCCGGCTACCTCCTCTGGGTGCTGACACCGGAGGATCGATCGGCGCTGGCGGGCCTGGTGCCGGGGCAGGGGAGGATGGCCGCCTCCCTGCGGGCGCTCCTGGCGGGTGCGGCGGCGGGCGCCGATGCGGGCAGGCACGGGATCTGATAGGCTTTCCGCCGCGAAAATGAAGAAGGCGTCCCCTCCAGGCTCCCCTGCAACCTCCCGGTCGCATCCAGCGCGGGCCCTCGCCATCCTCCTCTTCCTGATCGTCCTGGCCTGGGCGATTGCCGGAGCGTTCGGCCCCGCCACACCCCCGGGCCAGTTCACCATCCGCACCTGGATTCTGGCGGGCCGCTCGAATCCCCTCGATCCAGGCTTGAGGTGGTGCCCTCCTCTGATCTGCCGCCTCGCCTCGTTTCCTTCCGAGACGGTGACGGTTCCAGTGAGGATCGCCGGAGGGTCGGGACTCCACGGTTCCCTTCGCAGCCGTGAGGGGGTCTCCGTCATGGCGTCCGGCAAGCTGCGCCTGAGGGCCGATCGGGCCCGCGCCTCGGCTCTCGCGCGGGCTTTTCCCCGGGGATGGGGTGAAGGCGGCGCCGACGCGATGGCGCGGATGATCGGTAATTCGCTGGCGGGCTACGCGTCGGGCCTCGGCTTCGCCGATCTCGTCGATCCAGCGCGCCAGCCCGAAGGGGGAATCCCGCCTCCCGTGGCCGTGGATCTGCCGGCGATGGGATGGAGCGTCGAGGCCGGCGGGTTCCTCCGCTTCTATCCGGCCACCGAACCGGCGCGTTCGGACCTGGCGGCGCCCGCAACGGCCGGGCGGCGCGTGCTCCTGATCGGGCTGGACGGGGCCGACTGGGAGATCATCGACCCTCTGATGAGCCAGGGACGGATGCCAAATCTCAAGCGCCTCGTGGAGGGGGGCGTCCGGGCGCGTCTCAAGACGATCACGCCCGTCCTCTCGCCGATCATCTGGACCTCGATCGCCACCGGGGTGGGGCCCGAACGGCACGGCATCGTGGACTTCCTGGCCACCAGCAAGACGACGGGCCACCAGATCCCCGTCACCTCGAACATGCGGCAGGTCAAGGCGATCTGGAACATCCTCTCGGAGCGGGGGATCGCGAGCGGAATAATCGGCTGGTGGGCCACGTGGCCCGCCGAGCGGATCGACGGGTTCATCGTCTCGGATCGCGTGGCCTACCAGCTCTTCGGCTACCCGGACTCGGGCCAGAGCCTGAGGGGCCGGACCTTCCCCGAGTCGCTGGCGCTGGTGATTCAGCCGCTGATCGTCGCTCCGTCCCAGGTGACCGGCGTCGAGGTCGAGCGCGTGCTTCCACCGGTCGACACCCGGATCCCGGAGGCGGAGGCCCTGACGCAGAAGCTCAGGACGATCCTCGCCTCCACGAGGACCTACCAGCAGATCGGCCTGGACCTGATGACGGCCTACGATCCCGGGCTCAAGGCGATCTATCTGGAGGGGACCGACACGATCGCGCACAACTTCATGAGGTACCGGCCGCCGAGGATGGCCGGCGTCTCGGAGGAGCAGGTGGCCGCTTACGGCGCGGTGGTGGACAACTACTACCAGTACACCGACCAGGTGCTCGGAGAGCTCCTCTCGCAGGCCGACCCGCGCACCGTGGTCGTGCTCTGCTCGGACCACGGATTCCGAAGCGGCTCGAGCCGCCCCGCCAGCGATCCGCGAATCGAGAAGGGGGGCGCCGCGGACTGGCATCGCAAGTTCGGGATTCTTGCGATAGCCGGGCCCGGGATCCGACGTGGGGCGGTCCTCGATGACGTCTCCGTGCTCGACATCACCCCGACGGTGCTCGCCTTGATGGGGTTACCCGGCGCGGCGGACATGACGGGACGAGCGCTGACCGAGGCGTTCGAGACGCCGCCGGCCCTGGGGACGATCGCCACCTACGAGGGGGGCGAACCGGCGCCCACCGGTGGTGCCGATCCCGTCGGCTCGGCGGTGGATGACGAGATCGTGGCCAAGCTCACCGCGCTCGGATACATCTCACAGGAGGGGAGCAACGCGCTGAACAACACCGGTATCACGTTGATCGACCAGGGGCGGTTCAGCGAGGCGGCCGAGATCTTCCGGCGCGCTCTGCAACAGACGCCCGGCTTCATCCACGCGAAGATCAATCTGGGACGCGCCCAGATGCTGATGAAGGACTTCGATGGGGCGATCTCGACCCTGCAGGAAGCCCTCCGGATCGACCCGGCGCAGGCCGAGGTGCACGATCTGCTCGGAAACATCTACATGGATCGCGGCGACACGAGGGCCGCCGAGGTTCATTTCAAGAGATCCCTGGCCCTCCTGCCGGACGACACCAACGCGCACAACAGCCTCGGTCTGCTCTACGACAGGACGGGCCGGGACGAGCTGGCGATCCAGGAGTACCAGAAGGTCATCTCGATCGATCCGGACTACGCCGAGGGGTACAACAACATCGGCCTCCTGTACCGCAAGAGGGGAGACCCGCGCCGCGCGATCGAGCTGTTCGATCAGGCGATACGATCCGACCCGGATTTTCCCGGTTCCTACAACAACATGGGCCTGGCGTATCAGGACATGGGGAACCTCGCTGACGCGCGAGCCGCCTTCGTGCGTGGACTCAGGATCGACCCGAGCAACGCGGTGATACTCAACAACCTCGGCACCGTGGACCTGGCCGAGAAGCTCCTCGACGCGGCGAAGGCCCGATTCGAGGAGGCCATCAAGGCGGATCCGGAGTACTCCTCGGCCTACAACAACCTCGGGGCGGTTCTCGGAATGATGGGACGCGGCGATGACGCCTTCGAGCAGTACCTCAAGGCGGTCGAGATCGACCCGAACTACACCGACGCGCGGTTCAACCTGGCTCGTGTGCTCATCGAGCGTGGGAAAAACCAGGAGGCGGCCGGAATGCTCGAGAAGGTGCTTGCGATCGATCCTCATTACTCGAGAGCGCACCTGCAGCTCGGGATCCTGCTTGCGCAGCAGGGGGATCTGGACGGAGCGGTGCGCCGGCTCGCCGAGGCCGCGCGCGAGATGCCCGATTCGCCCGATCCTCACAACTTTCTCGCCGAGATTCACGCCCGGCGCGGGCAAACCGAGGCCGCGCGGCGGGAGCTGCAGACGTCCCTGGCGCTGCGGCCCGATCAGCCACAGGCGCGGCAGATGCTCCTGAAGCTGTCCGCAGGAGCCAAGACGCCCTGAGGGGGCGGCGCGGGAGCGCTCACCAGCGCGCGGTCGCGGTCAGATAGAGTCCCGCCCCCGAGAAGAGCAGGTTTGGCGCCCATGCCGCGAGCATGGGGGGCAGCAACGCGACCTCCCCCAGCTTGCCGAAGGCCTGTAGCGTCGCGAAGTAGACGAACACGATGAGCACGCTCACGCCGATCGCGAAAACCGCGCCACGCCCTTCCACCCTCAGGGCGAACGGCAGACCGATCAGCACCATCACGATGCAGACGGCGGGCACGGCGATCTTGCGGTAGAGCCCCACGCGCAATTCCCTCGTGTCGTAGCTGCGCTGCTCCAGATCGATGACGTAGCGCCTCAGCTCGCGGTAGTTCATCTGATCGGGCGCCTTCCAGTCCTGCACGAAGTAGTCGGGCGGATCGATTCCCGAGAAGCTCAGCAGCCCGAAGGGGCGGTATTGCTCGCCTTCGGCCCCGAAGGTGCGCGTCCAGCCGTCGCGCAGCACCCAGCCTCCCTCCTGCCAGGCCGCGCGCGACGCGAACACCCGCTCCTCGATGTCGAAGGTATCGGGCTTGAAGCGGAAAACCGCGAGGTCCTGGAACTCCTGGCGCGTGCGGTTGAAGTCGCTGAAGTTGAAGAGGAGCCCCTGGCTGCCGAAGACCCAGCGGCGCTCCGGTTGGCGGTAGCTGCGCGGGCTGCGGCCCCGGATCTCGTCGCGGACCTGATTGGCCTTCTGGTTGGTGTAGGGGAGCACGGCGTCATGCGCGGCGAACGAGGCCAGGGCGACCGCCGCGCTGGCCACGATGAAGGGCCCCGCCACCCGGAAAAGGCCGATCCCTCCCGCCTTGAGCGCGGTCAGCTCGTGGTTGCGCGCCAGCACGGCGAAGCTCACCAGGGTTCCGATGCAGAGACTGATGGGCGCCACGTAGGCGAAGAAGATCTGGGGCTCGAGGTAGAGCAGGTAGGGAAGCAGGAGTGTGAAGGGCCTGTCGCTGCGGGTCAGATCGTCGATCAGCTCGATGCCGTAGAAGAGCGTGAAAAGGACCACCAGGGACAACGCCACGATCGAAGACAAGCCCAGCAGATGCCGCAGCAGGTACCGGTCGATGGTGGAGGGGAAGCGTCGCTGGCGCGGGGCTGGGGAGGGGGCTGCCGGCGCGGAGCCGGTGTCCGTGGCATCCGTTTGGCCGGGCGTCTCCGCCTGCGCCCCCTCGGCCGGGCGTCCCCCGCGGCGGGAGAAGAGGGCGGGAAGCCTCTCGCCCAGCCCCACGCTCAGACGGGATCCGGTGGCGAGCATGCCGAGCCCGATTGCGAGAAAGAGCGCGTTGCCCGCCCACATGGCCAGGGCGGGCGGTATGACATTGCGGTCCGCGAGTTGTTCCCCGGCGGTGAGCAGGGTGTAGGAGAGCATGATGACTGCCAGGCTCACGGTGAACCCCCACGTCTTTCCCGACGATCGGCGCCGCCCCAGTCCCAGGGGAAGGCCCAGGACGGCGAAGATGAGCGAGGTGGCCGGAAGCGAGATCTTCTTGTGGATCTCGACGAGCGTCTCGCTGATCTGGCGGCGCACGGCGTTACGCGAGGGACGCCCGCGCAGGTCGGCCAGCGTGTCGAGGAGCTCCGGTATCGTCTGCTCGCGCAGGTTGCGCGGCGGGGGCGTCGCGAGCGAGCGGATCATCTCCTGCACGAAGAGATCCGGCGGGCGATCGATCGTCTGCGTGGTGGAGCGGCTGACCTGGTAGCTGTCCGGCCGGGCGCCATGCCAGGCGTGTGAAATGACGCCGTCGAGCTGAAACTCGATCTCGCCCCGGGAGGCCTGCTGCCGCATCGAGGCGGTGCCGGCGCTGGAGAGCTCCTCTTCGCCCGTCGGGGACTTCTGGTAGATGAGGACCCTCCTGAGCGTCCCATCGGACGGCGAGGCCGCGTCGGCGTAGATGAGCATGTTGGGGATCCGTTCGTAGAACACCCGGGGCTGGATCTCGCGGTTGATGTCGGACGACAGGAAGATGCGGGCGTTGAGCTGGTGCTGCTCGTAGTTGGCGCGAGGCACCGCGTAGTTGAAGAGCCCGCCCGCAACAAGCGAGGCGATGAGCCCCAGCAGGATGACGGGGACCAGAAGTCGACGATCGGAGTAGCCGCAGGCCCTCAGCGCGGTGATCTCGCTGTCGGTGGACAGCCTCCCGATGCCGACCAGAACCCCCAGCAGGACCGCCATCGGGATGACCAGCACGAAGATCCGCGGCGCGGCCAGCGCCAGGTACCAGGCCACCAGCGAGGCCGGCAAGTCTCTCCGGATGAACAGCTCCGCGGCCTCAAGCAGGAGGTTCATCAGAAGCACCGTCCCGTAGACCAGGAGCCCCAGGAGGGTCGGTCCGAGGATCTCTTTGAAGACGTAACGGCTGATGCGGGACATGGTCACCTGGCAGGTGTTTTCGGGCGACGGGGCGCGCGCCGGCGGGGATGTTAGACCAGCGGGGCCCGCGAATCAAAGCGTGAGCTGACCGGTGACCAAACGGCAGCCCGTTCCAGTGTCCGATAAGGAGTAGATCGGGTTCCAGCTTCCCGTCGGCATCGATCAATGCCGACAGCGACAAGGACAACGCCCTCCGGTAGATACGCGGTTTCGGTTCTCGCCGACGCCGGAATCGTAATCCCCACCCGATCCGCAACCCTCGTCCCAACGTTCATCCCTACAAGCGCCCCCTCCCTCAAGGGCCAGCATCCCCCGGGGGGCCGTCATGTCCACGCATCGTGCGCGACGACTTGCGATCCATCCTGCCGTCGATCTGTCCACCCTGAGGACCCGCCACGCCCGGCTGCTGGCGGAATACGACCGGCTCGCCGGCCGGCTGATGGTGTCCCAGGCGGAGGTCCGGCGGCTCGGGCGCACGGGTGCGCGGCACATGGACCGGATCATCGCAGCGGAAAAGCGCGCGGCCATCTCCGAGTCGGCCCTCACGGCATCACAGGGACGCCCGGCGGCGTGCGTCCGGCTCCTGCTTCGATGCGAGCGCCTGCTGTACCGCCTGAGCTACCCCCGGTGCGCCTCGTGCAAGATCCCGGCGCCGCCTCACCGTCGCAACTGCCGGATCCAGTCGATGCTCACCGCGATCCAGCAGCTCGTTCCCATCTGAATCTTCTCCGGGTCCCCCCACCCGGCAAAGCCGTCCCGTCCACCCCGCTCCACCTACCTCCCGTGGTACCCCCGACTCACTCCCGCTTGTTCCGCACGAAGGGCAACCCGCACAGATCACCACGGGGCAGCGACTGCCTCGCGGGCGGGACGGCAACCGCTTCCACACCACGCCCGGGCGACCTTCTCGGCCGGGCTTTCAGCAAGGAGGAGCAACGCGATGTTGACCCGCACACTCGGAATCACCGGCCCTCTCGTCGGCCTGCTGATCTCGCTGGCGATGAGCGCGATCCTCACGACGGGCCCGGATTGCACGCGCCTGTCGTGCTCGCAGCAGTTCCGCGCCTGTGTCGTCAGTGGCGTGGACCGAGACGTCTGCAAGGCGCAGATGGACGTCTGCAAGGTCGAGCGCCGGGCGTCCCAGAGGTAGCGCGAACAGTTGTCCCCCGGCCGGCCCGAGGCCGTCGACCCGCGAATGTCACCCCCCGTGGGACGGGCTGTGGTACCTCCCGTGGAAGAGGCCTCGATGTGCCGGGCTGCCTGACTCGGTGCGTCGAGGCCTCAGCAGCTCGGGTGGCGGCATGAGTCGATGGACCTGGTATTTCACCTGCCCCGAGGGCTGGCGCGAGTTCGAGCGGGAGATCGAGGGCGGCGGCAAGTGGGCGCTGGTGCTCATCGGCCTGGTCGCGCTTCTGGTGGCGTGGGGGCGCTGAGGTCTTGAAACGAAGCGGGCCGGTGTCGCAAGCACCGGCCCAGAGGAGCAACGCACAGACGCGGTAAGTATCCCGCAGAAGGAAGCGTGAGTCAATGCCAGAACCATCGTCCCGAATCATCAACCCCTACGTCGTCGTCGAGCCGGGGGCCTCGATCTCGGCGGCCTACCAGCCCGACGTCGCCGTCGATCCCGAGCGCATCGTGGTGCGCCTGGGCCGCGGCGGCGTCATCCTGAAAATGCACCCAGACACCGCCGTCCAGCTCGTCGGCGTGCTGATGTCCGAGCTGAAGGTGCGCGACGAGCACCTCGAGTACCGCCGGCGACAGATGGAGTCCGCTCAGGTCGAGTCCGTCCAGCAAGATCCGGCCAGCATCCAGGAGGGAAGGTCATGAACAGGGAGACCGACGATCGGGACAACCCCCGGCTGCCGCTCGACATCCAGTCGGAAGCCGAGCACCGGATCACCGCGCGTATCGACGAGGACATGAGCCTTGCATCCATCGAGAAGCGCAGCCAGCAGGCAATCGCCATCTTCGAAGCCAGGACCCGGCTTCTGGCGGCTCTGGACAAGGCGACGATCCTGAGCACCTCATCGGCCGACTGGACGAAGTTCAAGGATCTGAAGGGCAACGAGCGGGCGATGCTCAACGCCGACGGCTGCCGGAAGGTGATGCCGCTGCACGGTGTCGAGATTTACAACCTGCGCGGGCCCGACGGCGATCCGATATCCGAGCCCATCATCGTCGAGCACCACGAGGACGACGAGGTGTCCTACTCGGCCATCATCATCGGCGACGCGGTGTCGAAGTTCCACATCCGCCAGCCCGACGGATCCCTGTCTGATCCGATCGTGCTTCGGCGAGAGCTGGGGATCCGGGCCGAGCGCAACAGCGACGAGGGATTCACGGGCCGCGGGGTCATCAGCTCCACCAACCGAGCCACGATGCTCAACGACCTGAAGAGCTCCACGCGCACGCTTCTGGACACCAAGGCCGTGCGCATCCTCACGGCCACCGCCAGGCGCGATGTCACCGATCTGAAGGAGTTCGGCCTGGATCCGGTGCGCATGGTGGAAGGCGGCGGCTACGGCACCGGTGACGAGCGGCGCTCCAGCCAGGCCGCGACTTCCGAAAGCAAGGCCGACGTGGAGTCCCTGCGCACGGCGATGGTGGGCTACTGCGGAGGCGACCAGGCGAAAGCTCTCAAGCTGATGCAGGAGCTGTCGGCATTCGATGGTGAGGGGGGCAGGAAGGTCACGGCGAAGTCCTGGGATCACCTGGCCACGCGGCCCAAGTGGCTGGCCGGCGTCAAGAAGGACTTCGACGCAAGGCTGCGCAAGGAACAGGGAGGTGGTCAGTGAGCGAGCAAACCGTCACCACGTCCCCCGCAGTGCAGATCGTTGGGCCTGACGCGGTCGCGCTCGTCGAATCCACCGAGCGCCAGCTCGTCGCCCTGTCCGGCCCCGTGATGATCGTCACGGCCCAGGACACGGTCACGGCTGCCGAGCGCATCACGCTCATCGGGACCATCCGCGATGCGCTGGAGACCAAGCGCACGGAGCTCAAGAGGCCCCACCTGGAAAAGAGCCGCGCGATCGACGAGCTCTTCCAGCCCCTCATCAGGAAGTGCGACGAGAGGAAGGCCACGATCGGGACCGACCTGAAGACCTGGCACCGCAACGAGCAGGAGCGGGCCCGCAAGGAGCGCGAGCGGATCGACAAGGAAAACGCGGACCGGGCCGCGGCCGCCCTCGCCGAGCAGAAGCGCATCGATGACGAAGCCCGCGCCGTGGCCGAGAAAGAAGCGCTCGACGCGGGCTTCACGAAAGACGAGGCCACCACCTACGGCAAGCTCCAGGAGGCCGAGGCCCCCCGCGTCGCCGTGATGCAGGAACTCGCCCCGCCTCCACCGCCCAAGACGATCCAGAGCGCCATCGGCACCGTGAGCGTGAGGAAGGGCCAGTGGACCTACGAGGTCCAGTCGCTGAAGTTCCTGCCGCGCGTCTTCCTCCGGCTGGATCCTGGCAAGGTGGGTAACTGGAAGGAGCAGGCGGACAGCGAGTGGCTCCGAACGCCGCTCGAGCTCCTCATGCCGGACGTCGAGGCACTGAAGGCTGCCGTGAAGGCCGGCGTGCGCCAGATCCCCGGCGTGAAGATCTTCCAGGACGAGGTTGTCTCGCGGGGGCGCTCATGAGCGAGGCTGCTGCCGTCCAGACGCAGCTCGTCCCGGACCTCGGCCAGATCGTCACCTCGGCTCTTGACGACGAGCTGCGCCGGGCCCGGGAGGGGCGCGGCTCTCCGAAGTCCAAGCGCCGGCTCTACGCCTCGGAGTGGCACCCGTGCCGGCGCAAGCTCTACCTCGACATGAAGGACCCGGCCAGCGGCCGGCCCTACGAGGTGGAAGCGCTGCGGGCGTTTCACCGAGGCGACCAGCGCGAAGCCGACATCAAGGCGGATCTCGAACAGGCCGGCAAGCGATCGCGGCCGCCCTTCGAGATGGTCGGCGCCGGCGAGGCCGTCGAGCTGACCGATCGCCAGGGGCGCATCGTCATCACCGGGCGGATCGACTTTTCGATCCGGTTCGAACGGCGGCTCTACCCGTTTGATTACAAGAGCTGGCCGAGCGTGGGCCAGCGCGTCTTCACCGCAGACGATCTGGAGCACAGCCCGTTTACCCGCGGCGCGGAGATGCAGCTGCTCATCTACATGTACGCCCAGGCCCTCGAGGATGGCGACATGGAGAAGAGCGGCTACCTCCTGATCGATCTTCCGAGCGAGCCGAGGCCGATCCGGATCGACCTGGCCGATCGGCTCGAGAAGGTGGAACGGTTCCTCACCGATGCCGAGCTCTCGCTCGACGCGATCGATAACGACGACCCGCCCGCGATGATCCAGGACGTCCAGGAATGCCGGAGGTGCCGCTACTTCCGAAGGAGCTGCCCGGGCTTCGACGTCGCCGGCGCCGGCGCGGTCGTCTTCACCGACGAGCAGATCATCAGCGACGTGGCGCGCGAGGCCCAGCTGAAAGCGTTCAACGCCGAGTACGAAGGCCTCCACAAGAAGAACGTGGAGCGCTTCCGCGGCGTCACCCACGCGATCGTCGGCAACCACCTGGTCGTCGGGGAAGAAGGCTCCCGCCACTATAAGGAGAAGCCCGCCACCCCAGCCAAGGACGTGAAGACCTGGTCGATGCGGATCGTGCCGCTGGGGACAGAGAGCGCCGCGTGAGCAGGCTGGGCGAGCGCGACAGGCAAGCCGCCTCCGACGCTATGGATGCGGAGCCGGACTGGGAGCACGAATGCGAGAACTGCGGGCAGAGTCCGATCGTTCCGGCGACAGGGCTTTGCGGGCCATGCACTTTCGGCGAGGCGGACACGATAGGCGGGAATTGGTGAAGGTCCGAGAGTAAACCGGGGCCCGATGAGCCCCCATCCCAGGAGGTGAGCCAGTGAAGAACGTTGATTTCAGGCAGGGAGATGTGGCGATCGGTGAGCCCATGGATGCCGTCCCAGATGGTGCCAAGCTGGTCCCGCTCGAAGGCGGAAGGATCATCCTGGCCCATGGAGAGGTGACTGGCCATTCTCACGCAGTCGTCGCCGCAGAGCCTCCCGTTCAGGACATCAACGAGGAGTTCGCGCGGCTGTACGAGCTCGAGGGGCGAAGATACCTCCATGCCCTCAAGCCCGTGACGATTGTGCACGAGGAGCACGAGAAGATCGATGTCCCGGCCAGCATCCGGGAGATCACGATCCAGCGGGAGTGGACGCCCGAAGCGATCCGCAACGTCGCGGACTGAGCCTCGGCCGTGGCGCGCACGAAGGATTTCGATCGGTTCGTCTCGGCTTGCGATTACCCGGGCCTCCTCGATGAGGAGATCGTCTCCCAGTCGCTGGCCGAGTATCTGGCGGTACTCGGAGTCAAGAGGGAGATTAGGCGGCTACCCGCCGACTGGGATCTCGACACCGAAGAGCCGCTGCGCCGGTCGGTGTGGAGCATTCTGGACGATGTCGCGGCGAGGGCAGGCCGGAAGCCACCCGCCCTCGACGCCCGCGACGCCCTCGACGCCGGCGACGGCGCTCTGAGGCGTTTCACATCGTGGTGCATTCATCGCACTTGGCTGTGGTGGTCCTGGGATCTCTCATGGATCACCACGACGCTGATTGGGGCCCAGCAGCTCGGCCGTGACATCCCCTGGGCGCGCCCGCTCTTCGAGGCCTACATCGCCGGATGCTGGATGCTGTATTGGACCGACGACACGCTCTATTGGATCGCCAAGCCGACGGTCCATGTAGAGCAGGTCGACGGCTGGAGGCGTCTGCATTGCGAAGACGGCCCCACGCTGGAATCCGACATCGAGAATCTCTACTTCTGGCACGGCGTGCTGGTGCCGGCGTTCGTCGTGGTCCGGCCCAAGTGGATCACGGTCAAGCACATCCTGGGGGAGGAAAACGCCGAAGTCCGGCGCGTGATGATCGAGCGGTATGGGTGGGATCGCTTCCTCACGGAGGCGGGAACCCTTCTGCACAGCGATGGGTTCGGCGACCTGTACCGTTTCATCCCTGACAACGACGAGCCGATCACCGGCGTCGTGGTCGTTAACAGCACCCACGAGCCCGACGGCAGCTTCAAGATGTATACGTTGCAGGTCCACCCCGAACTGCGGCCCCTCTATGCCAACGACGAGGCCGGCCGACCCCGACTTGGAGAGCCGCAGGAACTGACGGCCAGAAACGCCGTGGCCTCCACCTTCGGCCTTCGCGGAGAGGAGTACCGGCCGATGGTCCAGACATGAAGCGGTTCGTGCTGGGCACCGGCGAGGCGGGGGATCTTTCCTGCAGCCTCGAGGTCCTCGTCGACACGCGGCTGCTCATTCAGGCCAACAGCGGCGGTGGGAAGTCGTGGTGCCTGCGCCGAATCCTCGAGCAGACCCACGGCCAGGTCCAGCAGCTCGTCATCGATCCGGAAGGGGAGTTCGCGTCCCTGCGCGAGCGATTCGATTACGTGCTGGCGGCAAAGCATGGCGGCGACACCGCGGCGGATCCCCGCGGCGCGAAGCTGCTCGCCGAGCGCCTGCTCGAGCTGGGGGTCTCCGCCATCCTCGACATCTACGAGCTGAAGGCCCACGACCGGATCCGGTTCGTCAGGGCCTTCCTCGAGGCGTTGGTCGACGCCCCCAAGAGCTTGTGGCATCCCGCCCTCGTCGTGGTGGACGAGGCCCACGTCTACTGTCCACAGAAGGGCGAGGCCGAGTCCGCCGGCGCCGTCATCGACCTTGCCACCCGGGGACGGAAGCGCGGGTTCTGCTCCATCCTGGCGACCCAGCGCCTCTCGAAGCTCCACAAGGACGCGGCCGCGGAGTGCAACAACAAGCTGATCGGACGCACGGGCCTGGACGTGGACATCGCACGCGCAGGCGACGAACTGGGCCTGCGCACGAAGGACGATCAGCAGCGCCTGCGAGATCTCGAGCCAGGGGAGTTCTTCGGGTTCGGTCCTGCCCTGTCCAGGTCGGTGCAGAGAGTCACGGTCGGCAAGGTGCAGACGACGCACCCGAAAGCCGGCGCGCGTATCGCGTTTGCCGCGCCGCCCCCCACCGACAAGGTCAAGGCCCTGCTTCCGAAGCTGTCCGATCTGCCGGCTGAGGCCGAGGCCCGCCAGAGGACGGAGAAGGATCTGCGGCAGGAGATCGCCAACCTCAAGCGCGAGCTAACCATGCGCCCGAAGGCGATCGAGACGAAGATCGAACGGGTCTCCGTGCTGGAGCCCGACGACGTGAAGGCGCTCCAGATCATCATCAACGGCCTGGACGGCTACACGGTCCGGATAGGGGAGCTCACACGAAGCCTGGCCGCGGCGCTCTCCAAAGCCCGGGCGGTTCAGCCTGCCCCCGTCACCGTCTGCCCGCCACCGAGGAACACTCCTGCAGCCCGCCAGCCTCTCAATCGGCTCGCTCTCGCGGCCCCGTTCTACAACGGGAGCCTCGCCAAAGGCGAGCGAAAGATCCTCACCGCCGCGGCGCAGCACCAGGCCGGGGTCACCAAGGAACAGCTCACTGTGCTCACCGGCTACAAGCGCTCCTCAAGGGACACCTACCTCCAGAAGCTCACGGCTGCCGGGCTGGTTGAAAACCAGAACGGGACCATCCTCGCGACGCAGGCCGGCTTTGACGCGCTCGGATCGGACTTCGAACCGCTTCCCACAGGAGACGCGCTGCGCGAGCACTGGATGGGGATCCTCCCGAGGGGTGAGAGAAGGATCCTCGAGCAGCTCGTCAAGGCGTACCCCGACACCCTCGAGCGCGGTGCGCTGTCGGATGCGACGGGGTTTAAGCGGTCCTCCCGCGACACGTACCTACAGAAGTTGAAGGCACGCAAGCTGATCGAGTGCCCCGGATTCTCAGAGGTCCGGGCTTCAGAGGAGCTGTTCGGATAGACCGGCCCACCTTCCCGGAGGCCAGCACAGTGCCCGATAGGACGATTCGAGAAAGAGCCCGGCGCAGCAAATCCCTGGACCGCGTGTCGGCCGAGGCCGAGCGGCTGATGTGGCGACTCCTCACCTACGCGGACGATTATGGACGGTTTCCAGCGGACCCGGATCTGATGTTGGCGGGGTGCTTCCCCAGGGCGGTGTCCAGACTCACGGCGGTGCAGCTCGTCTCCTGGTATGCCGAGCTGCAGGCCGAGGGGATCGTCGAAACCTGGTGGATCGACGGCCAGTTCTACGGTCGCCTGATGAGCTTCGAGAAGGATCAGGGAAAGCCTCGGGCGAAAAGCTCAAAGTATCCAGCGCCTTACGACGGCAAGAAAGTCCTCGACTTGGCCGTCATGTTCACATCTGCGGACACATGTTCTCAGATGAGAACATCTGCGGACACATGTCCCCGATCTACGATCTACGATCTTCGATCTTCGGATCTCGATCTACGAAACTCGTGTCCGGATCTTGATTCCTCCCCACGAGAAACAGCCACCAGCGGCGACACGGCGACACGCCAGGGCGGGACTGTCAGATCTGAAAAGGCCGAAACCCGTAAGAGCGAAGCCCCTGCCCGGGCCGAGGTGGAGTCCACCCAGGGCGTCCTGCTGGGACTCATCGGCGCCGTTGCCCCGGCCGCTGTCCTCGTCCCCCCGAAGGTCCCAGAAGTGCCCTTCGATCCGCGTGCGGTGATCCGCCAGTGGACCGAGAGCCTGGCCGGCGCCGCGAAGATGGAGCCCGTCGTCGGGCCCGGCGAGAAGAAACGGCGGCTCCGCCTAGCCGATCGAGCGCGCTCGCGCGGGCCGTGAGGGGACGCCCCTCCCGTCCGTCCTCACCGCGTGGCAACACATCCACGGAGACGACTTGATGCCCGATCAGAAGTGCACCGGAAAGCCACTCGACCTGAATCACATCCGGCAGCTCCATGCGATCCGCAAGCGGTATCTACGCCTGTCTGGATACGCGCGCGACATGGCCGCCACGCTGGAGAACTGGATCGAGGCGGCTTTGCGGACACCGCACATTTCCGAGTTGAGTGTGGGTGCGATCGAGCGACTTGAACGCGAGCTCGACACCATCGAAGCCAGCACGCAGAAGAGCTGCAACGAGAGTCTGGCCGTGCTGGAGATGGTTCTGAGTATGAGCAAGCAACCGCCGGGCCCGCCCTCATGACCCGGCTGCCGCTCATCCTCGCGATCGACCCTGCGATCTCGTGTGGCTGGGCGGTGGGAGACGCCGGCGCCGGAGCTGGCGGGCTGCAGAGATCCGGGGCGTGGAAGCTGGCCGACCCCAAGGACCATCCCGGCCAGAGGTTCGCCCGGCTGGCGGCGCTCATTCGCGAGGTTCACCTGACAACCCCGATCTCGCTGGTCGTCTACGAGTCGGGCTTCCATCGTGGCGCGGCCGCGACGCGCTCTCACTGGGGCCTGGTTGGGGTGATTCTCGGCGTCGCCGCGCGGTACCAGCTTGAGGTCCTGGCCGTGAACCCGTCGCAGCTGAAGGCCCACGTCGGTGACGGTGCGAACGACAAGGTCGTGATGATGCGCCGGTGCAAGCTGATCTACGGGCGCGACTGCAAGACGTCGGACGAGGCCGACGCGATCTGGTTGTACGACTACGCCCGCCATCTGTGGAAGGTGCCAAGAGTTGAACGGGCTCCACAATCCGCAACGCAAGACGCAAGGGGAGGAGCATCGCATGTCCAACAGAGTCACCAGCCGCAAGCTGATCTGCCAGCTATCCCCGGAGGAAAAAAACACCTTCGCGGATGAGCAGGCGCGCCTGCTTCATGAGTACGCCGAGCTCGAGCGCCAGGCGGCGGCCATCGCCAAGGGCTACCGCGAGGACCTGGAGAAGAAGTGGGAACGCATGAAGCGCGTCGCCGACATCGTCGACGCCGGCAAGGAGGAGCGCAACATCGACTGCCGCACGGTCCCGGACCACACGGCAAAGACCGTCATCTACCGCCCGCTGGCGGAAGGGCTGATCGTGCTGAACCCCGAAGCCCTCGAGCGTCCGATGACCGACGACGAGATGCAGGGTCTTCTGAGCTTCGAGGAGCCCGAGGAAGCCGCCGCTCCAATCGCGTGTGCTGTCTGCAGCGCATCGATCGAGCTTCCCACGGACTCAGGCGCCGACAACAAAGCGGATCTCTCCTGCCTGGATTGTCACTTCGGCCCGCTGTGCGAGGGCTGCTACACGAAGGCGTGCGAGCTGCACCACGCTCCGGTTCCCGTCGGCGGCGACCAGGCGGACGCAGGGGCGGGGGAGGTGGCGCATGCGTGAGGCCCGAACGCAGGCAGCGGCGCACGAGCTGCCCACGGCACTGCCGGGAGGTCTGGCACTCATGGACGTGCTTCTCCTCGACGCGATTATCCCTTCGAAGTCAAACCCTCGGACCAACTTCGATCCCGTCAAGCTCAAGGAGCTGGAAGATTCGATCCGGCAAAAGGGCGTGCTCCAGCCGATCCTTGTGCGCACGATGAAGGACGGCAAAAACGTCGAGCTCGTCGCCGGCGAGAGGCGCGTGAGGGCGGCGCGAGCCGCGGGGCTGAAGGAGATCCCGGCCGTCATCCGGGATCTGACCGACGCCGAGGTCCTCGAGATCCAGGTCATCGAGAACCTGCAGCGCGACGACCTGCATCCCCTCGAGGAGGCCGAGGGCTACCGCCAGCTCGCCGGCGTCAAGGGCTACGACGTCGCCCGCATCGCCGAGAGGATCGGCCGGTCCGTCAAGTACGTCTACGACCGGATGAAGCTGGTCTCTCTGGTGAAGGAGGCGAAGGATCTCTTCCTGGCCGACCGCATCACCGCGGGCCACGCAATCCTGCTGGCGCGGCTGAAGCCGAAGGACCAGGCGCGGGCGATCGACCCGGAGGGCGCCGACCACCACTACGGCGGGCTGCGGGGGCTCTGGCAGGGCGAGCGCCAGCTCTTCGGCGACGGTGACGAGGAGGACCGCAAGGATCCCTATGCGAACCTGAAAGCCGTGAGCGTCCGGGAGCTGCAGCACTGGATCGACGCGCATGTGAAGCTCGAGGCACCCGACGTCGACCAGATGCTCCTTCCCGAGACGGCCGCCACGCTGCAGGCCGCGGTCGAAGAGGACGTCAAGGTCCTGCGCATCACCCGCAACGACGTCACGCCCGAGGAGCTGAGAGACGGGCCCAAGGTCATCCTGGGCCGCTCGTGGATGCGTGCCGACGGCAAGGAGAAGTCCAAGCACTGCGACCATGCGCGCCTCGCGATGGTGGTGATGGGGGAGGGCCGCGGCGATGCCTTCCAGGTCTGCATCGATAAGAAGAAGTGCGCCACCCACTGGCCCGAGCACGTCAAGGCGGCCAAGGCGGCGGCGCGGCAGGTGAAGAAGGAGGCGGGCAAACCCGCGGCCGCGGGCAAGGTCAAGCTGCAACCGTGGGAGATCGAACAGCAGAAACGCCGGGAGGCCGAGAAGAGGGAGGACGAGGAGCGCGCGCCGATCGTGAAGGCGATGCCGCAGATCCTCGATGCGGTGGCGGAGCGCGTGAAGAAGATGCCCGCCGGCGCCAACGGGCTGCTCGCCAAGACGGTCCTGGATCAGGTGGCGCAGGCCAACACTCGGAACGCGGCCAAGGAAGCCTCACGCGTGCCCGCCGGCAAGAGCGCCGAGGACCTCGTCCGGCATCTGGCCTTCTTCATCTTCTGCGACGGGGTCGGCTACTTCCGCCCGGCCGAGTTCATCAAGGAGTGCCGGGCCTTCGACGTGGACGTGAAGAAGATCGTCGCCGCGGGGGAGCCGAAACCGAAAAGTGCAGACGTGGTTAAAACGTCGAAGCCGGCGAAGGCGAGGAGAGCCGCGCGTCCCTCGGCGAGCTCATGAGCTGTCACGTGATCGACCTTCCCGGTGGCGGCCGCATGATCACGTGCGGTCCTGGCGTTCGCCGGCGACCCTGCAGCGTCGAACGGTGTCTCTCGCGCAGCGACGTTCTGTGCGACTGGCCGGTCGGCAAGGGCCGGAGCTGCTCCGCGCCGCTGTGTCGCGATCACAGCTACCGCGTCGGAGCGAGCATCGACTACTGCGCCCAGCACTGGAAGGCCCGGGAAGCGAGGGCGGGACGGTGAGCCGCTATCCGGGAAACTACCGCTGGTACGAGTACGTCATCAACGAGCCGGTGCTCGGACTGATCCTGCTGGCCGGGCTGCTCTACCTCGCGTGGAGGATTCGATAATGGAAGCGACCGAGATCAAGGCGGGACACCTGGAGCCGCTGCGGCTCGCGGTGAGAAGTTTCTACGACGCCCAGAAGCTGAGGATTGAAATGGGAAACCGGATCGCCGCTCAGGTCCGGGCGGACACGATCAGCCCGGAGTGGGAGGGGCCGCTGCTGCGGCATTCGGTCGCTCTGTCAGACATTGAGTCTGAGATCTTCGACGATATTTCTGGGCTGCTCGAAGAGGTGGACATCGCGCCGTGGCTGCTTTCGATCCGCGGCATCGGGCCGACGTTGGCCGGGGTGCTGGTCAGTGAGATTCAAGATCCGGGACGCTTCGACACGGTCTCGAAGCTGTGGGCCTACTCCGGTCTGCACGTCATCGACGGGCGCGGCGTGAGGCGGGAGCGCGGCAAGAAGTCGAACTGGAACGCCTTTCTCAAGGCGAAGCTGATCGAGGTCCTGGGAAAGAGCTTCCTGAAGTGCGGCAACGAGAAATACGGAAAGCTCTACGCAGACATGAAGACGCGCCTGTCGAACCGTCCGTGCTGGAAGTCGGCCGAGGAGCACAACACGAAGAAGGTTCAAGCCGAGGGTGAGGAGCCCGGACCGAACACGAAGGGCGAGACGCCCCTTCCGAACGGTTGCACGATGGGCCACGTCGAGATCCGGGCGCGGCGATACATGGTGAAGATGTTCCTGGCCGACCTGTGGGGAGAGTGGCGCAAGATCCGCGGCCTGTCGATCAGGCCGTCATACGCCGAAGAGTACCTTGGAAAGAAGCACAGCGCGTAGCCGTAGGGACGTTGAGACCCGACTGGCCGATGCGAGCCGTGTGCACTGTGAGATCCGTTGAAGGCTTGCGAGCCCTGGCCGTTCTGAGATCCGTTTCAGCCGTGCGCGCCGCTGGAACTTTGAAGCCCGAACCTGGCATGCGCGCCGAGTTCATCATGAGACCCGGCCCACGACTGCGAGCCGCACAGACGATGATGCCCGAATCAGCCTTGCGAGCCGTCGGTGATGTGAGGCCCATTGGAGTGCTGCGCGCCGACCATAACATGAGACCCGAGATGTCGTTGCCCTTGCCTAACTGACTGACGAGCCGTAAGATCGGCAGCGCGCCCGGCGTCTGCGGCTATCCCCCGGGGCGCCCAAGAATGCCCCGTAACCTGTGGCGCTGCCCCAAGTGCAGGCTCCTCCAGCCCACGCGCACCCAGCATCCCCGCCTCGGGACCTCCGGATCGGTGAAGTACCGCGCCCGGCTCGGGCTGAGGTGCCGGCACCGGTGGTGGACCCGCGAGATAGACGACCCCGGCCGGCCCGTGGCCCCCTCCCGTCCCCCGCGTCGACCCCCACGCTGACCCCGAACTGAAGAAATCCCGCCATCGACGGCCGCACCCTCGGGATCCTGTGGATTGCCGCGCGGGCGCGCCCCATCGTGCCCATGACTTCGTGCGCGGGGGAATGAGGCGGGGGTCAGGCGGATGAGGCGCGGGATGGAGCAGGGGTAGCTCGTCGGGGTTACAGCCCGAAGGTCCCAGGTTCGAGTCCTGGTCCCGCTACCATCCCACGCCCGGTGGAAACGCGACAGCCGGCATGATACGAGTCATCAGGGCACCACGCAATCTCTCCAAGACCCGGGCGAAGGCTCGCAGGCGACTGCGCGAGGCAGAAGCTGACATCGCCGCCGGCCGTGTTCACGGTCCCTTCCGAACGGCCAAGCAGACATCCCGGGCACTTAAATCCAAACCCACAGATCGCAAGGCGGGCCGATGACCGGCCCGATGGTAGCGGGGGCGCACGTGTGTAGAAGCAGCATCCGATGTTGACGCCAACCCCGGGGAACCGGGCCATGTGAACCGTGTAACCGCGGCCGCGGACTTGATTTCTTCGCATGATTCAACGAGGACCGGTGATGGCTCATGGCGGGCATAGGACGGGGGCGGGGCGCCCGCCGGCACCAGGGGGGTTCCGGGCCTTCTGCCGGTCGATCGCCCTCGACGAAACGGCACAGCGCAAGGCCCTCGCGCGCGCGCGCAAGGACCCGAAGTTCTGGCTCGAATGCGCGGCGCACGGTTTCGGCCGACCGAGCCAAGCGATCGACATCAACCACCGCGGCCAGCTCGGCGCAGAAGGCCAGGAGGTCGTCTTCGTCGCGACGTTCACAGACGGCGTCCAGCTCATCGGCCCGGGTAGTACCGCCGGCAGTATCGCCCCTGCTCTCCCCGGTGAGTCTGCCCCCGCTGGTGGCGCGCCTGGTGCTGCCGGAGCTGTACCCGAAACAGCGACGCCTCCTGGAGGATCCGGCTCGTGACGTCTGCACCGTGTCGGCAACCCAGATCGGAAAGACCTTCGCCGAGGCCGCCTGGCTGCTCGGCCGAGCATGGACTGACCCGGTTCGCCGATATCCCTGGTGGTGGACCGCGCCCACGAAGGAGCAGGTGATGTTCGGGTTTAACTACCTCCTCGCGTTTGCCGCAACCGCCGGCATCCTGGCAGGCTCTCCGATCACCACACCTCACCCGGTGGTCAAGCTCATCAACGGGACATCGATTGAGTTTCGCTCCCGGCACGAGCCTCAGAACCTCATGGGCGGCACCATCGCCGGCGGCGTGCACGACGAAGCCGGCCTGATGACCTGGCAGCAGCACGGCGCCGTCACCACCCGCCGCATCGCCACAGGGGGGCCCTTCCACTGGATCGGAAACCCCGGAGTCATCGCAGGCCCGTTCAGGAAGCTGTGCGCCCTGGGTGAAGAGGCCCGGGCCGCGGGCGGGGCGCGCGCGCTTCTGTATGGCACCCACCGATGGACCTGGCAGGACCACTACCGCGAGCTGGCCGTGCTCAACCCGGCACTCGCCGCCCTCTACCTCGCCGGCGTGGAGTCGGACCGCGAGACGATGTGGGAGGTGGAGTTCCGGCGCCTCCACGACGCCGAGTGGACCGAAGACGAAGCCGCGGTCTTTCGGGACATCGACGATCTCACCGAGGGCCTGCCCCTCGAGGCGGCCGCCGCGGGGGAGAAGTACTCAATCGGCGTGGACGTGGGCCAGATGGCCGATTACCTCGTCGCGATCGGGATCGGGAAGATCTCCGGCCGTGCCGACTTCATGCTGCGCTTCCGGGGCGTGCCCTACCCCCAGGCAGCCGATCGCCTCGTGGAGCTGCTCGCGCGATTCCCGGGCACGTTGTGGGTGGAGACAAACGGCGCCGGCATCGGGCTCTTCCAGGATCTCGATCGTCGGCCCAAGGTGAAGGTCCAGGCGTTCGACACCACCAAGAAGACGAAGGAGGAGGCGGTCCAGGCTCTCGCCGGCGCGCTCAACAAGGAGACCCGCCGCCTGAGACTCGCGAAGATGGAGCCCCTCCAGCACGAGCTGAAGATGTACCGCTACTTCAAGACCCAGACCGGAGCGTCCACCACCTACCGCTACTCCGCACCCGAGGGCGAGCACGATGACTGCGTGATGGCGCTCGCTCTGGCCTGGCACGGGGCGACCGCGAAGCTGCCCAGCCAGGGTGTGTTCGACTACTACAAGGCGAAGGCCGACGAGATCAGGAAGGCGAAGGAAGGCAAGACCGCGCCGGCCGGGACGTCGGCGCTGTGGAGGGTTGCGGCGTGACCGCCCCGCACCGTCTGCGCAATCAGAAAAGGGACACGGCAGCGGAGCGCGCCAAGAAGGAGTGTTTCATCTGCCGGCATCCCAGCGATCACGACCCCTGGTGTCCGGTGATCGCAAGAGACAGGACGGTCACGCCGACGCTGGACCGGAGAGGGTTCGTGGTCAGGAAGAAGGAGCGCAGGCCATTCATCATCAGTAGGAGACTCACATGAAGCTGGTGACCCGCTGCCCGGAGTGCAACCGGGGCGTGCTGGAGATTCGATCGGGCGAGTCTCGGGTGATGCTGCTGGACCTGCACACCGACGTCTACATCCTGGAGCGATACGACACGACCACCGGCGACGCCTCGGTTCGTCGAGCCGACGCAGCCTACACGGAACATTCCTGCGTGTGTCCAGCGGCCAGGCGGACCGGATCCCCCGGAACGGTCTACCACTACACCAAAGCGGATCGAGAGGCGTTGAGGAAGTCGAGCCGCTGGAGCAACCCCGTCCTGAACCGCACCTGGTACGACGCGAGACAATGGCTGAAGTTCGACCACCAGAGCTGGATGCTGGCCCGCGAAGCAGCCATCAGCGACGAAGACGTCTGGAGGCTAGCAGTGATCATGTCCGACGGCGACAACCAGCTTCCCACGGACGAGCCCTCGGACAGCTACATCCGCAAGGCGTGCCTGGCGATCGCCGAGAGGGAGGGCTCATGAAGGGGAACCACGCGGCATCTCGCCGGCGGCTCGGGCGCCACGGAAAACTGAGGACCAAGAGTCGTCGCCCACCGTCCTTGGAAGAAATCCAGGCGCATCTGGACTTCCTCGCCCCCCTGTCAGCTGAGGAGGGAGGCTCGGAGAATTCGCCTCCAGCGGCCGAGGGCAGAAACCGGAAGGTGCACACCGGGATCATTCTCGATCAGTATGCCGATCTCTTCGACGGGGGTAAGCGCGGATGATCGCGAATTGTCCTAACTGCAAGCGGGTGGTGATGATCGTCAAGTGCGCAGATCTCAGAGTGCGGTTGTTGATCGCCGTCTCGGAGGTTTCGTTCGTCGAGCATGTGTGCCCCGAGCCGGCCGTCCGGATGCCTCCCATCGAGACACCTTTCTCGGATGCGATCGGGGGCGCCAGTACGAATTGAACGCTTCGAGATGTGCTGCTGCACCCGGCCCGGGTGGGTGGACGCGGGCTGCAAGGTCCACGGGCTGAGGTACCGCAGGAGAGGCGACCATGTCAGGCTCGGGATCCTGGGCTGCCCGAAGATGTCGGCCGTCGAGCTGGTGCACTACCTCCCGGCGCTGATCGGGTGGAGCGATGTCAGGACACGCGGGAGCCGGGCTCGGGCAAAGGGGAAGGGGACGCCTCGTGCGAAACGTCACTCTTCCCGGTGACACGGTCTGGGTGCTCTGGCTACAGGTGGGCCACTGCAATCACCTCGTGGGCGTCTACGACAGCAAGGCGGGCGCACTTGCCAACGTGAGGTCCGAGGACCACTTTATCTGCACGACCGCAATGAACGAGACCCTGGCGCTCGATCTGATCCCTTACGTTGAACCGCCGCGGTGCCGGGCCGGGCATGAGGAACTCAACATGTAAACCGCCTTCCCAAAGGAGTCGTCCGGGCCACACCGGTTGACCCCGAAGCCCTCCTCGTCGATTCGTCCGGCCGACCGCTGCGCGCCTCCGCTCTGAGGCAAGGCGAGCGCGACTATTCGCCTGGTAAACCACTTCCGGCCACCCTGGCCCACGGCGCCGCCCCCCGCTCCACCATCCCCCCCACCTCGGCCAACCTCAGCGCGAGGCCCCGATCCTGGGCCGGCAAGGACCTCACCGCCTTTGACCAGCTGAGGGCTCTCGCCGACACCGACCTGGTGCGCATCGCCATCCAGGACGTCAAGGGGCAGATCGAGGGGATGGGCTGGGACGTCGCCCAGGTCGACGGAGAAGAGGTCACTCCCGAGCTGGCAAAGAAGATCGCCGCGGCCAAGGCCTGGATTCGAAGACCCGATCCGCTCGCAGGCCGCAACTTCAGGGCGTGCCTGTCGTCCTGGCTCGAAGAGATCCTGGTCACAGACGCCCTGACCCTGTATCCGCTCACCGACCGCGCGCGGCGCCCGCTGGGGCTGATTCAGATAGACGGGGCCACCATCTACCCGGTGGTCGATTCTCTGGGCCGGCCCCCGCTTCCGCCCGAGATCGCCTACCAGCAGATCGTCCACGGCCAGGTGGAGACCGAGTTCACGCTGCCCGAGCTGTGGTACCGGCCCCGGCACGCCCGGCCCGATTGTCCCTACGGCCGCAGCCCGACCGAGATGGTCCTGCTCACGGTCAACCTGGCCCTACGGTCTCAGCTCTACGACCTGACCTACTACACCGAAGGCTCCATCCCCGAAGGCATCTACGCGGTGCCCGGGTATGACAACGCCGAGCTCAACGACCTGCAGGAGAACTGGGATGCCGTCCTGGCAGGAGACGACCAGGCGCGCCGGCGGATGCGCTTTGCGCCCGAGGGTCAGTACCAGGCCACGAAGGACCGGTCGTGGAGCTACGAGTTCCAGGAGTGGCTCGCGAGGGTCATTGCCTGGGCGTTCGGCGTGTCGCCGATGCCGATCGCCAAGGTGATGAACCGGGCCACGGCCGAGCAGATGGAAAGCTCGGCGCTGGAGTCCGGCGTCCGCCCCGTGGCCGAGTGGGTGGCGGAGATCTTCACCGATTACCTGCAGGGGCCCCTGGGTCTCACCGATCTGAAGTTCGTGTTCGGCTCCGATGAGACGGAAGACGGCTCCCTGGTGTATCAGCGCAACGTCGCCTACGCGGGCCACGCCGGGCTGACCCTCAATGAGTTCTTCGAGCAGACCGGAAGCAAGGCCCTGGAAGGGGAGGCCGGCGAGCTGCGGCTCATCGACACCCCAACCGGTCCCGTGTTCCTTCAGGACCTGCTCGCCCAGCGCGAGCAGTCTTTGAAGGCCGGTGACGCGAAGGTGGATTCATCCCTGATCCAGCGGGCGTTCCTCGAGGTGCCGGTCATGACCCGCGACGAGCTGCGCGCGTCAATCGGCCTGCCGCCTGTGGGGGGAGCCGAGGGGGCGGAGTTCATCACCATCGCCCAGGTCGGTCCCTCTGTCCCGGCAGCGCCAGTCGCCGGCGACCCCGGAAACGCCTCTCCCGCGGATGCGGCAGGGGAGACCGCTGGCGCCACCGTAGCAGCCGACGATGAGGTCCCAGAGCCCGATCCTGCCGAGGCGGATCTCAAGCGCTGGCAGGCGTTTACCCTCAAGAGACTGAAGGACGGCCGCCCGGTACGAAAGTTCGCATCCCAGGCTATCCCATCCACCCTGCACCGGGCGGTCAACTCGGCCCTCGAGCGCATACCGAAGGACGTCTCCCTCGAGGACGCCTCGCGCGAGGTGCGGGCGATCTTCGACTGCGCCACCCTGCAGCGGCGGATGGAGAAGAGCCCGCCGGCGTCGCTGGTGAAGCCCACCAGGAAGATCGCCAAGGTGATCGCAGCCTGGCTCGCGGACCAGAAGGACCGGGTCATCGCGGCTGCGCTGGAAGAGCTGCCCGACCCGAGCAAGGCCGCCGGGGCACCGCTGAGAAAGAAGATCTCCGACCTCGAGCTCAACGCCGAGGACCTGGTCGATGACCTCTCGCGCGAGATCGCAAAGGCCCTGACCGCGGGCGCCGGCGAGACGGCCAGCACCTCTGGATTCTCCCTGGACACCGTCCCCGAGGCGGCGGTGGCCTACGCCAACGAGCGGGCCGCCGAGCTGGTGGGCATGAAGTGGGTCGATGGCGAGCTCGTCACCAACCCCAACCCGCGCTTCGCCATCACCGAGAGGCTGAGAGAGGACATCCAGGCGAAGGTGACCAAGGCGATAACAGAGGGCTGGTCGCCCGATGAGCTGAAGGCCGACCTGGCCAAGATGTTCTCCCCCGCCCGGGCCGAGACCATCGCCCGCACCGAGACCGGACTTGCATATCAGGAAGGCGCGCTCAAAGTTTACGAAGCAGGGGGGCAGGACTTCGTCGACATCCTCGACGGGGCCGGGTGCCTTCCGACGGGGCATGATGACGACGCGCCAGAGGCGGACTCGAGCGCCAAGGGTGTCGTGCAGACGGAAAGTCAGGCCGACGGTCAGGTCTGGACCCTGGCCCAGCTGAGGGAGCACCGCCTGGGGCATCCCAACTGCCTGCCTGGCTCAGTTGAAGTGGTTGCACCGAACCGCACCGCGGCGTTCACGCGGTGGTTTGACGGGGAAGTGGTCGTCCTTCACACAGCCGCGGACGATCTCCTCACCTGTACCCCGAATCACCCGGTACTGAGCGGGAGGGGGTGGGTAGCGGCGAAGGACCTTCGAGAGGGTGACTATGTAATTCGCAGCCTCGATTCTGAGCGGGTAGCGCGCCTCGTCGATCCAGACTATGACGAGGCTCCAGCCCGAATCGAGAAGGTAGCGGGTTCGTTCCTGGAATCGCTCCCTGTGGCGACCCACGCCGTGCCAGCCTCCACCGAAGACTTCCACGGCGATGGAGCCGGAAGCGAGATCTACGTTGTAGGGTCCAACCGCCTTGCACGGGGTGAAGGGGGTCCTGCCCCGATGCAGCATCTTTCCCAGCCGGATTTCGATCTCGGATCGATGGGCTCGGGTGCGTTCCTTTCCCAAGGCGCGCCGCGCAAGATCCTCAGCCGTTCGCTTTATCCCTCGCAGGGCATCGTGCGCAGCGGCAGCACGCCGCGCGCGCTCCCGCGGCCCGATGCGAGCCTGATGGAGACGGAGGCTGTCCGCCTGTGTTCGCATCTTGAGCCCAGCAGTTCGAAAGGCACTGCGGACGGCGCCGCCCGAGACTCCGAGGTCGCGGCCGATGGCATCACTGGACTCTCCGGCCTGATAGCGCCGGTGAAGGTCACGAAGATCCGAAGGGAGAAGTTTTCCGGTCATGTCTACAACCTCGAGACCGAACAGGGGTGGTACGTGGCCGGAGGCATCGTAACACACAACTGCGTGCGCGGGACGATCCCGCACGAGGAGTAAGACCCATGTAGCTGTTCACTCAAAGGTAAACACAGGCGCGCTGGCGCGGCCGGGAGGCATCCATGGCCGCCCGTGACATCGACCTTCTGACCAGCGCAGCCCAGACCGCCACCGCCCAGGGCGGCGAAAAGACGATCCCGACCCTCACGATGGCCGCCGTCACCGTCGACGTCACGGCCAAGAGCGGCACGGGCACCCCGACGCTTTCTGTCTGGCTCCAGGGCAAGGTCATGTTCAACGGCGTGGAAATCTGGGTGGACATTCCCTACGACGTACTACTCGTCCACGAGATGTCCCCGACTACCGCCGACCAGGCCGCCATCACGCCCTCGGAAGACGTCGTCACCACAGCGAGGGGCCGGAATATCGTCAACGTCTACACCGGCACACCGCCGGCGAGGTTCACCGCCATCTACAAGCACCTGTCCTACTTGGCCGTCCGGCTGGCATGGGCGATCTCCGGGACAACGCCGTCTTTCACTTTCGCCGCCGCGTTGAGCGGCAAATAGGAGCTCCATGTAAAAGACCTCAAGATATTCGTCCCCCTCACGAAGATTGACGCCAAGCAGCAGATGGTCTACGGCGTGCTCGCCGAAGAGGCCGTCGACAAATCCGGCGAGATCTTCGACTACGAAACCAGCAAGCCCCTGTTCCAGGCGTGGTCATCCGACTTCGAGAAGCGCACGACCGAGGCGGGCCAGGAAGTCAGCAAGGGGAATCTCCGGGCGATGCACGAAGGCATCGCGGCCGGCAAGTTCACGCAGATGGTGTTCGACGACGCGGCGAAGAAGATCATCGTCGCCGCCCACGTCGTGGACAAAGCCGAGTGGGAGAAATGCGAGAAGGGCGTCTACACCGGCTTCTCGATCGGCGGCAAGTACGAGAAGCAGTGGATGGACGAGCAGCTCAAGAAGGTCCGCTACACGGCGCGCCCGGCCGAAGGTTCGATCGTGGACAACGCCTGCATGTATGGGGCGACGTTCAGCGCGATCAAGGCCGACGGGGCGGAGGAGCTTCGCAAGTTCGTCGGCGCCCCGGCCCAGAAGGACGCGGCCGCTCTCGCATCCACGGCTGACTCGGTCCTCGAGGGGCTCAAGAACCTCCTGGTGCAGGCTTCGATGATGGAGGGGGATCCGTCCGCCTGGACGATCCACGACATCGCGGAAGCCATGTCGCGCGTGCTGTCGGTGAAGGGGGAGGCCCGCTACAAGATCGTGGTGGAGATGGACGACGTCGCCATGGGCGCGCCCGCGGGGGACCTCAAGAAGGTCGACGAGGCCAAGCCGACCGATCCCACAGCTCCAGCAGCTGATCCAGTTCCCGATCCGGCCAAACCGGCGGGGGAGAAGCCCTCGGGAGAGGCACCGGCAGCCGACCCAGTCGCTGTCGATCCGGCGAAGGCGGCAAGCGCCGACACCCTGTCCAAGCTCATCAACGAATCGTTCCAGAAGTCCCTCGAGTCTCTGACTCAGACCCTCACCAAGCATCTCGACGACCAGGTCAAGGCGGTGAAAGACGGCATCCCGGAGACGGTCAGCACAACCGTGGGCGATGCCGTGAAGACCGCGATGACGCCGATCGAGAAGTCGATGGAGGAGGTCAAGAAGGATCTCGAGCTCGTGAAGGCAACGCCGGCGGCCGTAGGTCGTCCGGTGCACACAGCAGGAAAGACCATCGGCAGCGGGCCGGGTGGAGGCGGCGGATCCGCCCCCATGGAGGTGGTGCAGAAGTTCCTCGACGAGGCGCAACGCTCCGGCAAGGTCGATTCCCAGGCAATGAAGCAGCTGCGGCTCCAAGCGGCCACGGCGGCCATGCCCTAACAGAACACCAACGATCAGGAGATCTATGTAAACGGACTGCTTCAATCCATCAGCGAGGAATCTCTCGCAAAGGCGGCCGAGCTCTTCAAGGGCGCCTTCGACGTCAAGAAGACGGCCATCGATCTTTCCACCGGCCTGACCGGTGTGAACCTCGAAGCGCCGGCCAAGCTGCTCTACCCGCTCCTGTCTCCCTACCGACAGACCGTCGGCAGGAAGGTCATGGGCGGAAAGAACTCCGAGCACAAGCGAATCCTCACCGTGAAACCCTCCGGATCCCTGTTCGCCGCGGAAGGCGTGCGGGCAACCGGCTGGGCGATCACGAAGGATGCGCCCACGGTTTCGTTCAAGTCCATGGGCCAGCTCGGTGACTACACCTGGGAATCCGAGATCGCCGGCCGCAACTACGAAGACATCAAGCAGCGCACCAGGACGCTGAACCTTCTGTCGGCGATGCAGCTGGAGGAAGGCGCGATCTTCGGCGGAAACGTCACGGCCCTGGGCACTCCCACCGGACTGACCACGACTCCAGCCACCACGGGCGCCGCGGCGGTCGGGGGCGTGGGAATCGCGGCGGCGACCTACCAGGTCCGCGTGGCGGCACTCAGCCACGAGGGCATGAGGCAGGCCTCCAGAGTTGCCCGCGTGGACAAGGCGGCGGCGCAGAACTTCGACGCTTCCCTCGTTGTTCCCACGCAGGGCGGCACCCTCGGCATCACCGCGGCTCAGGCCAACGTGGCGGCGGTGGTTGGCGGTTCGACCGATGGGATCATCGGTCTGACGTGGAACCCGATCGCCGGTGCGTTCGGCTTCGCGGTCTACGTGGACAACCACCTGCAGTGCATTTTGCCATCCACGACCAAGTGCACACTCACCGGCATCAACACCACCGGGGAGGCGGTACCGGGGGCGGACAGCTCCGCCAACGCGAACGCCTTCAACGGGATGGTCGCTCAGATCGTGGCGGCCGCAACCGGGTCCATGAAGAAGCGGGTCAACACGAATCTGGGCACGCCCTCGGGCAACCAGATCACCGTGATCGCCGATGCCATCCAGGACGGCTACGACCAGTTCAAGGTCCAGCCGGATCGGTTGCTGGTGGCGTGGGACGTCCACGACCAGCTCGATCGCAAGCTGGCCTCGGTGGCCAACGACCGGATCAACCTGAACTACATGGTCGGGCCGGAAGGTCCGAAGTTCGAGCAGCTCAGGTTCTACCCCTCGCCGATCGACGGACGACAGATCCCAATCGAGCAGCAGCCCAACCTCTACGGAGGCCAGGTCCTGGGCGTGCTCGACGGTGTGCCGATCCCCGACAGCGAGATCCCGGCAGCATGGCAGATGCACATGGGCAGCGACTGGGTGCTGCTCGACTATGCGGTCGTCAACCCGAAGCAGGAGTTCGAGAGCAGGTCCTTCGGCGCTCTGGCGGGGTATGCCCCGGCGCTTCAGTTCATCCTGTACGACGTCCAGCGGGCGTAAGCCTGGGTAGGTGACAGACAGTCAACAGCGGGGGAGGGGCAAGGTGCTCCTCCCCCAACACATCGAGAGGTGAGCTGATGGGAAAGAAGAAGGACGGGCAGGCCGCGGCGCCAGCAGTATCCGAGGCGCCCTTCGAGGTGCCAGCGAGCGATCCGGATCCGGCGCTCTCCGCGGAGCCCGAGCTGGAGCTCGAGAAGGACATCGAGAGAGATGAGATGGAGAAGGAGGCCGGCGACGAACCCGATCCGAACGTCATCCGGCTGAAGGCTCCCGAGGGCCGCGAGATGGTCGGCACCGAGGGTCGAGAGATCTACGTGGACGAGGACGGCTACATCACCCTGCACCGAGCCGAGGACCGCGAGCTGATCGGCCAGCTGGTACGCCACGGTGGGTTCACCGAGGACCTGTCGCGGTGAGTGCCCTGCTGATGGGCCTCATGAGGAAGGTCCGGGCATTCTTCCACTGGTTCCGGTTTCTCGCGCGCCTGCGGGACCTGGAGCGGATGGTGGCGGTGCTCAAGGCGTGCCCGTGCTGCGGTGCGGTTCTGGTGGTCGGTCATGACCAGGTCGCCATCATCGAGGTGGCGCCGGGTGTTCAGCGTGCGGTGTGTCGCTGGGGCAAGGCCCAGCTCGAACGCACGGCGAGTCTGAGAGAGCTGAGAAAGAGAAGGGCCTGATGTAAACACGATCATCGACATCGGCCAGCTGAAGGCATCGGGCTTCCGCGGGTTTGACGGCCTGGCGGACGACGTTCTGCAGCGCAGCATCGAGGCGGCCACGGCCGAGATTGAAAAGAAGATCGGGCCGCGCAAGGTCGTGGAGGCCACCTACACCGAGTGGTACGACGGGCTGAGGGCCGCGGGCCGGAGCAAGGACGAGCTCTATCTCGAGAAGTACCCGGTGTCGGAAGTCACGCTGGTTCAGGAAGACGGCGTGACCCTGACCACGGGGACCGGTTACGACAGCGCGGGCACCATCCAGGTCCTAGTCGAGGCCGCGCGCGGGGTTCTGAGGCGCCGGCCCGGGGGGGCGGATATGTCACTCGCTGGGATGTCGGCCTGGCGCCGGTGGTCCGGCCGGTACCAGAACATCAAGGTCGTCTACAAGGCGGGATGGGCGTCCGGGTCGGTGCCGGCGGACCTCACCCAGGTCTGCATCGAGCTGGCCCTGATGCTCTACAAGCAGTCGAGCCGGTCGGGCTCCGGGAGCATGTCGATGTCCGGGGCGTCCGTGGAAGCGATCGAGGAGCTGTCCGAACGGGGGCAGCGGGTGATCCGAAGGTACGAGCCCAAGCTGCGGCCGCGGATGCGAGCTGCCTAACTCTGGCGGCGTGAGGAGTCTGATGTAGGAAGGAACGGCGGGATCACCTTCGACGGCGACAACATGGATCGCTTCCTGGGAGATCTCTGGAGCAAGCTGCCCGGCACGATCTCCCGCGGCCTGCGCTCCGGCGTCAACCTGATGGTGCGGGAAGTCGTCACGACCAAGCTCACGGACGACAACCCGCCCTACCTCAACCGCCGCACCGGCAACTTCATCCGATCCGTTGGTGCCTCTCCATCCTTCAAGGTGGAGGGCAGCCTGGCGGGCGCCAGCGCCATCTTCAGCGGTCAGTTCGGCAGCAACCTCGATTACGCCAGAAAGCACGAGGAAGGCGGGACGTTCACCGAGCAGGTCCGGGCGCACACCCGCGTGAAGAACAGGAGTCGTGCCGCCGAGGTGCGCGCGAAGACTCGGCGCAAGAAGTTCCTGACCGCCTCGCAGCTCAAGGCGATCTCGCCCTACATCCACGTGCGCGCGCACACGCGCACCGTCACCTACCGCGCGCGCCACATGTTCGGCGACACGATGAAACAGAACCACTTCGGCGCCGCCCGCCGGATGCGCAGGGCGCTAGATCTGCTTCACAAGAACCGCCGGATCCCGACCCTGTCTGAAATCGCGGGAGGTGGATGATGCCGTACCGCAGCGGGAACAAGGCGTTCGAGGCCCTGGTCGCCCGGGTGAAGACGATCCAGGGCTCCGGCTCGGGCCACTTCACGAGCCTCGCCGGCCGGGTCTACACGCGCCACTGGCTGCCCGAAAACGCCAAGTCCGACCTGCCATACGTCTGCCTGCCGATCGTGTCAGCCGCGGGCCAGCCCGACACCGACGAGGGCAACATGATCCGCGACGTCTGGGAGGCCACGCTGATCTGTTACGTGCCGGAGACCTCCACCGAGGAGCCCACGTGCACGGCGATCGGAGACGCCCTGAACCTGAAAGACGACATCTTCGACGTGCTGATGAAGGACTGGACCCTGGACGGCCAGGTGGAGTCTTGCAAGGTTACCTCGTGGGATATCACCGGGGGCGAGCCGCCCACCGCCGGCTACGCCCGGCTCATCGTGCGCGTGAAGATGCATCAGTACCTGGACGACGAGTACTTTGGACCCTGAAGGAGGGAGTCTTGTAAACAGCAATCGTCTGCGGTTCGGCGGGCCCGAGCTTCCCGAGGGCACCCGCACCTACTACCAGGATCCTGAAGGCGGGATGCACTTCGCCCGCCCGGGCGACGAGGTCGACCCCGACAAGGTCCACACCCCCCCAGCTTCCTACTTCATCGAGACGGGCCGTGCCTCCATGGTGACGGCTTCCGATCTCGACTCCAGCAGCAGCACAGAACCATTCAACCCAGAGCCGTCGGACAGCTCGTCTGAACCCGAGGCCGAACAGGAGGAACACGTGTAGCCAGAACCATCGAGACACCGGCTGTCGTGGCCCCGGGAGGTGAGCCATGGCAACCGCGCTAAGGAAAATCGCAATCGGCCGAGCCGACGTCAGTCTTTCCGCCTACGTCACCGCGGGCGGAGCGGGCACCTTCACCGACGTGGGCCACACCAAGGGCCCCTGCACCATCGAGGAGAGCGGATCGGACTACGAGGTCAAGAGCGAACAGGAGCTCGGCTCTCTGATGTCCGTCCCGATCGAAAAGAAGGTCATGCTGAAGTTCGCGATGATCGAAGCCGACGTCGCCAACCTTCAGAAGGCCCTTCGACAGCCCTCGGGCAACCTCACGGGCACACCACCCAACAGCATCCTGGCCGTGGGGGATCCGCAGGAAGAGTACCGACAGATCCAGCTCGTCACCAAGGGGATCAAGGGCACCGCGACAGGCGCGGCCGCCACTCGCACCGTCACCATCTGGCGGGGGGCGTTTGTCTCGATCGAGCCGATCGGATTCTCCAAGGAGAGCGAGCAGGTCTACGGGGTGACCGTGAACTGCCTGTACGACGAGAGCGTGGCCACCGCCGACAAGTACTACAAGATCGTCGACTCCGGAGCGACCTAGATCGAGACCTGAAAGCAGCAAGGGGAGTCCATGGCCCTTCGTGACTTCATCGTGCGGCGCCGGTTCGTGCAACACGCGGACCGGCGCTACACGGTGACCGCCCCGACCGTCGAGACAATCGCGGTCGCCCTCTATGAGTTCGGCGCCGAGATGACCGGCTGCCGGATGGCGTGGCAGAACGCCCCGGAGCTTTTCACCCCAGACGCGGTCGCCGCGTGCATGCCCTTCTTCCTTGACGACGAGCGCCTCGCTCAGGTCCTCGCCACGTGCGTTCAGCTCGACGGGGGATCGCCTGGCCAGCTGGAAGCCTGCCTGAGGCAGGACCGGCCCCTGATGGTGATGCTCCTGCGGGCGGGCCTCGAGCTGGCCGACGTCGATCGGCTCGTGGGTTTCATGGGCCTGGACCTGTACCTCGAAAGCCTCAAGGCGAAGGACGCCGGCGAAGACGCCGCGGCCGCGATCGGCGAGCCGCCCAGGCAGGACGTGAGGCCGTCGGGCCCATCGGGATTCGAGATGCTTATCGTCGGCGTGGCGGAACGGTTCCACGTGGAGCCGGCTTCGGTGATGAAGTGGCCCGCGGAGCTTTTTATCTCAGTTACCCATGAGATCCTGCCGGCCCTGCACCCCAAGCCAGAAGGTCCGGACGTCTTCGGGCAGACCGCAGACGAGTGGGCCGCAGACGGCGTGACGCTCACGAACACCCCCACGGAGAGCTGATGTAGGCGGTTCGGATCTCACGATTCGCTCGTTCATCGAGTACATCTTCAGGGGCAAGGGCGTCAAGGACGCTCAGGCCGGCCTGAAGGAAGTCGGCCACGCATCCGACGTCGCCGGCAAGAAGCTCTCCGCCATGGGCGGCGTCACCGAGAAACTCGGCGGGACGCTTACCCGCTACCTGGGCGCGGCCGCGCTCGGGGCTCTGGCCAAATCCTCCGTTGAAGAGTTCGCCAAGATCGAACGGGCCTTCAACGGCCTGCGCCTCCAACTGCAGGGCCTGGGGTATGACGCCGACCGAGAACTGCCGAAGGTCCAGGCATTCCTCGAGGGGATTCGCGCCGGCGGGGGCGGCCTCGTCTCTGAAACTCTCCCCGCGCTGCGCCAGCTGCTCGGTCTGACCGGAGACCTCGGCGCCGCCATGCGCGCCACCCGGCTCGTCTCCGACATGGCTGAAAGCGGGATGGGTGATTTCAGCCAGGCCCTCGATGCCGTTGCGAGCATCCTGTCGGGCCGCGTCTCGCGATCCATAAAGCAGTTCGGGATCAACGTCAGTGATGACGTGATCGAAAAGTCGGTGGATGCCTCCAAGTTCATGCAGATCCTGATCGACAAGTTCGATGGGTTCGGGGCGAAGATCGACGACACGCAGAACCAGCTCGACAAGCTGTCTGGTAGCTGGGAGCGCCTCAAGAACACGATTGGCGAGAGCGTCGCCAAGGTCGGACAGTTCGCGATGTACGTCCCGGCCGCTATCGCCGGCGTCGGCGCCGCCCTGGGTCATGCGTATACCAACTGGGCCGGCATCACGCGCGATGGCTGGACTGGCATTGCAGACGAGTTCAAGAAGGGGATGGAGTCGATCCTGGGGACCACCCAGGAGACGTCCGAATCGACCTTCGACTTCCTCAAGGCGAGTGCCGACCACGTGGCCGATCTCACGCTGCTCGAGGTCGCCGGACAGAAGGCGAAGGCGGATGCGGCGCAGGAGGCGGCCAAGGCCGAGAAGAAGGCCGCCGAGGAGAGAATCGCCGCGTTCATGCAGCTCGTCGCCAAGCGCACGGCCGCGGAAGTCGAGGCCCACGAGCGATCACTCGATCTGACGGAGGAGCAGCGCGAGGCGCTGAGAAAGGCCGACGAGGACTTCAGCGCCACGCAGCGTGAGAAGTACGAGCTGATTCAGAGAGAGATCGAAGCCGCGGCCGACGCCGAGCGCGCCAGGGTCGAAGCAGCGCTCCAGACCGACAAGCTCACACTTGAGAGTCGCCAGCTGCTCGAAGATGAATTGATCCGTCTGGACCAGCAGAAAGCCTTGCGTGCAGCCACCCTCGCCGATGAGGTCGCCGCCATCAACACGCAGGCGGCCCATAAGGATCTCTTGCTGGCTCGGGCTTTGGCGAGACAAAAGATCGAAACCTACAAGACGATCGCGCAGGCATCGGTCGACTTTTCGGTTGCCGTCTTCGGCCAGAACAAGATCGCAGCCATCGCGCAGGCGATTATTGACACAGTCTCCGCCGTGCAGTCTGCGCTGGCCGACCTGCCTTATCCATACAACATCGTCGTCGCCGCTATTGTCGCCGCCATCGGCGCCGCCAACGTGAACAAGATTCGGACCACGGAAATGGAAAGCAGCGGGACGTTCGACACTCCAACCAACGATCAGATAGCCAGGGTCGGTACAAAGAAGTCCGCGGAGGACTTCGTCAGGCTCGCTCAGGAAGGAATTGGTCAGGGCCTCAGAGCGGCGTTTGCCCTTCCCGGCGGTCAGGGGGGCGGCGCCGCCGGGGAAGCAGGTGGCGTCACCTACCAGATCACCATCAACGGGATGTACGGCGGCGATTCCGGCCTGAGAGATCTTCGCGACGTCCTCAATCGGGCGGAGCGCCTGCGTGCGCCCAGAAGGCTGAGGTGACCATGTAGAGTTCACCGCCTCCACGCGCCGGCGCTACATCGAGCGCCACCACTACCAGGACATCGTCGAGCCCGTCGGGCTGATGGAATACCGGGCGCTGCTTCTGGGCCCGGGCGGCATCGAGTTCGATGTCACCGATCGTCTTGGCGAAAAGGGCCTCGGGAAGATCAAGGGCGCCACGGAAGAAAACTTCCTCGAGCTGACCCACGGGGAAGTCTCCCTCGAGCTGGCAGACGAAGACGGGGCGGTCTCCCAGTTCTTCTCGGGGGTTTCCTCCTCGGACCTCTACGAGGTCATCCTCGAGCGCTTCACGGGGGCGCGCCGGAACCGCTGGGAGCGGATCTTTGGCGGCATCCTCGATCTGCCCTGGTCCATCCGCATCGACCACCGCGCGCGCTCAATCAATCTGCAGGCGTTCTCCTATTCCAAGCTCCTCGAACGGGCCTCGGCCGACACCATCAAGAGAAGCCTGGACGGCCTGACGGGTTCGGTGACCGCCACTTCCAAGGTCGTCACCATCTCCGACACCGCAAACATCTTCGCCGGCGACAGGATCCGCCTGCGCGACAACACCAACGACGAAGAGCAGACCGTCGCCAAGGTGCTCACTGGTACGACCGTCCAGACCATCGACGCCTGGGACAACACCTTTGCCGCGCTGACCCCCCTGACGGTTGAGACCCCCTACTACCGCGACAAGGGCCTCCAGTTTCTCGCAGATGCCCTGTTTGCGGCCGCGGGAATCGCGAGCCGGGCGATCTCCATCCTCAATCCCCTGGCGCTGTTTCCGGTCGCCACCCCGATGAACACCACGACCTACCCCAGAGACGTGGACACCGGGATCGTCGTGGATCCGCGCAGCTTCACCCAGCGTGGCGCCAACATCGACGTGCGGATGACCGACGACGGGCCCACCGACCGGCGCGCGGAGACCCCGGGCCCGGCCGAGGCGTGGACGTCTTTCACCACGGGCGCCCTTCGCACCATCAACGACTGGACGCCCTACCTCGACGCCGAGCCCGCGAACTTCCCGGACAACGGTTCCTTCCTGCTCGACGACGGGCTGCAGCACGCCTCGGACCACACCGCCAACCTCCTGTACGACCTGCGGGAGGGCGGGACCAAGTTCGACCTCTACAGCCTCGTGGTGGGCGGGGGAGGCATCGGGGGCTCGACGCTCCTGATCGAGGCTTTCAGCACGGTCACGGCCAATCAGTGCCATGCAGGGATCGACGTCGACCCGGTCACCGGCGACGTCTGGATGAGCTGCACCGGAAAGACCGGCGACGCCGGCGACAAGGACTCCGTGAAGGTCTGGGACGGGGCGGTGCTCACGTCGATCGAGACCGCGTTTTCCGGCCAGGTGCGCTACCTGCGCCGCCTGAAGCTGGTCGCCGTCCACGAGTACGACCCGGGCGCATCCCATGGCAACAACCCGAAAGAGACCATGCGGCTCTACGACGCCGCCACCCGGACCCTGGTCAAGACGATCGCCGTCCCTCAGAACTTCTGGGCGTGGAGCCTGCGGGTCTGGGCGGTAGAAGAGGGGATCCGGATCGCGGGACTCTACACCCTGCTCGGAACCACGCGCCTGCGGATCTGGGATGCGAGCTGGGTCCAGGTCGCCGATTACCAGGTCGCAGACAAGGCTTCGGGAATCGCCGGCACCAAGGCGTTTCTTTCCGTGTTCACCGACTCGGGCGGCAAGGAGTTCCTGGTCGGGTGCGCCGGCGAGCAGTTCTTCGTGGTGGCCAAGGGCTACGCCGGGGTGATCCCGTATGCGGACTTTGCCGGGATGTCGTGTGCGGAGGGTCTCCGGGAGCTCGCCATCGCGAGCATTTCCTACATCGAGGTGGACCACTTCAAGGCCGGCACGATCCGCGGGAGGGCCAGCCGGGATGAGGAAGCCCGCTCCCAGGCAATCGCGATCGACGAGCCCCTCGAGCGGGTGAGTTGGCCGATCTCGGAGTTCTACAGGACCTCCGCCACCATCACCGGGAGCGATTCAGCCGGCGGCAAGATCGAAGAGACCGCGGGCGATTTGGGGGATTCGGCTCACAGGCTGGAGCTTGGCGGCGAGCTCATCCAGACGGGGGGCCTTGCGGAAGCCATCGCCCAGGAGTACGTGTCGGTGCTCTCCGTGCCGCGTCGGCAGGAAGAGCTTACCTTTGCCGAGACCGGCCGGCTCGTCGACGCCGGAGACTACCTGGATTTCGACGGCGCACTCTGGAAGGTCCTGGACGCAGACCTTGACACCCGGGCCCGGCGCATCACGGCGCGGGTCCTGGAGGACTGAGGCTCTGTAGGCTACCGCTGGCACCCGCTGGTCCGCATGACGCCGCAAGACGGCCCGGCCGAGGTCGTGGACCTCACCACGGTCTTTGTCTCTGGCGGCAGGACCTACAAGGTCCTCACCGACATCGACCTGGTCTACGAGCCCGAGACCGAGGCGCGCGACACCATCAACCGCCGGTCCCGGCCCCTGCTGCTGGGGTATCGCCCGGTGATCACCATGGTCTTCCAGCTCAACATCATGAGCTTCTACGCCCAGATCGCACAGCTCGCCTCCCGGCTGATGGATCCGTACTGGGTCGTCGAGCTCGCGCTGGACAACGGCGCCACCTACCGCCAGATTGTGCTCAGGCGCGCGCCGTCGCCTGAACCCTTCGGAAACAAGACCGTCGCCGGCGCCAGCTTCAAGATGACCGTGGCCTGCCGGGACCTCATCGCCGAGCTTTCGCCCATCGCCACGGGCACGGCCTGGTAGGAGACTGCATGTAGACCGAACCGCCCTGCGCACCGCCCGACGCTTCGAATGGTTCTTCCGCTTGCTCGCCACGGCCGGCCTGGTGCTGGCCTTCTCCATCCTCACGCTGCACGCGGCCGTCAAGACCACGACCATCCAGGGCAGGGTCGTCGCCGTGACCGGCTCGCCACTTTCCGGCTACATCACGGCTGCGCTTTCGACCTCCGGATCAGCGATGGACGGCACGACCTCGGTGCGTGTCGTCGGGTACTACCGCGGCACCATCGACCCCAACGGCATGGTCACCGGGCTTGCCCTCGTGCCCAACGACGCCATCACCCCAGGCGGGACCTACTACGTCGTGAGCATCGTCTGGAAAGACGCGGCCGGCAGGGGCGGCAACGCGAACGAGCTATGGTCGGTCGCGAGCGACCCGAACGTGATCGACATCGGGCTCATCGCCCGGCTCAAGGTGGCCCCGGGCCTGGACGTGCCGAAGATGAGAAACAGCACCGGCACCTGCCCGCCGCCTGGCTCGTTCTGCGACGACGCCTCAGACGTCGGGGTCCAGTGGCTCTGCACCGACCTGGCCGCGGCCTACTACTGTCAGAGCGCAGGCGTGGTGGCTCAGGTCTCGGGATCCGGATCGGGCTACAACCGCGCCCAGGAGGAAGGCTCGAACCTGACGCCCAGAACGACCGTCAACTTCGTCGGCGTTCCCCTCACCGTGACCGACAATCCATCCGCGCAACGGACCGATGTCACGCTCAGTGTGACGCCGTCGAGTTCCCCGAGCTGCGTCGGCAGCAATAGGATCATCACCACGAACCAGGGCATGACAGGAGGAGGGACCCTCGCCAGCGACCTCACCCTGGGGTTCCGCCTCCACACCAGCGAGACAGGGGGAACGCCGGCGATCGCCTCGGAGAGCGGGCTCCAGATGATGGGTTCACTGATAGGCGGCGGTGTCGGTATCACGCTCCTGGCCGGATGCAGCGATGGCCAGATCCTCAAGTGGGACATCGGTGAGGCGACGTGGAACTGCGCAGACGATGGCGGGGTCGGCGGTGGAGGAGGAAACAGCTTCACCACCATCAACGCGCCCAGTGGGACGGACCCGGTGGCAAGCGGCGCGACAGACACCTTGGGCCTATCAGCGGTCGCACCCGTCACCATCACCGGGGACGCCCTCTCCGACACCCTCACATTTCAGGTGACGCAGGCCAGCGCATCGGCTCCCGGCGTCGTGCAGCTCTCCTCCGATCTCGCGGGGGCCGGATCCGGTCCAACGTCCCCGCAGGTCGCAGACGACAGTCACAACCACACCACGACGACGGTCTCCGCCCTGGACGCCTCCAACGACTTCACCGCGGGCCTCATGCCACTACTCTACGGCGGAACCGGCTCCAACCTCTCAGGAACCGGCGGAACCGGGCAGTTCCTGAAACAGAGCTCCGCCGGCGCCGGCGTGACCGTTTCGGTGATCGGGGTCGGGGATCTTCCAGCCCATGCGCACACGGCCTCCGACATCACCAGCGGCTCTATGGATATCGCGCGCGGGGGGACGACGGAGACGGTCAGCACGGAGGACGCTGTCCTTGTCGGTTCCGGATCGGCCGACTGGCAGCCGAAGGTGATCCCCGACTGCGACATCGCGTCGGGCAACAACAACCCGGCGGTCAACTACGACCAGGTGACGAACACCTTCACCTGCAGGCAGATCAACCTCGACCCCGACCACACCGTCATCGACCCGGCGATCCACACCGATGTCGAAGCGACCGGGAGCCTCGCCACGGGTGACCTGTTCTGGCGCAAGTCCAGCGGCAAGTGGAGCAACCTTGCGCGCGGGACCAACGGACAGTGCCTCACCTCAACGGCGACCGATCTTGCGTGGGGGAGCTGCGCGGGCGGTGGAGGCGGATACGCCACGATCCAGGAGGAGGGGAGCCCCGTCACCGTCCGAACGGTATTCAACTTGATCGGCGCTGCTCTCACGGCGGCAGACAACGCCGGCGCATCAAGAACGGATGTCACCCTTTCGCAGAGCCCGGCCTCCGCGTCTGTCGTGGGGACGGGTCGCCTCGTTTCTGTTTCAGGAACTGGCCTCTCCGGCGGCGGGGACCTCTCGGCCGACCTGACTATCACCCTCTCCGCGAACGTCATGCTGGACAACGAGGCGTCGACGGTGGCCTCGGCCGGGACGCAGGTCATCAACGACCCCGTGAACATTCTGCCTGACGCGACCAACGGCGTGACGGTGGACGCCGCCGGTCTGCTCACGAAGGCCGGCACCGGCAGTGTCCAGGCCGACGCAGTCGTATGCTCCGGCTCCTGCATCTCAGACGCCGAGGTAGACGACGGGATCACGATCAGCAATATGACGCAGATCGGGACCCGCCCATTCACCTCCCTGACGGCGAGCTGCACCGATGCGCAGGTCGTAGGGGGCAACGCCGGCGCGACGGCCCTCGAATGCCAGGCTGATGACGACGTCCCAGACGCCGGCGACTTCGGAGCGCTGGCCCTTTCCGGGGACGTTGCCAGCACGGGGCTCAGCACGACGATCGGCGCGGACAAGATCCTCGAATCCATGCTGAAAGTGGTCGATTCTCCGGCCGACGAGGAGTGCCTGACCTACGAGGCTACGGGTGGCGACTTCCAATGGGAGACGTGTGGAGCTGGCGGCTCCGGCGACATCACCGACGTCTTCAACTGCGCGTCCGGGGATTGCGCGTCCGTTGCACTCGCCGACGGGGATCTGCTCGACGGGTCCGGTGTCAACAACAGCGCGACGACCGAGGGGATCAAGCTCCCCCAAGCGGCCGATGTCTCGACGGGAACCGCGGAGGGGCAGATCGGGTGGGACACAGACGACGACACGCCATTCATCGGAGATGGATCGGGAGTCAAGCCGATCACTGGTCGCGACTGGAGTTACTTCCGACAGGTCGGCACGTCGCCTGTAGAGAGGCTGTGGTCACCCAACGTTTCCGGGGCCGCGTCGCTCAGCCAGTCGACGTTCACCACCGGCGTCTACCGCGCCACCCCATTCCTGACGGGAAGAGGGGGAACCATCGATCGAGTGGGGGTCAGAGTTACGACCGGGGCGGCCTCGACGAACTTTCGGATCTGCCTCTACGATTCGACGTCGGACACGAACCTCTACCCCAACAATCTGATCCTGGACGTGGGCTCGCTTTCGTCCGTCTCCACCGGATGGATCAATGCGACAGTCAGCCAGGCGCTCAAGCCCGGCAAGCTCTACTGGTTCGCGTTTGAAAACGACTCCGCCTCCCCGCAGTTTCGATCCATTTCAGGCGTCGGGTCGGTGCCGATCCTTGGGTACGACAATCCGCCGACGACCGACGCGGGGACAGGATGGACGGTGGCGCACACGTTCGGGGCGTGCCCCTCGACATTCCCAGCCAGCGGCACTGTGATTTCTGGCGCCGTGTCGCCGGTCGTCAACGTGAGGTACTCGAATTGATCCGCCGCCCCGCGGTTCCAGCGCTCGCCCTCGTTGTCCTGCTTCTGGGCCTGACCCTGCTCCTGCCTCAGACGGCCAACGTCTACCACGTCCGAGTGGACGGCTCGGACGGGAGCTGCGACGGCCTCGCTGACAGGCCCGCTTCGAGCGGCAATCCCTGCGCCCTGCTCTCTGTCCAGGCGGGCATCAACAAGATCGCCCTGCCGAGTTGCAACCAGGGATCCGACCTGGTCATCCACGCCGGCGCCTACAACGGCCGCGTGAGCATCCCCTCGTGTCGGCAGACGTCAGGCTCCGAGCGCACGGTGATTGAGGGTGACCCCAACGTCCCGCGCACGTCGATCATCATCGACGGCGGCGCCGCGGACGAGGAGACCATCGACTCGATCGGAGGCAACAACTCCAGCACGCGGAGTACGCGGCTGACCTTCCGACACATGAACATCCGCCCGGGCCAGCAGGCCGGGATTCTCCTGAGAGGCGAGCACGACGACGTGGTGATCGAGGACATCTTGTGGGACACGATGCCGGACCTCTGCTGCGGTCGCGACGCCTCGCCGTTCCCCGCGGCGCTCGTGGCGGCTCCCCTCACGGAGGCGATCACCGTCAGGGACACCGTCGCGATCGGAAACAACAACATCACGCTCTCCGGGGTCCCGGGGACGGACGCGCAGTTCGTGTGGGCCGGCGGGCTCGCAGCCCTCAGCAAGGCGAGCTACGTTCAGCGCAACGTGGTGACCGACATGCTCGGCTCGTTCACCGGCGGCAACTGGACCCAGGGGATCGTCGAGGGCAACCACGTCAAGAACAGCGCGTGCCACGGTGATGACGGCGGGATGCAGGGGTACAACTCCGTGGACTGGACGATTCGCCGCAACGTCTTCGAGGCGTTCTACTGTGACGGTGACGGCAACGGCTTCGGGGACGCCTGGATCACCGTCCGAACGACGTGTCCCTCCGACATCGTCGGGTGCCCGCCCAACCAGCCCGTCCACCACACGGCCAACGCGCTGGTCTACAACAACATCTTCATCGGCCGCGCCGGTGCCCCGCGCAACCACCGCAGGAACGCCTTTCAGCTCCGCACCGACGGATCCCCGGCCTGGTACAACGTGGACAGCAAGTCCAGCACCTTCTGGAACAACATCGTCATCACCAACAACGGGAAAAACGTCGAGTTCGGCCGCATCCACCCCGTGCAGTTCAACAAGTGCCCGACGCTCGGGATCGTCGTGGATTACAACCTGTGGTTCAACAATGCTCTCTCAACGGCCGGCGTGGCGGACACCGGCGCAAACTTCTTCGCCAGCTCCGCGACGTGCCCCGGGCCGTACAACACGCACTCGCTGTTCAACCTGGACCCCCAGCTCGACGCGAGCTTCGCGCCCGTGGCCGGATCGAGGTCCTGCAGCGGGGCGAGCACGTTCATCAACCCCGTCGACGGCGACGTGTCGGACCCGTGGATGGGCGCGCTCCAGGGCGCGTGCGCGGGCGGGGCTCCGCCGCGGCCGCCGGGCAGCATCGGCCGCCATCCGATGATCTCGCTCCTCCTGGGGCTCCGGCGCCCCGAGGAGCTGGCCCTCTTTCCGATCCCGGCCGGTGAGGCGGTCGTGTGGGAGGAGAAACAGTAATGGCCTTCAAGAACGTCCGCGCCCTGGACGACTGGCATGAGGCCGGCGCGATGATGCGAGAGGTCGTGCTCTTCATGTGGGAGGAGGCGTGGCCGACAGACCGAGACCTGATCGTCACCAGGATCGCCGAGCGCACGCCGGAGCAGAAGACCGAGGTCCACACGGACGGCCCGCCGCACCGGGCGATCGACTTTCGGATCTGGCACGCGCCGCTCCAGACGGTTCAGAGGGTGGCGGACAAGGTGAACGCGAAGTTCATCTACGACCCGCAGCGGCCGGCGATGATGGTGGCCATCGTCCATGACGCCGGCTCTGGTAACCACCTTCATATCCAGACACATACGAACACGGTCCTGCGGGAGGCGGTCGCGTAATCGAGTCCGTCCTGCGAGCCCTGGCCGGGCAGGTCCCGCTGCTCCTCGTGGTGGGTGTGGGACTGGGCTGGGGTCTGCGCGAGCTGCGGGGAATGCATCGCGAGATCAAGGCTCTCTCCAGCATCGCGGGGGAGGCCAGAGACGCCGCGCGCGAGCTAAAGATCCGCATCGAGGAGAAGGTTGCCACGGCCGAGCGCGAGCACGATGATTTCAGAGACAGGATTCACGCTCTGGAGACGCGCGGCCGCGTCCGGCGGAGCCGTCAGGGAAGCTGAGAGGAGAAACGTGTAGACAATCTGCAACAGGTAGTGTCGGCCATCATAGGCGATGTCCTTCAGGCGCCCGTCTTCATCGTACTTTCCAGGTTCGCCGGCGTGGCCGCGCTGACCTGGTTGCTCACCGAGACCCTGCCCGAGGTCTTCAAGAAGCTCAACCGATTCACCAAGCCGGCGCTGGGGGCAATCCTGGGGCCGCTGCTGTCGGTCATCTTCTACGCCCTGGGCTTCGTGAGGATCGACTTCGTCCTGGCCGGCGTGCTGGGCGATGCCCCTCAGTATGTTCAGGCGCCCGTGCGCGTCGTAGGCGTCGCCCTGATGGGCTTCATCGCCACCCTGTGCGCCCGGGGGTTCCACGACTGGAAGGTAGGCTCGAGGACCTCGCCGCCCGCTGCGCCAGGGGGAGGGTCCTCGTGACCTGGCTGCTGGCCTGGCTGCGCAGGGCCTGGACCTACCTGGTCACGCACCCGAAGGTGGCGGCCGGCCTCGCGGTGCTGGCGTCAATCGGATCTCTCGTTTTCAAGCTGCGATGGACACAGCGCCAGAGGGACAAGGCCGTGGTCCGGGCGGAAACCGCTGAAGTCGACGGCCAGGTCGCAGTCGCGCGCGCGCGCGCGGAAGGAGCGAAGCAGGACATCGCCGCGGCGGAAGCCGTCGAGCACCAGGCGGCAGGGGAGCATGCGGGGGCGAAGGTGGAGTCGGACAACGAGGTCGAACGCCGGCGCAAGATCGCCGCGAGGTGGGAGGAAAAGTGAAACGCTGGCTCCAGATCCAGGGAAACCGCCTGCGCTACTGGGCGATCCGAAAGCTCACCGGCGGGCAGTTCTACGGCGCCGGCGGGACGATCCACTCCGGCGGAGAAGTGAACATCGAGCGGGACCCCGCCACGGGTGGCGTCGTCTCGGTGTGGTTCCGGTGCTCGGTCCTTCGGTTCACGGATGACGTGGTGGACCCGGCGCGCGCGGAGGACATGCGCCGGATGTACCGCGGCAGCGGTAGGCGGCCCCCTGCTATTCGCGGGATCGTGTTCGAGGAGGAGCCATGAATTTCTCCCCCTTTAAATACTGGGTTTCAATGGGGTTGAAACTCGGATCCCTCGGGCTGCTCGTCCTCGTCGCCGGCGAAGCTGCAGCCGCCACCACCACCGACCCGTTCGCTGGAACCCTCACGGTCCCCGCCCTCGTATCATCCTGCATTCCCGACGCTCCTCACGGCGGGCTCCTGGCCGCTCTGAAGAAGCGGGCCGAGGAGCTGCCCTCTGGTGAGGAAGCCCGCCTCGAGCTTGAGGCGGCCGCCACCCTCATCGACTCCTACACGGCTGAGCGTCAGGCGCTGTGCCGGGAGCTGGACGCCGGCGCCGTGGCGATCGCCGCGGTGAGGCAGCAGAGAGACGGATGGAGGCAGGTGTACGAATCAGAGGTCGGAACGTCCAGCCTCTACCGGGAGCGGTGGCAACAGGCGCTCAAGAGCCCCGTGGCGGGCGGCATCCAACGGCGTCTTATAGCATGCGGGCCAGGCGGGGGAGTCACCTATGAGGAAGACGCCACCCTGCGCGCGCGCCTGGTGCTTGCCTGCATCGTACCGATCTTCCCGCGGTGAGGTGGCCTAATCGGGGGAAAGGGCCTACCTTTCGTGCATCCCTGGAGAAAGGTAAGCCCTTTGTTTTCAGGTGGTGGCCCGCGGACGCGGACTAGATCCCGAGCTGCGCCTTGAACTTCTTCCAGCTGATGCCGGGCGATTCGGTGAGCGCCTTGCGGGCAGCGGCCAGGTCGATCCGGGCTTCGAGGTAGTCCAGAAGCTCGGCGTCTTCTATCGGGACCAGAGCGACGGCATTCTTCCCCCAGCGATTGATGCTGATGCGTTCCTTCTGGAACGCGACCCGATTGACCAGGTCGGAGAGGATCTTGCGGGCCTCGGTGCTTGAGAGCTGCGTCATGTCTTGATTCTGCTACAGGGCCTTCCAGTCATGCAAGAGTTAGAAGGAGTGTACGTCTTAGCAGAATCTAGACCTGTGCCCCTGGCAGTCAAGCCCGCGACGATCTTTTTTTCAGGCCGGCCCGCTCCCGCCCTTCCCCTTCACCAGAAACACCGGCTCCCACGCCCGCTCGGCGTCGATGGAGCGGAGCAGGGCGATGTTCATGGCTCGATAGTTACCTGCGAACCGCTGAAGATTCCTACCAACTTCCCTGTGAAACCGTCACGGAGACGGACATACCGAAGGCCGTTCTTCTCCTCCATCGCAATCGCCAGCGAGTAGAGAAACACCTTCTTGTGTTCGTATGGGATGCCCCGCCAGAACTCAGGCTTCACCTGGGCATTATGGTGCTCGGGATCCATCTTCATCAGCGACCCGTCATTGAGGGCGACCTGGATCAGTTGGAGAGCCGCCTTCTTGAACTCAGGATCGATGGGCTTGTCTTGGCCGGCACCGCCACTTGGTATGTAGTCGGAGAGGAAGGCGATCGCTATCATGAGGATGAACAGGCCGCCCAGGCCGATGAGGAGGCCCTTCAGGATTCGCATGCTGGTTCTCCTTCACGGGGTGTCGGGTGGCTCCAGTCTCGGTATCACCGTCTCATCCCGATCCACGACCGCGCTGCATCGCCGGCAGGATAGGACCGGACGCTTGGCCCTCAGTACCGCCCCCGCCAGTAGCCCGTTGATCGAGCCCCCGATGATTCCCCATCCCTGAGCCACCAGCACGGCGTTCTGGGCGTTAGCGACAGAGATCCCCCCGCCGATGATTCCGACAGCACCCACGAAAAGCAGAAGCGATCCCACCATCTCCGGGCCGATGCCGAAGCGCGGGACCGTCGAAGGCTTCAATGAGCCATCACAGACGGGGCATGACGGCGTTTTCATGGGTCACCCCCGGAGAGAGAGTACGCCGAACAGGGTGTGCGGGCTCGTCATGCGGCTATCTCGCGAGAAAAACAGTCACCAGGTACTCGGAATCCGGCGGGACAACGATACTGCCCGTTACTGGATCATGCGCCTCGAAGCTAATGCGAAGGGCTCCGCCCCCGATGAAATAGGCGAAATGGAGGTTGGGCGGTACCGCGGGGAGGCCTTGAGGACTATAGAAGCCTTGCTCGATCGGAAACGACGGGAACCACAAGGTGCCGTATGGCGGGCCGACCGGCGATCCGAATTCCAACACGTAGGTCGTCACTCGCGCCTGACCACTGAGGCTCGTGAACGCGATGCTGACTTTGGAGAATCCGGCTGGGAGCTGAATCTCCGGGGAGTAGGCCCTGCTCGGACGATCGGATTCCAGAAACCGCATGACGATCTCCTGCACTCCTGGCTGGACAGCGCCTTGCTCGGACACGCGGAGGTTGCCGGCTGCATCCACCGGGAAGTTCACGACCTGGACGTCGGTGGGCGTTCGGGAAGCCGCACCTTCTGTCAGGGTCAGGGCCGCAAGGATGATCGGTACGCCAACGATCAGGGGCATGCCTCTCATGGATCGCTCCCAGCGCGGACCGATGCCGCGCTTGCTTCCGGAGAGGCGCGGGCGTACGATGGGGGTTCTCAGGCACCCATCGGCCCTGACCGGCCCCTCATTCGTCGGTCAGGGCTTTGATGTTTCAAGGCGGAGTTCCCCGAGATTACCCCGAAAAGCCGGGCCGGACACAGGCAATCGGTTTCGGCAAAATAATACTTGACACCGATCCGGCTCAGGCGTAGTGTCTCCGGTGCAAGACGGGAGGGGCTTGATGCCCTATGGGAGGCCGCCCGTGGATGTCAAGGGACTCGCTGAAAGGCTGAAGGTGCTGCGGGGCGATCGATCTCAGGACGACGTTGTGCGTGCGGTGGAGGCGAAACAGGGCTTTCGGATGAGCCAGCGCGCACTCGGCTTTCTTGAGAACGGGACTGTCGAGAGCCCTGGCGCTCGGATCCTCGACGCACTCGCGCGAGAGTACGGCGTCACCATCGAGTTCCTGCTCTACGGGACGAAACGGCGGACCGCGTCCGCGTAACCGGAGGGGCCAAAGACGGGAGACTTGGCTGGACCAGCATCAACGTCCGATAAGGAGTATTATGTCAACTTATGGGTGCCGGCGGGAAGCGCCAAGCTGAAGGGCCCTCGGGAGACGTCGATCCCGCCCTCCGCTGACATCTCCCTCCATCACCCAGCCACGCGCCCCCAGCAAGTGTTTGTCCGATGTGGATGAGCGCTTTGTCGACCAGACGAGTCAGCGTGCCGAGAACCTGAAACTCATCCAGGTCGTTCCCGCAGACGGCGGCCTACGAACCAAGTGTCCACGCCACACCCCTTTTTCGATCTCTGACAGGAGTCCGTAGCTCCAGTCCAGGGCCGCCCGGAATCTTCGATGTCTCTCGATTGCCAGCGGACTGCCGCCGCTGAGCAGCCTGAAGCAATCGCAGAAAGAGCACGCAGGCGAGCGGCGGCGAACTCGGTCGCCAGGGGGGGATGCCATCCAGCACGAGCCGGGAATTCACCTTTTACGTCATCTGCCCCCGCCGTGCAGTCGCACCACGTCCCCTTCATCACGGATGAGGCTGCTTCCTCCCCTGTCCTGTTTCGTTTCAGGTGGGACGTTCCACGTTTCGCCGCTGGCCAATCAGGGCCCCCGAGCGCTTCGAGTCCCCTCTCGCAGTTTCGACAATCAAGCCGCGACCTTGGGCTATCCGGAGGCCTCGTCCTCGAACTGGCATGAATCTGTCAACAGGGATCGACGCCGAGGCGCCGGGAGAGTCCCGGCCGCCAAACCTGAATGGAGGTCAACCGGATGCCCACCAATCGCTCAGCCGACCTGCGCACCTTCTGGCCGCCCTGCTGTCCGAACCGCGAATGCCCGCAAGCCGACTCGCCGGAACGCAACGGGTTCTTCCGACACGGTCACTACGTAACACGGACGAGGGGCCGGCGGATTCCGAGGTTCCTCTGCCGGGCGTGCCGCAGGACGATGTCGAGCCAGACCTTCAACTCTACTTACAGGCTCAGGAAGCCGGAGCTGGAGAACGCGATTCTCCAGGAGCTCGCGCAAGGAGCATCGATGCGGCGGGTCGCCGAGATACTCGGCATCAACCGCAAGACGGTGTCGAGACGATTGATGCGCGTTCGACGACAGACCACTCCGCCGGTGGAGGCGGAGGCTCTCGATCTGACTGCGAAGGCGGTGGCGGACCCGGGCTCAAGTCGGGAGACGATCTGAGCTTTCGATCTGCTTGATCAGATCTCTCAACGCCGCGAGCACGTCGGCCTTCTGGACCTCGGATCGCTCGAAGCGAAGGTTCACGGAGAAGCGCTGCTCTTTCGAGTGGAACCTGAACGTGACCGGGCGGCTGATCGGTGGCGAGGTCTGGGCTTCATCGCCGATGGCCGGAGCCGACATGGGATCGGCGGGAGCCTGGGTGCCGGTCTTGATTCGGCGGGCCTCCTCCCGCGAGAGGCCGTCGCGGGCGATCAGGTCGACGAAGCCACGCATCTCCTCGAGACTGTTCTGGCGCGCGACCTCCACAAGTAAGGACTTACTTGAAATGTCGGCGCGCCGACAGACTTCACGTATCTCCTCAGGGATGTTGGCGATGGCGAGCAGCTCGGTGATGGTCGTCCTCGACTTGCTGAGTTTCTGGGCCACCTTCTCGTGCGTGTAGCTGAATCTCTCGCAAAGGTAGAGGATGGCGTCGGCCTCCTCGAAGGGCTCGAGATCGCGGCGCTGGAGGTTCTCGATCAGCGAGATCTCGAGCACGCCGCGCTCGTCCACGTCCATCTCGATGCAGGGTATCTGTGTCAGGCCGGCCGCTTTGCTCGCATGGTACCGGCGCTCGCCCGCGATGATCTGAAAACGCCCGCCGACCTCACGGACGAGGACCGGCTCGAGAATCCCCTTCTCCTTGATCGATGAGATCAGATCGGAGAGATCCCCCAGGCTCTTTCTGGGCTGGTGCGGGTTGACGTCCAGAAGCCCCAGCTCGATCATCCGCCCGATCGCCTGGGGGTCGCGCGGCGTGGCGAGCTCCTCGACGAAGTGGAAGTCGTGCCTCATTCTCAATTCGTTGGGAAGCCCTCGAAGTTTAGACACGGCCGATGACCTCCTCAGAAAGTCTGTAGTAGTCCAGAGCACCGCTGCTGTCGGGTGCGAAGCTGAAAATCGATTCTTTGTATGCGGGGCTCTCCTCGAGCCGGACGTTTTTCGAGATGACGGTCTTGAAGACCTTGTCTCCGAAAACCTGGACGATCTGCTTCTTGATGTCGCGGCCCAGCACGGTGCGCTTGTCGTGTAGCGTGATCAGGACGCCCAGCAGCTCCAGATGGGGGTTCGGTCGCGCCTTGACCTTCTCGATGGTCTCCAGGAGGTCATCGGTTCCCTCCAGGGAGAAGTAGGAGCTCTGCACCGGGACGAGCAGGTGGCTGGAGGCGACCAGCGCGTTGATCGTCAGAAGGCCCAGGGTCGGGGGCGTATCGATGATGATGTACTCGTAGTCGGCTGCCATCTCTTTCATCCGATCCTTGAGGCGGAAGTGGCTGTCCATCTCCCCGACCAGCCGGCTTTCGAGCTTCGCCAACGAGATCCGGGCCGGCGCGATATCCAGGTAGAGGATGGGAGACTTGACGATGACGTCCCTGAGCGTGAGGCCCGGCTCCACAAGAGCCTCGTAAACCGATCGGCGATTGGAGTCGCGTTCGAGATACGAGAGCGTGCAGTTTCCCTGGGGGTCCAGGTCGACCAGCAGAGTCTTGAGGCCTTTTTGCGCGAGGGCCGCACCCAGGTTGATCGCCGTGGTGGTCTTGCCGACGCCCCCTTTCTGGTTCGCGATGGCGAGGATCATCTCCGGCTCGAAGGGTGTACCCGGCGGTCCGCGTGTCTGATGTGAAATGCCCGACGATTGGTAGGAGCCCGACCGGATGCCTCACGTGCGCATTCAGAAGGCGACCCATTCTAGGGGGGTAGCGGCAGCGGTGTCAAGGTGAAGGTGGATGAGCGCCTGGGCGCGCTCTACATCACCTTGCCGAGATCCTCGGGATCGAGTTTCTCGAGCCACTGTCTGAGGCGATCAGACTCGGTGGCGTCCCGCGCCATGTCCACGCTCCGGGCACGGGTGATGACCTCTTCCTCGACGAAGATCGGCGCGTCGGCCCGGAGGGCGACGGCGATGGCGTCGCTGGGCCGGGAGTCCACCAGGACCGTATCGCCGCCGTGGACCATGTGGATGACCGCATAGAACGTGTTCTCCTTCAGGTCGCTGATGACGACCTTCTGGATTCTGGCATCGAGCTGCCCGAGCACGTTCTTGAGCAGGTCGTGCGTCATCGGCCTCGGCGTGGAGATCTTCTCGATTTGCAGCGCGATCGCGTTGGCCTCGAAAAGACCCACCCAGATCGGCAGCACGGCGTCGCTCTTGGGGTCCTTCAGAATGATGATGGGCATCTGGGTAATCGGATCGATCATCAGGCCCTTGATTTTCATCTCCACGGTCATATCCCGGTCAGCCTTCCTGTCGCGGCGCTATCGCACCGCATCCAACTCCGAACGATAAGCAGCATTCCGCGACGCGTTTCATGCCTCATCTATATGCCTCAATCGTCACGAAGTCAAGTGGCTTTCAGGCAGACCGGTAAGGCTGTGCAGGCCGGCGTGTGTGACCTTCACCGGCACGAAACGTCCCACCATCGAGGGATCACCGGGCAGGTTCACGAGATGGTTCTGGCTCGTGCGCCCGCACACCTGTCCGGGCTTCCGGCTCGATGGACCATCCACCAGAACCTCCATCAGAGATCCCTCCAGGGCGCGGTGCTTCTCCATCTGGATCTCGTCCTGGAGTCGTTGAAGTCTGTGCAGGCGGTCTTTTTTCGTCGCGGGAGACACATCGTCCGGCCATTCGGCGGCGGGGGTGTCGGGACGCGGCGAGTAGATGAACGAGAATATCGAATCGGGGCGGACGAGCCGCACCATCTCCATGGTCAGCTCGAAATCGTGATCCGTCTCCCCTGGAAACCCGACGATGATGTCGGTCGAGAGCGTCACGTCGGGGATCCGCTCCCGGAGCCGCGCGACCCTGTCCATGTACTGCTCACGCGTATACCCGCGATGCATCCGACCGAGGATTCCATTGGAGCCCGACTGCACCGGAAGATGGAGATGGTGGCAGATGGCATCATGCGCGGCCATTGCCTCGATGATTGAGTTCTTGAAATGGAGCGGATGACTCGTCGTGAACCGCACGCGCCGGACGCCGGGTACGCGCGCGACGGCGCCGAGCAAGCGCGTGAAGTCCCACGGTTGCCCTCCCCCGCCGGGGTGATGCCAGGCGTTGACGTTCTGTCCGAGCAGCTCGATCTCGATCAGACCCCCCGCCACGCAGCGGCGCGCCTCGCCCAGGATCGCCTCCGGCGCCCGGCAGACCTCGCGGCCACGTGTGAACGGAACGATGCAGAACGTGCAGTTCTTGTTGCATCCCTCCATGACCGTGACGTAGGCCCGGGTGCGCGAGACGCGCAGGACCTCCTCGTTTTCCGGCACGAGGCTCTCCTTCGGGTCGAACACGGCCAACGCGCGCCGCCGGCGCCGGGAATCCTCGATGAGCTCCGGCAGCGCGTCGAGTCGGCGTGGCCCCATGACCAGATCCACGTAGGGCGCCCTCGCGAAGATCCTCTCCTGCTCCTGCTGCGCCACGCATCCGCAGACCCCCAGCACCGTATGAGGGCGCGCCGTCTTGTGTCTCTTCAGCTGTCCCAGACGTGTGAAGACCTTGTGCGCTGCCTTTTCCCGCACGGAGCAGGTGTTCAGCAGGATGACGTCGGCCTCCTCCACGTTGGGGGCCGCGCGCAGCCCGAGCGACTGAAGGACTCCCGCCATCTTCTCCGAGTCATGCTCGTTCATCTGGCAGCCCCAGGTCTCTATCCGATAGGTAGAGAGGCCCTCGAGCCCTGCGGCAGGTCGCGCGGCGGATTCCTCCCGCGCGGGGCCCATGGGGGGAGAGGTCCTCGAGGCGCCTGGGGATCGGATCGTAACCAGCTCAGACACGAGAACCTCCGCGGCCCGGTCCGAGGAGCTCGTCAAGCGCCCGTCGCAGGCGGTCGCGGGTCACGGCGAGCTCCTCCGGTATGATACGCGTCCTGGCGGTGACAGCCATGAAGTTCGTGTCCCCTTCCCACCGTGGCAGCACGTGCAGGTGATAGTGGTCCTGAATGCCCGCGCCGGCGGCCTTGCCGATGTTCATCCCCATGTTGATGCCATCGCAGCTGTACGTGTCCCTGAGAGCCGTCTCGCACGCGGTCGCCAGGTCCATCATCTCGGCCCGCGCCTCGGGGGCCGACAGCGATGGGGAGGCCACATGGCCGTTGGGGACGACCAGCATGTGGCCATTCGTGTAGGGGTACAGGTTCAGGATGACGAAGTTGTGGGCGCCCTGGTAGAGCAGCAGGCTGCCTGCCTCATCGGCCCGCGCGCGCGCCGCGCAGAAGATGCACTCGCCTTGCGCTCTCGCTTCGACCAGGTAGGAATACCTCCAGGGCGCGAAGAGGCTCTCCATCGCAGACCATCCCGGCGCTACCGATTGATGAGCTCCTTGAGCTCCTTGCCCGGCTTGAAATAGGGGATCTTCTTCGCCGGCACGTGCACTTTCTCGCCGGTCTTGGGGTTCCTGCCCTGACGGGATCGGCGCTGGCGGATGCGAAAGCTGCCGAAGCCCCGCAGCTCTATCTTCTGATCCTTGTGCAGCGCCTCCACGATCGAGTCGAAGACCGTCTTGACGATGACCTCGGCGTGCTTCTTGGTCAGCTCGGAAACGCGGGAGACTTCCTCGACCAGCTCGGCCTTCGTCATCGCCCCGCGAGGCTGTGCTCCATCCTCTGGCTCAGTCTTGTTTGTCTGCATCAGAGTCCGACTCCTCTTGATCGGAACCGGCGAGATCCCCGACGATGTCGCCGATGGTGGTTCCCTCCCCGGGGCGCCCCGAGTGGTAGCTCGTCAGGTCACCCGGGTCGCCATCCGCGGCGGCCGATTTGATGGAAAGACCGATTTTCCTCTCGGTGGAGTCCATCTTGATGACCTTGGCCCTCACGACCTGGTCGACCGAAAACTTGTCCTTGGGATGCTCGATTCTCTCATCGGCGAGCTCCGAGACGTGCACGAGGCCTTCGACCCCTTCGGCGATCTCGACGAAGGCGCCGAAGTCGGTCAGCCTTACGATACGGCCGACGATGGTGTCACCCACCTTGTGGTTGGCGAAGAAATCGTCCCAGACGTTCGGGCCGAGCTGCTTGAGGCCGAGCGACAGTCGTTGATTCTCAGCGTCGATCTTCAGAATCATCGCCTCGACCGTATCGCCCTTCTTCAGGATCTCGGAAGGATGCTTGATGCGACGTGTCCAGGAGAGATCCGAGATGTGGATCAGGCCGTCAATCCCCTCTTCAACCTCGACGAAGGCGCCGAAGTCGGTGAGGTTGCGGACCTTGCCCGTGAGACGGGCGCCGACCTCGTACTTCTGCGCGATGAGGGTCCATGGGTTGGGCTCGGTCTGCTTGAGACCGAGAGACAGGCGCCGCTGTTTCAGATCCAGGTCGAGTATGACGGCATCCACCGTGTCGCCGATGTTCAGGATCTTGGAGGGATGCTTCACCTTCTTCGTCCAGGACATCTCCGAGACGTGGATGAGGCCCTCGACCCCCTCCTCCAGCTCCACGAAGGCACCGTAGTCGGTCAGGCTCACCACCTTGCCCTTGACCTTCGTGCCCGACGGGTAACGGTCCCCCACCTTCTCCCACGGGTCCGGTCTGAGCTGTTTGTAGCCCAGGGATACGCGCTCGGTCTGCCGGTCGAACTTCAGGACCACGATCTCCACCTCGTCGCCCACAGCGAAGAGCTCCGAAGGATGATTGATCCTTCCCCAGGACATGTCAGTGATGTGAAGCAGGCCGTCGATGCCGCCAAGATCGAGGAAGGCGCCGTAGCCCGTGATGTTCTTGACGATCCCCTTGACGCGCTTGGCCTCTTCCAGCGTTTCGAGAGTCTTTCTCTTCTTCTCGAGGTTCTCCTCCTCGAGAACGGCCTTGCGGGACAGGACGATGTTGCCGCGGCGCTTGTTGACCTTGATGACGCGCATCCGGAATTCCTTGTTCTTGAGCGCGTCGAGGTTGCGCACCGGTCTGATGTCGACGAGGGAGCCTGGAAGGAAAGCGCGCACACCGATGTCAACCGCCAGGCCGCCCTTGATCCTCTCGATCACGCGGCCGTTGATGACGGCGCCGGTGTTGTATGCCTTCTCCACCTCGTCCCAGACCTTCATCTTCTCGGCCTTTTCCTTGGACAGGACGACGTAGCCTTCCTTGTTCTCGGTCTTCTCGAGCAGGACGTCGACCAGGTCGCCCACGTTGATGTGGACTCGGCCGGCGCCGTCGGTGAACTCAGTGATGTCGATGATTCCCTCGGACTTGTAGCCGACGTCGACGATCACCTCGTTGGGGAGGACCTTCAGGACCTTGCCCCGGACCACCTGTCCTTCGGCCAGGTTCTTGAAGCTCACGTCGTACATGTCGAGGAGCTTCTCGTAGTCTTCGCGGCTCATCGCCCCGGACTCGGACCCGCCCGTCATGTCTAGCGAGGGGCCGCCAAAACCGGCTCCCGATTTGCCCGGCTTGACCCGCTTCCCGCTCTTCTCATCGGCGGGAGCGGGCACGTGAGCCGAGCCCCCCTGCTCTGGTCTGACGTCCTTTTGAAGCTCCATACTCTTTTCGAAGACCTCCTGGTTTTTAGTCACAGCACCCCCCCGGAGTAAGCTGTGCTGGGCTTCGGCCGGTAACGGAGGACATCCACACTCTTCCATCCGATCGCCTCGATCGTCGTTGAAGTGGTGCGAATGTCTTTCCTAAGTCGAAGGAAACACGAAGTATACTGACGCACCTGGGACCTGTCAAGAGCGCCGTGGCCGTCTCACGTTCATTCTGGAAGAGACGGACCGCCTATTTGCCGCCGAGGATGACGTCAAAGCCGACGCGGATCTCATAGAAATCGTCGAGCTCCGCTTCGATCTCGATCCCGGCGTTTCCACCACCGCCCTGGAAGTTGGGGAAGTCCCAGCTCGGATCGGGGGGGGGAACCGTGCATGGGGGGCGGATCTCGAATTGATCCCGATAGCACGTGTCTGAGATGGAGGGGTTCCGGCGATCCTTCAGGTTGAAGTTGTCCAACCGGGCCTTAATGGTGAACGAGTCATCCTGGTAGTTGACCCAGCGCGCGTCCGCGCGGAACGCAAAGATCTCGTTGACGAAGAAGCGGAGCCCCGCCTCGGCGGAAAGAAAGGTCGTGTCGTTGCCCTCCCAGGGAGAATCGAATCGGCGCATCCACCTTCCGATCCCCGCACCCAGGTAAGGGATGATCCGGCTGTCGGCTTTCGTGTTGAAATTCCAGTTCGCGCTGGCGGAGACGGTGAAGGTGTTGATGTTGATCTGGTTTCCACGGTTGCGGAAGGCGGTGGGATTCTCGTACACGCGGTTCACGAACCCGGTCACGTCGTCGAAGACCTCTCCCGCCGGCACGAGCGAACCTGGGTCATCGCGCCGTTCCGGAAAATAGAGGGGGATATTGTAATTGGGATCCGCGGCGTGACGGCTCGAGATGACGTTGGGGTGCTCCCCGGGAAACTCCTGATCGGTGGAGAGGAGTACGATCGAACGGTAGTCGGCGTTGGCCCAGGTGAACTGGTAGAACTCCGCGAGCGCGCGAGCCCTGGGATCCGAGATATCGTTGATCGACGCGGTCAGCAGCGGATCGAGGTTCTTTGTCAGATCCACGCGTTGCTTGCCGAAGCCGATGTCGACCTCGACCTCGAGGTGACGCGTGATGTTGTACCCGCCCCGAAGGCCCAGCTGGAACTCCGAATCGTCTGTCTGGACCGCGCCGTTGGTCTTGATTCCGGTGGCGTTGTAGAGCCACTCGGTCTCCTGGTCGCCATCGCATTCGTCGAAGTACGGGGCCCTCGGGTCGCCGTTCGGATCGAGCGGAGCCTTGCTGCCGTTGCACGGTGCCGAAAAGAACTGGCCGCCGAACCCCGTCGTGAAGGGGTAGTTGGGATCTCCCGTGCCGTCACCGCCCACCTTGCCCAGGTTCGGCACGTAATACGTGGTGGAGTCGAAGGAATCGTACGCGCGATACGGCTCAACGCGGGTCTCGGTGATCTGACCTTTCTGGATGGCCGAAGGGATGTCGTTCGCGAAGAATCCGCCGAAGTACAGGAAGACTTCCCACGAGTTCTTCTTGTTCTGCGCCATGGCCGGCACGCTGCACAGCACCACCACGGCCGCGACAAGCACCGCGCGGAGCCCCCTCCGCGCGAACCCTGAGACCTCTGCGAGGTTCATCCCCCACTCCTCATCGAAGGCGGCGGAGCACGACACCGTGGCCGCGAACGCCCCCCTCGGACAGACCGGCAGATCCATCCGCCGGGCCGGACACCCACACGCCCTTTAGACCCACGCCCGCCGGAAAAGATGACGGGCCATCGAGCCTCATCTCACGGTGGTGGATCTGCCTGGCTGGTAAAGAGCGCGAAGAGTAACACAGGTCCGAAAAAAGTGTCAATCGGAGGCGTTCCGCGAGAGCGTCGACGCCAGGGAGAGTTCCAGGGCTGAGAGGAACAGGAGGTTCTCCTCGTGAGTGCCGACCGACACGCGGATGCAGGTGGGGAGATTGTAGGAGCGCATCGGCCTCACGATGACCCCCGCGCCGAGCATCAGGGCGAAGACGCGCTCCGCGTCGCGGCCGGTGTCCACGAGGACGAAGTTGGCCGCGGAGGGAGTGAACGGGATCCCTCGCCGGCTCAGCTCCGTCTGGAGGAAACCCCTCTCGCGCTCGTTGTGCTCCCTCGAACGCGCCACGTGCCCCTGATCGTCGAGCGCGGCGAGTCCGGCTGCCTGGGCGACGCTGCTCGTGTTGAACGGCGAGCGCACTTTTTCGGCGGAGGCCGCCACGTCGGCGGTTGTCATGGCGTAGCCCAGACGCAGGCCGGCAAGACCATAGATCTTGGAGAAGGTGCGAAGAATGGCGAGCCTCCTCCCCTGCTTCAGCAGGGAGAGCGTGTCGGGGTAGTCCGGCTCCAGCACGTATTCCTTGTAGGCCTCATCCACCACCACGAGCGTTCCCTCCGGGACTCGATCGAGGAACTCCACCATCTCCCGGTGAGTGACGCAGGTTCCCGTGGGGTTGTTCGGGTTGGCGATGAAGACCAGCCGGGTCGAGGAGTCGATCCGGTCCGCCATTGCGGGAAGGTCGTGGCGCATCCTCCTGAGCGGGACCACGCGCGCATTTCCGTTCACAGCCATGACAGCGATGCGGTACATGATGAACGCCTGGTCGGCCATCACGGCGGTGCCATCCGCGCCCAGGAAGGTCCGCGCGAGGATCTCGACCAGGTCCGTCGAACCGTTGCCGAGGAGCACCTGTTCGATGGGGAGCTGGTGGATCCGGCCAAGACGTTTCTTGAGGTAGTAGCCGCTGCCGTCGGGATACCGGTTGACTCCGCCAATCGCCGCGGAAATCGCCTCGAGCGCGCGAGGAGAGGGGCCGAGCGGATTCTCGTTGGAGGCCAGTTTGATGGTGTTCGTCAGCCCCAGCTCGCGCTCGACCTCCTCGATCGGCTTGCCCGGCACGTAGGGCTCGATCCGGTCGATGTTGGGAGGGACCCTGATTGGCGTCACGTCAGCGATTCCCTCAGGCGGCGCACCTCGGCCACGGTCAGCTCGCGGTAGCGGCCGGGAGGCAGGCCCCTGTCGGTGAGCGACCCGATCGCCACACGCTGGAGCTTCGAGACGGGATGCCCCACCGCCTCGAACATCTTGCGAATCTGGTTTCGCCGGCCCTCCTTCAGTCTGACCTCCATCCAGGCGTTGCCCTCTCCCCCCACCAGCCTGATGCGGCACGGTAGCGTGCGGCGGCCGCCGACGACGATCCCGTGGGCGAGACGCCGGATGGTCGGTGGCTCCGGGGTCCCCCTCACCTTCGCGCGGTAAATCTTCTCGCAACCGGAGGCGGGCCGCAGGAGCCGGTCGGCGAGATCACCGTCGTTGGTGAGGATCAGCAGCCCGGTCGTGTGATAGTCGAGGCGTCCGACCGGGAAGACCCGCTCCCGCACGCCGCGCAGCAGATCCAGGACGATGAGTCTGCCCTCCGGGTCGCTCGTCGTGGTGACGCAGTTGTCGGGCTTGTTGAGGAGATAGTAGACGTGCCGGCGCGCATTGCGGATCGGCCTGCCGTCCACCCTGAGGTGATCCCGCGCCGCGTCGATGCGTGTCCCCGGCTCGGTGACGACCGCTCCGTTGACCGTGATTCTCCCCTGCGCCAGCCACCGTTCCGCTTCCCGACGCGAGGCGAGCCCCGCGCGCGACAGGACCTTCTGTATACGCTCACCCGATATCGTGGGGCGAGTCAGGGATCTCGTGTTATGCCGCGTCGCTTCCTCATGACCTGCACGACTCATGCGCCCTCGTCGCTCCACGCCGACAGGGCGCTCCGGCGCCCTCGGGACTGCTCGGGTGATGACCTCGCCGGCTCACCACCCTGGTCATAGCTTCAATCTGAACCCAGGGTCTCGATCTCCTCGGCGCCATCGTCCGAACCGGACGCCGGTGGCGCGGGTTCGGCCTGAGGATAGCCCGGGCGCGCCTCCTCGAAGGGGAGCGCGGCCGCTTCGGGCTGAATCATCGTCTCGAACTCCTCCATGCTCGGCAGGTCCCCGAGAGAGTTGAGGCCGAAGCGGATCAGGAACTCGCGGCTGGTGCCGTAGAGGAACGGCTTGCCGACGACCTTCTTTCGTCCGAGTATCCGGATCAAGCGCCGCTCCAGCAGCGCGTTGAGGATCGACGATGGATTCACGCCACGCACCTCCTGGATCTCGGGAGCGGTGATCGGCTGCCTGTAGGCGATGACGGCCAGCGTCTCGAGCGCCGCCCTGGAGAGTCGCTGCCGGTTGCGGGCCCTGACGAGCTCACGGAGGAAAGGAGCGAGGGACGGCTCGGTCGTGATTCGGTATCCACCCGCGAGGCGCTGCACCCGCAAGCCGCTGCCGGGGCGCTCGTAGCGCGCGATCAGCTCCTCGACGCCGGCCGCGACCTCGCCGGCGCGCTCCTCGCCCAGCACGGCCACGAGGTCTTCCATCGTAGCGGGCTCCTCGGTGGCGAACAGAAGGGCCTCGAGGACGGCCCTCAAAGGGGCATCCGGGAGGGCCTCCCGTCCGGGCTCGGGCGATCCCGAAGCCTCCGATGCGGCGCGGGACTCCCCTGCCACGCGCGGGCCCCCCTCCCGTCCAATCTCAGAACTCATCGCCGCTTCCGCGCGCCGGCGGCGCGGCGCCTGCCCCGGGTGAGGAGCCCTCCTCGGGAGCGGGACGCGAAAGGAGGATCTCCGCGCCCGGCCGGTGCTGGGCCGCGCCCACGAGCCGGAGGCGCACCAGCTCGAGCACCGCGAGAAAGGTCGCGATCCGTTCGGATCGTGACGGCAGCTCCAGCATCAGGGATTGGAAGCTGAGCGTGGGGGCCGTCTCCAGTCGCTCGAGGATCCAGGCGATCTTCTCCGCCACCGAGATCTCATCGCGCTGGACCTGCAGCGGCGCGGCGTCCCCGAGGGTCTCCAGAAGGTCTCTGAACGCGCCGAGAAGGTCGAACAGGGAGACCTCCAGGAGCCGCTCACCGCGATAGGGGCCCAGCGGATCCTCGCCTCCGTTCCCGCGCAGGAAACCGTCCGCCTGCATCTCGTCGATGTCGCGCAACCGCTCGGCGGCGGCCTTGATTCGCTGGTACTCGACGATCTGGCGGACAAGGTCCGCCCGTGGGTCGTCGATCGATTCACCCGGGATGGCCGGGGGAGCGGGCAGCAGCATCCTCGATTTGATGTGCGTGAGGGTCGCCGCCATCACCAGATACTCCCCCGCGACCTCGAGGTTCATCTCGCGCATGAGGCCCAGGTAGCCATCGTACTGGCGGCAGATCTCGTGGATCCGGATGTCGGCGATCGAGATCTCGCTCGTGCGGATCAGGTGCAGCAGGAGATCGAGCGGCCCCTCGAACTGGCCGAGCACGAGACGCGGCGCGACTTCGCCATCGGCTGGAACCGTCGCGCCCTCGGGGCTCAGACCGTGGAGGACGCCCGGGGCCGCCTCGCCGGACATGTCGTCGGAAGCTTCGAGTTCGGACATCACGTGAAGGTCGCCGGGAAGAGAGGCCACACGAAAGACCGTGTGGCATCGTAACATCGGCCGATCCGACCGTCAACCGACTGGAGCTCCGATCAGGCGGGGCCTATCTCCTGGAAGAACAGCTTCACCATGCCGAGGTTGAGCACATCGCCGCTCTTGATCCGCGAAGGCTTGCCGCTGACCAGCTTCCGGCCGTTGATGAAGGTGCCGTTGAGAGCGCCGACTTCCTCGGTGACGCTGTACATGCCTCCCTCCAGGGTGAGGCGGGCGTGATGGCGTGACACGGAGCGGTTGAGGTCGAGCGCGGAGAGATCGACCTCGGGCTTGAGCCCCGTGACCGGGTCGAAACGACCGATCGCGGCGCGGTTCGACACGATGTGGAACATCTCCTGCCCTTGCTCGGAGAGCAGGACTGCGTGGCACCCCTTCGGGCGCTGGGCGATGGCCTCGGCCGAGGCGGGAGCTCTGACCGGCGGCTCGGCACCCTCCGTGGCGGGGGCAGCCGGCTCCCCGGCGGGCTCCTCCATGGCGGACCCCGGAGAGGTCTCGGAACGTCGCGTTGGCTGGAGGTCGGCAGGAGGCGCCGGCGCGACGTCAACCGGAGGGCTCGGGGCCGCCTGCTCCGCCCCCGAGGTGGCCTCCCGGAGCCGGATGGAGAGCTTGCGCAACATCCTGACCGCGATCTCGATGTTCCCCTTGATCATCCGGTCAAAGAGCGTGCTGTTGATCTCGATCAGATCGGAGTCTTCCAGCGCCTCGGCGCAGTTCGCGTGCGGCACGGACTCGATGAGGGCCATCTCTCCGAAGAAGTCCCCTTTCTCCATGACGGCCAGCCCGAGGCGACGTCCCGTCGCCTCCCGGAAGATCTCCACGGCCCCGCTCTGGACGATGTACATCTCAGTGCCGGGATCACCGGTGGAGTAGATGCGATCGCCCTTCCGGTATCGGACGACATAATCTTTGAATAGCTGGGATGTGGCCATGGGTGAGGTTTGTCGGGGCCTCTCGGCGATTGGGGGCTGCGCGCGATGGCGGGCTGATGATAGTGCCGTGGCCCGCGCGTCGTCAAGAAACGGCACGCGAACCGCGGGTTCGTAACGGAAACTGTGCAAGACGGTCCAAGCCCGCGCCGAGCATGCACTTGAGCGGTCGCGGGGCGAGCTTTCCACAGGTTTATCCACAGAACCTGCGGATCGCTCAGTTGCGCGCTGCCCGCTCCAGGGTCGAACCCTCCACCACGCGGTGGTAGGTCGCCTCGATCCTGCGCAGGTGCGTCTCCAGATCCGCTGTCAGCCTGAGGCCCGCGCTGGCGCCAGGCGCGTCCACGTAGCCCATCGAGCTCGCAATCTCGTCGAGGGCCTCGCGAGCGGAGGGCAGACGCGACAACGCGCGGCCATGGATCAGGCGGTTCTGATGCTCGAGGCGCCGCAGGAACTGGTAGCCGGTGAAGAGCACTTCGTAGGTCTCCTCGTCAAGTAGCTCCGCCGTCCGGAGCGTGGCCAGCAGTCGCGTCGTTCCCTTGAGGGCCGGCGAGGGGATCCGGTGGGCGAGCTGCAGGAACTGGATCGTGAACTGGATCGTGTTGAGCCCTCCCGGGCCCGCCTTGATGTCCGTTCGACCGCCGGCGCGCGCGGCCGCTTCATGCTCCAGCCTCGCCTTCATCTCCAGGACCTCGCGCGCGAGATCGACCCGGGAGGCTCGTTCGAACACAAGCCCTTCAACCTCCTCGACGATGCCCGAGCCCAGGGTGAGATCCCCCGCGAGCGGGCGCGCCTTCAGGAAGGACTGCATCTCCCAGACGGCGGCGCTGGAGGTGAAGTACTCGGCGAGCTTATGAATGGGCTGCGCCAGCTCCCCTTCTCCCCCGTAAGGCCGCAGGCGGGCGTCGACGGAATAGAGAGAGCCCTCGCGGGTCATCGTCGTCAGCATATCCACGATGGTCGCGGCCAGGCGGTTGGCGGCGGCATGCCGTTCGGCGATCCGCTTCTCGCCCGCATCGTAGAGGAACACGAGATCGAGATCCGACGAGTAGTCGAGCTCCCGGTATCCGAGCTTGCCGAGCGCCAGGACGACGAAGCCGGGAATCGAGGCCGTGTCCCCTTCCTCCGAGATCGGCCAGCCGCAGTGGGCCGCGCAGATGGCCACCGCCGCCCGGACGATCGCCTCGGCGAGGTCGCTCAGCGCCCGTGCGATCCCCTCGGGGCTCGCCTGCCGGCTCAAGTCTTTGAGCCCGATGAAGAGCACCTGATTCCTGTGGTAGCCGCGCAGGAAGGCGGCGAGCTCCTGGCTGTCGGAGCAGGAGGCCCGCGCCTCCATGATGCGCTGCAGGTGCTCTCCCACGCCACGCTCCCTCGCCACCGCCAGGTCGAATCCCCCTTCGAGGATCAGATCGGGCCGGTTGATCAAGGTCGACGAGAGAGGCTGACTTCCCGCGAATAGCTGGACGAGGGGCGGGAGGAGCTCCCGGCGCTCCAGGAGCTCCAGCATCCTGGCCTGATCGAGGCCCAGCGACGCGAGGTACCTGCCGAGATTCCTCAGCGCTCTTACAGGGTTGTGCGCGCGGGTCAGCTCCTTGAGCACCACCGGCGCTGCCCTGCGGAACTCCCGCCGGATCGCCGCCGTGGCCACCTTGGGGTCGAGCAGGCGCGCGATCTGTCTGACGCCGCCCAGCAGCGATTCCCCGTCACGGATGCCGGCGGCGGCGAGGCTGCCGAGAGCCTCGGCGTCGCTCATCGGATCGAGGAACGGATCGGGGGCCGGTGGTTCCTCGAGGCGGGCCTGGGAGAGGGAACCGAGCGCCTTGTCGTAGATCGACCGCACCGTGCCCCGGTGGACCTCCAGGTCCGAGAGGAACCTGGCAGCCTCCTGGCGATTCGTGGTGTCGCGATACCCCATGGCGCGCGCCAGGACGCGCAGGTCCCGGCCCGCAGCCGGGAGCGTCGAGCGCTGCAGGTTACGGTGAAGCTGGACACGATGCTCCGCCTCGCGCAGGAACGTATACGCGGCCGTCAGCGAGCCGTACTGCTGGACCGAAAGGTATCCCTTGTCCGCGAGTCGATGCAGCGCGAGAAGCGTGTTGGGCTCGCGGATCCAGGGCTCCGAGCACCCCTGCAAGAGCTGAAAGGCCTGCACCGTGAACTCGATTTCGCGGATGCCTCCCATTCCGAGCTTGAGATCGGTTGCGCCACGCCGCCTGAGCGCCAGATCGGCGTCGATGAGATCCTTCATCCCGCGGATGCCGTCGACGATGGCGGGATTGGGAGGGTCCGTGTAGACGATCCGCTGGGCCTCCTCGAGGAACTTCGCCCCGAGACCCGGGTCCCCGGCGCAGGGGCGCGCCTTGATGAGGGCCTGGCGCTCCCAGGCCCTCGACCAGGTCTGGTAGTAGACCAGGGCGGCCTGGACCGGGGTGACGAGATCTCCATCCCTCCCGCCGGGCCGCAGTCGGCAGTCGACGCGGTAGACCTGTCCTTCCCTGCTGATCTGCCCCAACCCCTGCGCCAGCAGCTCGGCGGCCCGCGTGAAGAACTCCTTGTTGGTTATCTGCGTCTCGGAGCGGCCGGACAGCCCCGATGTCTCGCCGTCGGCCGAGTAGAGGAAGAGCAGGTCAACGTCCGAGGAGTAGTTCAGCTCCATCCCTCCCAGCTTGCCCAGGGCCACGACGGTCATCTCCGCCGGCACGAGTCGCCCGGAGTCGTCGTAGGCGCGCGGTCTGCCGTATCGCTCGACGAGATCACTGAGCGCGATCTCGATCCCGCATTGGATCAGGGCATCGGCGACGGCCGAGATCTCGCGGCACACCTCGGGAAAGGAAGCCGATCGTTGCAAATCCCGCAGCGCGATCCGCAGCGTGGCCCGGCGTTTGAAGACGCGCAGGGCGTCCCAGGGGTCGTCCGTGTGCGCGATCCGGAGCCACCGCGCCAGCTCGTTGCGGTGCTCCTCCACCCCCCAGGTCCCCTGGCTTCGGGCGCGGGCGAGGTGCGGCAGGTGGCCCGGGTCGTTGATCAGCGCCTCGCCCAGGTATGGGCTGAACCCGAAAAGCGTCAGGAGGATCTCGAAGCTCTGCAGATCCCGCGGGGGGGCGTTGTGGCGGCAGTAGCGCTCGAGATGGACCAGCGCGAGGTCCGGGTCGGGCGCCTCGGGAAGGAGCCTCGCGAGGAAATCCCCGAGACGATTTCCCTCGCCGCTGAGGCCGATGCGCTCGATATCCGCAATGCCGCGCGCCGCGTCGTCGAGCGTTCGGCGACACAGTTCGAGGATCTCCTCGGAGAGAGGCGCGGGCATGGCGGTATTGTAGGGCCCGGAACCTTGGCCGGACAACCGGGGCGGGGGGCCGTCACGATGGAACCTCCCGGTCCCCTCTGCTCAGATGTCGTAGTAGAGAGCGAACTCGTAGGGATGAGGCCTCATCCGCAACGGCTGCACCTCGTGGCGGATCTTGTAGTCGATCCAGGTCTCGACGACATCCTCCGTGAACACATCGCCCTTGAGGAGAAACTCGTGATCCTTTTCGAGGGCCTTGAGCGATTCCTCGAGAGACCCCGGCAGGGTCGGCACGTTCTTCATCTCCTCGGGGCCCAGGCCGTAAATGTCCTTGTCGAGCGGCTGGCCCGGGTCGATCCGGTTCTGGATGCCGTCCAGGCCGGCCATCATCATCGCCGCGTAGGCGAGGTACGGGTTGCACGATGGATCGGGGGGCCTGAACTCGAGGCGCTTGGCCTTCGGGTCGTCGGAGTACATCGGGATCCGGATGGCGGCCGAGCGGTTACGGCGGGAGTAGGCCAGGTTCACCGGAGCCTCGAAGCCCGGCACGAGACGCTTGTAGGAGTTGGTGGTGGGCGACGCGAAGGCCACGACGGCCGCCGCGTGCTTGAGAAGCCCGCCGATGTAATGGAGCGCCATCTCCGACAGCCCGGCGTAGCTGTTGCCGGCGAAGAGCGGCTCGCCCTTCTTCCAGAGGCTCTGGTGGCAGTGCATGCCGGAGCCGTTGTCGCCGAAGAGGGGCTTGGGCATGAAGGTGACGGTCTTGCTGTGACGCCGCGCGGTGTTCTTCACGATGTACTTGAAGAGCATCATGTTGTCGGCGCATCGCGTCAGGTTCGCGTACTTGATGTCGATCTCCATCTGTCCGGCGGTGGCCACCTCGTGGTGATGCGCTTCCACCGTCAGCCCACAGGCCTCCATGATCATCACCATCTCGCTGCGGAGGTTCTGGTAGGAATCGGTCGGTGGCACCGGGAAGTAGCCTTCCTTGAAGCGGGGCTTGTAACCGAGGTTGGGCCCCTCGGCCTTGCCCGAGTTCCATCGTCCTTCCACGGAATCGATGTGGTAGTAACCCTCGTGCTCGTTCTGGTCGAAGCGAATGTCGTCGAAGACGAAGAACTCGGCCTCCGAGCCGAAATAGATCGTGTCTGCGATCCCCGTCTGGGCGAGGTAGGCCTCCGCCTTCTGGGCGATGTTGCGCGGGTCGCGCCCGTATTTCTCCTTGGTGATTGGATCCATGATGTTGCCCACCATGTGGAGGGTCGGCACCTCGAGGAACGGGTCGAGCACGGCGGTGGCCGCATCGGGCACCACCAGCATGTCGCTCTCGTTGATGCTCTGCCACCCGCGGATTGAGGAACCGTCGAAGCCGAAGCCGACCTGGAAGGACCGTTCGTTCAACTCGTGGGTGGGAAACGAGCAGTGCTGCCAGAGACCCGGGAAATCCATGAATTTGATGTCGACGATCTTGATCTTCTGGTCCCTGCAGAGCTGCAGAACTTCGGACGGCTTCATCGGTTCGCCTCGCGATGGGCCCCTTGGGGCGAGTGACAGGATGTGGGACAGCCAACGTGGGGCCTGATTATACCCCAGGGAGCGGCCCTGTCAAAGGAAGCGCGCGTCGCGTCACCGTTTCACCTGTCGCATCCGGTACGCCGCCACCTGCGCCTCGTAGCGGACGCTCTGACTCGGGTCGGCCTTGCCGATCGTCTCGAGCAGCGCGAGGGCGGCCTGACCGCCGATCGCCTCGAGCACTCCCACCGCCCGCCTCCGCACCGATTCTTCAGCGTCGAGCAGGGCGGCGGCGGCCACGTGATCCATGAGCGACGCCGCGGCCGTAGCATCGAGGGAGGAGGTGGGGACCGACGAGGCATTCGAATCCTCCACGATCTGCGCCAGCAGGGTCAGCGCGCCCGCGCGGAAGTCGGGGCGCCGGTCGCCGGTCAGGTGGAGGATCGACTCGATGTCCTCCTTGAGCCCAAGCCTGAACTTCCCGCACTCCTCGAGCCCCGCCTCGATCAGATAGGGGTTCTTCTCGCGCAGGAGGGCTCTCAGCGCCGTCCCCTGCCTGTCGTGCTGGCCAAGGGAGAGTATCGAGACGAAGCGCGTCAGGGCATCCTCCAGCGCCCCGGCCCCTTCCGCGGGGATCGACAGCTTCCCCTGATCCGCGCCAAGCACGCTGAAGATGTCGGGGCCTTCCTCCTTTCCGTCGTCTCGGACGTAGGGCGTCAGGAACAGCATCGACTCCTCCCCTCGAAGGAAGACCTCCCGCTTGAGCCATGGGGTCGGGCTGCCGTTGTCCTCGAAGTGCGGGACGATGTTGATGACGCGGGCGGGGCAGCTCCCTTTGAAGATGTGGAGGACCTCGACCTGGGGCCGGCGCGTCGAATCGCTGAGAGAGCGTGCCCGCAGGACGAGCGGCGCGCGGGCGGCCTTCTGGAAGAGGGTCAGAGGCTCGACCTCGGCGATCCCGGGCAAGGCTACGAGGAAGGGGAGAATCGCGAGAAGACCGCCGGCAAACCGTCGCACCAGATTCGCGCCTCGCGGCGCCGGCGGCCAGGGAGGAGCCGCCCGCACTACTGGATCAGTCGGATCGACGAGACGATCCCATCGAGCTCGGCCATCAGCGCCTGTTCGCGGGCTGGTTCGGGCGTGTCGGACTTGCCCGGCCCCACTCCCCTGCCCTGAGCCGAGATGTTGATGATGTATTGGCCGCCGGACTTCTCGTCGGCGAAGAGGTACCAGCGGGAAGGGCCCTCCCCCAGCCGGTCCTTCACACGATCGCGCCAGCGGGTCTGGGCGACCCACGCGTCCCAGCGGCCGAGCCTCTTCTTCTGGATGGAGAACTCATCGCCGTCGAGAGTGAAGTCGGCGGTGGTCTGCACCAGATCCATCACGAGACGGCGCACCTCGTCGTTCGCCTTCGGGTACCGGGAAGGATCATGCGGCTTCCGGATGAGGATCATCTGGCGAAGGTTGCCCGGGGTGCCGGCCTGAATGCTGAACCTCAGGCGGCCCGTCGGGTCCCCCTCGATCTCCACGGCACCGGTCGCGATCCTGCCGGCCGCCCGTGCCGCGAGGTTCGAGAAGCCCCAGTCCTCGCCCGTGTCGGGGATGGAGAGATCCAGCCCCGCGTAGCGCTTGATGAACTCCCGTATGGTGCCCGCGTACTTCGTGTATTTCGAGAGATCCCAGGTCTGATCGAGGCCCTTCTCGGTCACCTGATGCCCCTCCTGAGTGTACGTGACCTCCACGCCCGGGAAGGTGACGGCCGCGGGCCTCCCCTGATAGGTCAGCTCCACCGCGAGAGTCGTCGCTTCGGCGATCCGCAGCTCGGAAAGCTTCATCGTGTAGACGTTCCCCTCGATGCTCTCGCTGAACCCATCGGGCCGCTTGAAGACCGCTTGCGCGTCGGCGCTGATCAGCTTGGCCTTGAACCCCTCGGGGAACTTCTGCCGAAGCGTCAGGTCCGTCATCGGCGTGCCGCTCACGTTGACGACGCCGGCGTGCGAGAAGAAGTAGTTGCGCGCCTGCCCGTCGACGAACCGGAGCTGGAGGGAAGGATAGAAGGTGAGCTTCGGCGCTTCCTGTGCCCGGGCGAGGTTCGCCGGCGATAGAGCTGAGAGGACCACGGCCAGGAGCGCTCCAGGCGCCAGGCGGTGTCCTCGTACGAGGTTGGAAGCCAGCGGCATCGGCCCGATCTCCTTTGTGTGCTGGGATATATGCCCGCGCGCGCCGGCCACGGGGCACAAGCCGCCTAATCCTAGCACAGGGGAGTCGAGCTGGAGCGAAGCTCAGGAGCGGGATGAGGGGAAGATCCGGTTGACCGCGGGAGTGAGGAGTCCGACCAGAAGAAGGTCACGCATCCAGTTGGCGATGGGCCAGATCTGCATCCCAGCCCCGGTGGCAAGCCCGCCTACCAGACCGCAAGCGGCTCCCATCAGGAGGCCCATCCCGGCGCAGCGCAGCACCGGCGCCGGGCGCCCGGGAGCGCCCGCCGAGTGGAGGGCTCCGGCCATGAACCCGGCGATGGCGCCGAGGAGCATCGGGAGGAGGATCCGAAGGACCGTCTCCGAGAGCCCCACGAGCCCCGCGGAAAACGGCATCCGGGCGAGCACGGGTGTCGCATCGGGGATGAATGCGGCCGCTCCGGCCGACGCCCCGCCGACGAGGAGGCCCGCCATGAGACCGGAGATGAGGCCGCGCCCGGCGGAGAAGCTCCCCCGGAGGGGGAGGTCCGCCGCGCCGGCCGGCTCCCTGCTCCTCAGGAGATCCTCGAGCGCGCGGGCCTTCATACGGGCCTGCTCGGTCCGGGCGAGCGCAGAAGGCCCTTTGACCTCCGCCGCCATCGTGGGCCTGGGAGCTGTCTTGCCGGTGCCAGCGGGCTCTGTGAGCCTCTCGGCCGTATCACGGATCTCTCGGGCGATCTTCCCCATCTCCGCCACGGGCGGTTTCATAAGGGAGGCCGCCAGGGAGGGCTCGCTCCCGGAATCCGGGGAGGCGGAGGCCGGCGACATCGACGGAGGCGAAGAGGCCGGGGAGCGGACGAAGGCGTCCAGATCGACGCCGCCGCTCGGCGCGGGCGTTTCCCGGTCTTCGACCATTCCGAGCATCCTGGAGTCGATGCGCCTGGTAGCGGCGCTGGAGGACTCCTCGTGTTCCGTTCCGGCTGCGGCGCTGACCGCGGCGGCGCGCGGGGCCGCCGGCTGAATCAGGATCTGGGCGTGACACTTCGGGCAGACACTCTTGGTCCCGGCGCGGGCGGCCGGCGCCTTCAGCCGCGCCCCGCACGCCTCGCATGCGACCAGGATGACGGCTCCGGCCTGCGCGGCGGGTTGTGTGGGGGCGAGAGACACCTGGGCCTGGCAGCGTGGGCACTTCGCGCTGGTGCGTGTCCCCATGCGCTCGGGGTTGACCCGCAGGTTGGCGGAGCATGCGGGACAACGCACCGTCGTCACGAAAGCTCCTCTCCCTTCTCGGACGACGTCCCCCGCGATCCAGGCGAGTGGGCCGGCAGATCGAGCGAGACCTTCAGCTCGAAGCTGATGACCTGTCCACCGATCTGAAGGCGGATCGGCAGGTGGATCTCCCCCGCCGCGACGGGGAGCGCGGTGACCTCGCGGACCGCCGGCTGCGTTCCGTGACGCTGCGTGATGGGCGCTGGCGGACCCGCCGGTCTCTGGGTGGGCGCTCCCCTCACATCCCGGTCGGCGGGCGACACGGGAATCTCCTCGACCGAGATCCTGACGACGGGCGCGTCGTGCGTCAGCCCGCCCAGGAGCAGCTCATCGTCATGGCGGTCCTCGAAGACCATGGCCTCCACCGGGGCGAAGGGCGATGATTCCAGCGCGTCGGTCGGATCACTCGGTTCGATGAGATCGGTGGGCACCAGCTCATATCGCCCGGAGTCCCCCACCTCCTGCGCGACCGGAATCGGCTCGTACGTGTCTTCGAGAGCGGCCTCCGGGAAAGAGGGCTCCTCCATCTGGAAGATCTCCTCGGTGATCTCGGGGGGCCCCGCCTCCCGGGATCTCTCCTCCCTCTCCTGCTCGTGCTCCCAGGGGAAGGGGGCCGACGGCGCCTCCTCCACCAGCTCGAGGATGTCCTCGGTCGCGGCAGGGAGCTCCCCTCCGGGTCCCTCCGCGGGCATCACGTCGAGGATGTTCCCGGCTTCCAGCCCGGAATCCGCCATCAGTTCGAGCGGCTCCTCCGGCAAGACACTCCGAGCGGGCGGGAAGGGCGTCGAGGGGATGGCCGCGGGAGATCGGGCGAAGGGACGCACGGGCTCCTCGATGGGCGCGATCTCCATCTCGAGGCTCCCAGACTCGTCGATCGACCGGGACGCTTCCATCTCCTGGGAGCCCTCCATCTCCTCGAACTCTCCGCCATCCTCGAGATCGGGAAGCGGGAAATCGAGCGCTGAACCCCCTGTGGGAAACGGAGGACCGAGGTCCAACGGCGCCCGAGGTTCGGCCGCGGGCGGGAGCGAGGCGGCCTTAAGGGGCGCGGCGGGAGGCGTCGGCGGGGCTGGAGCGCGAGAGGGCATGAGCGGGGTGGAGGGCGCGTTGACGGCAACCGCCCGGGGAGGCGCGGGTGTCGATGCCGCCGAGGCCGTCCGCGCCGCCGCCGAGGCCGCCATCGCCGCGACATCGGGGGGCGGCTCGGCGCGCTGCTCCCGCTTGTCCGCGTAACGCTCCTTGAGGGAGTTGAGCACCAGGCGCGTGATCGCCTTGAGAGTTTCGTGAACGCCGATCCCCGTGGTCGCCACCGCCTCGTAGATAGGCGCGTTGAACCTGTTGAGGGCCGTGTTGAGCTCCTCGATGCCGGCCACGTCGGGAAGGTCTCTCTTGTTGAACTGGATGATGATCGGCATCTCGGAGAGATTAATGTCGTGTTCGGCGAGGTTCTCCTCGAGGTTCTTGAAGGACTCGATGTTCGCCTCGATCATCCGCTTCTGCGAGTCCGCGACGAAGACGACGCCGTCCGCCCCCTTGAGGACCAGCTTTCGCGTCGTGTTGTAGAAGACCTGGCCCGGAACGGTGTAGAGCTGGAGGCGCGTGCGCATGCCCCGAATCGTACCCAAATCGATCGGCAGGAAGTCGAAGAAGAGGGTTCGATCGGTCTTTGTGGCCAGCGAGAGCATCTTGCCCTTGTTGATAGCCTGGGGCAGGTTCTCGTAGATGAACTGGAGGTTGGTTGTCTTACCGCAGAGACCGGGGCCGTAGTAGACGATCTTCGCGGTGATCTCCTTGGTCGAGTAGTTGAAGAGGACCATCAACGTCTCCGTGTCGAGCGGGTGATCTTGTCGGCCGATTCTGGCGCGGCCAGAATCTATGTCCCGTCTGTGGACGAGTCAAACCGGGCCGCCCGCGTCATCGGGCGGGGCGTGCCGCGGAAGACCTTGCCCTGCGCGGTCTTTCTCGATACTGAATCAGGACCGGCGTCCGGGTGAGGCCGAAGCGCTCCCTGATCGAGTTCTCGAGGTAGCGCTGGTAGGAGAAATGCGGGGGCGAGGCGTTGTTCGTGAAGATCACCAGGGACGGAGGATTGGTCCCCTTCTGCGAGACGTAAAAGAAACGCAACTCCCGGCCACGGATGGCCGGTGGCCGGTGCGCGGCCACGGCCCGCTCGAGCCAGGCGTTGAGCTTCCCGGTGCCGAGCCGGCTCGTGGCCTGGGCGTATATCTCCTCCACGGCCGGCAGGATCCGGTTGACCCTCAGCGCCGTGCGCGCCGAGATGGCCAGGACCGGAGCCCACGGCGCGAAGCGCAGGCGTCCCTTCACGCGTTCGATCAGGCCTTCCGGGTCGACGGTGGGTGACCTGTCCGGTGGACGTTCCGCCACCAGGTCCCACTTGTTGAGGAGCACCATGAAGGGGCGTGAGGCTTCGTGAGCGATGCCCGCCACGTGAAGATCCTGCAGGGTCGGCGCCTCCATCGCGTCCATCAGCAGAAGGACCACGTCGGCCTTCTCCACGCTGCGCCGAGCCGCCATCACCGAGAGGATCTCCGGCTTTTCGGAAGGGCGCCCGCTTCTCCGGATCCCGGCCGTGTCGACGACGACGAAGGTGCGCCCCTCACGGACCAGCCTGCAATCGATCGCGTCGCGAGTCGTTCCGGGCAGTTCGCTGACCAGCGTCCGCTCCTCGCCCAGCAGGGCGTTGAGCAGCGACGACTTGCCGACGTTGGGACGGCCGCAGATCGCCAGACGAATCTCCCCCGCGCCGCCGGTTCGGCGCCCGGGCTCTTCGTCCGCGGATGAGGCCGGAGCCGAAGGGAGCTTCGCGGCCACCGCCGCGATCAGCTCGTCGATCCCCAGGCCGTGCTCGGCCGAAAGCGCTACGACGCTGTCGAACCCAAGCTCGTGAAACTCCGCCGCAGGGGTCTCGCGGCCGGGTACGTCGAGCTTGTTGACCGCCACGACGATGGGCCGGCCGGTCTGGCGGAACATCTGCGCGAGCTCCTCATCAAGAGAGGTCAGACCGAGCCGGCCGTCCACGAGGAGGACCAGCAGGTCGGACCTCATTGCCTCCTTCCGGACGCTCTCCCTCACGAGCCCCGCGAACTGGGAATCGCCGGGGGGGAAGAGCCCGCCCGTGTCGACGAGGGTCACGGCAACTCCGTCCCAATCGCACGCCTCCTCGTTCACGTCCCGGGTCATCCCCGGCGCCTTGTGGGTGAGGGCCTTCCGCTTCCCGACGAGCCGGTTGAAGAGCGTGGATTTGCCCGCGTTGGGGGCTCCTACGATAGTGACTCTCGGAATGGACATGGCGCCAGGAAGGTACCACGGCACTTGAAACCCCGTGGGGCAGGAATAGTGTTGACAGCGCCGGTCGCGTTTCCCTATAATCCGCCGCTAAGTCCTTGAACCACAATCAGTAGGCGACTAGGAGGTCATCGGATGATCAAGGCCGACATCATCAACCAGGTCTCCAAGGCTGCCGAAATCACGCGGGTGAAGGCGGTCGTCGCGGTGGAGGCCGTCCTGGACGCGATGAAGAGATCGATGATGCGAGGGGAGCGCATCGAGCTCAGGGGGTTCGGCGTCTTTCAGGTCAAGCCCAGGAAGAAGGGTATCGGCAGGAATCCCCGCACGGGCCGTGAAGTGCGGATCCCACCGGGGCGGACCATCCGATTCAAGCCTGGCAAGAACTTCAAGAACCTTACCTAGGCTCGGCTCCCTCGCTTCTCTCCAGGGCGAGGTCGAGCGTCCGGCGATCACCGGAAGCGACTTTCACCGAGCGCGAGATAGAGACATATCCAGGCCTGACCACCTCGATCCGGTGCTCGCCCGGGGCAAGCCTCAGATCTCCATGGAGGCGCGAGACTCGTGAGGCGGTCCCAAGGAACTCTCCATCCATGTAGACGGACGCATCGGTTGGCGTCACGTTCAGCCGGATGAGGCCCGGCTCCGCCTCCCCTTCCTCGGCCCCTTCCTCACCTTCCATCTGCACCTCTCCTCGCGGCCGGCTCGTCCGGCCCTCGGCATCGGACCTCGGGGCGGTGGGCTCCCCTCTCTCATCACGGGGGGCCGGCTCTTCATTGCCGCTTCCCCGCGTGAGGCTGAAGTCCATCGAAAGCACGCCGCCTCGGGGCACGCGCACCGATCTGCTCACGGAGCGGTATCCGTCGGCCTTGAAGGTGAGGGTGTGCCGGCCCGTGGGGATCGAGAGGTAGTCGGGGAACCCGTCGAAGTCATCAACCGTCCCGGCGTATTCACCGTCCACGTAAACCGCCGTCTCCTCGGGCTGGATGTCGGTGTCGATGAAGCCGACATCGGGGAGGTAACCGGGCCCGCCGTAGTAGGCCGGGTAGCCCGGGTAGTAGCCGTAGTAGCCATAATAAGGGGAGTTCCAGTAGGAATACCCGTATCCGTAGAACCCTCCCACACGAATGCTGACTCGGGGGGACCTGTGGGTGCTGTGCCCGCGGATCGAGTGAGCGTCCGCGGCAGCGGCCGGCAGCAGGCAGAGGCCTGCCGCCAGCAGGGCCCGAATCCCCGTGAGCGCGATCCTCTTCGTCATGGCGTGTCCCTCCGAGCTTCCGGTTCCCGCTCCCGTCCCGATTATAGCACTGTGGGAGGGGCCTCGCCCGTCGGCCTGGGCTATACTCGCCGGCGACGATGCCCATGCCCGTTGACGTTCCGCAGGAAGTCAGCCCGGCTCCCCCCTTCGCCGCCAGGATCGATTCGCGACCACGCCGCGGGCCCGCCGTCAACATCATGCTGCTCGCCGCCACCTTCATCACGATGACGGTGGCCGGGGCCCACAACGCCAACCTGCGCTTCTCATTGCGCCCCTCGGACCTGGTGGCGGGGCTTTCCTACAGCCTCTGCCTGGTCGCAATCCTTGGCGCGCACGAGATGGGACACTACCTGACCTGCCGCTATTACGGAGTCGACGCGTCCCTCCCCTTCTTCCTGCCGAGCTTCCCGTTCATGCTGGGGACCTTCGGCGCCTTCATCCGGATCCGCGCCCCGATCCCGAACCGGAAGGTGCTCTTCGATGTGGGGGTGGCGGGGCCGATCGCGGGATTCGTCGTGACGGTCCCGGTGCTGATCTACGGCATCCTGAGGCCACGGCTTGTCGCGATCACCGGGGAAATTGGGAACGTGGACGAACCCTTGCTGATCTCGTGGCTGAGCGGCCTCATGGCCCCTCCGGTCACCGAGGGGACGAGCCCGCTTCTGGCGGGCCCGATCCACGCCGCCTACGTGGGCTGCATGGCGACCGCCTTCAATCTGTTCCCCATTGGCCAGCTCGATGGAGGGCACATCTGCTACGCCATCTCCTCGAGGGTCCACCGCGTCGCCTCGCTCGTGGGGCTGGCGGCGTTCGTGGCGCTGGGGCTGCTGGTCTTCCCCGGATGGCTCTTCCTCGCCACGCTGCTCGTGATGTTCGGGATGAAACATCCCCCCCTCATGGACGAGGCCGAGGGCCTCTCCAAAGGCCGACTGGCCGTGGCGGCTTTCTCCTTGCTGATGCTGATCCTCTGCTTCATACCCGCTCCGTTCCTCACGACGGATCTCTGAGGAAGCGACGCAGCGCGCAGGAGGGGCTGAGCCGCGTCGCTCCGGGGACTCCGCCCAGAAGCTCGACGGTGACGGCGCCGTCGCGGTCCGTGCGGCAGACCCGGGCACCCGACCCTTCCAGCCGCGCGACGACGGCCGGGTCGGGATGTCCGAATCGGTTACGGGCACCACAGGAAATGAGTGCGACCCGCGGGGAGACCAGACGCGTGAACCGCTCGGTGGTGGCCGTGGCGCTGCCATGGTGCCCGACCTTCAGAACGTCGGCGCTCACCGATCCGGAGGCCATCCTCTGCTCCGCGAGCGCTCCGGCATCCGCGGCCAGCAGGACGGAGCGGCCCATCCACGAGACCACGAGCACGAGCGACCGGTCGTTGTCCGACAGACCCGCCGACCCTTCCCTCGCCGGGTTGAGGGTTCGGACACAGGCTCCCCGAAGGCAAAGCCCGTCGCCGTCGGACAGCTCGCGCAGGGGTGAACGGGCCGCGCTCGCCGCCTGTTTAAGCCTGCGTATCGAGGGGACCTCGGGCCAGACCGAGGCGCCGGCGGGGACCCAGATGGAACGCGGCCCGAAGCTCTCCACCACCGCCGCCGCTCCACCCGCGTGGTCCGTGTCGGCATGCGTCACGGCGAGATAATCGAGCCGGGCGATCCCCATGCGCCAGAGCGCCGGGCCGACGACACGCTCGCCCACGTCGAAGCCCCCACGTGAGAAGCCCCCCGCGTCGACCAGGAGGCGCAGACCCGAGGGCGCCTCCAACAGGATCGCGTCCCCCTGCCCCACGTCGATCGCGGTGACGCGGAGCCCCTCCGGCCGCGCGCGCGTGTCGATCGGCGCCAGCAGCACCAACGTGGAGCCGGTCATGAGAGTCATGGCGCCGAGCCGCGAGAGGGCGGCGAGTCTTCCGCCCCCCCGCCGCACGAGGGTCGCCCAGAGCGAGAGGTAATAGAGGACCAACGTCGGCGGTTCGGGTGTGACTCTCCGATAGCTCAGGAACGGCATGGACCGGACGGCCCGGGCCGTCTCGAAGGTGACATCGACGAGTCGCTGCACGAGCCACCCGATTGCGGCGGACAGGTCATCCGAGACGGTGGCCGCGGCCTCGATCGACAGGACACCGACGAACGCGGCGGCCATCAAGGGGCCGGCGACGAGATTGGCCGGCAGCGCCCCGGGCGCGATCCTGTTGAAGTCGAGCACGCAGAGAGGGAAGGTTCCGACCCAGGCCGCCAGGGTGACCGCCATCGCCGACTTCGCCCACCACGCCGCGCGCGCGCGAGGGCCGCGCCTCCGGCCGGCGGCGCCCGACAGCCGCGGGACCAGGACGATCAGCGAGAGGGTCGCCGCGTAGGTGAGCTGGAAGCCCGAATCGAATACCTGCAGGGGCGAGGCTGCGAGGATCGTGAGAGCCGAAAGACCGAGAGTGTTGAGCGGGTCGGGCCTTCTCCAGATCATGCGAGCCGCCAGGGCCGCGACCGCCATGATGACCGCGCGCTCCACCGAGCTCTCATCCCGGTTGATCAACAGGTAGAGGCCGAGACACGGGATCACCGAGATCGCCGAGCCCCGCGACGAGAGTCCCGCGAGACGGCACAGGAGCAGCAGCGAGAGGGCCAGGACCGCGACGTTGAAGCCGCTCACCGCGAGCAGGTGGGAGAGCCCCGCTTCCTGCAGGAGCCCTTCCTCCTCCAGGGTAAGCCCTCCCCTCTCCCCCAGCAGCAGGGCCGCCGCCACCGCCGCGGCGCGACGTCCGCGTGGATCGAGCGGGAAGGCTCGATCGAGGCGATCCAGCAGCACGCCGCGCAGGCGATCCACGCGCCGCATCAGACGAGCGCCGGGCGCGAGCGCTGCCGGCTCCTGCGCCCGCAGGAGCCGGCCCGACTTGATCGTGCCGACCGCCTCGATGCCCCGGGCCGCGAGGTAACGCGGGTAATCGAAGGCGCCTTCGTTGCCGTAGGGGCGCGGGGCCGTGAGCTGGGCAAAGACCTCCACCAGCATGCCTCGCCCGAGGGCCGGTGGAGCATCGCCCCGCGTCGAGCCGCCCGGCGCCTTCAACCTCACACGCCCTCGCGCGGGGATCCTGATCTTTCCGGCGGTCACGGAGTCCAGGTCGATGAAAAGGTCGGTCTCGGAGCCTCCCCCGGCGGCCCCAGCCCCGAACGGGGCCCTCCCTGAGGACCGGGGCTCCCGGGCCAGGCGCCCGGCGAGGTCGATGCCTCGCGCGAACACGTCTGGGTGCCTGCGCAACAGCGTCGTGATGTCGTACGGCTCCCTGTATCCGCAGGCCGCCAGCGCAAGACGTCCCGCGCACAGGTATCCGATCGCGAGCCAGAGCCCCGCCTCGCTCAGGGCCCGGCGCGAGGAGGCGGCAAGCGAGAGGGCGAGCGCGCCCCCGAGGGAGGCCGCGGCGCAGGCGGCCCAGCAGGCAGCCGGCAGGTCGGGTGCTGGAAGAAGGAGCCCCGCGGTGAAGGCCGCGGTGGACCAGAGGAGTGGGCGTTCGCGCACGGAGGGACGCTCGTCGGATGACGGGCCCTCCTCAAGGTCCGCGCGGCGATGGTAGTCGCACGGGGACCGAGCGTCAAACCGGGAAGGCAGCGACGATCAGAGGGCGGTCAGATCGGGGAGATCGTAGAACTCGCGCAGACGGCGTCCGACGAGCCGGGCCACGGTCGCTTCGAAGGCCGACGGGGTCATCCTGTCCCGGTGCCGGGCGAGGCTGGATTCGGCCTCCTCCCGGATCGCGGTCAGATCGTCGCTGGGGGTCGCCCCGCGGAGCGCCTCGAGCAGGGTCTCATCGAAGGAATGCAGGAAGAACTTCGCGGCACCGGGATCGCCGGCCGCGCCGGCCCGCGCCGCCAGGTCCCGCGCCGCCTCCTCGATGATCCCGGCGGCGTCCGCAAGGCCCCGCCCGCGGACCCGGTCGGCCGCCTGCGCGACGAGCCGCGCCGCCAGCCGCACGCGCTCCTCCCCGCCGGCCGGCTCCGCGCCTCCGGTGCGTGTCACCCGGCCCCTCTCGAAGGACTCGAAGCGACGCTCGACCTCCTCCTCGCAATAGGAGAGCCTCCGCACGCGCCCGGCGTCGCCGGTGGCTTCCTTCCTTCCCACCAGGAGATCGATCGTCTCGAGGAGGATCCAGAGAGGGACGCCGCGCCGCCACCATCGATCCACCAGGTCGTAGTCGGCGGGAGAGAGGGTCAACGGCGAACCGCGCCTGAGCCGGAACCGTTCCTCGACCGACCTGGTGTAGACCTCCTCGGGAGGGGGCGGCAGCTCCCGGTAGAGACGCGCCACGCAGTCGTCGATGATCCGGAAGCTGCGGCGGAACGATTTCAGGTCATCGCCCATCGCGTCGGGTACGTCGTCGCCGGGCGCGATGCCGGAGTCGGGTCCGGCGTTTTCGCTCAACAGCCGGCACCGATCGACGGCGCTCACGTCGAGCGCTGCCACCCACTCGCGGTGAGACTCCTCCATCACGACGATGAGGTCGGCGCCGTCGATCATCGCCGGGGTCGCCGCCCGTGACCGGTGCTCCGACAGATCGATGCCGGCCTCCCGGGCCAGGATCGTGGCCTCCTCGGCGGCGGGCATCGAGAGAAGCCCCAGGGTGCCGGCCGAGACGACCTCGATGTCGCTGCGTCCATCGCGCACGATCGCGTTGCGAAGCATGGCCTCGGCGAGTGGGCTTCGATGGATGTTGCCGCTGCAGAGAAAGAGGATCTTCACACGGGGCGGTTCTTGAGATGAATGAGACGCAGTCCTTCGAGGGTGAGGTTGGGATCGATCAGCGTGATGCCCCTGAGATCCGGGGCGAGCGCCCGGGCGAGGCCACCGGTCACCAGCACCTTCGGTTCCCCCTCCATCTCGGCCCTCATCAGATCGAGCACGCCGTTGATCATGGAGGCATAGCCGTAGTAGAGACCCGACTGGATGCTGTGCACCGTGTTGCGGCCGATCAGACGGGGCGGACGGCGCACCTCCACCCGGGGAAGCTTCGCCGCGCGGGCAAAGAGGCTGTCGGCCGAGATCTGGAGTCCGGGAGTGATGATGCCTCCGAGGTACTCGTCGGCGGCGGAGAGGGCGTCGAAGGTGGTGGCCGTGCCCAGGTCGACCACGATCGCCGGTCCGCCCACGCGCGACAACGCGGCGACGCTGTTGACGATCCGATCCGCGCCCACCTCCTGAGGGTTCTCGTAGAGGATCCTGATCCCCGTCTTGATGCCGGGCCCGACCTGCAAGGGGTCGACGCCGAAGAAGGTCTCGATCATCTCCGCGATGGTGCCGGTGAGCGGTGGCACCACCGATGAGAGGATGGCCGCGTCGACGGCCTCCCGGCCGAGGCCGCGGATGGCGAGCGCCCCCGCGATCTCCACGGCCCACTCGTCGGCGGTGCGGCCGTGATGCGTCGAGAAGCGCCAGTCGGCGGCGAGCCTCTCCCCGTCGAAGATTCCGAAGACGGTGTGGCTGTTGCCCACATCCACGACCAGCAGCAACTCAGGCCTCCTCCACGCGCGAGACCTCGCCGTACAGGACCTCGACGACCTCGCCGCCTGCCTCCGGGATCACGCGCAACGCCCCAGCCGGCGTGAGGCCGTCCGTGGTTCCCGTCCACGCGAGCCCGTCCCCCGGCCGACGCGGCGCGCCGGCCACGCGCACCCGCCGCCCCGTGAGATCGAGGGCCAGGTTCCGGTAGGCCTGCAGGACCGGTGGATCCCCGCTCCGGCGCCAAAGGGTATACCACGTGTCGAAGGCTGTCAGGATGGCCGCGGCCACGGCCACGCGGTCGCACGGTCCACCAGTCAGCAGGCTCAGGGAGACGGCCTTCGAAGCGATCTCGTGGGGAAAATCGGAGGCCTGGTGGTTGACGTTGACCCCGAACCCGATCACCACGTCCCGGATCGAGTCAATCGATGTGCGCGCCTCCGAGAGGATCCCGGCCACCTTTCGCCTCCCGTCTCCGGGGATCTGCGCGATCAGATCGTTGGGCCACTTGATGCGGATCGACTCCGGCGCCTCCTCGGCGAGCCCGGTGGCGGCGGCTACCGCGCCCATCAGCCCGAAGATCGGCGCCTCCGCGGCGTGCGCCTCGGGGCGCAGAAGCACCGACATGTACAGGCCGAGCCCGGATGGCGAGTGCCAGGCGCGATCCGCGCGGCCACGGCCGCGGGTCTGTTCGTCGGCCACGACCACCGTCCCCTCCGGCTCACCCGAGGCGCCCAGCTCCCGGGCCCTGTCGTTGGTCGAGCCGATCCGGGCGTGGTACTCGATGCGCCGGCCGATGATCCCGGCCGCCTCGTCACCGGGGGCGTTGGATTGAATCGTCCGTCCCGCCGACAGGGCCGCGAGGATCGTGTCCGCCCCGAGCCGATCGATCATGAAGCGCCCGGGTCGATGGGCGCGGGATGCAGCGAGAGGCCCACGTTGGCGCCGGGAGCGGAATGGGTCAGGGCGCCCAGCGAGATCCTGTCCACACCCGTTTCGGCATAGCGACGGATGACCTCCAGCGTGATCCCACCGGATGCTTCCAGCTTCACGCGTCCCCGGGCGCGGAGCACCGCCGCGGCGACCTCGTCGGGTGTCATGTTGTCCAGCAGGACGAGCCCGGCTCCGGCCTCGATGGCCTCCTCGAGCGCGGCCGGATCGTCGATCTCCACCTCGATCGGGGGGCGCGCCGCGGGGGGGGTCCGGGCCAGGCTCGCCACGGCGGCCCGAACGGCGGCGCCGACGCCGCCCGCCATCGCGACGTGATTGTCCTTGATCAGGACCATGTCGAAGAGGCCGGACCGGTGGTTGCGCCCGCCGCCCAGCTCGACGGCCCGGCGTTCCAGGAGCCTCAGCCCGGGAGTCGTCTTGCGCGTGTCGAAGATCTCGGCCTTCGTGCCTGCGACCGCATCCACGCAGAGGCGCGTCAGGGTCGCGATACCGGAGAGTCTCCCGAGGAAGTTCAGGGCGGTGCGCTCCGCCGACAGAATCGCCGAAGCCTCCCCCACCACCTCGAGCAGCACGGCTCCGGCTGGAAGCGCCGCTCCCTCCACGCACTGCCGCGAGAACGCGCAGGCCGGATCCAGCGTGAGGAACGCGAGCCGGGCCGCCTGCAGGCCGGCGGGAATCAGCGGCTCGCCCGCGGTGATGACGCCGCGGGCCCTGGTCCCCGGAGCCAGGAGAGCGCGGCAGGTGACATCGCCCGGCCCGAGATCCTCCTGGAGCGATTCCCGCACGAGGCGGGCCACGAGGTGGACGGCGGGTTCGGGCATGGGGATCCCTCAGGCTCCGAGCTGCTCCAGGGTCTTCCGGATCCGCGCGATCCTGTCGGTGAGGTCCCGGTGCCCGGCGCGCACCTTCTCGACCGCCTCGGCCTTCGCCCGCGAGAGAAAGCCCTCGTTGGCGAGCTTCGCTTCGTGCACGGTCAGCTCCTTCGCCAGACGCTCGATCTCCTTGTTGAGGCGCGCGCGCTCCGCCTCGATCTCGGCGCCACCGGTCAGGAAGAGGGTGAACTCGGTGCAGGAGGTCACGCCGCGGATCGGCACCCACCCCTCACGCGCCGTCGAAAACTGGACAATCTGGGGGGCCGCGGAACGTGTGAGCCCGGCGATCGTGTCGCGGTGTCTCTCCAGGACCTGCCGCGCCTCCTCGGTGAAGGGGCGGATGTGCGCGGGAACGTCCCTGGCGACCAGCGCTTCCTTGCCCGCCGCCAGGTTCCGGCGCACGGTCACCTGCTCCATGAGAATCTCCAGCGCCCTCTCGGCCGCGGCATCCTCCATCTCGGGCTCCCGCAGGGGAAAAAGGGCTATCGCGATCGAGACGGGCCGATCGGCCGACCCGGCGGGCCGCGGCAGGCTCTGCCACAGCTCCTCCGTGATGAAGGGCATGAACGGATGCAGCATCCTCAACAGCCGGTCGATCACGTGTCCGAGGGTCCCCCTGGCGGCCTCCCCCGCCGGCGTGTTCGGCGCGGCAAGCGCCGGCTTGCTCATCTCGAGGTACCAGTCGCACAGCTCGTGCCAGGCGAACCGGTAGATCGCCGCCGTCGCCTCGTCGAACCGGTAGCTCTCCATCGCTTCATCGACGACCTGAGCCACGCGGCTGCACCGACTCAGGATCCATCGATCGGCTTCCGACAGGTGCTCGCGGCGCGGCGGCGAGGACCACGCGCCCGCCTCGAGATGGGGCCTGGCAAACCGCACCGCGTTCCAGATCTTGTTGGCGAAGGCGCGGCTCCCGTCGAGCCGTCCCGGCGCCAGGGCCACGTCGGAGCCGGGTGAGCTGAGCGAGGCGTAGGTGAGGCGCACGGCATCGGTGCCGTAGGTCTCCATCAGCTCGAAGAAGTCGACGGTGTTCCCCTTCATCTTGCTGATCTTCTCGCCCTTCGCGTCGCGCACCAGCCCGTTGAAGTAGACATCCTTGAATGGGATCTCGTCCATGAACTTGAGCCCCATCATGACCATCCGGGCGACCCAGAAGAAAATGATGTCGTAGCCCGTCACCAGCAGGGTCGTGGGGTAATACCGGCGCAGCTCCGCGGTCGATTCGGGCCATCCCAGCGTGGAGAAAGCCCAGAGCCCGGAGGAGAACCACGTGTCGAGGACATCGGGATCCTGGGTGAGGCTCAGGCACCCGCACGTCCCGCACTTGTCGGGATCGCGGCGGCTGACGATGGTGACGCCGCAGGAGTCACAGTACCAGGCCGGGATCCGGTGTCCCCACCAGAGCTGGCGCGAGATGCACCAGTCCTTGATGTTGCGCATCCACTCGTAATAGGTCTTTCGCCACTGGTCGGGCACGAAGCGGATCCGGCCGCTCTCGACCGCCTCGAGGGCGGGCCGGGCCAGCGGCTCGATCTTGACGAACCACTGCAGAGAGATCATCGGCTCGACGATCGTGTCACAGCGCTGACAGCGCCCCAGCGAGAGCAGGTGGTCCTTCTCCTCGAGAAGGAGACCCTCGGAGCGGAGCTGATCCAGGAGTCGCTCGCGGCACACGAACCGATCCATCCCGGAGTAGGGGCCGGCTTCGGAGGTCATTCGCGCCGACTCGTCCATCACCACGATTGGATCGAGGCCGAGCCGGCGACCCGCGAGGAAATCGTTGGGATCATGCGCGGGTGTCACCTTGACCGCTCCGGTGCCGAAGTTCGGGTCCACGAACGGGTCGGCGACCACGGGGATCCGCCGGCCGACCGCCGGCACGATGGCGGTGCGCCCGACCACCGCCCGGTGGCGGTCGTCCTCCGGGTGCACAGCGACGGCGGCGTCCCCCAGGATCGTCTCGGGACGCGTGGTGGCCACGCTGATCCAGCCGCCCCCTTCCAGGGGGTACCGCACCGTCCAGAGCTTCCCCTGCATCTCCTTGTGGACCACCTCGAGGTCCGACACCGCGGTACGGCAACGCGGGCACCAGTTGATCAGGTATCGGTCCCGGTAGATCAGCCCGTCCTCGTAGAGGCGGACGAAGACCTCGCGCACCGCGGCCGAGAGTCCCGGGTCCATCGTGAACCGCTCCCGGGACCAGTCGCACGAGGCCCCGAGCCTGCGGAGCTGTTCGCCGATCTCGCCGCCGAACTTCTCCTTCCAGGCCCAGGCCCGCTCCATGAATTTCTCCCGGCCCAGCTGCTGCCGGGTGAGCCCTTCCTTCTCGAGCTCCCGCTCGATCATCACGTGGGTGGCGATGCTGGCGTGGTCGCTTCCCGGCACCCAGAGGACGTCGTACCCCGACATCCTCTTCCACCGCGCCACCATGTCCTGAAGCGTGTTGTTGAGACCGTGGCCGACGTGAAGGCGCCCCGTGATGTTGGGCGGAGGGATCACCATACAGAAGGGGGGTTTGTCCGAAGCCGGATCGGCGCGGTAGAGGGATCGCTCCTCCCAGAGGGCGCGCCAGCGCGGCTCCACCCTGGCGGGGTCGAAGGCCCTCTCCATGCCCGCCGTGCTCGAGGTAACGCGATTCTCCATGCCGGGATTCAGGTGGGGGCGCTCACTTGGCCCCGCCGGCCTCCTCCTCCAGCTCGCGGATCCTCCTCAGGATGATCGCCTCCGCCAGATCGGGAATCACCTCCCAGGCGACCTCGCGCACGACCTTTTCCGAGATCCCCGCGACCGCCTCGCGCACCGCGCGGTCGATCGCCTCGGCAGGCACCGGCGAGGCCGCAGCGGGTGCGGAGCTGGTGGAGGCCGGCTGCGCGCCGGACCGGGCAGGCGTCACGGACGCCGTTCTGACCGGAGGAGGCGGGGCCGGCGGCTGGGGCGCGGGCATGGGCCGCGAGGAAGGACCCTGCGGTGTCTGTGTGTAGGGCTCCCTGGCGGACATCCTCACGGTCTGGGCCGAAGCAGGAGCGAATGCCGTCTGCGCGGGGGGCGCAGGCCGGGGGGAAGGGGGTACCGATGCGCCGGTCACGCTCGCGGGGCGTGGCGCTTCGATCGGTCGGCCCGGATGAGGATGCGCCGTCATCAGATCCTCCACCTTGGCCACCAGCGCGCGCGATTCGAACGGTTTGGTGAGCCGTCCATTGGCGCCCACCTCCGCCGCGCGCTTCTCATCGTAGGGCTCGAACGCGCCGGAGATCAGGAGCACCGGCATCCACTTGAGCTCGGGATCCTGCTTGACCTGCGCGCAGATCTCATAGCCGTTCCTTTCGGGCATGATGACGTCGAGCAGGGCGATGTCCGGCACGGCCATCCGGATCTTGTCGATGGCCTGGGCCCCGCTGCTCACACAGGTGACCTCGTAGTCGGCTTCAGGAAAGGTCAGCTCGACCACCTTCTGGATGGTGATGCTGTCGTCGGCCAGAAAGATCTTCCTTTTCATGTGCTAGAGCGCTCCTTCCGCGGCCCGTGCCGCCTGTTGATCACCGAACCCGTCGTCGAAAATGCCGGCGCGGGAAAGCAGCGTGACTCCGTCGAGGATGCCAGCTCCATCCGGTGGCCGGCCCCGCGCGGGCTCCGTCCTCTCGGCCAGCAGCCCGACGAGCGCCCCGTCCTGCTCGACGACGACGATGGCGCCCGCCGCGACGGCCGCACCGGTGGCCGTCGCTCCGAGCAGGTCGGCGAGCGCGTAGACGGGGATGGCTCTGCCGTCCCGCGTGACGACGCCCGCCACGCCGGGTCGCGCGAGCGGCACCGGGATCACGCCTGTATGTGGGAGTATCTGCCGGACCGCCGCCGCCGGCAACGACACCTGAAGGCCACACGCCGTCAGCATGAACCAGCGTTCCGAATCCTTCTCCATCGGTGAGGGTCTCATCTTCTCATCCGCAACAAGAGCTCTTCGTCCAGCAGCAGGCTGCGCCCGGTAATCGCGGGACGCCCTGCCCTGCCCCGGCGCCTGGCCGGAATCTCGATGATCCCTCTGACCGGAGGCTCCGGCATCGGAAACATATAGCCGGGCAGCGGGAGGATCCAAGAAGGGTCGATGTGCGCCGTGCCCACGGGCCGTCCGATCACCAGGGCCTCGAAGCGTCCCGCCAGCAGGGCCACGTGTCCCGCCGGCACCTCGCCAAGGTTGAGAAGCCCCGCCACGTCGACGGCGTCGCACCCCGCCGGCAGCGATTCGCCGGGAGCCAGTATTCTATCCACCGCCTCGAGCTTCAAGGCATAGGTCGCGCCAGCCAGCTCGAACATCAGGACGTGCATGACAGATCTCCGTGGAGCGGGCCTCTTCCGCCCCTTGCGAGCCGGGGTGCGAGACGGCGGCCTCGCCGGTCTGGGGCAATCGCATGGCCTCAGCCACGTCGCGGCTGGATCCGTGTACGGACGAAGTCGATGATCTCCTGCGTGGAGGCCCCCGGCGTGAAGATCTCCCGGACGCCGGCCTTCTTCAGATCCACGATATCCTCCTCGGGGATGATGCCGCCGGCGACCAGCGCCACGTCCTGCGCCCCCTTCTCCCTGAGCAGATCGAGGACCCGCTGCAGCAGCGTCATGTGGGCGCCGGAGAGGATGGAGAGCGCCACCGCGTCGACGTCCTCCTGGATCGCCGTGTTGACCACCATCTCGGGGGTCTGGTGAAGGCCCGTGTAGATCACCTCGAACCCGGCGTCCCGCAGCGCCCGCGCGACGATCTTGGCGCCGCGATCGTGTCCGTCGAGGCCGACCTTGCCCACCAGGAGCCTGATCCGTCTTTCCTTCGTCGCTGATGTCACGCCGGTCTTCTCCCCCTTACCTCGATGCCGCCATCACAGCACCGGCTGTTCCCGGTACTCTCCGAATACTCGCTTCATCCGGGCGCAGATCTCCCCGACGGTTGCGTAACCCCGGACCGCCTCGAGGATGTGGGGCATCAGATTGTCGGTTCCGGCCGCCGCCCTCTCGAGCGCCGACAGCGCACGTTCCACGCGCGCGTTGTCACGCTCGCGGCGCAGGCGGAGCAATGACTCGACCTGATCGTGCTCCACCGACATGGCGATCCTGAGGATCGGGATCTGGTGATCGTCCTGACCCGCCGGCGCGGCGTACTTGTTCACGCCCACGATGGTCTTCTCCACGCTGTCCACCTGCATCTGGTAGTGATAGGACGCCTCGGCGATCTCGCGCTGGGGGAACCCGGCCTCGATCGCGTTGACGATGCCGCCCATCCTGTCGATCCGCTCGATGTAGTCCAACGCCTGGCGCTCCATCCTGTTGGTGAGATCCTCCACGAACCAGGAGCCGCCCAACGGGTCGATGGTGGCCGCCACGCCGCTCTCCTCGGCGATGATCTGCTGCGTTCGCAGAGCGATGGTAACGGCCATCTCCGAGGGGAGAGCCAGAGTCTCGTCCATCGAGTTGGTGTGGAGCGACTGGGTCCCGCCCATCACCGCCGCGAGCGCCTGGATGGCCACGCGCACGATGTTGTTGTAAGGCTGCTGCGCCGTGAGGCTGCACCCGGCGGTCTGCACGTGGGTCCTGAGCTTCCAGGAACGGGGGTCCTTCGCGCCGAACCTCTCGCGCATGACGCGCGCCCAGATGCGCCGGGCGGCCCTCAGCTTGCAGACCTCCTCGAAGAAATCGTTGTGCGAGTTGAAGAAAAAGGACAGGCGCGGTGAGAAGGAGTCCACGTCGAGGCCGGCCTCGATACCCGCCTGGACGTAACCGATCCCGTCGGCCAGGGTGAAGGCCAGCTCCTGGACCGCGGTGGAGCCCGCCTCGCGGACGTGATACCCGCTGATGCTGATGGTGTTCCACCGCGGGACCTCTTTCGCGCAGAAGCCCATGATGTCGGTGATGATTCGCAGGCTCTGCCTCGGCGGGTAGATCCATTCCTTCTGCGCGATGTACTCCTTGAGGATGTCGTTCTGGAGGGTGCCGTCGAGCGCTTCGAACGCCACGCCCTGCTTCCCGGCCACGGCCAGGTACATGGCCAGCAGGATGGCGGCGGGCGAGTTGATCGTCATGGAGGTGGAGATCTTGTCGAGAGGAATCCCGTCGAAGAGACGCTCCATATCGGCCAGGGAGTCGATTGCGACCCCCTCGCGCCCCACCTCACCCAGGGCCATCGGATCGTCCGAGTCGCGCCCCATGAGGGTGGGCAGATCGAAGGCGACCGAAAGTCCGGTCTGCCCCTGCCCCAGCAGGTAGCGGTAACGTTTGTTGGTGTCGGCCGCGTTGCCGAACCCTGAGAACTGCCTCATGGTCCAGAGCTTGCCGCGGTACATCGTCGGGTGCACGCCGCGGGTGTAGGGATACTCGCCCGGGAGCCCGACATCGGTGTCCGGATCGAAACCCGCGACATCCTCGACGGTGACGAGCCGCTCGATCGGGGCGTCCGAAACGGTGGTGAAGGAGCCGGGCCGGTCGGGGCTCTTCTGGAGGGCGGGGTTGAGGGTCTCCTCCACCCAGCGTTGCCTGCCTCGGGTCAGTTGGATCGATCGCTTGGACATCGTTTCTCTCCAGTCTCCGGTGATGGACTCAGGACGATCCGAGGAGCTTTCGCGCGATGATCAGCCGCTGGATCTCGGAAGTGCCCTCGTAGATGGTGGTGACCCGCGCGTCGCGGTAGATGCGCTCCACCGCGTACTCCTTCGAGTATCCGTAGCCGCCGTGGATCTGCACCGCCCGGTAGGCGACGCGATTGCACATCTCGGAAGCGTACAGCTTCGCCATCGAGGCCTCGCGCGCGAAGTCGCCGGCGCCTGCCGAGGCGTCCTTTTTGCCGGCGGCACGGTGCGTGAGAAGGCGCGCGGCGTCGATCTCCATCGCCATGTCTGCCAGCATGAAGCGAATCGCCTGGAACGCGGCTATGGGGCGGTCGAAGGCCGAGCGGGTCTGAGCGTAGCGGCGCGCCTCGTCGAAGGCCCCCTGCGCGATCCCCACCGCCTGCGCCGCGATGCCCACGCGGCCGCCGTCGAGAGTCCACAGCGCGATCCTCAGCCCCATCCCCTCCTCGCCGAGCAGGTTCTCCGCCGGGACCTCGCAGTCGACCAGGTTGATCATCCCCGTGACGGACGAACGCAGCCCCATCTTCTCCTCGTCCTTGCCGAAGGAGAATCCCGCCATGGAGGGCTCCACGAGGAAGGCGGAGATGCCGCGGCTTCCCGCCGCCGGGTCGGTCACGGCCATCAGCACGAAGACGCCACCGACCCGGGCGTTTGTGATCCAGGACTTGGCGCCGTTGAGGATGTAGCGGTCGCCGCGCCGCACGGCGCGCGCCTTGACGGCGGCGGCGTCGGAGCCGCACCCTGCCTCGGTCAGCGCGAACCCGCCGATGATCTCGCCTCTCGCCATGCGGGGCAGGTAGCGTTTCTTCTGGGCGGCGGTGCCGAACCGCGCGATGGGCGCCGCGGCTGCGGAGTTGTGGACGCTGACGGTGACCGCCGTGGAGGCGCAGACCCGGGCGATCTCCTCCATGACGAGACAGATCCCGACGGTGTCGAGCGCCGTCCCTCCGTGCTCCTGCGGGATAGTCGTCCCGAGAATCCCCAGATCCCCCAGCCTCGCGACGATCCTGGCGGGAAACTCCCCGCGGCGCTCCAGCGAATCGACCACCGGCCGCATCTCCCGCTCGGCGAACTCGCGGACCATGTCCCGCAGCATCCGGTGGTCTTCGCCGAGGGTGAAGTCCATCGAGAGTCCCGCTCCGGCCGGCGTCAGCCCTTGAGAATCTGTCCCGAGATCACGAGCCTCTGGACTTCGGAGGTCCCCTCGTAGATCTCGCAGATGCGTGCGTCGCGGAAGTAGCGCTCGACCGGATACTCGTTGATGTACCCATAGCCGCCGAACACCTGCACCGCCTTGTACGCCACGCGGTTGGCCACCTCGGAGGCGAAGAGCTTGGCCATCGAAGCCTCCAGCGTGTAGCGCTCCTGCGTGTCCTTGGCGCGGGCGGCGCGGTAGGCCAGCAGCCGCGCGGCGTCGATCTCCGTCGCCATGTCCGCCAGGTAGAACTGGATCACCTGGTGCTGGGAGATCGGCACGCCGAACTGCTTGCGCTCCTTCGAGTAACGCAGGGCCTCCTCGAAGGCGCCCTGCGCGATCCCGAGCGCCTGGGCCGCGATCCCGATGCGCCCGCCGTCGAGCGTGTGCAGGGCGATCCCGAAGCCTTTGTGGAGCTCGCCCAGCATGTTCTCCCTCGGGATCTCGCAGTTCTGCAGCACGATCTCGACGGAGCCCGAGGATGTGATGCCCAGCTTGGTCTCCGGCTTTCCGGTGCTGTAGCCAGCGAAGCCTCTCTCGACGATGAATGCGGTGATTCCCTTGGAGGAGGGCGCCGACGGATCGGTCTTCGCGTAGACGATCGCCGCGTCCGCCGCGACGCCGTTGGTGACGAAGACCTTGCTTCCGTTGAGAATCCAGCGATCCCCATGGAGGACCGCCGACGTGCGGAGGCTTCCCGCGTCGGAGCCGGCGTCCGGCTCGGTCAGGCAATAGCAGCCGATCTTCTCCCCGCGGGCGAAGGGCTCGAGGTACTTCACCTTCTGTTCCGGAGTGCCGAACTTCGAGATCGGGTGGCAATAGAGCGAGTTGTTCACGGAGAGAACCACGCCGAGCGACGCGTCCACCCGCGAGATCTCCTCGATGATCATCACGTACGAGAGCGAGTCCATCGCGGCGCCGCCGTACTCCTCGGGCACCATGATCCCCATGAGCCCGAGCTGGGCGCACTTGCGGACCTCTTCGATGGGGAAGCTCCTCGTGCGGTCGTACTCGGCGGCCTTCGGCCGGATCTCCGACTCCGCGAAGGAGCGGATGTTGTCCCTGAGCATCCGGTGCTCGTCGTCCAGCTCCATGTTCATCTGGTCGTTCCCTCATCCGGTTGATGTACCGGAACTCTTCCTCACGGGCGCGATGCAGGACCCGGGACGGTGCACTGGTCGTCGCTCATCAGGAGCCCGGCAGGCCGACCCGACTCGGCGCGCGGAACGCATGCGTCGAAGAGACAGGCAATGGGGGAATGTGTGCCGCCTGTGGCCTCGTCGAGAATGATGACTGTCTCGTCCGGGCTGGGCGGTCTGACCGTCAGCAGCCTCGGCATCGCGTTCTGATCCAAGGGTGAACCGCGTTAAATACCTGAAAAAGTTGACAGATAGGCCCTCATGCTATCAGGGCGGGCGGAGGGGTGTCAAGGCGGAGCCCGTTGGGGGCGGGCACTCGCGGCGACTCAGGCCTGAGGCTCGATCAGGCCGAGGTTTCCATCCTTGCGGCGGTACATGACGCTGATGCGCTGGGAGCGCGAGTCGCGAAAAACCAGGAATTCGCGCTGGGAGTCGACGAACTCCAGCGCGGCATCCTCTGGAGACATCGGCTTCATGATCAGCTCGTTGCTCCGGATGATCCGAGAGGCGCTTCCGAGGCGAAGCGCTGAGCCGTCGGTCGGAGCACCCGGACGCGTCGAACCCTCCGCCGCCGCGGCCACTTCCTGCGCGGGCCGCGCGTGCTTGCGCCTCCCGGTCGCCTTGTCCTTGAGCCGGCGCGCCTGCTTCTCGATCTTGTCGACGACGTTGCCGATGGAGGCGTAGAGATCGCCGGTCTCGTCGGTCCCCGTGAAGACGTGGTGACGGCCCTTCACGACGATCTCGGCGATGTGACGGTGCTTCTCCACGCTGAGGATGGCGTGGGCCTCCGTGACGTCATCGATCCACTTGTCGAGCTTGGAGAGCTTGTCCGCGGTGAAGTCCCGGATGGCCGGGGTGATTTCGATGTTGCGTCCCGTAAGATCCAGTTTCATTTTCGTCTCCGGTCGTGAGCCGGGCGGTATCAGGCGAACGGCGCCTTGCGGTCGGTGGAGGAGGAGATCCTCAGCTCGCCGCGATACTTCGCGACGGTCCGGCGGGCGACCTTGACCCCGTGCACCTCCTCGAGAATCTTCACGATCGCCGCGTCGGAAAGAGGATTGCTGCCGTTTTCGCTCTCGACGATGTGCTTTATCTTCTCCTTGACGCTGAGCGCGGAGATCTCACCGCCCCTGTCATCCGGCACCGACGCGTGGAAAAAGTATCTCATCTCGAAAATGCCGCGGTGCGTGTACATGTACTTGTTCCTCACGACGCGGCTCACGGTTGATTCGTGCATCTCGATGTCGTCGGCCACGTCCCGCAGCCTGAGAGGCCGGATCTTCTCGATCCCGTGGTCCAGAAAGGCCCTCTGGTGCTTCACCAGGCTCACCGCGACCTTCATGATGGTCCGCTGCCTCTCATCGAGGCTCTTTATGAGGTGCACGGCCGAGCGGAATTTCTCCTTGACGTATTCCCGGGCGTCGCGATCGGCGGTCTGGTTGCCCCGCTCGATCATCTTGCGGTAGGTCTGGCTGATGCGGAGGCGTGGGAGCCCGTCCTCGTTGAGGACCACGCGGTACTCCCCCAGATCGTCCTTGTACACGTAGACGTCGGGGGTGACGTATTGCGATTGCGCGCAGTTGTATTTCAAGCCGGGGCTCGGATCGAGCCGGCGGATGATCTCCAGGTGATGCTGGACCTCCTCGAGCGAGCAGCCGACCTGAGCGGCGATCTCCTGGTACCTGTGTGTCTGGAGAAGACCGATGTGCTCACGCACGATCTGCTCCGTCAGGGTGCCCCGCAGTCCCAGGTGCCGGAGCTGGAGCGTGAGGCACTCGGCCAGATCCCGCGCGGCCACACCGGCGGGGTCGAAGCTCTGCACGAGCGCCAGCGCTTTCGCGACGTCGGCCGGGCTGTAGCCTGGCTCCGTCTGGGCGACGGCGCCCTCCTCCTGCGTCCTGCCGTCGCCGGAGCCGGGGCGCCCCATCGCCTCGATCTCCGCGAGGCTGGCGTCGAGGTGTCCGTTGTCGTCGAGGTTGCCGATGATGGCTTCCGCGATCTCCCTGAGGTGATCGTCGGTCGGCGTCATCTCGAGCTGCCAGGTGAGATGATCGGTCAGGTTCTCCTGCTTGGTGAGCGTCGCCTCGAAGGAGGGTCCGTCCGCCGTCTCGACGGGACCACGCGGCTCGTATCCCTTGTCGAGGTAGTCCCGCCAGAAGGCCTCGTAGTCGTCCGCGTCGCCGGTGCCCCGGTCGCCCAGCGGGTTTTCGCCGTTCTTGGTCTGGTCGGTCGGCTGGCTGTCGAGCTGCTGGGGGGCCATCGTCTCGAGGCCTTCCTCGAGCACGGGATTGGACTCCAGCTCCTGATTGATCTCGTTGACGAGGTCCAGCTTGGAGAGCTGCAACAGCTTGATGGCCTGCTGCAGCGACGGCGTCATGATGAGCCGCTGGCTCATTCTCAGGTTCAGCCGCTGCTCAAGCGCCATGACCCGATGCTCCCCACGCTCCCGCGTGTTCTACTTCAGGGTGAACTGCTCTCCGAGATAAACGTCCCGGACACCGGGATCGTTCGCGAGGGCGTCCGGTGTTCCCGTCTGGAAGATTTCGCCATCGTGGATAATGTACGCTCGATCGGTGATTTGTAAAGTCTCCCTTACGTTGTGATCGGTCACCAGAATACCGAGCCCCCGCGACTTCAAGTGGGCGATGACCTGTTGCAGGTCATACCTCGCCTTCGGATCGATCCCGGCGAATGGCTCGTCCAGAAGAATGAACGAAGGGCTGGTCGTCAGGGCGCGCGCGATCTCCACCCGACGGCGCTCACCCCCCGAGAGGGTGGACGCCTTCTGCCGGGCCAGGTGCGCGATGCCGAACTCGCCCAGCAGCGTCGCTACGCGCTGGGAGACCTGCTGGGCATCGAGATTGAGTGTTTCCAGGATTGCGAGGAGGTTTTGCTCGACCGTCATTTTCCGGAATACCGAGGTTTCCTGGGGGAGGTATCCGATGCCGCGGCGCGCTCGCATGTACATCGGCAAGCCCGTGATGTCCTCCCCGTTCAGAAGGACGCGGCCGCCGTCCGGTGCGACGAGACCCAGCACGCACGAGAAGGTCGTCGTCTTGCCCGCCCCGTTAGGGCCGAGCAACCCGACCACCTCGCCTCCGTGAATGACGATTGAGACATCTCGCACGACCCTGCGACCCCTGTAGGACTTGCAGAGGGCCTCAGTCGCGAGGGACTGGTCCAACCCCAGGCGCTCCTTTCTGCCGTGGCTTGAGCGTAATCCACGTGCGTCCGCCGACCTCGGATTCGACGAGGATCCTATCACCCGATCTGTCCATTGTCAAAGCCAGACCTCTGACAACTTGTTGACCTGTCGAGTCTTGGACGCTCGCCTCCCTTCCGGAGCCGATCAGTTTCAACGTATCCGCCTTGGGGTCCGCTATCAGTCTGTCCCCGTTTCCCGTGCGTCCGGAATCGCTCAGCGCCACATTGCCGGCGGCCTCCATCAGCTCGGCGCCGCCGCCGTCGGCCGAGAGCGTCACGATCATCGAGTCCGACGTGACGCGCAGGGCGCCCTGGGTCACGAGCACGCGGCCCCCGTACGCGATGCAATTCGCTCCCCGCTCGTACTTCATGGTGGAGGCCGCCACGGTCACGATCTGCTCGGAGGGATTGCCGGAAGGCCTCGCCTGGTTGGCGGGAGCCGGCTGGCGGAACGTGTTGACCACCTCGCCGCGGGCCTCCAACGTGCCTTCCGACTCGTTCACGTCGACCTCGGAGGCCTCCAGCCGGTTCTCACCCTGCCACAGCCGGACCCGATCCCTGTAGTGCGCCAGCTTCCCTTGCTCCGCGAAGGTGAGGGATCCCGCCATCACGTATATGGTCTCTCCTTCCTTGAAAAACGGGAGAGCCTGCCCCGCGGAGCCCCCCTCCACCGACTCATCGGACCTGGGAGGCTCGTAGCTCGCGCGCACGCCCCCCTTCGCGGAAAGGGTCTTTTGCCGCCGGTCGGCCTCGATCCGGTCCGCCTGGATCTTTCGCTTGAGCCACGACGCGCTGGCCGGCTTGCCCTGCTCACCCGTGAGGGTCACGATGTCGGAGTTAGGGTCCAGGACAGTGTGGCTCCCCTCGCTCCGCATCTCCCGGTCCGAAAGGTGGATCTCCCCCTGTCCTTCCAGGTTCGTCAATGTCCCAAGGTTCGGATCGAACACGGCATCAAGATGGTCGCTCAGGAGGCGGAACCCGGCCGATTCTCCCTCGGCGGGCGCCCCCTTCAGATCGACCTCGCCCTCCGCGCGGGCGCGGGTCAGGTTGCCTCCCGTCAGATCGAACCGCAGCGTCCGCGCCGCGATGCTCGAGGGAGCGTCCCCCCGGGCTGAGTCCAGCGCGGTGAGGAGCGCGTCACCGGAGACCTCGATCGAGGTCGGCTCGGAGCCGGCCCCGAACTGCATAGCGAGGCTGAACCCTCGCATCGTCCGCGTTCCTTCCAGGGCGAGCAGCTTCCCGAGCGGTGAGGTGGTGCCCGGTGTGGAAACCGCGTGGGAGCTTTCGAGCACGAACCCCTGGTCCGCAGTAAGGCTCTGGACCCCGCCCCCCTCCAGGAAGCTCGCCACCAGCCGCGAACCCGAGAGGTTCTCGCCGCGCCCGGTGACCGCCCTGTAGTCGCGCATTTCCAAGGTGGCGTTCTTCAGATCGTGCGTGGCCGAGACCGCTTCGACCCTGACCAGACCCATACCGCCGAGCGGCATCGAGGTCGTGACGTCGCGCAGGAACCGGACGATCTGGGATTCGATTTCGTAGGTCATTCCCACCGCGGTCCCCGTGGCGGGACCGCGTGCAAACGAGATGCTGTCCTGAGTCGTCGCCTGCCCGTCCGCCTCGTGGTAGGCGAGCCGGGGGGTCAGGAGGGTCAGCCCGTCCGCTGTTCTCACGGTCACCCCTCCCTCCAGCTGCCAGGAGCCCATTGCTTCGGGCGCACCTGCGGCGGGCGGGCCGGCCGCGCCGGCCGGCTGAAGGTCGTCGGCGGGGGCCAGTGACGAGGCGGTGGGAGCCTCGACGATCGTCTCCCGGCCCGCGGGGCCGAACAGATGGAAGACGACGTTGGTCAGATCGAGACGGCCGTCGGTGTAGCTGCGCGATTCGAGGGCTTTCAGACGCAGGGTCGGCCGGCCCTCCCGCGTCCGCACGATCTCGACGTTGAAGGCCTGCTGGGCGAGGCGCGCGGAGCCGGGGAGCTCCCGCGCTCCGGTGTCGCTCGGTCGGGGGGGCCCCCCGCGGACATTGGCGGACAACGACAGGACGATCCCGCTGACGAGGCCCGCGAGCCCCAGCAGCAGGACGAGTCTGAGGCTTCGGATGAGCGCCATGGGTCCCGCCTGTCAACGCCCCTTGAAATCAGGCTTGCGTTTCTCGAGGAACGCGCGCGTGCCTTCCTTGAAATCGTCGCTGGTGACGACGAGGCCGAACAGAGCCGCCTCGAGGAAGAGCCCTTCCTCCAGCGGCATCTCCGTCCCTTCGTTCACCGCCTCGATCGCGAGGCGCACGGCCACCGGACCGCGCGACAGGATCGTCCGCGCCAGCTTCTCGGCCTCCGCCACCGCCTGTCCCTCGGGCACGACCCGATTGACGAGCCCGATACGGTGGGCCTCCTTCGCGTCGACCATCTCCCCCGAGAGGATCATCTCGAGGCCCCTGCCCTTGCCGACCAGCCGTGCCAGCCGCTGGGTGCCGCCGAATCCCGGAATGATCCCGAGCGTCACCTCGGGAAGGCCCAGCCTGGCGTTCTCAGAAGCGACCCTCAAGTGACAGGCCAGCGCCAGCTCGCAGCCGCCTCCGAGGGCGAACCCGTTGACGGCGGCGATGACGATCTTGCCCGAGTTCGCAAGCCGGGAGAGCACCTCCTGGCCGTACAGCGAGTAGTCCTTGCCGGCGATCGGCGTCTGCTGCGCCAGCTCGCCGATGTCGGCGCCCGCGACGAAAGCCTTGGGGCCGGAGCCGGTGATGATGACGGCTCCGACCAGGGGATCCGCGCCGGAGTCGGCGATGGCGCGGTCCAGCTCGCCGACCGTCCGGCGGTTCAGCGCGTTGAGCTTTTCGGGGCGGTTGATCGTGATGAAGGCGATCCGGTCGCGTACTTCGTAGAGCAGATTCTCGAACGGCATCACACGCCACCGAGCAGGAAGTTGTTCGGGGCCGGCTTCGACCCGCTGTAGTCGTAAAACCCCTTGCCGCTCTTCTTGCCGAGCAGCCCCGCCATCACCATCCGCTTGAGCAGGGGCGGGCAGGCGAACCGACGCTCGCGGAACTCCTCGAAGAAGACGTTCGAGATGTAGTAGGTTGTGTCGAGGCCGACGAAATCGAGCAAGGTGAAGGGGCCCATCGGATAACCGCAGCCCAGCTTCATCGCCTCATCGATCTCCTCGATCGAGCCGACCCCTTCCTCGATCGCCCGCACCGCGTCCAGGAGGTAGGGCACCAGGAGGCGGTTGACGATGAAGCCGGTCTTGTCGGAGGTGCGGATTGGCGTCTTACCCAGGTTCCGCACGAACGAGACCCCCTCCAGATAGACCTTATCGTCGGTCATGATGGTCCGGACCACCTCCACGAGCCTCATGAGGGGCACTGGATTGAAGAAGTGGAGTCCCAGGAACCGGTTTGGCCGCCTGGTGGCGGCGGCCAGCTCCGTGATCGAGAGCGACGATGTGTTCGAGGCGAAGATCGCGGCCGGGCCGCAGACCGCGTCCAACCGGGCGAAGATCTCCTTCTTGGCCCCGAGGCTTTCCACCACCGCCTCGATGACGAGGTCCCGGTCGGCCAGCCTGGACGGATCGGTGGTTCCCTTCAGGTTCGCGAGGGTCCTGTCGCGATCCTCGGCCGTGGTCTTGCCCTTCTCCACTCCACCGGACAGGAACCTGGCGACTCCCGCGAGGCCCTTGTCGAGGAGCTCCTGGGAAACCTCCAGGACGAGGGTGTCGTGGCCTGCCTGCGCGCAGACCTGGGCGATGCCGGACCCCATGAGCCCGCAACCCAGCACTCCCACTTTCGTGATCGCCATCGGTGCTTCCTCCGATTCAACCCGACTCGCCACCGCTATCGGGTGGACTCCACCAGCATCGCGATCCCCTGCCCGCCGCCGATGCAGGCCGAGGCGATCCCGAGGCGGGCGCCGCGCCGTCTCAGCTCGAGCAGCAGGGTCAGGACGAGCCGCGTCCCGGTGGCGCCCAGCGGATGGCCCAGCGCCACCGCGCCGCCGTTGACGTTGACCCGCTCCCGATCGAGCCCGAGCTCCTTCTCGACGGCCAGGTACTGAGCTGCGAAAGCCTCATTGATCTCGAACAGATCTATCTCGCGCAACGCGAGGCCCGTCTTCCTCAGAATGCCCCGGATCGCCGGCACCGGCCCGATCCCCATGAACCGAGGGTCCACGCCCTCGTAGTGCCACGCGAGGACCTTGCCCAGGCACTTGAGCCCGTCGCGCCGCGCCCGTTCGGCGCCGGCCACCACGACCGCGGCCGCGCCGTCCACGATCCCGCTGGCGTTGCCGGCAGTGACGAGCTGCGTCCCGAAGACGGGCGGCAGCATGGCCAGCCCCTCGAGGCTCGTGTCGGGCCGCATGTGGTCGTCGGTGTCGAACACAGTGGTCTTCCCCTTCTTGACGATCTCGATGGGGACGATCTCCTCGCCGAGCTTGCCGGCCTTCAGGGCGGCGTCGGCGAGGCGCTGGCTCCGGTGGGCGAAGACGTCGGCCTCCTGGCGCGTGATCCCCTTCTCGCGCGCGAGGAGATCCGCCGTTTGCGCCATCATCAGCCCGCAGTAGTTGTCCATCAGGGCCACGGTGAGGGAGTCCTCGAGTTTGCCCTCACCCAGGCGAAGGCCTGCGCGCAGGCCCCGGATCACGTGCGGAGCCTGGCTCATGCTCTCCATGCCACCGGCCAGCGCGATCTCGGCCTCACCGAGGCGGATCATCTGCGCGGCGGAGACGATCGACTGGATGCCCGAGCCGCAGAGTCGGTTGACGGTCAGCGCGGGGACCTCGTGGGGCACGCCCGCCTTGAGCGCCACGTGGCGCGCGCCGTACACCGCGTTTCCGCTGCTCTGCTGTGCGTTGCCCATGACCACGTGGTCAACGGACGCGACGGGGACCTCGGAGCGGGCCAGCGCGGCTTTCGCGGCGATCGCCCCGAGCTCGATCTCGGTGTGGTCACGCAGAATGCCGTTGAACTCGCCCATCGCGGTGCGGGCGCCGTGCACGATCAGTACGTCGGGTGGCATCGAGGTTTTCCTCGCGGGGAGAGCGTTCTTGCGCATTCTAACAGAGGGGGATGGGCCCAGCAACACGGCGCCCCGCGCGGGAGGCGGGGCGGGCGGATCCACTCAAGGGAGTGGTGCGGGCCTTCTGCCGGTGTGATGGACGGTCCGCCTGAAGTCCTCGCCTTCCAGGGTGATCACCTCGCACATCTCGTAGAGACGCGAGCGCAGGGCGTCGCCGATCTGCGAGCGCAGGTTCGGCTTCTCGCGCACACGCTCATCCGCGGGGTGGGACCTCGCGCCAATCTCGTCGTCCAGGTTCGAGGTGAAGATCGTGACGCGCCGCTCGTTGTATCTGTTGTTGATGATGTGCGAGAGGGTGTCCCTCACCCAGTCGGTCATCCTGGTCGAACCCAGGTCGTCCAGCACGAGCACCTCCGCGCCGAAGATGGGCTGCAGAACCTCCAGCTCGGTCGTCCCGGAGACGGCGTTGTAGGAGGCCTGGATCTCCTTCAGCAGATCGCGAAAGTCGTAGAAGAGCGCACGCGCGCCCTTGTCCTTCATCAGGCTCAGCAGAGCCGCGGCCGCCAGGTGGGTCTTGCCGACGCCGCAGGGACCCATCAGGAGCAGACCGGAGTCGTGGATCGGATACTCCTCGACGAACCTCCTGATATGCAGCTTGGCCAGGCTCAGCGAGGTGTTGAGATCGGCGAACTCCTCGAACGAGCAGCTCTGGTACCGGCGCGGGATTCTCGATTCCCGCAGGAGGCGTTCGACACGATCGGCGCCGAGGCAGGCGCAGCGGCGAGCGCGGGCGACACCGTCAGCGGACTCGATGAGCTCGAAACCGGTGCCGCCACACTGGGGGCACGCGCCGCTCCCCCTGATGTCAGTGGACGGCGTGGACGCGCCGGGCCGGATGCCGGGTCCTTCGGAAGCGTTCGGGGTGCCCATTGAACGGGACCTTAGTTCAAGTAACCGCGGAGCTGCTGGCACTTCTGTGAGCGATTGAGCTTGTCCAGAGCCTGCGCCTCGATCTGCCGGATGCGTTCCCTGGAGAGGTTCATCATCTCGCCGATCTCCTTGAGCGTCTTTGGCTCCTCCCCGTCGAGCCCGAACCGGAGCTTGACGACCTTCTCCTCCTTCGGGTCGAGCTCGTCGAGGGCCGCGTGCAGCAGCGTCTTGAGCGAGGACTTCAGGAGCAAGGTGTCGGCCGAGGGCATCATGTCCTGCTCGAGCTTGTCCGACAGGTGGAAGTCGTGCTCCTCGTCGATGACGGTGCTCAGCGACACGTTGTCGTCCGCGACTCGGAGCAGGGAGAGCACCTCGTCCACCGTGATCTCGAGTCGGGCCGCGATCTCATCCGGGTTCGGGCTGCGCTCCAGCTCGAGCGTCAGGGTCGAGATGGTCTTGCCGATCCGGTACAGGAGGTTCGCCTGCTTCTGAGGAAGCCTGAACGCCCCGCTCTGATCGGAAAGGGCGTGGATGATCGCCTGTCGAACCCACCACACCGCGTAGGTGATGAACTTGACATTCTTCTTGGGGTCGAAGCGCTTGGCCGCCTCGATCAGGCCGATGTTGCCTTCGTTGATCAGGTCGAGGAAGGAGAGACCGCACCCCCGGTACTTCTTCGCGAAGCTCACCACGAACCGGAGATTGGCCTCCACGAGCTTCTTGAGGGATTCCCTGTCCCCCTTACGGATCTTCGCGCCGAGCTTCTTCTCCTCATCGGCGGTGATCCGAGGGAGCCTGGAGATCTCCTGCAGGTACTTCTTGAGGCTCTGTGAACTGGAGGTCCCGCGTTGGGACCGCGACTGTTCGTCCATGCTCGAGAGGCGACCCTATGCGTGGGGAGTGGAACCCTGTTCCCGAGAAACGGGCAATACTACTACATCCGCGCGCTTCGGGACACACTCTTTCGGTGAGCGAGCGTGAAGACAGGCCCCGAGGCGTCGCGACGTCGTCCTCATCCGCTCTATCGGCATCCCGGGCGTCGGACCTGAGTGGAATGCCCCTCCCCGGCCCTGCGAACGAGGCCGGCGGTTACTTCTTCTCGTCGGCGTCCACGTACTCGGCGTCGATGACCTCGCCGTCCTTCGTCTGACCGGCACCGGCCGCCGCCCCGGCGGTCGCGGAGCCCTCGGCCCGCGACCCCGCGGCCTCCCGGTACATGATCTCCGCGATCTGGTGGGAGGCCTTGGTGAGCCGGTCGGCGGCCTCGTTGATGCGTTCGAGACCTCCCTCCTGGACGGCCTTCTTGACGTCGGCGATCGCCTCCTCGACGCCGCGGATCTCTTCGGCGGGGAGCTTGGCCCTGTTCTCGGCGATCACCTTCTCGGTCGTATAGACGAGGTTGTCGGCGCGATTCTTCGCCTCCGCCTCCTCCCGCAGGCGCCGGTCCTCGGCGGAATGCTCCGAGGCCTCCGACGTCATGCGCTCGACCTCGTCCTTGTTGAGGCCGCTCGAGGTCTCGATCCGTATCGACTGCTCCTTGCCGGTACCGACGTCCTTCGCCGAGACGTGCAGGATGCCGTTGGCGTCGATGTCGAAGGTGACCTCGATCTGAGGCAGGCCCCTCGGCGCCGGCGGGATCCCGACGAGGTGGAACCTTCCCAGCGAGCGGTTGTACCGTGCCATCTCGCGCTCGCCCTGCAGAACGTGGATCTCCACGCTCGTCTGGCTGTCGGCCGCCGTGGAGAAGACCTCGCTCTTACGGGTTGGGATGGTCGTGTTGCGGTCGATGAGCTTGGTGAAGACCCCACCGAGGGTCTCGATGCCCAGGGACAGCGGGGTGACGTCCAGCAGCAGCACGTCCTTCACCTCCCCCGCCAGCACGCCGGCCTGCACCGCGGCGCCCACCGCGACCACTTCGTCGGGGTTGACGCCCTTGCACGGCTCCTTGTCGAACAGCTCGCGCACGATCTGCTGCACGCGCGGTATGCGCGTCGAGCCGCCCACCAGGACGACCTCATTGATGTCCCGGGCGGTCTTGCCCGCGTCCTTCAGAGCCATCTTGCAGGGACCGACGGTGCGCTGAAAGATCTCCTCGCAGAGCTGCTCGAACTTGGCGCGGCTCAGCTTCATCACGAGGTGCTTCGGTCCGGTGGCGTCGGCCGTGATGAAGGGCAGGTTGATCTCGGTCTCCACGACGGTGGAGAGCTCGCACTTGGCCTTTTCGGCCGCCTCCTTGAGACGCTGTGTCGCAATCTTGTCGTGACCCAGGTCGATCCCCTGGTCCTTCTTGAATTCCGAGACGATCCACTCGATGATCCGGTGATCCAGATCGTCGCCGCCCAGGTGGGTGTCCCCGTTCGTGGCCTTGACCTCCACCACCCCCTCTCCCACCTCGAGGATCGAGATGTCGAAGGTCCCGCCGCCGAAGTCGTAGACGGCGATGGTCTCATCCTTCTTGCGATCGAGGCCGTAGGCCAGGGCTGCCGCGGTCGGCTCGTTGACGATCCGCTCCACCTTGAGCCCCGCGATCTCACCGGCGTCCTTGGTCGCCTGGCGCTGAGAGTCGTTGAAGTACGCGGGGACCGTGATGACGGCGCGCTCGACCTTCTGGCCGAGGTAGGCTTCGGCCGACTCCTTCATCTTCATGAGGATGCGCGCGGAGATCTCCGGTGGGGAGTACTGCTTGCCCTGTATCTTGACGCGCACGTCGTTGGTGCTGGAGGCGACAACTTCGTAGGGAACCCTCTTGATCTCTTCGCCAATCTCGTCGATGCGGCGCCCCATGAACCGCTTGATCGAGAAGACGGTGTTGAGGGGATTCGTGATCGCCTGTCTCTTGGCCACCTGGCCGACGAGACGTTCCCCCTTGTCGGTGATCGCGAAGACCGAAGGGGTCGTCCGACCGCCTTCCGCGTTGGGTATGACGACCGGCTTGCCCCCCTCCATCACGGCCACCACCGAATTCGTGGTTCCCAGATCGATCCCGATGAGCTTGCTCATCCTGTCCTCCTGTCGTGGCCGTCGATTCGAGTTTGGCCGCGCGCGACTATAAGACGGTGTCTGGAGGGTGTCAAGAAGGCGCAGGGCGGGCAGCGCGCATGTAACTGACTGGAAAGCAGTGAGTTAACGGCGCGGTGGATCGGGGACCGAAGGGACGAGCCTTGCGGCATCCGCGGGCGGCTCGCGCGTCTCGGCCGGCGCGGGCTGGACACGGCCCCGGGAGATCGAGCGGGTGGGATTCTCGACGCCCCCCGCGTCATAGGCGATGATCCGGTACCCTTCGGTGGTCGAGATGAACCCCAGACTGCGGCCCCAGGGGTCGTGCAACGTCGTCTCGCACACCAGCCGTCCCTTCACCAGATCCTTCAGGTCGTCGGGGTAGAACCCTTTCTGCAAGTAGTAGATCTCGACCGCCTCGTCGAGCCGGTCGATGCGGTTTCGGGTGATGAGATCGTGAATCATGTCGATCGACCCGGCCGGCACCATCAGCCGCGGCGAGCCCGGCATCGGGCTGTCGCTCATCGTCAGCAGTGAGAAGAGCACCGCGGCCGCGAGGGCCGCGTAGCCGAGACGTTCCAGGATGGGGCCCGCCCTGCGTCGCGCGGGCTCCGCTCCGAGGCTCTCCGTCCGATCCACCCCGAGGATGAGGTTCCGGCTCAGCATGTCGTAGAGGATCCGGCAGGTCTCGAAGTCGCCCATGCGGACCCGATCGATGATCTCCTGCACGCTTCGCCGGCCGTCGATCTGCTCGTAGATCACCGCCGCATCCTTGGGCAGCCTCAGGCCCTCGGTCGAGGCCGGCGCCTGCGTTCTGCCGTGGCCGGAGAGCGTGACGTCGAGATCTTCCGTGAGATCGTCCTCCCGGTCGACGATGACCGGCTGCACCTCGGGTCGTGTCTTGCGAAGGACGATGTCGAAGGAGGGAATCTTTCTCTCGATGATCGGCCACTCGTCGATCATCCGGATGCCTTCCATCAGGATGTTCTCGGCGCTCAGCGGCGTGAAGTGCTCCCGGTCGTACTCGACCGTCTCCTCCTGATTGAAGTGATACTCGCCGTCCTTCCACCGGAAGAGGCGGTAGACGATCTGCGTTATCTGGAGGCGCAGGGCCTCCTTCAGGTCGCCCTCCGTGATCAGCCGGTCCTTGACCAGGATGTAGCCGAGACGCAGGAGGGTCTCCTTCTGGGTCTTGAGCGCCGCGGAGAGCTGCGCCTGCGAAACGCGTCCCGACTTGACGAGCACCGTTCCGAGGCGATCTTCGAGGTTCTTGTTGAGCGAGTCGGCCGAAACGACGCACCCGTTGAGGAAGGAGACGGTCACCTCCTCACCAGCGTACTTCAGCGTGAGGACGCCCGTCTTCTTCTGGATGCCGATGAGCTGGAAGATGTCGGCCAGGCTGAAGTCGCGCAGCGTTCCTTCAAGAGCCATTGACGTCCCCCGTGGCCGCCCGTCGGCGCGTGGATGTGCTGTTGCCCACGATCCACAGGATGACCATCACACAGCAGGAGAGCACCACCCCGGGCGGAGCCAGATCGGTGACCGGCACCCGGGGCGGCTGAAGGAGGCGATCCCTCGCGGCCAGGAAGATGATCGTGATCACCCAACCCATCATCAGAGAGAAGCCGAGCGCCAGACGTCCCGCAAGGATCTGCCCCGCTCCGGGAAGCACGAACGAGATGATCCGTCTCGTCGCCGAGCCCAGCCGCTCCCGCCGCTCCAGGCGGGCGCGCCCCTCGGTGCGCGCCTCGGCGGTGAGCCCCTCCTTCTTGACGAAGAGGTGGACGCATCGCGCGCAGAGTCCAGACGCCCCCTGGTCCACGCGGCAGCGAGCGCAGTGGGGCCGCGCGCATCGGGTGCAGGTCTCGGCCTGGCGCGTGGAGCCCCCCGCGCTCAACAGCAGCGCGAGGATCAGTCCGGCGCCGCTGGCGAGGCTGAGGGCGTTACCGAGAGTGCGGAGCCTCTGCGAGGAGGATTCGTCGCCTTGGCGGAGCGAGACCTTGATCCGGTTGAGGCTGGCGGGCTCCTCCAGCAGGAGGTCGCCGATCTGCTCGCCCTTCTTCCGTGCGAGGAGACGCCCCGTGAGCGTGTGATCGATCTCCCGGGCCTTGGCAAGGCTGGCATCCGCCTCGGCGAAATGCAGCAGCTCCGTCTGGGCGAGATAGAGATTCCAGTAGGCCGAGGTCTGGTCCGGCTGGATCTGCGCGGCCTTCTTGTAGTGATTCGCGGCCTGCGCCCACTCGCCCAGCCTGTAATAGACGTTGCCCACGTCCACCAGCGCCGAGGTGCTCGCCGGGTTCCCGTCCAGGACGCGCTGATACTCGTCGAACGCTTCGCCCAGCAGGTCCCCCTTGGCGTAGGCAGTGCCCAGCAGGAGGTGAAGCTCCGGCTGATCGTCGTGGGCCGCCACCACCTGCTTGAGCTGGCGCAGCGTCTCGGGGTTGTAGCCAGCCTGCATCGCCGAAACCACCACGCGAATTTCCGGATCGGTGGAGGCCTGCACCCGGTCGATCACGGCCATCACGCCCAGGGGGGAGAGCCCGGTCATCAGGAAGATCCCGGCCGCCACGGTCTTCTCGGGCAGACGCATGTAACGGAAACAGAGCGCCAGCCAGTAGAGAATCAGCCAGAAGCCTCCCGCCCAGAGGAGAAGCGGCAGAAGGAAGATCGTCCAGGCCGCCAGCCGCGCGCCCCCCTCCGGCATCCTGCGGCGCGCCGCCTCGAACAGGTCGTGCCTCAGGCGTGCCTGACACCGCGCGATCACCACCAGACTGAATGCCACCATCCCGGCCAGGATGCCGAAGGCGGCGACCACGGTGAAGTTGGTTATCTGGACCTCGTCCGTGGTGAACCGCGCCCACGAGAGACCGAGCCCTCGACGGTATTCCGTGATGAAGGGATAGATCCCCCGCCCCGCGCGCAGCAGGCTCCAGGCGTATCCGAACTGGGCCTGGGGCAGGTACGGGTCGAAGGCGCGCGCCAGATCGAAGGCCTCGCGTGCCCGTTCGTAGTTGCCCTCCCTCAGATTCTCGTACCCTTCGTAAGCGAACCCCCGCGCGATCATCCGGTCGGCGGTGATCCCCTCCTGCTGCATGTAGGCACGCAGCTCCTCCACGCGCGCCTCCGCCGTGACCGTGTCGGAGGTTTCCAGTGCCGCCTTGCGCGCGAACCAGAGGTGGAGGACCTTCGCGCGAATCCCCTCGGCGCTGTCGTGCCGGGACTGCGCAGCGGATCCCTCGGCCGCGGAGATCCCCTCCTGGATGACGACGGTGGGCGGCTCGGAGTCGGCCGGGGGAGGGTCCTGGGCCGCCACGGCCGGAGCCAGAAGAACCAGGAGGGCCGCGAGGGCGAGAATCAGGAGCGCGCGGCGGACGCTTTCTCCGTGTACCGAAGCTTGAGCTCGAAGAGGATCCCCTCGATGAGCTCCTTCTCGGCCGGGTCGAGGTTGCCGCGAGTCTTCTGGCGCAGCATGTCGATGATGTCGATCATCTGGCGCGCCCCATCGAGGTTGGTCTCCTTGCGCGAGGTCACCGGATCCTCCATCTCCCCCAGTTGAATGAAGGCGGTGGTGGCCAGCGAGATCACGAAGGAGCTGAACTGCACGGCTTCCAGGGGCCCCTCGGCCGCGGGCTGATCGCCGCGGCGCACCTCGAACCCCTCCCCCAGGATCGTCCGCCCCGGCGCAGGCTCCTGACGGCTCGCCCCGGCCTCCGCTTCCGGCTGGCGGCGCTCCCCTTCGGAGGTGAAGCTCCTGCGGTCCACGATCTTGACGGGTTCCTTGGGTTCTTTCGGCTCCGGCATACGAGGCCCCCGGACAGTGACGTTGCTCCCCGCGAGCGTTGGGCTCCGCGGATAGACGTCCCGATGAGGGTACCACCCATGCCTTCTGGCGATCAATTGGAAGAGACACGTCCGGCGGCCCTTTTCTTGAAGGCTTCCCCGACACCGGCATACAATGGTTTTTTTTTGGACGGGAGGCAACCTCTTGGACGAGCGGACCCCTTTCGAGGACCTTGTGGCCGTAATGGCGCGCCTGCGCGGGCCGGACGGCTGCCCGTGGGACAGGCAGCAGACTCTGGAGAGCCTCCGTGGGTTCCTCGTCGAGGAGACCTACGAGCTCCTGGAGGCCATCGATCGGCGGGAACCGGGCCACCTGCGGGAGGAGCTGGGAGATCTGCTCCTGGAGGTGGTCTTTCTGGCGGAGATCTGCTCCGAGGAGGGGCTCTTCACCATGGACGACGTGGTCCGAGGGATCCGCGACAAGCTGGTGCGCCGCCATCCCCACGTCTTCGGCGGGAAGCAGGCCGGCAGCCCGCATGAGGCTATCCAGCACTGGGAGGAGATCAAGAACAAGGAACGGGCCGCATCACCCGGCGGCAAGGAGCCCTGCCTTCTCGACGGCGTGCCGGTTCACCTCCCCGCGCTGCTGCGCGCCCACCGTCTCTCGACCAAGGCGAGCCTGTCGGGCTTCGACTGGAAGGCCATCGAGGATCTCCATGCCAAGCTGACAGAGGAGATCGCGGAGTTCCGCGATGCCGCGGCCGCCGGAGACCGCGCCGGAATGGAGGAGGAGCTCGGGGACCTGCTCTTCACGGTCGCCAACGTCGGGAGGTATTCGGGGATCGATCCCGAAATGGCGCTTCAGGCGGCCAATCGCAAGTTCATCTCCCGGTTCCTGCGCGTCGAGGAGGAGCTGCGTCGCCGGGGCGTCGAGCCGGGCAAGGCGACACTCGAGGAGATGGAGGCGATCTGGGATCGGGTAAAGGCCGACGACAGGGCGGGAGGCGGGGGGCCCGCCGGGGATCAGTCGACCAGCTCGAGGTAGCTTCCCATCCGGCGGAACTTGCCGATGCGCCGGTCCAGCAGCTCCTCCGGGTCGAGCGCCACGAGCGTCGCGAGCTGCCGCTCCAGGCATTCACCCACGATCCGGGCCGTCACCTGGTGGTCCGTGTGGGCTCCGCCGGGCACCTCCGGAATGATCTCGTCGACCAGGCCGAGCCCCTTGAGATCCTGAGCCGTGAGCTTCAGCGCCCTGGCGGCCTCCTTCTTCCACTTCTCCTGGTCCTTCCAGAGGATCGCCGCGCACCCTTCGGGGCTGATTACCGAGTAGATGGCGTGCTCGAGGATGTTGACCACGTCTCCCATGCCCAGCGCGAGCGCCCCGCCGCTCCCCCCCTCCCCCGTGATGGTGGCGATGAAGGGGACGCGCAGGCACGCCATCTCCCGCAGGCAGACCGCGATCGCCTCGGCCTGGCCACGCTCCTCCGCGCCGATACCCGGGTAGGCACCGGGCGTGTCGATGAAGGTGAGGATCGGCCGGCCGAACTTCTCGGCGAGCTTCATGACCCGCAGGGTCTTCCGGTACCCCTCCGGCCTCGACATCCCGAAGTTGCGGAACAGCTTCTCCTTCGTGTCGCGCCCCTTCTGATGTCCGATGACGCAGACCGCCATGCCGTTGAAGAACCCGAACCCCGCGACGACGGCGGGATCCTCCTTGAACTTGCGATCGCCGTGGACCTCGACGAAGTCCTCGACCAGGTAGCGGATGTAATCGAGGGTGTAGGGACGCTGAGCGTGACGCGCGACGAGCGTCTTCTGCCACGGCGAGAGCCGGGAGAAGATCTCCTGCCTGAGTCCGGTGAGCCTCACCTTGATCCGATCGATCTCGGCCTGCGTGTCCCGACTGGCCGGAAAGGCGGAGAGCTCCTCGATCCGTCGTTCGAGCTCGACGATCGGCGCCTCGAAAGCGTCTTCGCTGCTGGGGGTCAGGCCTGGGATTCGGGGCATGCGGGCAGGGCTCCTCCCGAGATCGTGGGAGGTGAATGTATCAATCACATGCCCGCGGTGTCAACGACGGCTCGCCTGCCGGACCAGGCGTTGGGCCAACCGGCGCTGCTCTTCCTCGCCGAGGGCTCCTCCGTCCAGAGCGGCCCACCGCAGCTTCGAGAGGATCGAGGCGTAGAGGGGGCCAGGCGGCAGTCCCATCGCCCGGAGGGTTCGACCGTCCACCGAAGACCGTACGTGTCGGAGACTCTCGAGATAGAGCCGCACCTCTCGCGCGGCCCGAGGCGGGCCCGCGGCCCAGGCGATCGCGAGGATCTCCGGGGGCACCGCTTCGCAGAGGCGGACGATCCGGCTCGGCCGCGTGGCCCCGGCGAGCCCGCGCAGCAGGTCGGCCAGCGCCTGCGCCGACGTGCGGAGCAGGACCGCCGCACTCCCCGTGATGCGCAGCCGCGCGGCCAGGGCCTCCCGCTGCGGCGCGCGTGCCTCGAGGGCGAGCAGCATCAAGGTGGGCAACAACGCGCTCGCGGGGCGCTCCGCCGCCTCGAGCAGCCCGGACCTGAAGCCTGCATGGAGTCTGGCAACCGCCCGGCGCACGCGCGCATTCCAGCTCAGGCCGGAACCCAGATGGGGCAGGAGCCCGAGCTTCGCGCACCACGCCAGCGCGGCGGCCGGTTCGGGCTCGCGCGCGATGAGGCCGAGCTCGCGGCGGAGCCTTTCGCCCCCGAGCGCTTCGAAGGCCCCGAGCCGGAGCGCCAGCGCCAGGCCCGAGAGGGTCTCGTCGCTCGGCGTGAAGCCGAAGCGCGCGGCGAACCTCGCGATGCGCAAGGCGCGCGTGGGGTCCTCGACGATGCTGAGGAGATGGTGGATCCGCAGGGTCCTGAGGCGCAGATCGCGTTCGCCCCCCAGCTCGTCCACCAGACGGGCGCCACCTCCGTTCTCCAGCCGCACCGCCATGGCGTTGATCGTGACGTCCCGGCGCAGAAGATCGTCGAGCAGAGTGCCAGGCTCCACCCGTGGCAGCGACGCGGGCACCGCGTAGGTCTCACGCCGCGCCGTGGCGACGTCGATCCGTGTCGCCGCCCCGCCGGGCGCCGGCGCCTCTTCATCCAGGATCACGGAGGCGGTCCCGAAGGTGGCGTGGCGGATGACGCGGCCATTCACGAGTCTTGCGAGATCGGCCGCGAAGGCGATCCCGTCCCCCTCCACGACGAGATCGAGGTCGCCGGCGCTCCGGCCCAGCAGCAGGTCGCGCACGACCCCCCCCACGAGGAAGAGCCCGACCCCCCTGGCCCGCGCGAGCGCAGCCGCCTTCCCGAGGAACGTCGCCCGCCATCCGTCACCGGCGGATTCGATCGCCCCGCGCAAAGACCGGCCCGCGGGGCGCGCGGCCTGCGGACCCGAGCCGGCCGGCCGGTTCAGGATCCCGTCGAGGCTCTCCCGGGTGATGAAGCCCAGCAAGGTGCCCCTCGCGCGGCTCACCAGCAGGCCCGGGGCGATGCCGCGCGCGGCCCTCCACATCGAGCGCGGTCCGGCCCCCGGATCGACCCGAGGTGAGCCACCGCACACCAGATCGGCGACGCGGATCGCGGCCGCGCCGTGGCGTATCGCGTTCTGGGTCTGGGGTCCGGTCACCAGGCCCACCGGCCTTCCGCGCCGGACCACCGGAGCGCCGGCGGCCCGGTGGATCCGCAGCCGCCTCGCCGCCTCGGCCACGCTCTCGGTGGCGCCGACAGCGACCCGCAGAGGCTCCATCAGATCGCGAGCGCGCGGGCGCCTCGTCGAGCCCCTCATTGTCCGGCCGACCCGCGAGCGTCTCACGCGCGCGGATGGAAGCGCTGATAGAGCCTCTTCAAGCGCTCCCGGTTGACGTGGGTGTAGATCTGGGTCGTGGAGATGTCGGCGTGCCCAAGCATCTTCTGCACGGAGCGCAGGTCGGCGCCGTGCTCGAGCAGGTGCGTGGCGAAACTGTGCCTCATGACGTGCGGGCTGAGACGTGAGGAGGGGATCCCCACCTCGCTGCCGTATCGCTTCAGGTTCTTCCAGAAGCCCTGCCTCGTGAGTCGCGTCCCGCGGGCGGAGACGAAGAGCATGCCACTCGTCCTGCCGCGCAGGAGGGCCGGGCGCGATTTGGCGATGTAACTCTGCACGCAGCGGGCCGCCTCCTTGCCGAAGGGGACCAGGCGCTCCTTGGCGCGCTTCCCCATGCAGATCAGGTATCCCATCTCGAGGTTGAGGCTATCGAGCTTCAGGAAGACGAGCTCCGAGACGCGGATTCCGGTCGCGTAGACGAGCTCGAGCATCGCGGCGTCCCGCAGCCCGAGCGGCTCGCCGCGATCCGGAGCCCGCAGGAGCCGCTCGACCTCGTCGAGGCTGAGTGAGCGCGGCAGCCTCCGCTCCACGCGGAGCGTGTCGATGCCGTCGGTGGGGTTCGCCTCCAGAAGCCCCTCCGACACCAGAAACCGGAAGAAGGCCCTCAGTGTCGCCTGCGACCGCCGGACGGAGCGCGGCGAACGGGTCGCGATCCCGGAGGCGCCGCTCCCCTCCCCCAGGGAGAGGGCCCGGCGGTATTCGAGGATGGCCGGGCGCGTCACGTCCGCCGCCGAGCGCAGGCGTCGCCGGCGCGCCCAGCCCGCAAAGCAGGAAAGGTCCGAGCCATAGGCGAGTATGGTGTTCTGCGAGAGCCCCCGCTCGGTGCTGATGTAGTCGAGGAAACGCTCCACGTGCGCCTCCAGGTCGGAAGGTCCCTTCCTCGCCGTCCTGCTCACGGGCTCTGCTCCAGGACGAAGGTCACGGGCCCCGAATTGACCAGCTCGACCTCCATCATGGCCCGAAAGGTCCCGGTCTCCACCTTCAACCCCCGCCCGCGCAAGGCCGCGACGAACCGCGCGTAGATGGGCTCGGCCTCGCCGGGAGGGGCGGCGCCGTCGAAGCTAGGCCTGGTCCCCTTGCGCACCGAGCCGGCGAGCGTGAACTGGGAGACCGCGAGGATCTCGCCACCGAGGTCCTTCACCGATCGTTCCATCCGTTCGTTGACGCCGGCCTCGGCGGCGAAGACTCTCAGGTTGGCGACCTTCTCCGCGAGGCGATCGACCACCCCCTCGGTGTCGCCTCGTTCCACGCCGACCAGGAGGAGCAGCCCCGGACCGATCGCCGCCTGCACGACGCCCTCGGCCCGCACGCTGGCGCGCGTGACGCGCTGGAGCACGATCCTCATGGGGCGATCATCGCGGCCGGCCGGAGCGCCGCAACGGGACCGCGGCGAGGACGTCGTGCATCTCCTTGACCCCGAACATGCGGCACAAGGCGAAGTAGGCGATCGTCGAGACGCCCAGCGTCGTGAAGAGCGACAGGGCACGCGCCGCGGGGAGCCCCGAGTAGAGCGCGCCGGTCCATCCTAACACAGCCACCGCGACCCCCCCCATGAGCGCCGCGGCCAGGAGGATCCTCAGGGAGGGCAGGAGCAGATCCACCACCCAGGGGAGCCCGTGCCGGCGCGCGAAGGTCCCCATGAGGAGGCACATGTTGAGCGTGGCGGAGAGGGAGTCCGCCAGGGCGATGCCACCGTGGGACATCAGCCAGCTCAGCGAGGTGCAGAAGATGAGGTGAGCCCCCAGCGTCCAGGCCGCGAGGATCGCCGGGGTCCGCGTGTCCTTCTGAGAGTAGAAGGCCGGAGCGAGGATCTTCACGGCGCCGAAGGGGAAGAGCCCCACCGCGTAGAACAGCAGGGCGTGCGCGGTGTAGGCGGTGTCCTCGGGGCTGAAGCGGCCGCGCTCGAACAGCGTGCCGATGATCGGCCCTCTCAGCAGGATGAGACCGATCGACGCGGGCAGGGTGATGAAGGCGACGACCCTCAATCCGTACAGGAGCGTCCGCCGCATGTCGTCGATCTTGCCGGCGGCCGCCTGGCGCGACAGAGTGGGGAGGATCACCGTCGAGATCGATATCGCGAACGAGCCGAGGGCCAGCTCGTTGACCCGGCCCGAGTAATAGAGCGCCGAGACGCTCCCCTCCTTGAGCATGGAGGCGAACAGCGAGTCGATCAGCAGCGTGATCTGCGTGATGCCCATGCCGAACAGCCCCGGCAGCATCAGACGTCCGATCTGCCTCACGCCGGGATGAGTGAACCCCATCACGATTGGAAAGCGCATCCCCTTGCGGATGACGAACGGGATCTGGAACGCGAGCTGGAGCAGCCCGCCCGCCAGCACGCCCCAGGCGAAGGCATAGGCCGGCTCGCGCACGAAGGGCGAGAGCCCCAGCGCGGCGCCGATGATGCTGAGGTTGAGCAGGACCGGGGTGAACGCGGGGACGGCGAACGAGCCGTGGACGTTGAGAATCCCCTGGATGAGGGCGGCCAGCCCGATGAAAAGCAGATAGGGGAACATCAGGCGGTTGAGGCTCACGGTGAGGTTCCACTTGTCCTCTATGCCGCTGAATCCGTACGCCAGCACCTTCACAACTGCCGGCGAGAAGATGACGCCCAGCGCCGTGAGCACCATGAGCACGCAGGTCATCGTCCAGAACGTGGCCGCCGCGAAGTGCCACATCTCCCTGCGGCGCTCGGGCTTCGCATAGTCCGACAGCGTCGGCACGAAGGCGGCCGTGAAGGCGCCCTCCCCCACCAGCCGGCGAAACAGGTTCGGGATCCGGAATGCGATGATGAATGCATCGGCCGTGCGCGAGGCGCCGAGCATCTGAGCCTGCAGATTGTCGCGGACGTATCCGAGGACGCGCGACAGGAGGGTCATGAAGGACATGACCCCGGCGGAGCGAACGAGACGCCGTTCCTCTTCCATCGGAGGGGACCTCAGGTTCCCCTCACCGGCGGATGGAGCCGTTTCCTTGACAGAGGGGGGGCTTATGATAGTCTAGGCCCGTCGCTCCGTCACCCCTGAAAGGGCCCTCGCATGGCAAGCATCAACAAGGTGATACTCGTCGGCAACCTGGGACGCGATCCGGAGATGCGCTACACACCGAGCGGCGCGCCGGTGGCCAACTTCACGCTGGCCACCAACGATGTCTGGACCGACAAGGCGGGGCAGAAACAGGAACGCACGGAGTGGCACCGGATTGTGGTCTGGGGAAAAACAGCGGAGATCGCCGGCCAGTACCTCGCGAAGGGCAAGCAGGTCTACGTGGAAGGGTCGCTCCAGACCCGCGAGTGGAACGATCGCGACGGCAACAAGCGTCAGACGACCGAGATTCGCGCCCAGCGCGTGATCATGCTCGGCCGTGGAGAGGGACGCGCCGCCGCGGGCGAGCCCGCCAGGGCCGCCGAGACCGAGATGGACACCGGCCCCGAGCCGCAGATGAGCAACGAGGACGACATCCCGTTCTGATTCCGGTTTCGGGATCCCCGGCGTCTAACTCGAGGCGGGCGAGAGCCGCTGGGAGGCTTCACGGCTGTAGGGCGAGTCCGGGTATTCCTCCGTGACGCGACGGTAGATCTCCCGGGCCTCATCGATCTTCCCCTGCCCCTCAAGAAGCCTCGCCTGTCCCATCATGGCCATCTCGATGGGGAATTGCGCCGGCGAGCTGGTGACGAGCCCCGCATAGATCTCCAGTGCACCGGCCGCGTCCCCCTGCGCCTCGTGCACCTGGGCCTGCTGGAAGCGCGCCGAGGAGGAGAGGAACTGGTCGGGATCGGAGGCGATCTGGCCAAGCGTCTGGAGCGCCCCCGCGAGGTCGCCGACCTCCTTCTGCCCCACGGCCTTGTAATAGGTCGCCCATTTCGCGCCGGACGAGCTGGGATGATCGGCAATCACGACGTCGGCCAGGCGGATGACCGCCTCGAACTTCTGGCGCCTCGTCGCGTAGGCGGCCCCGGGCGCTCCTTCATCGGCCGCCGGCGTGGCCATGACCCTGTACACCGCGGCCAGCTTCAATCGCGCCTCGGCTGCCCGGCTGCGCGAGTACCAGAACCCACCGGCCACGGCCGCCGCCAGAAGGACCACGGCGCCGGCGGCGATCGCCACGCTGCGGGAGTGAAGCCGCACCGATTCGGCGAGCCCGCTGAGCCCCTCGACCAGCTCATCGCGCTTGATCTCCTTACGTGTGATCTTCATGCCGGGCACGGAGACTCCTTCGAAGCCGGTCGACGCCACCTTTTGGATGAGGCGATTATCGTAGTGTGAGGCCGTGGGGCTGTCAATCGGTGGTGGGCCCGGCGAGACTCGAACTCACGACCTACGGTTTAGGAAAACGACGGGGCACTGAAAACGCCTGGAGGCCGAATCCCTTGTGGGGCGCGGCTTCCAGGCGATTTTCTTTTTGGACACCTACACTTAGGACCCTCCGCGCCCCGTCCGTTGTCGGCACTCGTTGACCGTCCTTGACCGTCCCTGTCGCTCGAAGTATGGGCGGACCCCCCCCCAAACCCCCCCACACTGATCCGCGGCGCCCTCGACGGCCCGCGATCACACTCTCGGCTCGTGGTAGCATGACCCCGGCGCCCCCGACCGTTCGCGACGGGGCCGGGACTTCCGAGACTCGGCAGGGGGCGCGCTCCACTCTCTCGGGCTGCACTCGGAGCGGAAGTGTCCAATCGAAATCTCCGCGAACCAATCCGCGGCCTCTTCACCGGCACCTCTATCGGCGCCAGCGCCGAAGATCATCCGGATCTCCCGGGCCTCGCTCTCTACGATCTCCAGCTCGGAATCTGCGACACGAGGATCGACCCGGATGACGCGCGAGCGGAATTCTCCCGGCTCGTCTCTCTCATCCACGCTAGACAGGAGGCCGCAAACCGGAGCTGGCTCGAAGACAAGGTTGGAAAGCTGTGTTTCCCGCTCGACCCGCAACGACGATCCGAGCTGCTGGCCGGAGTGAAACAGTGGCTCGAAGCCTTCCGCGACATTCCGGCCCCGAACGCCGGCGACGTGGCGCTCCGGAGGATCTTCGAGATTGCGGCCCGCGAGCTTGCGAGGCCGGGCGCTCGACTTACCCTCGGTTCGATCCTCCGGATTCTCACGGAGATTTACGGCCCCGCCTTCACCCGGCACTTTCCCCTCGGCAGTCTGCAACTCGCCTATAGAGCCGTCCGCAAGCAGCAAGCCAAGCTGATCGCGGAGCGCGACCGCTTGCGCAAATTGCACCCCCAATCTGCGCAGCAACTATAAGTAAACACGCGGTTTAGCTCTTGACCGCGCGTGGCGCCCGTGGTCTGATCATGGGCGTGGAGAAGATAAGCGGACTCGACCTACTGCTAGAACGACGGCGCCGCGCGTTGACTCAGTGGCAGCTCGCTCGCCTGTCCGACGTGCCCCCCTACAAGATCTCCAGCGTCGAGAATTACCGCGACGAGCTGACGCCGGATGAGGAATCCCGCCTGCGCGCCGCTCTGCAATCCGTCCCGCCGGAGCGCGGATGAGCCCGCGCCCCGCCCTGACACTCGTGCCCGACACTTCGGATCTGCTCACGCCGAGCGAGGGCGCCGCCCCGCTGCGCGTTCGGCCGCGCACGCTGATCGGATGGGCGCGCGACGGCCGGATCGCCTTCGTGGATCTGGCGCCTCGGAAAAACGGCGCCGCCGGCTGCATCCGATTCCGCAAGGCCGACATCGCGGCCTTCATCGAGGCTTGTGTCAGAAAGGCCGCGCGATGATCGAAGCCGAGGCGGTGGCCGAGCTGCGTCGAGACGTTGCCCACCTACGGGCGAACGTCGAGGCGCACGTCTTCGATTCGCGATTCCGCCGACCCTTCGTCATTCGCCTATCGCTCGCACTCGACTCGATCACCCTGATCCAGGAACGCCTTGACGAGCTGCAACGGCTCGCGCGCCGGGAGGCCGCATGAACGGCGCGGCGGTCCTGCGCCCGGAGCACAAGTTCGAGCTTGAGCGTTCCGGAATCGCGCCAGACGTGATCGCGGAGGCCGGCGTCCGATCCGTCGAGGACGCGGAGGCGCACGACTTCGGATTCCGCAACGGCGGCCTCCCCGTGGATGGTCTGCTCTTCCCGTTCATCGACATTGAGGCGGGGACCTGGAGCGGGCGCTTCGCGCTGCTGAAGCCCGACCTGCACGCGAACGGCGCGAAGTATCTATCCCCCTACGGTGAACGGCTCCGACTGCACTTCGCCCCGGGAGCGGGCGCGCTGCTGCAAGCCGTATCCGTCCCCGTGCTGTGGATCGAGGGTGTCAAGAAGGCGCTCGCCGTCGAGAGCTGGCGCAGACGCGATGGACGGACCGCGCTCGTGATCGGGATCTCCGGCTGCTGGGGGTGGCGCCGCGCCATCAAGGGGAACCTGCCGGATGGATCGCTCGGCAAGATCGGGAGCGAGCCCATCCCCGACTTCAATCTGATCGCGTGGAAGGGCCGCGAGGTGATCGTCGGGCTCGACGGCGACGTGGTGACGAAGCCGGACGTCGCCCGCGCCGAGCGCGCACTGGTCGCGGAGCTGAGGAGACGCGGTGCCCGTGTTCGCGTGATGCGCATCCCTCCCGCACCGGACGGATCGCGCCGGGGGGCCGATGACTTCATCGTCCAGGAAGGTGACGAGGCGTGGGCGCGCCTGTTGGACGAGGCCCACCCCTACGGCGAAGCGGCCAACGCGAAGTGGTCCGATCTTCGGACTGAGTTGGGCTACGCGCGCGAGTTCGTCCGCATGCACGGCCGCGATCTTCTCCACGTCGTGGCCTGGCGCAAGTGGCTGAGCTGGGATGGCACCCGATGGAGGATCGACGACACGGGAGAGGTACGCCGACTCGCGAAGTCGTTCACCCGTGCGGCGACCCAAGCGGCACTCGACGCGAACGACAAGGACGGGATCGCCATCTGTCTGAAGATGGAGAAGGCCCGCGCCCTTGAGTCGTGGTTGTCGCTGGCCGCGACCGAGGCCGAAGTCGCTATCTCGCCCGAAGTGCTCGACCGCGATACGTGGCTGCTGAACGTCGAGAACGGGGCGCTCGATCTTCACTCTGGCGAGCTGCAACCGCATCGGCGCGAGGACCTGATCACCAAGCTCGCCCCCGTCGCCTATGACCCGGAGGCCACGGCCCCACTCTTTGACGCCTTCCTCGCGCGCGTGCTTCCCGATCCAGAGGTTCGCGCTTTCGTCCAGCGATTCCTCGGCTACGCCCTGACCGGCACGGTGGGCGAGCACCTGCTGGTCTTTTTCTACGGGACCGGCCGCAACGGAAAGAGCACGCTGCTGATCGTCGTGCTGCGAATCCTGGCCGAGTATGGAATCCAGGCACCACCGGGACTGCTGCTGGCGATAGCAGAGCGGGATCACCCGACCGGGATCACAACGCTCTTCGGCCGTCGCCTCGCCGTTTCGATGGAGGCGGGCGAGGGACGACGATTCCGCGAGGAGCTGGTCAAGCAATTGACCGGCGGGGATCGTCTGTCGGCGCGCCGCATGCGGGAAGACTTCTGGGAGTTCGATCCGACTCATAAGCTCATCCTGTCCGCGAACCACAGGCCCGACATCCGCGGCACCGACGTTGCGATCTGGAGCCGGATCGCATTGGTCCCCTTCACCGTCACGATCCCGAGGGCAGAGCGCGACAAGGATCTCCCCGACAAGCTGATGAAGGAAGCACCCGGCATCCTCCGATGGCTGGCCGATGGGTGTCGGGAGTGGCAGAGGATCGGGCTTGCGCCGCCCGAGGCCGTGAGCGCGGCGACAGATGAGTACCGGGCGCTCGTGGATACGGTTGGCGAGTTCATCGGGGAGCGGTGCATCGCCTACGACGGCGCGAAGGTGACGAAGGGTGTCCTGTACCGCGGTTACGTCGAGTGGGCCAGAGCCCGTGGAGAGGAGCCGCTGACACAGCGCGCGTTCGGGGAGCGGATGATCGAACGCGGCTTCACCGAGCTGCGCGAGGGCAAGGACCGGACTCGCACCTGGAACGGGATCGGACTGCTGGCGACAGACCGGGAGGACGAATGAGGCGGACACAGACCGCAAGCGGACGCACTTTCCTAGTTCGCCGCCTACGCGCGCGCGGGAGGGTGTTAAGGCGGGATTCACGTCCGCCTGTGTCCTGCGTCCGCCTGTTGGACTTCGCGCCCGGCGCTGCAGCGCCAACCCTCCCCTGGCCGACCGGGCACCGGGGCGAACCGGACGCCCTGGCCCTCGACACCCGCGAGACACCCGCCGCGCCTGCCCTGGCCCGGGGCTCGTCACGACTGCCGGCGGCAACGCCCCCACATACCCCCACACACAGAAGGGCCATCGGCCTAAAAGCGTTGAACTGCAAGGCATCTACGCAGAACACTACGGTTAGAGTAACCGTGGCCCGGCCCGCGCTGCTGAGATGGGGCCTCGAAGGGGCCGACCCGGGGCCAGTCACTCGCAAGGCGAAAGGCACCGACAATGATATGCACTTTAGTTATAACGCATATGTAACGCGCATGATGTCCCACGGATTTGGTGGCGTTCCAGCATGTTGCGGGGGCTTTGGTGGCTAGGCGCGAGCGGCACCGCACCTGCCCGCTGGAGCGGTTCCAGTGGCGCACCCGAGCGCGGATGGATGCGAGCGAGCTGGATCCCGACCTGGGCACGCTGCTGTTGGCGATGGCCGAGGAGATGACGCGCGAATGTCCGGGTGCCTCGATGATGCTCCGGGCGCTGGAGGCTCGTTACTGCGATCTCTACGGGCGCCTGGAGGGCGCGGAGGCGGGCGAGCTGATGACGCACGCTCGGGCGGTTTCTCAGCTTGAGGCGCTGTATCGGTCGATTCGCCTGGCCTCGGGGCGGGAGGGGGCGCGCAAGCTTCGCGGGTTGCCCACGGCGGACGGGCCGCGGCCCCGCCGAGGTGGCTTGCCCGCTGCGGCGCGGGCCGCTGACGGGGCGAACGAGGGCGGGGGCGAGTCTCAGGACGTGGACGGTGACGAAGCCTCGCAGGGCGGCCTCCAGGGCCACGAATCAGGGCGTAGAAACGAATCTGGTGAAGGGGAGGAAGCGTGAGCGATCTTCTGTTCGGCGGCGTGACCGAGTTCAAGAGCCCGAGCAACAGGATTCTCCTGGTCGTTCGGGGCCGTCTGCCCGTGGGCGAGGATGATGTCTGCTGGCTGCTTCATCTGGCGAAGGCGATCAATCGCGAGCTGGACTCTGTAGCACGGCGGCAGGTGCCGCGAAACGACAGCGCCGCGCAAGCGGCAGGGAGGTAGGACGATGAAGACACTCGATGAAGTGGTAGTGGCGCTCAAGGGGATGGTGAGTGACGGGGCATCCCGCCGCGAGCTGGCCGGGGTGGTGAATCTCGATGGTTTGGGTTTCGTCGGGTGTTACATGAACGGCCAGGGCTATCCACTCTTGCAGGACCCGGGCCCGACGCTGGCCTTTAAGGATCGCGGCGGTGACGCCTCCGCGGCCGTGAAATTGAAAGACGAGGATCTGGCATTCATCGAGCGTTGCGGGATGAAGCCGGAGGCGGTCATGCGGCACATGCCCCCGCCGGGATCGTCGTCGGCCGCGCGCCGGGAGCGGGAGGCGCTTCGCCTGAAGGCCGCTGAGATGGCCGGGCCGCTCGACGCGGCCGAGACTGCGGAGATGAAGGCGCTCTCACAGCGGGCGACGGCGGGCACGCTCAATCCTGCCGGGCAGGATCGCCTCGTGGCCCTTCTGGATCGCTCGCTCGCGGCGTTCGGAGGTGGCCGATGACGAAGCCGACGAAGCCCGCGGGCGCGGAGGTGCCGGCCGCATTCTCGGATCGCCCCGGTGGACTGCTTAACAGCCCGGCCGCAGTCGAGGCCGTCACGATCCTCGACCGGCTCGGGATCGACCATTCGGGTCACGACAAAGTGATCCGCGAGCTGGCCCCGGTTGCCTGGGCCGAATGGCTCCGGGGTGGCGGCGCCACGATGGATCGCGAGCGTCTCGGCAACCTCCAGCACGAGCGGTCCCGCGCCATCGGGAGGAAGGGCGGGCTGATGCGCCAGGGCATGCCGACGCAGGAGGTCGAGGGCGAGCTGGCCGCGCTGGAGCGGGACATCGCGCGCTATCAGGCGCTCGTGGATGCGGCCGGAGACGCCTGCCTCGACGATCAGCTCGCGCGCCGCGCGAAGGCGGATGAGTCGGCCCGGAAACTGGCCGACCTTCAAGCACAGCTCGCGCCCTTGCGGGCCGCGCGGGTCCGCTCAGCCGAAGTCGAGGCGATGGAACGGGCAGAGCTGGAAGCCGAGCGCGCCGCGCATGGCGATGCGGCACGATTCGCGGCGGGCGCGGCGGAGTTCGAACGGCGCGGCGCGCAGGCGGGCAAGCTCCGGCAGAAGGCGCACGCGGCGCTGGCGGCCTCATGCGAGACGGCGTGCGCCCGGCTCGGGTCGGAGGCGGCCGGTCTGGTCCTGCCCGACCTGGAGTTCCTCCAGCGCAACCCGCATCGCGCACCGGCCGCGGTGGAGGACTTGCATAGGAGGGCGGCCGTGCTGTTCGATCTGATCGAGCGGCTCGGCGACCATGCCGGCCGCGGTCCCCGTTCCTTCTGGGCGGGGGCGGGTGAGGCCACGGGGGTCATTGCCGGCCGGTGCGGTCTGGCTTCACCGATTCCCACCGAACGCACGGCCCTCCGGACGTTCGCGGGCGCGACGTTCTGATGAGACTGCGCGTGAAAGGTGTCCGGTCGCGCGGCGGGGCCTTCCTCCCCGAGATTCGCCGGCACCAGCGTCCAGCGTCGGCCCCCGCCGGGCCGGCGGCCGGCCCCTGGGGCGCGTCCGACCTCCTTCGGGCGGGGACCGGCAAACAGAGTTACGAGGCGAGCGGGGGTCCCGGGAAGGCCCCGCCTGCTTCGCGGGCGCGGGATCGGCTGTCGGCCTCACCCCCGGCGGTCGGTCCCGTGGCCGGCTCGACTCACCGGAGCATGGCCGTGAAGATCAAAGCGCGGGCCATAGACCGCTGCGGGAAGCTACTCAATCAGATCAAGGCGGCGACTGGCGCCCACCTAAAGAGGGACGCCGATGGCCCGCTTTACGAGTGTGTCGATTGTGGAGAGACCTTCGGGGCCAAGGTGGTTCATTGCCCATCGCCCTGTGACCATCACTACCCCAAACAGGACGGCGCGTGCAGCAACTGCCACAAATCTCTGTCGCGGCTGAGGCAAGCTATCCCGGCTTCGGGAGCATCGAGGCTGCGAGCCGCATCCGACGCCGGGCAGGATGGGACTACGGGGCGCCGCCGAAGTCGGTGGCGTGTCCGACATGCGGAGGCACGGGGAAGATCAAAGGCAATGCTTGCCCTTGATCTCGGGCTGCGATTCAAGCGCAAGGCCGGAGAGCTGATCAAGGCGGCGCCGAAGCGCGGGCCTCGGGGAAAGCAGGTTCAACGATCCAAAGCGGGGATCGTTGAACCACCGAGCTTCAAAGATCAAGGCATCGATCACCACGACGCGCACCTGTACCAGAAGCTCGCGGCCGTGCCGGAGGGACATCGATGACCGCGCTCGCCTCCTACGCGAAACAGGCTGACGATGAATCGCTCTACAAGATGGCCGTCCGAATCAAGGCCCGCGCGATCCGGAAGTGCGGGGCGCTGCTGGATCAGATCAAAGCAAAGGCCGGGCGGCCTTCTGGAAATGGGTCCGGCGCCGGACCAATTACCCGCACGTCGGCGGCTCGTGACGCAGGGCTATCGCATCGCCAGAAGAAGACCGCGCTGCGCGTCGCCAGCGTTCCGCGGTGAGGCCATGACCGCCCTCGCCCGGTGCAGCGTAGCCGGCTGCGACCGGCTCCGATGGCGAGGCGATCCATCTGGACGCTGCTGGTGGTGCTCGCCGCTGGCGGTGGACGGATGCGACTTTCCCCGGCCGGCCGCGACGGCGGTGGAGGTGAATCGAGGATGATCCCCTGCTGCTGCTGGCGACCCGGATGGACTGACGCAGGATGCCAGCGCGACGGGCTGCGGAGCCCGGAGGGGCCGCTCAGTCTGATCGGGTGGGCCTATGTCGTGGCCCTGCGATCCGCGCCCCGACCGGGAGCGGCGAGCCCCGCAGAGCGTCCAGGTTCGACGAAGGAGGTCCCGGACGAGGTAGAACCCGTCCGGCGGATTATCTCTTGCGTTTCCGTCTAGGCGGGGCGCGGACTTTCAGGCAGACGCCCGGTGCCGCCGTATTGACAGCATTCTGTCTTTCTGCTAGTCTTGCACCGAAAGGAGGTAGAACGCTATGCCGAAAAAGACAGAAGGACGGGACGTGAATAAGGTGAAGGTGACGATCTACATGGCCGAAGACATGGCGCGCGCGCTGCGCGTGGAGTCAGCCACCAGTGGCGAGACACACGGCGCGATCGTCGCTCACGCGCTCGCCGCTTACCTCTCGCGGCGCGTTCGGAAATATGCCCAGGAAGCCCCGGCCGGCAGGAAGGAGGAGTGATGGCGATCTACAAGCGGAGGATGCTGAACGGGAGGAAGACGCGGCACTACTTCTATGACTTCACCTTCCGGGGCAAGCGGCACAAGGGCTGCACGTCCCTTCGTGGCAAGGAGAAAGCGCGCGAATTCGAGGATGCGATCCGCGCGAGGCTGCGACTCAAGAGCAAGGGGATCGAGGATCCAAACATCTGCCCGACCCTGGACCCGCCCGTTGAAACGGCGATGCCGACATTCAAGCAATACGGACTCGCCTTTCTCGAAGGCGCGGGCGCGCAAAAGAAATCGAAGGCCGACGATCAGTCAATCCTCGACCGCGCGCTGACCCCGTTTTTCGGCAAGATGAGTCTCGACGCGATCACGCGGGCCGACGTGGAGCGATTCAGAAATGACCGCCTCGCGGGCAAGCTGTACGACGAAGAGACGAGCCGCAAGGAGAAGCCGAGCCCGCAGACCGTGAAAAACGAGTTAGGGCTGCTCAAGCGGATCCTCACCGTCGCCGTTGATGATGATCTTCTACCGAAAAACCCCGCGACGAAGATCAAGCTACAGCGTTTCAGTAACCGGCGCGGTCGCGTGATCGACCCGGAGGAATTCGGACGCCTCCTGTTGGCCGTCTCGCCGCACAAGGGCGCGCACCTTCGCCCCGTGATGACCCTGGCCTACGAGACCGGGATGCGCGAGGGGGAAATCCTGTCGCTCAAGTGGGCCGACGTGGACTTCAAGCGGCACACCGTCACTGTGCGCGAGACGAAGACGGCCGAGGACCGGACCATCGATCTGAGCGAGAGGGCCGAGCGGGCGCTTCGAGCGTGGGGCCGCAAGGACGACACCTACATTTTCCCGGCGCTCAAGGGCAAGGGACACCTCGGGCACGTCTCCCACGCCTTCGCGCGGCTCGCGGCTCGCGCCGAGGTGCAGGATGTCGTTTTCCACGACTTCCGGCACACCTTCTGTAGCCGCAAGCGGGACGAAGGCGCGGACGTGATCATTCTCAAGGCGATCACCGGACACAAGACGCTCGCCATGCTGGAGCGATACACCCATCCGAGCGAGAAGGCAAAGCGCGAGCTGATGCGCGGCCCGGATGTGGAGCCGGCACCCACCCCCAAACCCCCCCACACAGAGGATCCGGCAGAAACGAAGGCGGCAGGGGGGATCGCGTAAGTAGCGGTAAACACGGATGAAAAGTGGTGGGCCCGGCGAGACTCGAACTCACGACCTACGGTTTAGGAAACCGTCGCTCTATCCTGCTGAGCTACGGGCCCATTCCACGAGTCGGAGGGTACGATCAATGGCGGGGCCCTGACAAGCAGAGGCGATCCGCGTACCCCTACGGTGTGGGGGCCGGGGTCCGACCGACGAGCTTCTCGGCGATGCCCCGGGCCCGTTCCGCCTCCGCGGTGCGGCCGGTCAGCTCGAGGCAGCGCACCAGACCGGCGTGCAGCGTGAGGTTGCTGTAATCGATCCCCAGCGCCCTCGTGAAGAGAGGGATCGCCTCCTCGCAGCGCCCTTGATCCGACAGCGACAGCGCCAGGACGACCCGCGCCTGCGTGAATTCGGGCCTCCGCTCGAGCGCCCGCTTGAGGTACCCCTCGGACTTCGCGTTCTCGCGGCGCTGCTGGGCGAGGAACCCGAGCCCGAAGAGCGCGTCGGCCTGCGCCGGGTCGACCTCCAGGGCCTTGCCGAGTCGGGCCTCGCCCGCGGAGGTATTTCCCAATTGCAGGAGGACCAGACCGAGCAGGGCGTGCGCGTCTGCCCGGTCGGGCGCGGCCTCCAGCGCCTGCCGGACCTCGTCCTCGGCCCGAACCAGATCACCGGAGCCCAGCGAGAGCCGCGCGAGCCCGGTGAGCGCGCGGGCATCCTGGGGCGCGCTTGCCAGGCGCGCCTGGTAGAGGGCGCGAGCCCGCTCCTGGTCCCCCAGCCCCGCGTGCGCGTCTGCGGCAGCGAGCGACTCCTCCTCCCCCAGGGGGCCCTCTTCGGCGGCCTGGAGGAACCGGCGGGCCGTGGCCGTGTCCCCGATCTGGACCGCCGCGGATGCGCCGCGCAGCGCAAGAGACCTTCGCGCCGGAGAGTCGGGAAACTGGGCCACGAACAGGCCCATCTGTTCGACCCCTTCATCCAGCCTGCCCTCGTCCAGCAGCCGTCCCACGTAACGCGCGGAGGGTCCTGGGTCGGATGGGTCAGCGGCCGCGTCGAGGCGCAGCTTCTCCACGGACTCCGCGCGCGACTTGAGATCCTCGAAGATGGGGACGAGGGCGCGGCTCTCGTCGAGGCGCCCGAGTCTCCGGTACTCTTCGATGAGGCCGTACACCGGCTGGGGCGAGTAGGATCGGATCTGTCGCGCCTGCCGGTAATGCTCGATGGCCGCGTCATGCGAGCCGAGGTGCCCCTCGATGCGGCCGGCCAGGATGCGCAGAGCGTACGCCGCGGGCGCGCGCGCGATCGCCTCGCCCGCCGCCCGGCGCGCCTCCTCCCATCGCCCCGAGTCGATGAGGATGCCGATCATCTCGGCGGCCGCAGCCTGACGGTCCGGGTCCACCTTCAGGATCGACTCGAAGGCCGCGACCGCGTCCTCCCGCCTGCCGAGAAGAGCCAGAGTGTGGGCGCGCACGTACGCATGGTCGGTGTTTCCGGGCTCCAGAAGGGCCGCCCTCTCGATCGAGGCAAGGGCCTCGCGATGTCGCCCCTGCCGTGACAGCGCGAGCCCCAGGCCGAAGGCCGCGCGCGCGTCGGCGGGATCGGAGGCCGCGACGCGACCGAACTTGCGCTCGGCCGGCCCCAAGCGCCCGGCCATCAGATCCTGATCGGCCTCCTCCATGATCCGCCGCGAGTCCTCCGGGGTGAGCCGGAAGGCCGCGCGCCACCCGAGGTATCCGGCGGCGAGAACGCCGGAGAGGATCAGCGCGCCGGCCAGCAGGCGCGTCACCGGGCGGCGTGAGGGCCGGTCCATCAGTCGTACTTGATGAGGGAGAAGGTCGGAACCGAGGTCAGCTTCGCGCGGCCCGAGAGGAACATCAGCTCGACGACGAAGGAGGCGCCGACGATCTCGGCGCCCATGCGGCTCAGGAGGCTGACCGCGGCTCCGGCGGTCCCTCCCGTGGCGAGAAGGTCGTCCACGATCAGGATCCGATCCCCTCGCGCGATGGCGTCCTTGTGGATCTGGATCGTGTCGGTCCCATACTCGAGGCTGTAGGTCTCGCTGGCCGTCTCGTGCGGCAGCTTGCCCGGCTTCCTCATCGGGATGAAGCCCGCGCCCAGAGCGATGGCGAGCGCAGAGCCGAAGATGAACCCGCGCGACTCCACCGCGGCGATGGCGTCGATCCGGTCGCCGCGATGATGCAGCCGGAGCGCCTCGATCGTCTCCGCGAAGGCGCCCGGGTCACGCAGCAGCGGCGTGATGTCCTTGAAGATGATCCCCTTCTTCGGGAAGTCCGGGACATCACGGATTAAGCGCGACGGGTTGGTCATGGGTCATTATCTCACGCTGAAGTCCCTGAGCTTGAGATCCGGCGTCTCGTCGTTCGAATCGACCGCTTCCACGCCCGCCGCCCGAGGGCCCGCCCTGAGCTCCTCGGCCAGCGACAGGAGAGCCGGGGGCTCCCCCTGGGCGAGCACTTCGACGCGGCCGTCGGGAAGGTTGCGAGTCCAACCGGACAGGTTCAGCCTCTGGGCGGCGCCGACGACGAACCAGCGAAAGCCCACTCCCTGAACCCGGCCTCGGACATAGAAGCGACGGGCGACCATCTCCCCTGTCCGGGCTACCGGCCCACCTCCTGCTCGACGAACGACCGGATCGCCTCGCTAAACGCGGGATCGCTTCCTTCGAAGCGGACCGCCACCGCGAAGGTCCCCTGCGACCTGATGTCGCTCACCCGCACGACCACTCCCTGAGCCTGGACCCTGACGCCCGACGTGGGGATCGTGAAGCTGAGCCCGACGCTCGCCCCCGTGTCGACCGGCTCCATCGACTCGACGCGCATCCCGCTCTCGCTGATGTCCTCCGAGTAGCCGAGGATCGAAACCGCCTCGCTGCCCAGGCCGACGGAGACCTCCATGGAAACCCGCGTCCTCATGTGCACGCGGTACGGCATCTGGAGGATCCGGACCACCTTCTCCAGAAGCTCGCGTCCCGTCACCGGCTTGGTGACGAAGTCGGTGCAGCCGGCTCTCTGGCATCTCTCCAACACCGCGGGCTCGCGATGGGAGGTTACGATGAGCACCGGGATGTGGCGCGTGGCCGGGTCCTCCTTGATCTTACGGCAGACTTCGTCACCGTTCATACCCGGCATCTCGTAATCGAGCAACACGATGTGAGGGGACTCCTCGCGCGCGATCCGGAGCGCCTCGGTTCCGGTGGACGCGGTCAGGATGACGCAGCCCGCCCTCTCGAAGAAGGGGCGCTCGAATTCGAGGAAGATGCGGACGTCGTCGACGAGGAGAACGCGGGCAGTGGTCATAACGGCGGCGGGGATTCTACCACATGGGCGCCCGCACACCAGGCGGGTCGCATACCCGGGGATCGTGATGACGGCTCGAGGCTTCTGTCGTATGCGAGGGAGTCAAGGGGGCGGCGCCGGTCTACCTGGAGAGCGGACGCGAGAAAGTGTCCATGTACCCGGTCGAGGTGAAGTGAAGAGCGAACCCGTTTTCAATCGGCGCCACGAGGTTAACGCTCTCGGGATCATGCCCTTTGATGAGCGCCGCCCACTCGAGCTCAGACATCGAAGCCGGCCGGGGGATGGAAACCCGGCAGCCGATCGGATCGTCCTCGTCCTCCGCGTAGGGTTCGACAGAGAGCACGAAGCCATTCTGGATCTCTGACGTGGATTACTGCAGGAGGGCGAACTCGCCAGACTCATCGTGACCGATCGCAGCCGTCGGGAGCCTGAACGGCGCCCCGTTCACGTGAAGGACGAATGACCCGTCCTGCACCTGCCCGATGCAGACGAGCTGCTCGTGGATCTCTTCCGCAAACGACCGAACCATCAGATGCACCTTGACCCTCCTGTCTGCTCCGCTCAATGGGGCCCGGAAACGGCTCCGCCTGCCCTTTAGAATGCGCCAGATGACCGTTTTGATTCCACGCGAAGAAATCGAGCGACGGAAATCATAGGGGCGGTCAGGAAGGCAAGTAGAGGGACCGAAGTGCGCCGATCACCAGGTCGCGTGCCAGCTCGGCGGGAGAGCGCCCGCCCTGCTCTGCACGTCGATTCAACACCTCGAGCCGCTCGGGGGTGAGCGTCAGGTGCACCTGCCGGCGGTGCAAGTGATTAGGGACTCTTGGGCGCCCGGAACCTGGTCGACGTCCACTGCGGCCGATTCCCATGCTCTTCGTCGCGCGCGCCCTCCGTTCACTTCGGGTGGGAAATCATGTCGAGCAGCAGATAGCCCTCATCATCGATTTTGAAGTACATCCTCCAGCTCCCCGTGATTCTAGCCTGCCAGATATCGCGCGTCTCATCGTACTTCTTGGCGTGCAGCGAGGGGTGGCGGAGGTCCCGCACGAGAAAAGCTATTTGTTTGTCAGCGGCGAGCTGGATCGTAGCTGTAGCGTTTTGGTAGCTACGCCGAAAGCGCTCTGTGAACCGGGCGGGCCTCGAGCGGGCTACCGCCGCGATCTCCTACGAGAAGGGCGGATACGACGCCCCTTGAGTGCTTTGGTCACTGCCCGCGCCGTGCGGAATGGTCCGTGGACACGTCCGGCCTCGACATCCGCGAGCGCTTCTTGAAGCCTGCTCTCCACAACGGCGGGCCGATCTGTGACCGCCTTGGCTCGCAGCAGCACCCCCTCCTTGCTCGCAGTGGCCTCGACGTAGTCTCCCACCTTGAGGCCTGCGGCTTGCCGAGCAGCTTTCGGGATTGTCACTTGGAATTTCGGTCCGATTCTCGAAAGTTCCATCTTTCTGGCCTCCCTACTTTCTTACTTTCTGGATGCCCGAAATCTAGGCTTCTGGACTCGCCATGTCAAGGCCACAGGAACCGCTTATCGCGCCAAGGCGCATGAACGGGCCGGACCACCGCGAAATTGCTATCCCCTATCTCTTGTGGCGGAGTCCGTTGATTTCCGAGGCCAGCGTCGTCAGGTCGGGGAAAAGGGAAGACCGGCCGTACCCAAGGGTCTCCAGTTGGCAGGCGATGCTGACTCTATAACGAGCGGGGATCACATACTTGCGCAACACGTTCGGGTGGTCGACTAGCTTCTCGAGAGCCATAGGGGTGTCGTGAATCGTGAAGCGGCTCTGCTGAAGCAACATCCGGAGATCGATTTCAATCGGCAGAACAGCCGCTACTTGGCTGCCATCTGGATCCTCACCCGAAAAAGCACGACGGACTATCGAGTCTATCGGAGGACCAATCGCCGTAAAAAGTCCTCTGACACCCAGCATGGTTTTGTTCAGACCCTCGGGGCTGAGCGCCCGGAGTGCGGCGTCCTCATTCTCATCCAGTTTCGGCTGTTCGACTGCAAAGTAGAGTGCGGTGAGAGCTGCCTGAGTCCAGTCCAGTAGACGAACGTGAGGTCCGTGATGTCGAGCAAGGAAGAGCCACGACGAATGATCTGCGCCGTCTGGAAGAAGCGGCTGTCGGTTCACGGCGGCCGACCTGAAGCGGCCCATCAGCGACTTCTCTGCCCCGAATTCGAGATCGTCACGCCGGAAGACTGATGCGACCAGATCCCAATTGGCGCGTTGATGTCCGCGCCACCAGGGCGACACGCCGAAGGAATTCCGCGTCTCGAAGACCGCGTCTAACGCCCGCGCGACAGAATTGATCTGCTGAACCATCTGGCCATCCGGTTCAGTAGAGGGGACCGCTGGGATCATACGCGTCACTCCACCCCACATCGGAACCGGGGTTGGTGGTTCCCGCGCGCGATTTCGATTCTCTCCCCTCCACTCCCACGCGCTGCCGGAGCGACCTGAGCTAAGTACTGGTCGGGACGAGAGGATTTGAACCTCCGGCCCCCTGCTCCCGAAGCAGGTGCGCTACCAGGCTGCGCTACGTCCCGACGCTACCGCGATGGCCCCGGCCCATGAGTTTGCAGGCGGCGACGATAACTGATGAGGCGGAGGCTGTCAAGAAAAGCGCAGCGCCGGGCTCTCTACTCCGGCGCTTCCCATCCGTCCTGGCCGATCAGCTTCACGAAGACGCAGTCGTCGTAATGCTCCGTCCGTACGCCCGCCGGCCCCTTGATCATGACGGTGAGGGTCTGTCTTCGCTCGTCTCCCACCGGAATGACGAGCCTCCCTCCGGTGTCCAGTTGCGCCAGCAGCGGCGCCGGCACCGAGGGGGCCCCAGCCGTCACCACGACGCGCGAGAAGGGCGCCTCCTCCGGCCATCCGGCGGTGCCGTCACCCACGCGCAGGTGCACGTTGTCCAGCCCCAGCTCCCGCAGCGCGGCGCGCGCCCTCGTCGAAAGCGGGCGCAGCCGCTCCACGCTGAAGACGTCCTTCGCCAGGCTCGCCAGCAGCGCCGTCTGGTATCCCGAGCCGGTGCCGATCTCCAGGACCCGATCCTCCGCGCCCACCTTGAGAAGCTGCGTCATCAACGCCACGATGTAGGGCTGCGAGATCGTCTGGCGAGCGCCGATCGGCAGCGCGTTGTCCGAGTAGGCCTGCCCGGCCAGCGCCTCCTCCACGAAGAGATGCCGGGGCAGGCTCCCCATGATCGCGAGGACGCGCGGATCGGTGATGCCGCGCGGGGCGAGCTGGCGCTCCAGCATCTGGCGTCTTCGGATCGCGAACTCGTCGCCGACCGCGTGCTTCACCGCGCGCCTCCTCCCCCGCCCGCCGGTGGCGCGGTGAGATCCCAGGAGGAGATGGTCGCCATCACCCGGTCGTTGGTGAGATCCAGGTGCAGCGGCGTGACCGAGACGCACCCCTCGATGACGGCCGCGTAGTCGCTGCGGGGGTCCTCGGTCCATTCGGGAGGGGTCCCGCCGATCCAGAAGTACTGGCGGCCCGACGGATCCATCCGTTCGATCACCCCCTCCTTGTAGACGCGGCGGCCCAGCCGCGTGGTCTTCACGCCGTGCAGCGGCGGCATCGGCACGTTCACGTTGAGCAAGGTGTCGTCGGGCATCCCGCGCTCCAGCACCCGTCGCGCGAGCTGGGCGGTGAAGGCGGCCGCGGCCTCGTAGGTCTCCTCCGGGTCGTGGGGCCAGTTCGGCCCCGAGAAACCCGATTCCGTCATCGCCGCGCGTGAGATCGCCAGCGACGGATAGCCCAGCAGCGTCCCTTCGAACGCCGCCGCCACGGTGCCCGAGTAGGTGACGTCGTCGCCGAGGTTGTACCCGCGATTGATCCCCGAGATCACCATGTCGACCTTCATCTCCAGCAGGTTGAAGACCGCGAGGTTGACGCAGTCGGTGGGAGTGCCGTCCACCGAGTAGACATCCTCGGCGTGGCGCCGCACGCGCAGCGGCTGCTTGAGGGTGAGCGCGTGGCTGACGGCGCTCTGGTCCCTGTCGGGCGCCACGATGACGACCCGGCCGATCGCGGACAGGGCGCGGGCCAGCACCGTCAGCCCCGGCACCCCGATCCCGTCATCGTTTGTCACCAGGATGGTCGTCACGGAAGGGTCATCTCACCGCGGCGGCGCGCCGCAGTATTCGCAGGAGGGGGCATCGGCCGACGACATGTGGCCGCACGAGGGGCACGGCGCCGTCCCCTCCCTCGTTTCGTTGAGGATCGCCCGGGCCTCCTCGGCCCGCGCCTGAGGGACGCAGATCTCGATCCGGGAGAGGGAGTCCACCACGGGCACCGGCATCTCGACGAAGGCCTTGCCCACGATCTGGCACTCGATCCCTCCGCTCATGAGGAGCCCGCGCACGATCTCGGCCGTCTCGTCGTCGCGCACCCGCATGAGCACCGTCCATTTCTCCTCGGCGCCGGCCCGCTCGGGGACCTCCTCGGGCATCGGGCCGGCGACCAGGACCTCGGCGCAGTCGGTGCACGTCTCGACCCCTTCCTCGTATTCCAGCCGGCATGGCGGGCAGTACGGCATGGCGACCTCCACCGATTCAACGGGGCGTGAGCTGTGGCTGCGCGTGGGGCGCGGGCCGAATCATCGGCATACGCGGAGTGAGTATAGGTCAGGCCGGAGGATGGATGGGAGAGTTTTGGTCGGGACGACTGGATTTGAACCAGCGACCCCTAGACCCCCAGTCTAGTGCGCTACCAGGCTGCGCCACGTCCCGACCGTTTAATATTAAGCACTTCCGCTTGCGGCTCGATCCGGGGATTCCTGAAAAGTGTCCACATTGTGTCCACCGATCGCCCGTGGGGGTTCCGGCTGCCGGCCCATGAGCGGAACGGCCGCCTTCATGTGTTCGGGCGATAGGTGGGCGTAGATCATCGTGGTCTTGATGTCCCCGTGGCCGAGTAGTTCCTTGAGGCGGAACAGGTCACCGCCGCGCATAGCATACCACGATGCGAAGGTGTGTCTCAGGGTGTGGAACGTCACCTCCGCGCCGAGTCCCGCATCCGTGCGGGCCTTCTCGAAGGCGGTCCTCACGCTCACGAGGCGCTTTCCGCGCCAAGTGAAGACACGCCCGCTGATGGACCGGACCTTCGACAGCCCGGAAAGGGCCGCGTGAAGCGTGGGCGTCAACGGTATCTCGCGGCGCCTGCCCGACTTCGTGTTCGTCTGGTCGAAGTAGAGCAGTCCACGATCCAGCTTGACGTGACCCCACTCCAGGCCAAGTACCTCCGATCGCCTACCGCCAGTCTCCAGCGCAGTGATGAGGATCGGTTTGAGGTGTCGATGGGCCTTTTCGATCAGCTTGTCGGCCTCCTTGTGGGTCAGGAATCGAGGATCCCCCTTCAACACTTCGCGCTCGGGGACGTGAAGGACGGGGTTATCGTGACGCCTCCCCCACTCCACCGCCAGCGCCATGACCTTCGACAGCACCGCCCGCTCGTTGTTGATCGTGGTGGCCGCCAGTCCGTCCTTTTCCCGCCGGGCCATGTACCCGCTGATCGTGAGCGGGGTGATCGCCGTGAGGTAGGTCTCGCCAAAGAACGGAATCAGGTTGCTTTCGATCTCGACTTCGGCCCACTCGTGACACCGCTTGTTCGCGTAGTGCTTCGCCATGACCTCCCGGGCGTGGTCCGCGAAAAGCACAAGCTTGATCCGCCGCAGCTCGGGATTCTTGCCCTCCTGAATATCCTTGAGCCGCGTGGACAGAACGATCGTCGCTTCGTCCTTCGTTACCGGGCCGATCTTCTCTCGGATCCGCTTACCCGCCCGGCCCGGCGGATTGCGGTAGTCCATGAAGTAGTTCTTTCCTCGCTTGAAGATCTTCGCCATCTCCTACCTCCCGCCCTTTCCGGGCTTTGTATTCACGCCCCAGTACGTTAGCGCCCTCTTGAGTCGCTTCGGATCGATCTGATCCTCCCTGCCTAGATACTCGCAAACCTTCGGAGTCACCTTCTCTCCCTTTCGGACAGATCGCATAATGTAGAGATATGTCGTCCCGTTGGGCGCTCGGTGCCGTCTTAGGTAAGCCATGCGGACAGTGTAGACATAACTGTATCGAGTGTCAAGCGTGTCCCTTCGTGTCTGGGCGATCCTCATGTATGCTCGTGATCTCGGAGACATCCCACCATCGGAGGGGATCATGAGAATGTCCAGCTTCGCTCGCGCCCTCGCTCTGTGTATCCCGGCAACCTTTTCCACCGTCCTCGCTCAAAGCCCCCTCCTCTTGCAGGAGGTCGAGATCCTTGACCCCGCACTGTCTGCCTCTCTCGTTGCGAGTCAACAGGCGGGAGGCTGCACCGCACCTCTGGTGGAGCCGTGGGGCAATCAAACCTTCGCATGCTCGGTGTATGGGCTGGACTACTCCACTGTGGTCGCGGCAGACGGTTCGGTGATCAGGTGGATCCGTGATAGTCTGAATCCAGATCCCGATTGTCCTGTCACGTATCGGCAAGCCCTGCGTATCCTCGTGACACGGCCAGATGGCTCTACAAGAGAAGTGCTTCGTGTTTCCTCCCAGCGGGGCTTCAATTGCACGATGAGCGGTTGCGAAACTCGGCTCTACGCAGGCGGGGGTGGCGGTGGTGACATGAAGGTCACGTATGACTTGACGAATGGAGTTCTCCTGATTGATCGAAGCGTGTCCATAATCGACTGCGCCTCCAGCCAGGAGATTGCATCTGATCGCGGCGTGATCGCCATCTCGGGCTTCCCGCCGCTTTTCGACACTCTCTTGACCTTCGTCCCATCCGGTCAGGCGCTTTCGATTCTGACGCCCGCCCATCCAGAAGGATTCCGTTCTGCCGATTCGCTCCAAGTGTGGACGGGCAACGTCCACACCTTGCCCGACTGGTCGCAGGCGCAGGCGTTGACGTGCAGCGCCGCGATCAACCCGACTCCCGGTCAGGTCGTGACTGTCCCTGACACTCTCCCCGCGCCGGCGGCGGGCGAAGGCCGCTACTACATCGCCGCGGCGACTCACGGTCTGGATCGCAGACTCGGCCGGCAGAGTGTCAACGGCATCTTGTCGGCTCGGGATCCGTCGTCGCTCCCGACGTGTGGCCCGTAGGTGATCCGGACCCGCATCGCGGCCCTCCAGAATACGCCCGCCCCGACTGGCCCGAATCGTCAACGATCTTTTCCCGGACGGCCTCTAGCACGTCCCGGCCCTCGTTCGCGGCTCCTGCGCGCTCTGCGGGGCTCGGTTTCCCGATCCCAGCCTCGCGTGCCACGCGTGCGGCCCCCTTCAGGTATCATGGGCGGATGAGACCCGGCCCCGCCATCGCCGTCCTGTCGGCTCCCATGCTCTGCGCGGCCTTCGTCATGGCGAGCGCCCCTGCCCCCGCGCAGAGCCACGGCGGGATGAACGAGGCCGGCATTGTGATCCTTGAGCGAGCGCCGGTCTACCCGAACCCTCGCAGCACACGGCCGACAACGATCCTCGCCCTCGGGGCTCCCGTGGCCGCGTCGGTTAAAGTCCGTGGGCCTGACTTGAACTTCTTCCAAGAGAAGTTCGGCCGAGTCCGCGTGGTCTACTTCAGGGGCGACAGGCTCCACGACTTCGGATGGATCGAGGCGGCCGCTCTGGCACGCTTCTACTACGGCGCGTGTCCCCCGGTTGGCGGCCCGATGATGATGAGGGGCGTTCGGTGGGAGTGGACCGACTGTTTCAAGTCGGCCCACGATGCGAAGCTCCAGGAGCTCGGAATGCTCGTGCAGCCCGCGCGGCCATGACTGAGGTTTCTCGGCTCGGGCCTCTTCCTGAATCCTCTTGGCTCGACTGACGCGCGAGTGAGAGACGCCAACGGACGCGGCCATCATCCCGCGGTCGGAGGTGCCGGCTCCGGTGCGAGCCTCAGTCCGCGGCGCTTGATGTCCGTCATGTAGGCGCGCAGCCGATCCTCCTCTGCAAGGTCGGCTTCGGCGAAACGCTTCAGCTCATCCACCAGCGCGGCGGCCGACTCCCTGTTCGTGAACTCGACCGTGGCGACATACCCGTCCACGCGGGCCTCAAGATCGGGGATGACCCCCTTGTGTCTCACCAGCGCGCGAACGACTCGCGCCCAGAACTTCGCGTCATCCTGAGCGAAGGGCTTCTTGCCGTATAGCATGTGGCGGATGAGATCCAGCGCCGGGCCGGAGGCGTCCATCCACATTTCGATCACCTCCCGCACCTCATCCTGACTCAACGGCTCCGCGTTCGTCATGTTCATTCCTCCCAAGAGTGATCGCGCGGTTGGGAGCCGGTCGTCCCGGCCGGGGCGCCGCGCGATCAGCTCTGCCCCGAACTCATCTACCGCGTGGGGGTGCGTCCCCCGAGAGTGCGCCGGCCCCCGCCCCGAAGGAGTGCGGGGCGCGTCCAGGGGACCGGCCGCCGGCCGGTGGGGGCCGACGTTGGACGCTGGCGAGGCGGGTTAACCGCCCGGCACGGCAGGAGGCCAATCCATCCGCGCCTGACTTGCCCGCACCTCGCCTTGTGGGGCAGACCTACATCACCTCATCCATCAACGGCTCGTTTTTCAACATGCCCGACTCCAGCTCCGCGCGCCTCCGGCGCAGCCGCCGAAGCTCGGCAGGCTCCACGTCGGGCAACACCGTGGCGAGCAGGTCATCGCCCAGAAGTGCTGCGAACGGCATGAGCCCCCAACACTCGCCGTCGAGCCGATCTGCGATCCCACAGATTCGCTCTGCCTCGCGCAACGCCGCGTCCACTTGTGGCGGAAGCGCCCGCTTCGGACGCCGAAGGTGGAGGGCGATCCGTGTCGCGTCCATCGCCTCCCGCACGCTCGCGGCGATCTTCTCCAGGACGCGATCCCGGAGTGTTGTCGCCAGGCCGTGCCGGGCCTCGCGCTCGGCCTTCGATCTGGCGGCCAACAACGCCTCCGGTTCCGCGCGGCCGGCCTCGAAGGCCGCCTCCGCGGCGTCCAGGTTTGTCGTCGCTTCGTCGATGCGGGCCTCAAGATCCTCGGGCATCGGCCGGCCCCGGTATTGGATCGCCTCCTGTTCCAGGCCGCGCCGGATGCACCTCCAGTGATCGACCCGCTCTCTCCGGGCCGGCTGAGAGTCGGACAGATCGCCCGCGGCGTCGAGGCGGGCCTGCACGAGCGCGATGTTGTGCTCCAGCGAGGAGATGCCAGCGTCCAACTCTGCCGTTTTTCGGCCATCCCCCAGGAGGCGGCCGCGACGCTCGCGCAGCTCGGCGAGACTGCCGGTGTAGGTGCTCACCCTCTCCCGATCGTTTTTCGCGGACCCGGAGCTGATGTATGCCTCCCGGTCGAGCCGTCGAGCTGCGCGGTGCGCCTTCTCATACGTCGAGCCACTCAGCGTGACGCCGTGACGCTCACAGGCCGCGGCACCATCCTTGACCGGGTGCTCCCTGTCCAGCGCGATGCTCCAGTCGGCCGGCGCCGACAGTGCCGACTCCAGCGGCCCCTGGGCCTCCTTCAGATTCGACTTCATGCCGCACCTCCCCGGACCGCCTCGATCTTGTCCAACAGCATGACGAGGCGTCGCTGGCCCGGTTCGTCCAAGTCTCCTCGAAGGGCCAAACGGGTCAAGTCGTCGGCCTCCGTCTTCTCTTTCGTGCTGAGGGGTCCGCCCAGCGCCCGCCCCCGCTCGTCTGTGAGCTTGAGGATCGGATGTCCGGCCGGGGCCATTAGCACGGCGGCTCCCGGCTCCAGTACCATCGCGAGCTGGTGCAGTGCCGCGTCACGGGACAGGCCGGAGCCGGCTGCCCACGAGCGGATCTGTTGCTTCAACGAATCGGGGATCATGCTTCCTCCATTGCGGCACCATCGCCGCTCGTGTCGGCCTTCCGGCCGTCGTCTTCGCCCCGTGCTGCGGCTTCGTCGGCCTCCACGCCCTGAGAGTCGCCCCCGGCTTCGTTCGGCGTGCTGGAGGCCAGCGGCAGGCCACCACGGAGGGGGCGCGACTCCCGGACCGGAGCCGAGGGAAGCCCCCTCAGCTTGCGCGCCCCCTCCCGATCCGAGGCCAACCTGATCGAGCGGTACAGCGCCTCAAGCTGAGAAACCCCCCGGGTGTGCGTCATCAGCTCGGCCGACTCCGCGCCCTCCAGGCGGCCGTACAGGTCCAGAAACCGCGCCTGCATCGCCCGCAACATCCCCGACGCGCCCGGAGTCGCCCGGGCCATCTCCTCGCCCATCGTGAGGAGCAGCGGCCCGAGATCCCCGTCCATCTCGCCCGACGCCATGCGGCGCCGCGTCTGCCACAGGAAGCGGAGCAGGGGGTCCGTCTGGTGCCGCTCGCGCCTAGCCATTCGCGCCTCGGTGACATGCTGGAACGGTCAGGGAAAACCTGGGATACATGCGTCTTGTGCATGCGTTTCCAGTTCTTTGCATATCATGCCCACCCTCTTTCGCCTTGCCGCGGAGCGGACGCGGGCGGGCCGGACCCGTGGACACTCGGTGGACACGCCCGCTGAAAGCCCTTGCGGGGTGCGGCCTTTCTGGTTCACGCTGGACTAGCAGTCCAGTGCGTCTGCGGAGTCCATGGCACCATCCGGCCGTGAGGGAGTCGAGGCCGGGCAGGGCGGGACGCGGGCATGGCACACTTTCTCTTAGCGCCGTGTACCTGGGTGAGTCCGCCGGCAGTGCTGGCGCGATACTGGCGGGCGCTCTGAAAGCGCCGCCGTCGCGGCAGCCGGTGTCCGTAGAAGTGTCCGTAGGTTGTCCGCACTGAGGTACGGACAGGGGGTATTGATCTTGCGGGTGTCCGTACCTTTGCGGCCGTGTCCGTACCGCTGTCCGTACCTGTCCGTACCTCACGCTCATTCGGCGTCCTCTGGGGCATGCTCGGCGAGCCAGTACCGCATGCCGCCCTTGTTGCCGCTCTTCTTCACGAGCCCCCGGGCGTACCGCCGGCCCAGCTCGCGGGTCAGGGCCTTGTCGGCGGTCGCCTTCTTTCCCGCGCCGGCCTTCATGATTTCGTCCAGCATGAACGGCCGGAACGCGCCTGCCTTGCCGCCCTCGATCAGCAGGCGGTCCACCGTTCCCGAGACGAGCCGCAGCGATTCAGTAGCGACCAGACGGACGCCCTCCCCCTCTTGAACGTCCTCGATGGAGACAACCAGGTTTCCCGAGGGGCGGTCCCATCTGGTCTTCTCGTGGACCAGCTCGAAGCCGTCGGCCTCCCGCTGGAGGCCCCACGCCTCGTCCACGACGGACAGGATGTCGGACGCTCCCCTGATGCGGTAGCGCACGTCATCGGCCGGGCGTTCCTTGCTGGGCTTCGCCAGGTGGTGTGACACGATGGCGCCGGAGTCGTAGTCCTTCAGCCGGGCAAGCTCGGCGAAGAGATCGCGCATCGCGCTGTTGGAGTTTTCGTCTCCGCGGTGGCATCTCACCAGCGAATCGATCATCACGAAGTCAGGCCGGAAACTCTCGACCGCTCCGAACAGCATGAGCCGGTCGGCTGGGTCGCCCAGGTCGAGCGATGCCTGACAGTGGTACGCAAGCGGAAGGACCTTCGCCGCGTCTGTGTCCAGATTCAAAGCCCGGAGCAGCTTTCGGATGCGATACCGGACGAGTCGCGGGGAGTTTTCCAGGTCAACGACCATGACGCGGTAGGGGCCGCCGGCCACGGGCAGCACGGCCAGGAAGTCATGGGGGACCACGAGCGCGAGGGCCAGGTCCGCGAGCAGCCACGACTTACCGATGCCCGGCTCACCGGCCACCACCACGATCTCGCCTCGCGCCAGCAACGGCTCGATCACCCACGGTGGCGCCTCGGGTGGCGCGCAGAGAAGCGCGCCGATGTCGAGGGCCGCTGATAGTTCGCGTACCGGCTTCGCGTCGTCTGCGGGCTGCTCCGGCACGGCGGATGCGGCCGGATACCGCTGATATGCGCGGATGACTTTCGCGCGGGCCGCCTCTGCCGGGAATGGTGGGGCGCAGTTCTCCGCGGCTTCCGTCACAATCCGTTCGACCAGTTCCTGCGGCACGTCGGCGCGGCGCAGCTTGCACACCAGCCGGAAGAGATTCCGGTCTCTCTGGCCTTCGGGGACACCGGCCAGCACGCCCGCGGTGTCCAGGCGCTCGGGCTTCGCGCCGTTTCCGGAGGTGACCACCTTCTCACGGTGGATCCCCAAGTTGATGAAGTCGGCCAGGTCGTGGCGGGGGCCGTCGTTGTGTAGCAGCCGGCATGGTGCGCCCCGCTTCACGTTCATCGTGTCCGGCACCCGCATGATGCGAGCCACCTCGCACACGGCCGGATCGGATCCGAGGTTGTCCGCGATGCCGCGCAGCACTCCCTCTACGCTGGCGATCTGGCCTTCGCCTTCGATCAGGATGGGTTCCTTGAGGAGCCACCAGACATGCAGCCGGCCGGGGCTCGACTCGATCTCGATGGTGGGCCTCAGAGGGAAGGTCGGTACCTTCGCCACGGCCTCCGGCGAGTCGCAGTCGGCCCACACCGCCGGGATCTCCTGAACGTCTTCCTTCGTGCCTGACTCGCGCAGCCGGGTCCCGGCGCCGAAGTAGACATCGATCTTGCCGTCCAGCGACCGGGCGTACCTCTCAGCATCGTTCACGGTGGGGAAAAAACGGATCGCGTGTCGTCCGGGCGGGAGGGGCCGGATCTCGATCAGACCTTCGCAGCCGGTGAAGATGTCTCCCAGGACGGTCTTCGCCTCGCCAGTCACTGGACGCGCTCCGCCGGCACGGCTTCATCGAGATCCCCACCGTGCGGCCGGTCGATCTCCGGGAGCACGGCGCACAACACGATGCAGGCGCCGAGTAGTGCGTGCTGGGCGCTGTCGAGCTGATCGGCCAGCGGCCCGATCTTCTCAAGGATGCCGTTCGCCGCCACCTGGAGGATCTTCAGCTCGGCGCAGACGCAGTTCGGCGCGTTCACCGTCGCCCCGCGTACCACGAGAGGACCGCCGGCCATGAGAATCGAAGTGATCGCTTCGGCCGGCGGCCCTCGTGGTGCCGGCCGATGTCGATGCAGGGGAGGCCGGCCGCAACGTCGCGCTCGACCTTGCTCCGGCTCGTCTGGAGGCGGGCGCAGAGCTGGGCCAGCGTCAACAGGGTGGTCGTCCAGTCGGTCGTGGATGCCGGCGGGACGGGGACGGCTGCGAGGCGTCGGGCGGGGCGGCTCATGACGCCTCGAATCCCGGGATCAGCTCCCGCAGAACAGCGTCGAGGCGCGATGCGTCGGCTTCCCGGACAGCGGCGATCTGCCGGTCCAACCGCCGCCAACCTTCTGCCTCCCGGCGGACCTCCCACACGGCGGCCCGGGCAACGGCCCGCACCCCTTCGGGGTCCTGCGTGGAGACGATCCGACATTCGGTGCCCCCGGAGGGATCCCCGGCTCCGGGGCGGTAGATCAGGACGGCCTCGACCATCGGTAGTGCCCTCGCAGGCCGGGCCAGAAATGGCCCGTCACTACCTACACGGTCGCGGAGGGGTGAAACTTAACGCGGGGCTACAAAATTCCTTTCGGTGGGGTCCTGCGGAGCATTTTCTGCCGGTAGGAAGTCCAGGGGCTCATGTCCACCTTCCCGGCCGCGTCAACATAGCCGAGGATGCGGCAGATGTCGGCCGGCTTGCGGCCCTCGATGAAAAGCGCCCGGACCATCTTGTCCCGGTCGGTCAGCCCTTCGTTGGCATAGATCCACGCCCTCTGAACCCGCAACAGGTCACGCGCGATGACCTCCGCCTCGGGGGTCGCCTCGGGCTCCGCGATCATCGGGGGGCACTCGT